>NZ_JBIARQ010000010.1:0-308387 GCF_042890065.1 Streptomyces sp. NPDC002328 | reverse complement strand
CAGACCTTTTCGCGATCCGATTTCCTCGGTGCTTTCCAGGTTCCCGCTTTTGTTTCGCGGTTTCCTTTCCGGCGGTTCCGACTTTATCAGAAGTTCTGAGTCGGATTTCCCGCCCCTCCGGAGAGTGGTCCGGACACGCATGAGGTGGCCGGGTTCCCGATCGGGCGGAGCCGTAAACGTACTGGAGCGGAGCGCCCCGATGCAAATCGAGGGGCTCCGCTCCAGGTTCACGCGTACGAGGGGCCGTTCGCGGGTCAGACCTCCACGACGACCGGGAGGATCATCGGCCGGCGCCGGTAGTTGTCGGAGACCCACTTGCCCAGGGTGCGGCGGATGAGCTGTTGCAGCTGGTGGGGTTCGACCACGCCGTCCTGAGCCGAGCGCTCCAGGACTTCGGTGATCTTCGGGATGACGCCCCCGAAGGCCGAGTCCTCGATGCCCGAGCCGCGGGCCTGGACGTGCGGCCCACCCGTGATCTTGCCGGTGGAGGAGTCCACGACGACGAAGACGGAGATGATGCCCTCGTCGCCCAGGATCTTCCGGTCCTTCAGGGCGGGCTCGCCCACGTCGCCGACCGAGAGGCCGTCGACGTACACGTACCCGGCCTGGACCTTGCCGGAGATCTTGGCCTTGCCCTCGACGAGGTCGACGGCGACGCCGTCCTCGGCGATGACGATGCGATCGTGCGGGACGCCGGTCAGGGCGCCCAGCTCGGCGTTGGCGCGCAGGTGGCGCCATTCGCCGTGGACCGGCATCAGGTTCTTCGGCCGGCAGATGTTGTAGAAGTACAGGAGCTCGCCCGCGGACGCGTGGCCGGAGACGTGCACCTTGGCGTTGCCCTTGTGGATGACGTTCGCACCCCAGCGGGTCAGGCCGTTGATCACGCGGTAGACGGCGTTCTCGTTGCCGGGGATGAGCGACGACGCCAGGATCACCGTGTCGCCGTCGACGATGCGGATCTGGTGGTCGCGGTTGGCCATGCGGGACAGCGCGGCCATCGGTTCGCCCTGGGAACCCGTGCAGACCAGGACCACCTGGTGGTCCGGCAGGTCGTCCAGGCTCCGGACGTCGACGACCAGGCCCGGCGGGATCTTCAGATAGCCGAGGTCGCGGGCGATGCCCATGTTGCGGACCATCGAGCGGCCGACGAAGGCGACCCGCCGGCCGTACTCGTGCGCCGCGTCCAGGATCTGCTGGATGCGGTGGACGTGGCTGGCGAAGCTGGCCACGATGATCCGCTTGCGGGCGTTCGCGAAGACCTGGCGCAGGACGTTGGAGATCTCCCGCTCCGGCGGGACGAATCCCGGCACCTCGGCGTTCGTCGAGTCGGACAGAAGGAGGTCGATGCCTTCTTCGCTCAGACGTGCGAACGCGTGCAGGTCCGTGAGGCGGCTGTCCAGCGGCAGCTGGTCCATCTTGAAGTCGCCGGTGTGGACCACCATGCCGGCCGGCGTGCGGATGGCCACGGCGAGGGCGTCGGGGATGGAGTGGTTGACCGCGACGAACTCGCAGTCGAAGGGGCCGATCCGCTCGCGGTTCCCCTCGGCCACCTCAAGGGTGTAGGGGCGGATGCGGTGCTCCTGGAGCTTGGCCTCGATGAGGGCGAGGGTCAGCTTGGAGCCGATCAGCGGGAGGTCCGGCTTCTCCCGGAGGAGGTAGGGGACGGCGCCGATGTGGTCCTCGTGGCCGTGGGTGAGGACGATGCCCTCGACGGCGTCGAGGCGGTCCCTGATGGACGAGAAGTCCGGCAGGATCAGGTCGATTCCGGGCTGCTCCTCCTCGGGGAAGAGCACTCCGCAGTCGACGATCAGAAGACGGCCGCCGTACTCGAAGACCGTCATGTTGCGGCCGATCTCGCCGAGGCCGCCGAGCGGCGTGACCCGGAGGCCGCCTTCGGGGAGCGGCGGGGGCGGGCCCAGTTCGGGGTGCGGATGACTCAAAAGACTCTCCTCAAACACGCGCGCCACGTACCGGTGGGCACGTGGCGCGCGTGACGTTCGTGCAGAAGCAGTTGTCGTTGTGGTGTGCAGGCACCGGTGGCCTGCCGTATTCAGTTGTGAAGTCCGTTGTCAGAGCTGTACCCCGCCCGCGGCAAGATCGATCTTGAGCTGCTCGGTCTCTTCGGCGGTGAGCTCCACCATGGGGGCGCGCAGCGGGCCGGCGGGCAGACCCTGGAGGGCGAGCGCGGCCTTGGTGGTCATGACGCCCTGGGTGCGGAACATACCGGTGTAGACGGGGAGCAGCTTCTGGTGGATCTCCGTGGCCTTCTGGACGTCGCCGGCGGTGAAGGCGTCGACGAGGGCGCGCAGGTCCGGGGTGACGACATGGCCGACGACGGAGACGAAGCCGACCGCGCCGACGGAGAGCAGCGGCAGGTTGAGCATGTCGTCGCCGGAGTACCAGGCGAGGCCGGACTGGGCGATGGCCCAGCTGGCGCGGCCGAGGTCGCCCTTGGCGTCCTTGTTGGCGACGATGCGCGGGTGGGCGGCGAGGCGGACGAGCGTCTCGGTGTTGATCGGGACGCCGCTGCGGCCGGGGATGTCGTAGAGCATGACCGGCAGCTCGGTGGCGTCGGCCACGGTGGTGAAGTGGCGGTACAGGCCCTCTTGCGGGGGCTTGTTGTAGTACGGGGTGACGACCAGGAGGCCGTGCGCGCCCGTCTTCTGCGCCTCGCGCGCCAGCTTGATGCTGTGGTGGGTGTCGTTGGTGCCGACGCCCGCCACGACATGGGCCCTGTCGCCGACGGCCTCCAGGACGGCTCGTACCAGGTCCGATTTCTCCGCGTCGGTGGTGGTGGGGGACTCGCCGGTGGTGCCGTTGACGATCAGGCCGTCGTTGCCTGCGTCCACCAGGTGGGTGGCGAGCCGCTGTGCGCCGTCGAGGTCGAGTGCGCCGTCCGCCGTGAACGGCGTGACCATGGCGGTGAGGACCCGCCCGAAGGGGGTCTGCGGAGTGGAGGTCGGAGCCATGGGTAACACGCTACTCGTTGCTCAGTGCGGGGTCTGCCCTCGGGGCAGGCGACAAGTCGTGTCAAATGCGGAGCCCGGCACTGCCTGCTCGGGGGTTCAAGCAGTGCCGGGTCCGTTTGATCAGGCTAGATGAACTTCTCCAAATGCCGCAATACGGACACTTCGCGCGGCTGATCCGTACATACGTCTCGCGGCCTCAGGGGGCGACGCGGCCGTTGGCGTTGAAGGCGGCGTAGGTGAGGGGCATGAGCCTGGCCCACTCGGCCTCCATCCGCTCCCCGACCATCTCGATCTCCCGCTGCGGGAAGGACGGGACCTTCGCCAGCTCGTGCTGGGTGCGCAGGCCGAGGAAGTGCATCAGCGAGCGCGCGTTGCAGGTCGCGTACATCGAGGAGAACAGCCCGACGGGCAGCACCGCGCGCGCGACCTCACGGGCGACGCCCTCGGCGAGCAGCTTCTGGTAGGCGGCGTACGCCTGCTGGTAGGACTCCTCCAGGACCCGGCTGACCGTCGCGTGCTGGGTGGGGGTCCCCTCGACGAAGACGTACTTGCCCGGACGACCCTGCTGAACGAGCTTGCGGGACTCGTCGGGGCTGTAGAAGACGGGCTGGAGCTCCCGGTACCGACCCGATTCCTCGTTGTACGACCAGCCCACGCGGTGCCGCATGAACTCGCGGAAGACGAAGATCGGGGCGCTGATGAAGAAGGTCATCGAGTTGTGCTCGAACGGGCTGCCGTGCCGGTCCCGCATGAGGTAGTTGATCAAACCCTTTGAGCGCTCGGGGTCCTTCTGGAGCTCCTCGAGCGACTGCTCGCCGAGGGTCGAGACGCGGGCGGCGAACAGGACGTCCGCATCCGAGGCGCTGGATTTGACCAGCTCAACAGTCATGTCGCTGCGCAGGGAGAGGCTGGGGTCGCCGGCGGGGGTCACGGAAGGTCCTTCCCATCACGTGTGGAGTCGGCGCCCACTCTACGGCCCGCCGGTGCCACCGGGGCATTCGGTGCCGGTCCGCGACATCTTCGGTGAAGGTCCGTGAATTCAGGGCAAGTGGGGCACTCTTCGGGGCACTCGCTCGTCTGTGTTGATGACAGCGATTCGTTCGAGCACCGAGAGGACCGGTCCCCAGATGATCCGTCGGCGCGAGCCCGTACCCTTCGCCTTTCTCGCCGAAGCCGACACGTTCCGCAGTAACGTGGCGCCGCCCCCGCCCGAGCCGTCCTCCGCCGGGCAGATAGCCGGGCGCTGGCTGCTCGGGTTCACCATCGTGGCCTCGCTGGTGGGGTCGCTGGTCATCGGGATGCCGGCGCTGAGCCTCGACCACACCGCCCCGGCGCAGCAGTCCCAGGCCCAGGGGCGCTGACCCCGTCCGGACCCCCGCAGGTGGTGAGCGGGGACACAGGCGGATAACCTCACCGGGCACAGCCCCAGCATGGATCGAGTGAGGACCAGCCGTGCCCCTGCCCTTCCTGACGGCCGACCGCGCATTCCAGGCAGCGGACGACGTCGCGTTGCCGTTCGAGGACCGTGAGCGCTGGCGGCGCCCCTACCGTCCGGGGCCCTGGCGGGTCGCCGTGGCCGCGCTGGGTCTGCTGCTCGCCTCGTACGTGCTGTTCGCCGCCGTGGTGATCGCGCTGACCGGTTCGCCGAGCGAGGCCGGCGTGGTCTTCGGCCTCTCCCTGCTGGTGATCGCCGCCGCGCTGCGGCTGCTGCGCATGGGCGTGTGGGTGAGCGAGCGCGGGGTGCGGCACGTGGGGTTCCTCCTCACGCGCACGGTGACCTGGAACCGGGTGGTGGCGGTGCGGACGGTGCAGCAGCCCGTGCGTTGGCTGGGGCTGCCGCGGACGGTGCAGGGCCAGGCGCTGACGCTCGTACGACGGGACCGGTCGCCGCAGGACGCCATGCCGCTGCTGACCACGCACGGGGCGGACTTCCTGGGGCGGGTCGAGGCCTTCGACCGGGCGGCCGACACGGTCGAGGCGTGGGCCGACGAGTACCGGCAGCAGTGAGCAGCCAGCGGTAAGCAGCCAGCGGTAGGCAGTCAGCGCCGAGCAGTCAGCCATATTGCGGCGGAGGGCCCGGCCGGAGTCGACAGGACTCCGGCCGGGCCCTCCGCCGTGCTGCGTGCGTGCGTCAGACGCCCGATGTCGGACGGCCGACGTCAGCGGGACGCCTGGTGCAGGGTGATCGCCCGTTGCATCGCCTGGCGGGCGCGCGGGGTGTCGCGGGCGTCGTGGTAGGCGACGGCCAGGCGGAACCAGCTGCGCCAGTCGTCGGGGGCGTCCTCCGTCTCGGCCTTGCGGCGGGCGAAGACCTCGTCGGCGGAGTCGCGGTCGATCCGGCCGCTGGGGGTGCGCTTCAGCTCGTCGACGGGCAGACCGCCCTCGGCGTCGAGTTCGGCGGCGAGCTGGTTGGCCCTGCGGACGAACTGGGTGTTCTTCCACAGGAACCACACGCCGATGACCGGCAGGATCAGCACCGCCACCCCGAAGGTGACGGTCAGCAGCGTGCCGGCCTGGATGAGCAGGACGCCGCGGCTGCCGACCAGGACGAAGTAGACGACCAGGACGGCCGCCGTGAGGGCGTAGGTGAGCTTGGCGCGCATGGGGTGGGGCTCAGTTCAGGTCGAGGAAGTTTTCCAGGCCGAAGGTGAGACCCGGGGTCGTCACCACGCGGCGGGCGCCCAGCAGGATGCCGGGCATGAAGCTGCTGTGGTGCAGGGAGTCGTGCCGGACGGTGAGGGTCTCGCCCTCGCCGCCGAGCAGGACCTCCTGGTGGGCGAGGAGGCCGCGCAGCCGTACGGCGTGGACGGGGACGCCGTCGACGTCCGCGCCGCGGGCGCCGTCCAGGGCCGTGACGGTGGCGTCTGGGTTGGGGGCGGAGCCGGCGGCGCGGCGGGCCTCGGCGATGAGCTGGGCGGTGCGCGTGGCGGTGCCGGAGGGGGCGTCCACCTTGTTCGGGTGGTGCAGCTCGACGACCTCGACGGACTCGAAGTACGGCGCGGCGATCTGCGCGAACTTCATGGTCAGCACGGCGCCGATGGAGAAGTTGGGCGCGATGAGCACACCGGTCTCCGGCGACTGGCCGAGCCAGCCCCTGAGCTGCGCGAGGCGCTCGTCGGTCCAGCCCGTGGTGCCGACGACGGCGTGGATGCCGTGCCGTACGCAGAAGTCGAGGTTGCCCATGACCGAGGCCGGGGTGGTCAGTTCGACCACGACCTGGGCGCGGGCCTCGGCCAGGGTCTCCAGCTTGTCGCCCCGGCTGAGGGCGGCCACCAGCTTCATGTCCTCGGCGGCCTCGACCGCCCGTACCGCCTCGGAACCGATGCGGCCCTGTGCGCCGAGGACCGCCACGCGCAGCTTGCTCATGTTCTTGCTTCCTTACCGAAGATGGCTTCCGGGGATGTCCGCCGTGGACGGTGAGCGGGTGTCAGGCCACGGCCTCGTGCAGGCGGGACGCCTGCTTGTCCTTGAGCGGGCCGATGACCGACAGCGACGGGCGCTGCCCCAGGACGTCGCGGGCCACTGCGCGGACCTCGTCCGGGGTGACGGCCGCTATCCGGGTCAGCATCTCGTCGACGGACATCTGCTCGCCCCAGCACAGCTCACTCTTGCCGATGCGGTTCATGAGCGCACCGGTGTCCTCCAGGCCGAGGACGGTGGAACCCTTGAGCTGGCCGACGGCGCGGGCGATCTCGTCGTCGGACAGGCCGTTCTGGGCGACGTGGTCGAGTTCGTCGCGGCAGATCTTCAGCACGTCGTGCACCTGGCTGGGCCGGCAGCCGGCGTACACGCCGAACAGGCCGCAGTCGGCGAAACCGGAGGTGTACGAGTACACGCTGTAGGCCAGGCCGCGCTTCTCGCGGACCTCCTGGAAGAGCCGGGAGGACATGCCGCCGCCGAGGGCGGTGTTGAGCACGCCGAGCGCCCAGCGGCGGTCGTCGGTGCGGGCGAGGCCGGGCATGCCGAGGACGACGTGGGCCTGCTCGGTCTTGCGGCCGATCAGCTCCACGCGGCCCGCGGTGCGCAGGGCGCGCCGGCCGTCGCGGGGGGCGATGGGGGCGGCGTCGAGGTCGCCGAGGGCGCCGGCCTTCTCGAAGGCGGCGCGGACCTGGCGTACGACCTTGTTGTGGTCGATGTTGCCGGCGGCGGCGACCACGAGGTGGGTCGGGTCGTAGTGCTTCTTGTAGAAGCGGCGGATGCGGTCGGCGGTGAGGGCGTTGACCGTGTCGACGGTGCCGAGGACGGGACGGCCGAGCGGGTTGTCGCCGAACATCGTGTACGCGAACAGGTCGTGCACGCAGTCGCCGGGGTCGTCCTCGGTCATCGCGATCTCTTCGAGGATCGCGCCGCGCTCGACGTCGACGTCCTCCTCGCGGATCAACGAGCCGGTGAGCATGTCGCAGACGACGTCTATGGCGAGCGGCAGGTCGGCGTCGAGCACGCGCGCGTAGTAGCACGTGTACTCCTTGGCCGTGAACGCGTTCATCTCGCCGCCGACCGCGTCGACGGCGGAGGAGATGTCGAGGGCGCTGCGGCGGGAGGTGCCCTTGAAGAGCAGGTGCTCCAGGTAGTGCGTGGCGCCGTTCAGCGCGGGCGTCTCGTCGCGCGAGCCGACGTGCGCCCAGATGCCGAAGGTCGCGGAGCGGACCGAGGGGAGGGTCTCGGTGACAATGCGCAGGCCGCCCGGAAGGGTGGTCTTGCGGACCGTGCCGATGCCGTTCTCGCCCTTGATGAGGGTTTGGGTACGGGCGACGGCCCGCGCCTCCGAAGAGGTGCGGGCCGTCGCCTTGGAGCCTTGGGACGTCACTGGTCGGCGTCGTCCTTCTTGTCGTCGGAGGCTGCTTCGTCCTCGCCCTCGACCACGGGGATCAGGGAGAGCTTGCCGCGGGAGTCGATCTCGGCGATCTCGACCTGGACCTTCTGGCCCACGCCGACGACGTCCTCGACGTTCTCCACGCGCTTGCCGCCGGCGAGCTTGCGGATCTGCGAGATGTGCAGCAGTCCGTCCTTGCCCGGGAGCAGCGACACGAACGCGCCGAACGTGGTCGTCTTGACGACCGTGCCCAGGTAGCGCTCGCCGACCTCCGGCATGGTCGGGTTGGCGATGCCGTTGATCGTGGCGCGGGCGGCCTCGGCGGCCGGGCCGTCGGCGGCGCCGATGTAGATGGTGCCGTCGTCCTCGATCGTGATCTCGGCGCCGGTGTCCTCCTGGATCTGGTTGATCATCTTGCCCTTGGGGCCGATGACCTCGCCGATCTTGTCCACGGGGATCTTGACGGTGATGATCCGCGGGGCGTTCGGGGACATCTCGTCCGGCGTGTCGATCGCTTCCATCATCACGTCGAGGATGTGGAGGCGGGCGTCACGGGCCTGCTTCAGGGCCGCGGCCAGGACGGAGGCGGGGATGCCGTCCAGCTTGGTGTCGAGCTGGAGGGCGGTGACGAACTCCTTGGTGCCGGCGACCTTGAAGTCCATGTCGCCGAAGGCGTCCTCCGCACCGAGGATGTCGGTGAGGGTGACGTAGTGCGTCTCGCCCTCGATCTCCTGGGAGATCAGGCCCATGGCGATGCCGGCGACGGGGGCCTTCAGGGGCACACCGGCGTTCAGCAGCGACATGGTGGAGGCGCAGACGGAGCCCATGGACGTGGAGCCGTTGGAGCTGAGCGCCTCGGAGACCTGGCGGATCGCGTAGGGGAACTCCTCGCGCGTCGGCAGGACCGGGACGAGGGCGCGCTCGGCGAGGGCGCCGTGGCCGATCTCGCGGCGCTTCGGGGAGCCGACGCGGCCGGTCTCGCCGGTGGAGTACGGCGGGAAGTTGTAGTTGTGCATGTAGCGCTTGCGGGTCACCGGGGAGAGGGTGTCCAGCTGCTGCTCCATGCGGAGCATGTTGAGGGTGGTGACGCCCAGGATCTGGGTCTCGCCACGCTCGAACACGGCGGAGCCGTGCACGCGCGGGATGGCCTCGACCTCGGCGGCCAGGGTGCGGATGTCGGTGACACCGCGGCCGTCGATGCGCTTCTTCTCCTTGATGACGCGCTCACGGACCAGGGTCTTGGTCAGCGAGCGGTACGCGGCGGAGATCTCCTTCTCGCGGCCCTCGAACTGCGGCAGGAGCTTCTCGGCGGCGAGCGCCTTGACGCGGTCGAGCTCGCTCTCGCGCTCCTGCTTGCCCGCGATGGTCAGCGCGGAGGCGAGCTCCGGCTTGACGGCGGCGGTCAGCGCCTCCAGGACGTCGTCCTGGTAGTCGAGGAAGATCGGGAACTCGCCGGTCGGCTTGGCGGCCTTGGAGGCGAGGTCGGCCTGGGCCTTGCAGAGCACCTTGATGAAGGGCTTCGCGGCGTCCAGACCGGCGGCGACGATCTCCTCGGTGGGGGCTTCGGCGCCGCCCTTGACCAGCTGGATGGTCTTCTCGGTGGCCTCGGCCTCGACCATCATGATCGCGACGTCGCCGTCCTCCAGGACGCGGCCCGCGACGACCATGTCGAAGACGGCGTCCTCGAGCTCGGTGTGCGTCGGGAAGGCCACCCACTGACCGCTGATCAGCGCGACGCGGACGCCGCCGATCGGGCCGGAGAAGGGCAGGCCGGCCAGCTGCGTGGACGCGGACGCGGCGTTGATCGCGACGACGTCGTACAGGTGGTCGGGGTTGAGCGCCATGATCGTGGCGACGACCTGGATCTCGTTGCGCAGGCCCTTCTTGAAGGACGGGCGCAGCGGGCGGTCGATCAGGCGGCAGGTGAGGATGGCGTCCTCGGAGGGGCGGCCCTCACGGCGGAAGAAGGAGCCGGGGATCTTGCCGGCGGCGTACATCCGCTCCTCGACGTC
Source organism: Streptomyces sp. NPDC002328 (assembly GCF_042890065.1). Classification (NCBI taxonomy): domain Bacteria; kingdom Bacillati; phylum Actinomycetota; class Actinomycetes; order Kitasatosporales; family Streptomycetaceae; genus Streptomyces; species Streptomyces sp. NPDC002328. The sequence goes on along the minus strand of NZ_JBIARQ010000010.1, from coordinate 298,593 downwards.
CACCGTCAGGGGGAAGAAGTCGAGCTGGTCCTTGGGGTTCTTGGAGGCGGTGGTGGCCGACAGCACCATGGTGTCGTCGTCCAGGTACGCCACGGCGGAGCCGGCGGCCTGCTTGGCCAGGCGGCCCGTCTCGAAGCGGATGGTGCGGGTACCGAAGGCGCCGTTGTCGATGACGGCCTCGGCGTAGTGGGTCTCGTTCTCCACTAGCGTTTTCTCCGTTACTTGTCGTCTTTCGCCCCGCCCGCCCGTGTGGCGGGGGGACAGTGGCGGAGAAGCGCTCCGTCTGGTGCGGGCCGGTCTTCGATCGAAGCACCCGGGGCTCGTCGCCCGGGGGCCACTACCGAGGACCGGCGGCGGCGAGGTGCGCTCCTCCTCTTCTCTTGTGGTGTGTCGTCCGTATTGCGTTGTGCTACCACACTACAAAGCGTGAGTGACACTCCGCACGTTCCCGTCCGTACGGGTCCGTATGTACGGGTCCGCACGTGCGGGTCCGTATGCACGGGTCCGTATGTACGGCAAAGGGAGCGGCCCCCGATCGTCACGGGAACCGCTCCCTTCACGGCGTCTTACTTGGCGCCCGCCGCACCGCGGCGGATGCCGAGGCGGTCGACCAGCGCACGGAAGCGCTGGATGTCCTTCTTCGCCAGGTACTGGAGCAGGCGACGGCGCTGACCGACCAGGATCAGCAGACCCCGGCGGGAGTGGTGGTCGTGCTTGTGGGTCTTGAGGTGCTCGGTCAGGTCGGAGATCCGACGGGACAGCATGGCGACCTGGACCTCGGGGGAGCCGGTGTCGCCCTCCTTGGTACCGAACTCGGAGATGATCTGCTTCTTCACTGCGGCGTCGAGCGACACGCGTACTCCTCGATAGTCTGCGAAAGGCCGCCGAGTGCCCCCGGTCTGCATCTCGGGGGAGCTTCCGTTTACTCGGGAGGCGGGGATCCGCTGGGCGCGTCCTACGGAGCGGTGGGCTCCGGGGGCGATTGCACAAACGGCCGAAACACAGCGTACCAGCAGGCCGGGCCCGCCCTTGCCGCGGCCTGCGAATCCGGCGGACGGGGCGTGCTCTGCCACTAGGCTGGACGGTTGGATCATCCACACGTCGGGAAGGGGTCGCTTCGCCATGGCGGAGGAAGTGAACGAGGACGTCAAGGCCCGCAAGGACCGCGAGCGCGACGAGCTGTACGCGCTCGACATCTCCGGCGTCGAGTGGCACTGCGCACCGGGCACGGAGCAGCACGAGGAGCGCGTGGAGATCGCGTACCTTCCCGAGGGCGCGGTGGCGATGCGGTCGTCGCTCGACCCGGGGACGGTGCTGCGCTACACGGAGGCCGAGTGGCGTGCCTTCGTGCTGGGAGCACGCGACGGCGAATTCGACCTGGAGCCGGCACCGCACAACGGGGGGCTCGAGGCGTAGGCAGGCGCGCGGGGAGGTCTTTCGCGCGGGGAGGTGCGCGCGCGGGGGCGACGCGTGAGCACGCGCGCGCGGGGACGAAGCGCAGGCAGCACGCGCGCGTGGGCGACGAAGGCGTGCGGCGGCGGGGCGGGGAGACCGGTGAACGGACCGGGTCCCCGCCCCGCCGCCGTGTGCGTCGCTGCCGCTGCTTCGCCGCGCGGCTCTCGACGCCCAAGACGAGTCGCCGACGCGGAAGACGGGGAACTCGCGGGACCGGATCGCGCGGCCGTTGCGAGGTAGGTGATCAGGGGGCAGCGCCCGACTGTGCCGGGCCGTGGGCGGGCGTGTTGGGGGGTGCGGGAGTCGCCAGGATCCTTACGGGGAACGGCGGTTGAGTAATCCATCGTGACCGTTTCTCTTCACCTCCTGTCCAAGTTGTTCACGGATGTCTCCGGGAACCTTCACCGATACGGAAGCGTCGTACGGCACTTCGGGTCGGGCCGTGACGTGTCGGGCGGACGCTGAGGGGTGGACGGGCCTGCCGGGGCGGGGCCGCTGGTGATTAGGCTGGGAACGGGCGCGCCACCAGAACCCGTGGACAGGTGACCGGCGTCCCAGGGGGAGAGCCGGTGGCCGTACGACCCGCAGCGCGGGCGTGCACCGCTCGGACTGCCCCGGCTTCGAACGACTTAGGACGACGAGAACTGGTCGCCCCGGCACGGCATGAGGGTGCTCGACCACACACCAGGAGGAACTGTGAGCAGCGATCGGGACGGGAACCGCGGGGGCTGGGCCACACCCGGCGATGACCAGCCCGACGCGGAGTCCGCCGTCGAGACGACGGGCGAGTTCACCATCGACTACGCGCCGCCGGCGTGGTACACGCAGAACGCGGCCGGGGGGTCGGGGACGGCTGGTGGGCCGGGCTCCGGTGGGGGCTCCGGGGCGGGTGCGGCTGCTCCGGGCGGGCCCGGGGGTGGGTTCCCCGCCGACGGTCCGATTCCCGGGCTGGCTCCGCCGGCCCACGCGAACGTCGAACCCGGAGCGCCGTTCACCCCTCCGCTGCCTCCGGCGCCGCCTGCGCCGCCCGCTCCCGGGGCGCCCTTCACTCCGCCGGCTCCCCCTGCTCCCCCTGCTCCCCCTGCTCCCTCGGCTCCTGCGGCTCCTGTGGCGGGGCCCGGGGTGCCGTTCACTCCGCCTGCACCGCCCGCGCCGCCCGTGAGCGGTCCGGCGGCCGTGCCCAACCTGCCTGCGGGCAGCGGGTTCGAGCCGCAGGGGGCGCAGTACGGGACGCCGGACGTGCCCGGGAACGGGGACCTGGAGAGCGGTGCCACGATGCGCTTCTCGGCGGTCGCTCTCCAGCGGGAGATCGCCGAGCACGCGGCGGCTGCGGCGCGGGCCGACGCCGAAGCGGCGGCGGGGGCGCAGCCCGTGGGGTCCGGTACTCCCGAGGCGGAGCCGGACGCCGGCTCGACTGACGTGCCTGAAGCGGCGGTTGTGGGGGCTCAGCCGGGTGAGGTTGTGCCCCCGGCCGACGATGCCCAGGCTGCCGTGGCCGAGCCGTCTGCGCAGGCGGCGGAGGCCGAGGAGACCGGCGTGACCGAGCCGGTTCAGGACGCCGTGGCCGCGGCGGACGAGGAGCACGAGGCGACCGCCGTCGCGGAAGACGCCGTTCCGCATGACGACGCCCCCGCAGACGCGGAGCACACGGGCGACACGCCTGGCACCGAGCCGCAGGACGCCGTCCCCGCTCCGGAGGCCCTGCCCACCGAGCCGTCGGACAACGCCCCCACGAACACTGCCGCGCCGCAGGACGAGGTGCCGGCGGACGCCGACGAGCCGCAGGACGAGGTGCCGGCGACTGCGGACGTGGCTGCGCCGCAGGACAACGTGCCCGCGGACGTGGCTGCGCCGCAGGACACCGCGCCGACGAACGCAGTCGAGCCGCAGGCCATCGCGCCCGCCGACGGAACCGTGCCGCAGGACAACGTGCCCGCAGCCGCGCCTGAGAACGCCGCGCCCACCGACACCCCGGAGCCGCAGGACGCCGCCCCGGCGAGCGCCGTCGGGCCGCAGGACGAGGTGCCCGCGAACGCAGGCGCGCCGCAGGACGAGGTGCCCGCGGGCCTAGACGCGGGCCCTGACGCCGTCGCCGCCGCGCAGGACGCTCCGTCCGCCTGGACTCCCCCGCCGGCCCCGCAGGGCGGGGTGCCGCCGCTGCCCCCGTCCTACCAGCCCGCCGCGCCGACCCCGGCCGCCCAGTGGCCCGCACAGCCGCCGCAGGCGGACCCGGCGGCTGCCGCACCGGCTCAGCAGCCGCCCGCGCCCCAGGCCTGGAACCCGCCGCCCGCCCCGGCGGCTCCGCAGGCCGGTTACGGCTTCCCTCAGCCCCCCGCTCCCCAGCAGGCGGGGCCCGCAGCCGCGCCCGACCCGCAACAGGGCTACGGCTTCCCGCAGCCTCCCGCTCCGACGGCAGCCCAGCCGGCCGCCGCACCCGCGCCCAACTCCCAGCCCGCATACGGCTTCCCGCAGCCCTCCGCTCCCGCGGCAGCACAACAGCCCCCGGCAGCACAGCCGGACGCCGTGCCCGCGCCGAACCCCCAGGCTGGGTACGGCTTCCCGCAGCCGCCGGCTCCGGCGGCAGCACAACAGCCCCCGACAGCACAGCCGGACGCCGCACCCGCGCCCAACTTCCAGCCTGGGTACGGATTCCCGCAGCCGCCCGCTCCCGCTGCCGCCCCGGCAGCACAACAGCCGCCCGCTCCCGCACCGGCGGACCAGCAGCAGGTACCGGCCCCGCAGTCGGACGCCGCGCCCGCGCCTCAGCCGGGCTATGGCTTCCCGCCGCCCACCGGCACGCCGTTGCCGCAGCCGGACTCTGCGCCCGCGCCCAACCCCCAGCCGGGTTACGGCTTCCCGCAGCCCCCCGCGGCCAACGCCCCTGCCGGCTACGGCTTCCCGCAGCCCGGTCCCACCCCCGCCGCTCCCCCGGCCGCGCCCAACGCCCAGCCGGGCACGGTCACTTCGGCTCCCCAGCCCTCGAGCGGCCCCGCCCCCCAGGGCGGTTACGGCTTCCCGCAGCAGCAGCCCGCCGGTGCCCCGGCACCCAACCCCCAGCCCGGCTACGGCTTCCCCCTGCCCGACCCCGCCCCTGCCGCACCCCCGGCTGCCCCCAACGCCCAGCCGAACCCGGTCGCTTCGGCCCCCCAGCCCGCCGCCGGCTACGGCTTCCCGCAGCCCGCCCCCGCCCCGGCTGCCCCCAACCCCCAGCCGGACACGGCCCCTTCGGCCCCCCAGCCCCCCGCCGGCTACGGCTTCCCGCAGCCGCCCACCGGCACCCCCGTGCCCAACCCCCAGCCCGGCTACGGCTTCCCCCAGCCCCCGGCCCCGCAAGCCCCCCAGCCGCACCCCGGCGTTCCGCAGCAGGCCGACGGACAACCCCCCGTGGGCCCGCCCCAGGGCTTCGCCGCCCCCGCGCCCGCCCCTCACCCGGCGCAGGCCCCGCACACCCCGCACACCCCGCAGGCCCCCTACACCCCCGAAGCGCCCCAGGCACCTCAGGCACCCCAGGCCCAGGCACCCTACGCACCGCAGGCGCCCCACACCCCGGACGCGCCGCAGGCTCCCGTCGACCCCCGGGCCGGGGCCGCCTGGCCGCAGCCTGTTCAGCATGATCAGCGGCAGATGGTCAACCCCGGTGCCGCGCCGCTGGGTTACACCGCGGCGGTGGAGCTGTCGTCCGACCGGCTGCTCAACAACAAGAAGCAGAAGGCGAAGAGCGGGCGGCCCGCCGCCGCGTCCTCGCGGTTCAAGATCGGGGGGAAGAAGGAGGAGGCCGAGCGGCAGCGGAAGCTGGAGCTGATCCGGACGCCGGTGCTGTCCTGCTACCGCATCGCCGTCATCAGCCTCAAGGGCGGCGTGGGCAAGACCACGACCACCACCGCGCTCGGCTCGACCCTCGCCAGCGAGCGGCAGGACAAGATCCTCGCCATCGACGCCAACCCGGACGCCGGCACGCTCGGCCGCCGGGTGCGGCGCGAGACCGGGGCCACCATCCGTGACCTGGTCCAGGCGATCCCGTACCTCAACTCGTACATGGATATCCGGCGGTTCACCTCCCAGGCCGCCTCCGGCCTGGAGATCATCGCCAACGACGTCGACCCGGCGGTGTCCACGACCTTCAACGACGAGGACTACCGGCGCGCCATCGACGTGCTCGGCAAGCAGTACCCGGTCATCCTCACCGACTCCGGCACGGGTCTGCTCTACAGCGCCATGCGCGGGGTGCTGGACCTCGCCGACCAGCTGATCATCATCTCGACGCCGTCCGTCGACGGCGCGAGCAGCGCCAGCACGACGCTGGACTGGCTGTCCGCGCACGGGTACGCCGAGCTCGTCTCGCGTTCCATCACCGTCATCTCGGGCGTGCGCGAGACCGGCAAGATGATCAAGGTCGAGGATATCGTCGCGCACTTCGAGACCCGGTGCCGCGGCGTGATCGTCGTCCCCTTCGACGAGCACCTGTCCGCCGGCGCCGAGGTCGACCTCGACATGATGCGGCCGAAGGTGCGGGAGGCGTACTTCAACCTCGCGGCGATGGTCGCGGAGGACTTCGTCCGGCACCAGCAGTTGCAGGGCCTGTGGACCAGCGACGGCAACCCGCCGCCGGTCGCCGCCCCGCCCATGCCGGGCCAGCAGATGCCGGGCCAGCCCATGCCGGGCCAGCCGGTCCAAGGGCAGCAGCCGGTCCCCGGTCAGCCCTACCCGCAGCAGCCCCAGCAGCCCCAGCCTCAGCACCCCCAACAGCCCCAGTACCCCCAGCAGCCGTACCCGCCGCAGCCCGGCCAGCAGTACGCCGCCCCGCAGGAGCCGCAGCCCTATCCCCCGCAGGGCCAGCCGTACCCCCCGCAGGGGCAGCAGCAGCCCTACCCGGGTCAGCAGCCCTACCCTCAGCAGCCCCAGCAGCCCCAGCAGCCCCAGCCCGGGTACCCCCCGCCGCCGCAGCAGTGACGTGACGACGAAGGGCGGCCGGTGTCCGAAGACGCCGGCCGCCCTTCGCGTGCTCGCGCGCGTACGGCTACTCCGCCGCCACCAGCTCCCGGCAGCGCTTCACGTCCTGCGCCATCTGCTCCAGCAGCCCTTCCAGGGACTCGAACTTCGCCTGGCCTCGGACGAAGGCCAGGAAGTCGACGGCGACGTGCAGCCCGTACAGGTCCAGGCCCACGCGGTCGATGGCGTACGCCTCCACCGTGCGCTCGGTGCCGTCGAACTGCGGGTTGGTGCCGACGGAGATCGCGGCCGGCATCGCCTCGCCGGCCGCGTGCAGCCAGCCGGCGTAGACGCCGTCGGCGGGGATCGCGGTATGGGGCAGCGTCTCGACGTTGGCGGTGGGGAAGCCCAGCTCGCGTCCGCGTTGGGCGCCGCGGACGACCACGCCCTCGACGCGGTGCGGGCGGCCGAGGATCTCGCCGGCGCCGCCCAGGTCGCCCTCGGCGACCAGGCGCCGGGTCAGGGTGGAGGAGAACGGCTCCCCGCCGCCCGCCTCGCCGGTCACGTACAGGTCGACGACCTCGACCTCGAAGTCGTAGATCTTGCCCTGCTCGGTCAGGAACTCGACGTTGCCCGCCGCCTTGTGGCCGAAGCGGAAGTTGGGGCCCTCGACGACCGCCCGCGCGTGCAGCTTGTCGACCAGCACCTTGACGACGAAGTCGGCGGGCGACAGCTTCGAGAACTCGGTCGTGAACGGGAGGATCAGCACCGCGTCCACGCCCAGCTCGGCCATCAGCTCGGCCCGGCGGTGGTGCGGGGCGAGCAGCGGCGGGTGGCTGCCGGGACGGACGACCTCGCTGGGGTGCGGGTCGAAGGTGACGACCACGGAGGGCACGCCCAGTTCACGGGCGCGGTCCACGGCGTGCCGGATGATCAGCTGGTGGCCGCGGTGCACCCCGTCGTACGAACCGATGGTGACGACGCTGCGCCCCCAGTCCTGGGGGATGTCCTCCAAGCCACGCCAGCGCTGCACTGTGACCGCTCCTCGAACCCGTGTCCGTGTCGTACTTCGGTTGCTTCGTACTGGTGTTCAGTCGACCGCTCGCGCAGCCACCCTTACGCAGCTCTAAGAGTGCCATGCCGGGTGCCCCCGGCCCGCATCGGCATGGGTGCTGTGACTCGGCCCACGCAGTGCGAGGGTCGCGTGCCGCAGGAGTTCGAGGTCGGCGGCGGTGCGGACATGGGGTGCGACGCGCGGGGCGTACGCCGTGGCGGCGATCTGCCGGGCGGGGCGTTCGTCGTGCGCCCAGCGGTCCACGGCCCGGCACAGCGCGGAGGGTTCCTCCTCGGCGAGGACGGTGAGGAGTTCGTCGGCGCGCGGGTGGGCGCGGTCGACGAGGAGTTCGGTGAGGTCGTCCGGGGCCGCGTGCCGGTGGGTGTGCAGCAGCGCCTGGGCGGCGGTCGCGACGGTGGCGTGCGGGGTGGCGGGCAGCGGGCGCTCGTCGTCGAACCAGAGGGCGAGCTGCGGCTGTACGGCGAGGGGGTCGGCGGCGAGGAGGCGGGCGACGGCGTCGAGGTAGCGGGGCGCGTCGGCGGCGTGCGGGGCCGCGTCGGCGGGGAGCAGCCGGCGCAGGAGGTCCAGGCGGGTGTCCAGGGGGAGCGGCAGCGCGGTCCAGAAGTCGGGGGCGAACTCCGCGGTCCGCGGCTCCGGCCGGTTCCGCCGCTCCGCGACCAGGTCGGCCAGCGGGTGCAGGACGCCGATGTACGGCGTGGCGTCCGGGACGCGCGGCAGCGTCTCGGCGAGCAGGCGCGCGGCCCACCACGAGTCGGGGTCGGCCTGGAGAGCGGCCGTCAACTCGCCCAGTTTCTCCGCGAGTCGGCGCGGTCCCTGCTGGCGGGCGAGGAGCAGCAGGGCCTGGACGACGGGTCCGACGCGATGGTGCGGGACGGGCAGCGGGCGGGCGCTCGCGGGGGCGCGGCGGCGGTGGACGAGGACGCGCAGGGCCTCGTCGAGGTCGAGATGGGCGCCCTGGATCCAGTCGGCGAGCTCCTCGTGGGCGAAGCGGTAGCCGGCGCCCGCCGGCACGAGGAGGCCCTCGGCGAGGACGGCGGACGCCCAGCCGGTGCCGCCGCCGAGCCGGACGGGCGCGGGCCCCCACGGGAACACCGCCTCGAACGAGGCGCGGTCCAGCTCGCCCTGGCCCGGTCCGAGGCTGCGCCGGGCGGCCTCGTGGACCTGTCCGGCCACCTTCGCCGCGAGCCGTCGTACGGCGGTGCCGCGCAGGCCGTTCTCGGCGGCCAGCCGGACGGCGACGCGCAGGCACATCAGGTCCAGGTGGGCGGCGAGGACGTCGTCGCGGTCGACGGGGACACCCGGGGCGTCGGGGAGGGCGGCGCGGACCTCGGCGTAGAGGCGCAGGGTGAGGGGGTGGCGGGCGTCGGCGGCGGCGAGGGCGGCGTCCGGGACGCCGTGCCGGGCGCGGGCCTCGCGGGCCTCGGCCGGGGTGAAGTCGCCGAGGAGGACGCACGGCGGCAGCGCGGGTGCCGTACGGCCGTAGAGCAGCTCGGCGGGGAACCAGGCCCCGGCCTGCTCCCAGTACTCCGCCCGGCACGCCACCACGAGCCGCACCCCCGTCTCCCTGAGCCACCGCGCCGTCCCGTCGGCCCACGCGCGCAGCTGGTCCGCCGGCGCCGGGGGCATCTCCTCGGGACCGTCGAGGAGCAGCAGCAGCGGGCGTCCGGCGGCGCGGGCGAGGTGGGCGATCCGCTCCGGAGACGACTCGCCGAGGTCCCCGAGGGCGGGTCGGGACGTCGCATCGGGTCGGGACGCCGTCAGGATGCGGGCCGCGCGGGTCAGCGCGCGCCGGGCCGCGTCCGCGATCGAGTCGTCCGTCTCCCGCAGGTCGGCGCCGCGCAGCCACAGGGTGGGCGCGGGGCGCGGGTCCTGGGCGCGGCGGGCGGCGAGCGCCGCGAGTTCCGTCGTACGGCCGCTGCCCGGGGCGCCGACGAGGGCGAGGACGGCGGCCGGGCCGGCGGTGAAATCGGCGAACTCCCTTGCTGTCACGGCGCGTTCGACCGGAGCGACCGGCATGTGGGCGGCGGGCCCGGCCGGGCCGGCGGAGCCGACCGAGGTGGCCGTCAGCTCCAGCACGCCCGCCGCGTTGAGGTCGGCGCCGTAGGCCGGGACCGTCGCCGCGTTACGGGCGAGCAGGTCGGCGAGGGGACCGTCGGCCGGCCCGGGGCGCAGCGGGACGGCGAAGCCGGCGTCGCGGTGCCCGGAGCGCAGGGCGGTGCCCAGGACGGCGACGACGGCCCCGGTCGCGGCGTCGAGCACCGGGCCGCCGGCCGCGCCCCCGCCGAGCCGCAGCGCGTCCCGGCCCGCCGTGCCGATCGCCAACTCCAGTGCGCCGTCGAGGAGATGGGAGCCGTCCGGGGCGGTGTACGTCACGGAGGCCGCGGCCAGCACCCGCGCCTCCCGCCAGCAGCCGGCGACCAGCCGGACGTAGGTGCCGGGCTCGACGCGGTCGCGGACGGTGAGCGGCAGCGGCTCGGCGTCGAGGCCCTCGGTGCGGACCAGCGCGAGGTCGAGTTCCGGCAACGGGGTCACCGCGTCGGCGCTCACCACGCATCGGCGGCCGTCGGCGGCGTCCACGACGAGACGGGTCAGTCCGTCGACGGCTTCGTGACTGGTGACGACCGTGCCGTGGTGGTCGGCGAGGAATCCGGTCCCGCGCGTGCGGCCGGCGAGGTCGCCGACGCGGACGAGGGCGCCGGCGGCGGCCCCCCATGTGCGGTGGCCGTCGTCGGGTCGCGGGCCCCGTCCCGCCATCGTCGTACCTCCGCGCCCGTCCGCTCAGCTGCCGTCGGCCGTGTGCCGCACTGCTCCGCTGTTCGACGGTAGGGGCGGGAAGATCAGCGGGACCAGCTCGCGAGGTGAACGCGCCCCCTTGCGCTCCCCGGCTTCACTCCGAGCGCCTGCCGGACGGGTGAATGAATGCGGGCCGTCGGACACACGCTAGGGGTGGGGGAACCGAGGGGGACCGTGGAGCGGCGGCGCAGCAAGGCCCCGTGTTCGCCGCTCCACGGGCAGACCGGCCGGGGCCTCAGCCGAAGACGGCCAGGCTCTTGGCCTTGCCCTTCTGCTCCTCCACGAGCGCCAGGAAGCGGCCCTCGGGGTCGTAGACGGCCACGGCGCCGACACCGGCGTACGTCTCGGGCATCTCCAGCCGGACGCCGTTGATGAGCAGCCGGGCCCGCTTGGCGTCCACGTCCCAGCGGGGGAACGCGGCCCCGGCGGCCTCCGCGATCGGCATCACGGTCAGCTCCTCCTGGAGCTGGTCCAGGGTGCGGGCCGAGTCCAGCCGGTACGGACCGACGCGGGTGCGGCGCAGGGCGGTGAGGTGGCCGCCGACGCCGAGGTCGGCGCCCAGGTCGCGGGCGAGGGCGCGGATGTAGGTGCCGGAGGAGCAGACCACCGAGACGACCAGGTCCACGACGGGGGTGCCGTCGTCGGCGACGGCCTGACGGACGTCGTACACCGTGAAGGAGGAGATGGTCACCGGCCGGGCGGGGATCTCGAATTCCTCGCCCTCGCGCGCCCGCTTGTACGAGCGCACCCCGTCGATCTTGATGGCGCTGACCTTGGACGGGACCTGCATGATGTCGCCGCGCAGCTTGCCGACGGCGGTGTCGACGGCGTCCCGGGTGACCTGGGAGGCGTCGGCGGAGGAGGTGATCTCCCCCTCGGCGTCGTCCGTCAGGGTGTTCTGGCCCAGCCGGACGGTCCCGAGGTACTCCTTCTCGGTGAGGGCGAGGTGCCCGAGGAGCTTGGTCGCCTTCTCCAGGCCGAGGACGAGGACGCCCGTGGCCATCGGGTCGAGCGTGCCGGCGTGGCCGACGCGGCGGGTCCTGGCGATCCCCCGCATCTTGGCCACGACGTCGTGCGAAGTGAAGCCCGACGGCTTGTCGACGATGACGAGGCCGTCGGGCGCGGTGTGCTTCCGGTTCATTCGGCGGCGTCGTCCGTCTCGTCGTCATCCGGCTTGCGGTACGGGTCGGCGCCGGCGGCGTACGCGGCGCCCGCGGACGCCTCGCGCACCTTCTCGTCGGACTGGCGCGCCTTGTCGAGGAGGTCCTCGATGGTGCGCGCGTTGTCCGGGAGGGCGTCGGCGACGAAGGACAGCGTCGGCGTGAACTTCACGCCCGCCGCGCGGCCGACCTCGGAGCGCAGGATGCCCTTGGCGCTCTCCAGTCCGGCGGCCGCGGCGGCCCGCTCCTCGTCGTCCCCGTACACGGTGTAGAAGACGGTCGCCTCCCTGAGGTCACCCGTGACGCGGGTGTCCGTGATGGTGACGTGGGAACCGAGCCGCGGGTCCTTGATCCCGCGCTGGAGCTTCTGGGCCACCACCTCTCGGATGAGGTCTGCCAGCCTCTTGGCGCGCGCGTTGTCGGCCACTGGTCCGTCTCCCGTTCTTTTTCTTCTCTTGCGTTCTCTGGTCGGTCAGTCGTCTTCGCCGTGGAAGCGGCGTCTGACCGACAGCAGCTCCACTTCGGGGCGTCCGGCGACCAGCCGTTCACACCGGTCCAGTACGTCGGTCAGGTGCTCCGCGTCACCGGACACCATGGCCAGGCCGATGACCGCCCGGCGGTGCAGGTCCTGGTGGTCCACCTCGGCCGCGCTCACCGCGTACTTGCGCTGGAGCTCGGCGACGATCGGGCGGACGACGGAGCGCTTCTCCTTCAGCGACCGGACGTCGCCGAGGAGCAGGTCGAAGGACAGAGTCCCCACGTACATGTGTACAACCGGTTCACCCGCCGGTACGGGATCGATGGCCCTGCCCTCCACGGAGCAGGGGCATCACGAACGGTACAACGATACCGGCGGCGGCTCGACGGGGTTTTCCCCGTCCCGCCGCCGTCCGGACGCCGCACCGGCCGACGGGGAGGACTCCCCGTCGGCCGGTGCGAACCGTGGGTGCCTTACACCCGCGGCTTCTCCCGCATCTCGTACGTCGCGATGACGTCGTCGATCTTGATGTCGTTGAAGTTGCCGAGGTTGATACCGCCCTCGAACCCTTCGCGGATCTCGGTGACGTCGTCCTTGAAGCGACGCAGGCCCTCGATGTTGAGGCTCTCCGCGATGACCTTGCCGTCACGGATGAGTCGGGCCTTGGTGTTGCGCTTGACCTCGCCCGAGCGGATGAGGACACCGGCGATGTTGCCGAGCTTGGACGACTTGAAGACCTCGCGGATCTCCGCCGTACCGAGCTCGTGCTCCTCGTACTCCGGCTTCAGCATGCCCTTCAGGGCCGCCTCGATCTCCTCGATCGCCTGGTAGATGACCGAGTAGTAGCGGACGTCCACGCCCTCGCGCTCGGCCATCTGCTGCGCACGGCCGGCCGCGCGCACGTTGAAGCCGATCACGATGGCGTCCGAGCCCATCGCCAGGTCGATGTCGGACTCCGTGACCGCACCGACGCCGCGGTGCAGGACGCGGATGTCGACCTCTTCGCCGACGTCCAGCTGGAGCAGCGAGGACTCGAGAGCCTCCACTGAACCGGAAGCGTCACCCTTGATGATCAGGTTCAGCTGCTGGACCTCGCCGGCCTTCAGGGCGGCGTCCAGGTTCTCCAGGGAGAACCTGCGCGTGCGCTTGGCGAAGGCGGCGTTCCGCTCGCGGGCGGCACGCTTCTCGGCGATCTGGCGGGCGGTGCGGTCCTCGTCGACGACGAGGAAGTTGTCGCCCGCGCCCGGGACGTTGGTCAGGCCCAGGACCTGGACCGGCGTCGACGGGCCGGCCTCGGCCACGTTGTTGCCGTTGTCGTCGAGCATGGCGCGCACTCGGCCGTAGGCGTCGCCCACGACCATCGTGTCGCCGACCCGCAGGGTGCCTCGCTGCACGAGGACCGTCGCCACGGCGCCGCGGCCGCGGTCGAGACGGGACTCGATCGAGATGCCCTGCGCGTCCTGGACCGGGTTGGCCCGCAGGTCGAGCGAGGCGTCGGCCGTGAGGATCACGGCCTCGAGCAGCGAGTCGATGTGCAGACCCTGCTTGGCGGAGATGTCGACGAACATGGTGTCGCCGCCGTACTCCTCGGCCACCAGGCCGTACTCGGTCAGCTGACCGCGCACCTTGGTCGGGTCCGCGCCCTCGACGTCGATCTTGTTGACCGCGACGACGATCGGGACCTCGGCCGCCTTGGCGTGGTTGAGCGCCTCGACCGTCTGCGGCATGACGCCGTCGTTGGCCGCGACGACCAGGATCGCGATGTCCGTCGACCGGGCACCACGGGCACGCATGGCGGTGAACGCCTCGTGACCCGGGGTGTCGATGAAGGTGATCGCGCGGTCCTCTTCGTTGACCTGGGTCGAGACCTGGTAGGCACCGATGTGCTGGGTGATGCCGCCGGCCTCGCCCGCGATGACGTTCGTCTTGCGGATGGCGTCGAGCAGTCGGGTCTTTCCGTGGTCGACGTGACCCATGACGGTGACGACCGGCGGGCGGACCACCAGGTCCTCCTCGTCGCCCTCGTCCTCGCCGAACTCGATGTCGAAGGACTCGAGCAGCTCGCGGTCCTCCTCCTCCGGGCTGACGATCTGAACCTGGTAGTTCATCTCGCCGGCGAGGAGCTGGAGGGTCTCGTCGGAGACGGACTGGGTCGCGGTGACCATCTCGCCGAGGTTCATCATGACCGCGACGAGCGACGCCGGGTTGGCGTTGATCTTCTCCGCGAAGTCGGTGAGCGACGCACCGCGCGACAGGCGAATGGTCTCGCCGTTGCCGCGAGGCAGCATCACGCCGCCGACCGACGGGGCCTGCATGGCCTCGTACTCCTGGCGCCTCTGCCGCTTCGACTTGCGACCGCGACGCGCGGGACCGCCGGGACGGCCGAAGGCGCCCTGCGTGCCACCACGGCCACCGGGACCGCCCGGACGACCGCCGAAGCCGGGACGGCCGCCACCGCCACCGCCCGGACCGCCGGGACGACCGGCGAAGCCGCCGCCACCGCCGCCGGGACCGCCGGGACGACCGGCGAAGCCGCCGCCACCGCCGCCGCCGGGACGACCGGCGAAGCCGCCGCCGCCCGGACGACCGCCGCCGCCACCGGGACGACCGCCGCCGCCGGGACCGCGACCGCCGGGACCGCCGCCACCGGGACGGGGGCCGGCAGCCGGACGCTGCGGCATCATGCCGGGGTTCGGACGCGGGCCGCCGGGACGGGGACCGCCGGCGCCGCCCTGCGGACGCGGCATGCCGGCCGGGGACGGGCGGGGACCGCCGGGAGCCTGCGGACGAGGACCGCCGCCCTGGGCGCCGGGCGCCTGCGGACGGGGGCCCGCGCCGGGAGCGCCGCCGGGACGGGGACCGCCGGGGCCGCCCTGCGGACGGGGGGCCTGCGGACGGGCCATGCCGGCGTTGCCGCCGGAGGTGAAGGGGTTGTTGCCCGGACGGGGACCGGCCGGACGGGCGCCGGGACGCGGCGCGCCGCCACCGGGACGCTGACCCTGCGCGGCGGCCGGGCGCTGAGCCTGACCACCCTGCTGGCCCTGACCGGGGGCGGGACGACCGCCGGGCTTGGGAGCGCCGGGGCGCGGACCCTGACCCTGGCCCTGGCCGGCCGGCTTCTGCGGAGCCGGGGCCGACGGCGGAGCGGTGAACTCCGGGGCGGCCGGGGCCGGACGCGGCGCGGGCCGCGGGCCCGGACGCGGGCCGGAACCGGAAGACGCCGGCGCGGGGGCCGACGGGGTCGACGAGGCAGCCGGGGCCGCGGGGGCCTGGGGCGGCTGAGCCGTCGGGGGCTTGGGGGCGGCCGGCCGAGGTGCGGCCGGGCCCGGACGGGCCGCCTGCGCCGGGGAGGGCGCCGCGGGCCTGGGGGCAGCCTTGCGCGGGGCGGGCTTGGCGGACTTGCCGCTGCCACCGCCCTGGAAGGCGTCGGTCAGTTTGCGTACAACGGGCGCCTCGATCGTCGAGGACGCCGAACGGACGAATTCACCGAGCTCTTGGAGCTTGGCCATGACGACCTTGCTCTCCACGCCGAACTCCTTGGCGAGTTCGTATACCCGGACCTTAGCCACTTCGCTCCTTTTAGGTCCGGGTTGCGGCCGGACCGTCGCTACTTCATGGGCGTACTCATCGCGTGCTCATCGAGTGCTCATCGCAATCTCGACCTACTTCCAACTCGCGGGGTACCTGGGCCGCGCGGGGGTTCCACGCAACGCTTCTTACGGTGTTGCCTGATCGGCAACTGTCGTCTGCTCGACGTACCGGCGCAACGCCTTTGTGTCGAGCGCTCCCGGGGCACGCAACGCCCGCGTGAACGCCCGGCGGCGTACCGCCTGGTCGAGACAGACCGGGGCGGGATGCACGTACGCACCCCGGCCGGGCAGCGTACCGCGAGGATCGGGGACGCAGGCGTCCTCTCTCGCCACGATGCGCAGCAGCTCCGTCTTGGCCGTTCGCTCCCTACACCCCACACAGGTGCGTTCAGGGCGTGAGCGGGCGTGCGTCCGGCCAGACACAGTTAAGTCTACCTCCCCGCGGCCACCTCACCCCTTCGGGGCAGGACTCGAACAGTTGCCGCGCGTATATCTGACGTGATCTGAGCGTGCTGAGGCGTGGATCTATTCCCCGGGCTGCTCGGTGTCGGGCCGGATGTCGATCCGCCAGCCGGTCAGCCGGGCGGCGAGCCGGGCGTTCTGCCCTTCCTTGCCGATCGCCAGCGACAGCTGGTAGTCCGGGACCGTCACGCGCGCGGAGCGGGCCGCCATGTCGACGACCTCCACCTTGGACACCCGGGCGGGTGACAGCGCGTTCGCCACCATCTCGGCCGGGTCGTCCGACCAGTCGACGATGTCGATCTTCTCACCGTTGAGTTCGCCCATGACGTTGCGCACCCGGCCGCCCATGGGGCCGATGCAGGCGCCCTTGGCGTTCAGGCCCGAACGGGTGGAACGGACGGCGATCTTCGTACGGTGACCGGCCTCACGTGCGATGGCGGCGATCTCGACGGACCCGTCGGCGATCTCCGGCACCTCCAGCGCGAACAGCTTCTTCACCAGATTGGGGTGCGTCCGCGAGAGGGTCACGGACGGGCCGCGCACGCCCTTCGCCACCCGGACGACGTACGACCTGAGACGCATGCCGTGCTGGTAGGTCTCGCCGGGGACCTGCTCCTGCACCGGCAGGATGGCCTCCAGCTTGCCGATGTCCACGAGGACGTTCTTCGGGTCGCGGCCCTGCTGGACCACACCGGTGACGATGTCGCCCTCACGGCCGGCGTACTCGCCGAGCGTCGCGTCGTCCTCGGCGTCGCGCAGGCGCTGGAGGATCACCTGCTTGGCCGTCGTCGCGGCGATCCGGCCGAAACCGGACGGCGTGTCGTCGAACTCGCGGGGCTCCTGCCCCTCCTCCAGGTCCTCGGGGTCCTCCTTCGCCCACACGGTCACGTGACCGGTCTCCCGGTTGAGCTCCACGCGCGCGTGACGGCGGCTTCCCTCGGTGCGGTGGTAGGCGATGAGGAGGGCCGACTCGATCGCCTCGACCAGCAGGTCGAAGGAGATCTCCTTCTCCCGAACCAAGCCCCGCAGGGCACTCATGTCGATGTCCACGGCTACGCCTCCTCCTCTTCCTTCATGTCCTGCGCGCCCTGCGCGTCCTGCTTGTCCTTGCGGTTGAACTCGACCTGCACGCGCGCCTTGTCGACGTCCGCGAACGCGAGTCTGCGGGTGGTGGCCTTGCGGCCCTTCACTCCGGGAACCTCCACGTCGAGACCCTCGTCGTCCACGGCGAGGATCCGGGCGACGAGTTCGCCGTCCTCGCGCAGCTGGAACCTCACCAGGCGGTCCGTGGCGCGGACGTAGTGGCGGTGCTCGGTGAGGGAGCGCTCCGCGCCCGGGGTGCCGACCTCGAGGGTGTACTCGCCCTCGCCCATCGCGTCGGTCTCGTCGAGCTTCGCCGAGAGCGCGCGGCTCACATCGGCGATCCGGTCCAGGTCCGCTCCGGTGTCGGAGTCGACGACGACGCGCAGCACTCGCTTGCGTCCGACGGAGTCCACGGCGATCTCTTCGAGATCCAGGCCCTGGGAGGTGACGAGGGGTTCCAGCAGTTCTCGCAGCCTCTCGCTCTGGGTCGTGCTCATCCGGGTGACTCCTCGGCCGCGTGTGCTGTTGTGGGTTGGGTCGCGTGTCTGATCAAAGGGTATCGGGTCGCGGAGGGTGTTGCCGTCCACCGGACGGTGCCGGTGAGTGGTGGGGGGCGGGTGCGCGGGTACGGTGATCACGGGTGTGCCGCGCGTGAGCGGGCCCTGATCGGTGTTCCCTTTCGTACGAGTTCCCCGAGGACGTCTGCCGTGCCGTTCCCTCCACCGCCGCGCACCCTCTCCGGGCCGCGCAGAAGAACCCTGCTCGCCTCCGCCGCCGGGGCGGCCCTGCTGATCGGCTGCTCGGGGTCCGGGGACTCCGGCGAGGAGGGCTCGGAGGGCGATCCGTCGGTCGCGGAGCGGGCACGCGCGCGTGCGGCCCGGGACAGCGCGGGGCTGGCGGCGCGGTACGACGCCGTCCTCGCCGCGCATCCTTCGCTGGCGGAGCGGCTGACGCCGCTGCGGGCGGAGACGGTACGGCACACGGAGGCGTTCGGGGGCGTGGCGGGGACGCCGGGTGCGACGCCGTCTGGGTCTGGGTCTGGGTCTGGGTCGCCTACGGCATCCGCTTCCGGGGCGGCGGCTCCCGGTCCGTCGGTGCCCGTGAACGAGAAGGACGCACTCACCGAACTGGCCACCGCCGAGCGGACGCTCGCCGACCGCCGGGTCGCGGCGCTGACGGACCTGCCGGGCGAACTGGCCCGGCTGCTGGCCTCGGTGGCGGCGTCCGGGGCGGCGCACGCCTACATCCTGACGGAGGGCGCGCGATGAGCGACACGAAGGGCGCGAAGGGCGCGAAGGCCGAGGAGACGACGGCGCTCCAGGCCGCGCTGGCCGCCGAGCACGCGGCGGTGTACGGGTACGGCGTCGTCGGCGGGCGGATCGGCGAGGCGCGGCGCGCGGAGGCCCGGGCGGCGTACGACGCGCACCGGGCGCGCCGGGACGCGCTGGCGCGCGAGGTGCGGGATCTGGGTGGCGAGCCGGTGGCGGCGAGCGCCGCGTACGCCCTGCCGTTCGCGGTGCCGGACTCCGCGGCGGCGGTCCGGCTCGCCGCCGAGCTGGAGGAACGGGTCGCCGGCGTCTACTCGGACCTGGTGCGGGCGGCCGGGGGCGCGCGACGCCGGGAGGCCGCCGGGGTGCTGCGGGAGGCGGCGGTGCGGGCGGTGCGCTGGCGCGGCGGCAGCGTAGCCTTCCCTGGTCTCGCTGAGCGGGCCGGCTCGGCCGCGGATCCGGCCGTCACCGGCGCGGGCGCCGCGGCCACGGAGGCGGGCTCGTCCACACCGGCGCCGACGGGGTAGGCGGAAGGCGCCCGGAGAAACCGGGTGCGGCGCTGGAGCACAGACTGACGACCACGACCGGAACGCAGGAGCACGACCAGGAAGGGACGGTTCGCGCATGGCTTTCGAACCGCCGCGGCGGCTGGTCAGGGCGCTCGGTGAGACGGCGCCGGACGGCGACGACTGGCTGACCGCGCTGCCGGAGGCGGCCCGACAGGCCGTCGCTCTACGCGAGTTGACCGTCGAGCGGGTCCAGGTGCCGGGCGGGCGCAGCAGCCTGGTGGTGCTGGTGCGGTACGCCGACGGGACGCCGGCCGTGCTGAAGCTGGCCCCGCCCCGGTTCCGGCCGGAGGCCGAGCGGGCCGCGCTCGCGCGGTGGGGCGGACTGGGCGCCGTACAGCTGTTGGAGGAGCCGGCCGGCGAAGGGGTGCTGGTGCTGGAGCGGCTGCATCCCGATGTGTCGGTGCGGTCGCTGCCGGAGGCGAAGGCGCTGCTGGAGGCGGCGGGGACGCTGCGGCGGCTGTGGGTGGAGCCGCCGGCCGGGAAGTCGTTCGAGACGGTCGCCGAGCGGACCGGGCGGCAGGCGGAGGCGATGCGGGCGACCGCCGTCGACGACGAGGTGGGCGTGCTGGTGGACGCGGCGCTCGCGGCCCGCGAGGAGTTGCTGGCCGCGCCGCCCGAACACCGGCTGCTGCACGGGACGTTCCGGCAGAGCAAGGTGCTGGCGGGCGAGCGGATGCCGTGGCTGGCCGTGGGGCCGGATCCGGTGGTGGGCGAGTGCGCGTTCGATCTGGCGCGGCTGGTGCGTGACCGGGTGGAGGATCTGATCGCCACTACGTCGGGGGCGGGGACCACGCGGCGGCGGGTGCGGAAGCTGGCGGAGTCGCTGGAGCTGGATCAGGAACGGGTGCGGGGGTGGACGTTGTTCCGGGCGGTGGAGTCCGGGGTGCGGGCGCTGCGAGTGGGACGGCCCCGGGACGCGGAGTTGTTGCTGGAGTTCGCGGGCTGGTTGTGAGGCGGCCGCAGGCCCGGTGGGGGCCGGCCGCGCCCGCACGGCGGCGCCGCATGCCACCCGCACCCAAACAGGCGGCTTCCAAAGCGAGTTGAGCCGCCTCGCGGGCGGGGATCCAGGTGCTGTGACAGCCGCCGGCGCGGACCGCGCCGGCGCCGTCCAGGGGGCAGCACCGTTCCCCTCCGTGGTGTGGCTCTGACCTGCACCACGGAGGGGAACGGTCCGGAAGAAGCCCGTGAGGCGGCCCTACGCCTCGGCAGAACGTGCTGAGAGCTGCCTTTACGTCACGCGGTGAGGCGGGCGATCGCCTCGTCCACCGTCAGCTCCTCGCGCTCGCCGGTGCGGCGGTCCTTCAGCTCCAGGACGCCCTCGGCGGAGCGGCGGCCGGCGACGAGGATCTTCGGCACGCCGATCAGCTCGGAGTCGGTGAACTTCACGCCCGGGGAGACGCCGGCCCGGTCGTCGACCAGGACGCGCAGCCCCGCCGCCCGCAGCTTCTCCGAGACGTCGAGGGCCAGTTCGGTCTGGAGGGCCTTGCCGGCGGCGACCACGTGCACGTCGGCCGGGGCGACCTCGGCGGGCCAGCACAGGCCCTTGTCGTCGGCGGTCTGCTCGGCGAGGGCCGCGACCGCGCGGGAGACGCCGATGCCGTAGGAGCCCATGGTGACGCGGACCGGCTTGCCGTTCTGGCCGAGGACGTCGAGCTTGAGGGCGTCGGCGTACTTGCGGCCGAGCTGGAAGATGTGGCCGATCTCGATGGCGCGGTCCAGCTTGAGGCCGGTGCCGCAGTTCGGGCAGGGGTCGCCCTCCTGGACGACGACGACGTCGACGTACGCGTCGACCTCGAAGTCACGGCCCGCGACGACGTTCTTCGCGTGCGTGTGCTCCTTGTTGGCGCCGGTGATCCAGGAGGTGCCGGGGGCCACGCGCGGGTCGGCGATGTAGGTGACCTTCTCGCCCAGGCCCTGCGGGCCGACGTAGCCGCGGACCAGGTCGGGGCGGCCCACGAAGTCCTCGGCGGTGACCAACTCGACGGCGGCCGGGGCGAAATGGGCCTCGACCTTGTCCATGTCGACCTCGCGGTCGCCGGGCACGCCGACGGCGACGATCTCGCCGTCCACCTTGACGAGGAGGTTCTTCAGGGTGGCGGAAGCCGGGACGCCGAGGGAGGCGGCCAGGGTCTCGATGGTCGGGGTGTCCGGGGTGGGGATCTCCTCGGCGGCGGGGACGCCGGCCGCGTCCACCGGCTGGAGCTGGTAGCTGATCGCCTCGGTGTTGGCGGCGAAGTCGCAGTTGGGGCAGTCGGCGAAGGTGTCCTCGCCGGCGCCGGCCGGGGCGAGGAACTCCTCCGACTTCGAGCCGCCCATCGCGCCCGCGGTGGCGGCGCAGATGCGGTAGTCGAGGCCGAGGCGCTCGAACACCTTCTGGTAGGCCTGGCGGTGCAGGGCGTAGGACTGCGCGAGGCCCTCGTCCTCGGTGTCGAAGGAGTAGGAGTCCTTCATGAGGAACTCACGGCCGCGCAGGATGCCGGCGCGGGGGCGGGCCTCGTCGCGGAACTTGGTCTGGATCTGGTAGAGGATGACCGGCAGGTCCTTGTAGGAGGACGCCTGGTCCTTCACGATCAGCGTGAAGATCTCCTCGTGGGTCGGGCCGAGGAGGTAGTCGCCGCCCTTGCGGTCGTTCAGGCGGAACAGCTCCGGGCCGTACTCCTCCCAGCGGCCGGTCGCCTCGTAGGGCTCCTTCGGCAGGAGGGCGGGGAGCAGCACCTCCTGGGCGCCGATCGCGTCCATCTCCTCGCGGACGATCCGCTCCACGTTGGCGAGGACCTTCTTGCCGAGGGGCAGCCAGGTCCAGATGCCGGCGGCGGTGCGGCGGACGTAGCCGGCGCGGACGAGGAGCTTGTGGCTGAGGACCTCGGCGTCGGCGGGGTCGTCGCGCAGGGTCTTCGCCATCAACTGGGACATGCGCTGGACCGGTGCGTTCGCCATGGTTGTCGTACTCCTGCCGATGGGGGTGATGGCAAGGAGGTTAACCGGGAGCGCGGGGTGGCCGGAAATCCGTTTACCCCTCGCGGGGCGGGAGGGGGGCGGCGCTCCGCCCCCGGCGCAGCGGGAGGGGGGCGCCCATCACGGCGTACGGGCGGGGCGCGCTGGGGAAGAGGACGCGGCGGGCCAGGTCCTCGTAGCCGAGGGAGCGGTAGAGGGCTCGCGCCGGGCTCTCGGTGTCGATCGCGGAGAGGATCGAGCGGGGCTGGGCGGCGCCGTCGGTGATGGCGGTGATCAGGGCGCGGCCCGCGCCGCGGTTCTGGTAGACAGGGTGGACGTGCAACTCCGTGATGACGAAGGAGTCGTCGAGCCAGGCGTCGTTGCCGAGGGCGCGGAGGTAGGGCTCGACGACGGTGGACCACCAGTGGGCGCGGTCGTTCGGCATGCCGTAGACGAAGCCGACGAGTCTGCCGCCGGCGGTGGCGCCGAGGGCGCGCGCGCCGGGGTTGGTCATGTGCCGCAGGACGATCTGCCTGCGGACGGCGACTTCGTCGGGGCCGAGTCCGAAAGCGACGGCCTGGACCGCCAGTGCCTCGTCGACGTGGGCTGAAAGATCCAGGGGGCCGATGACGAGGTCCATGGCGGGAGCCTACAGGGGGCCCAGGAGGTGAACTGCTCAGAAGAGCAGGCTTCAGAAGAGCACGCTCATGAAGGCGCCCACCTCTTGGAAGCCGACCCTTCGGTACGTGCGTCGTGCCGCCGTGTTGAAGTCGTTGACGTAGAGGCTGACGACCGGGGCCACGTCCGCGAGGGCGTAGCGCAGGACCGCGGCCATGCCGGGGGCGGCGAGGCCCTTCCCCCGGTACTCGGGGGCCACCCAGACGCCCTGGATCTGGCAGGCGTCGGGGGTCGCGGCGCCGATCTCCGCCTTGAAGGCGACCCGGCCGTGGTCGTCGAGGCGGGCGAACGAGCGGCCGGAGCCGACGAGTTCGGCGACGCGGGCCTGGTAGAGGAGACCGCCGTCGCCGGCCATCGGGGAGACGCCGACCTCCTCGGTGAACATGGCCACGCAGGCCGGCATGATCGTCTCCATCTCGTCCTTGCGGATGCGGCGGACGTACGGATCCGGGGTGATGTCGGCGGGCATGCGGTCGGTGACCATGAGGGGCTGGTGGGCGCGGATCTCGCGGGCCGGGCCCCAGTGGGGTTCGAGCAGCCGCCACAGCTGGGCGGTGGCGTCGGAGGGGCCGACGATGGAGGAGCAGCGGCGACCGGCCCGCCTCGCGCGGTCGGCGAAGGCGCGTACCGCGCGCGGGGTGGCGCAGATCGGGACGAGGTTGGCGCCCGCGTAGCACAGGGACGTCAGCATGCCGTCCTCGTACCAGCCCCACATCTCGCCGCCCAGCCGCCACGGGTCCAGGCCCGCGACCTGCACACGGGAGGTCACGAAGGCGTTCGCGACCGGCTCGCGGTCGAGCACGGCGAGAGCGGCGTCCAGATCGCTCGGTTCGAGGACCCGGGAGGTGGTCTGCGTCAACAAGTGCGGGGCCTCACACTGGGGTCTGCCTGATCCCCGCACTGTACCCGCCGTTCCTTTGCCGCGCCGCCCCGCGACGATCCCCGGCCGGGAGGACGGGGTGCGAGGGGGCCACGGAGGCTGTCGAAGCGGGGCCGGGCCCCGCCCCGGAGCCGGAACCTCAGCCCGCGACCGACACCGACGGTTCGCCTGATGCCACGCCCTCGGACTCCATCTGTTCGGCCAGCTTCATGGCCTCCTCGATGAGGGTCTCCACGATCTTGGACTCGGGGACGGTCTTGATGACCTCGCCCTTGACGAAGATCTGGCCCTTGCCGTTGCCGGAGGCGACGCCGAGGTCGGCCTCGCGGGCCTCGCCGGGGCCGTTGACGACGCAGCCCATGACGGCGACCCGGAGCGGGACCTCCATGCCGGTGAGGCCGGCGGTGACCTCTTCGGCGAGCTTGTAGACGTCGACCTGGGCGCGGCCGCAGGACGGGCAGGAGACGATCTCCAGGCCGCGCTGCTTGAGGTTGAGGGACTCCAGGATCTGGTTGCCGACCTTGACCTCCTCCACTGGGGGCGCGGAGAGGGAGACGCGGATCGTGTCGCCGATGCCCTGGGAGAGGAGGGCGCCGAAGGCGACGGCCGACTTGATGGTGCCCTGGAAGGCGGGGCCGGCCTCGGTGACGCCGAGGTGGAGGGGGTAGTCGCAGGCGGCGGCGAGCTGGCGGTAGGCCTCGATCATCACGACCGGGTCGTTGTGCTTGACCGAGATCTTGATGTCGCGGAAGTCGTGCTCCTCGAAGAGGGAGGCCTCCCAGAGGGCGGACTCGACGAGGGCCTCGGGGGTGGCCTTGCCGTACTTCTGGAGCAGGCGCCGGTCCAGGGAGCCCGCGTTCACGCCGATGCGGATCGGGGTGCCGTGGTCGTTCGCGGCCCGCGCGATCTCCTTGACCTTGTCGTCGAACTGCTTGATGTTGCCGGGGTTCACGCGGACCGCCGCGCAGCCCGCCTCGATCGCGGCGAAGACGTACTTCGGCTGGAAGTGGATGTCGGCGATGACCGGGATCTGCGACTTGCGGGCGATGGTCGCGAGCGCGTCGGCGTCGTCCTGGGTCGGGCAGGCGACGCGGACGATCTGGCAGCCGGACGCGGTCAGCTCGGCGATCTGCTGGAGCGTGGCGCCGATGTCGGACGTACGGGTCGTGGTCATCGACTGCACGGACACGGGCGCGTCCCCGCCGACCGCCACGGAGCCGACCTGGATCTGCCGGCTCTTCCGGCGCTCGGCAACCCTGGTCGGAACGGACGGCATGCCGAGAGAAATCGCAGTCATCTGCTGTGCAACCCCAAGTCGTGGATCATGTCCCAGGTCCCGTCAGCGGCGGGCTCCAGGCTTCGAGATTACGGCACGGGCGCAGACCCGAGCACATCCCGCCCGTAAACCACCCGTGGGGAGTCCGCCGGGGCGCGCGGTGCGCGGCCGGACGGCGAACGGCCGGACACCCAGGGTGCCCGGCCGTCGCGAACCGCTGATGGCTAGGAGATTCGTACGGGGTTAACCACGTCCGCGATGAGGACGAGGATGGTGAAGCAGATGAAGATGCTCGCCACCACGTAGGCCACCGGCATCAGTTTTGCCACGTCGAAGGGGCCCGGGTCGGGTCGGCGGAGGAGTTTTGCCACGTTGCGGCGCAGGGACTCCCAGAGGGCGCCCGCGATGTGGCCGCCGTCCAGGGGGAGCAGCGGGAGCATGTTGAAGAGGAACAGGGAGAGGTTGAAGCCGGCGACCAGCATCAGCGCCATGGCCAGTTGCTGGGTCGGCGGGATGTCCAGGGTGAAGATCTCGCCGCCGACGCGGGCCGCGCCGACCACCCCCATGGGCGAGTCGGGTTCGCGGGGGGCGCCGTCGAAGGCCGCGTTCCACAGGGCCGGGATCTTGCCGGGCAGGGCGGCGAGGGAGTCGACGGCCTCGCCGATGCGGTCTCCCATCCAGGTCACGGACTCGCCGAAGTCCTGCTTGACGATGCCGGTGGCGGCGCTGAAGCCGAGGAAGCCGGCGGAGACGTACTCGCCCTGGACGATCTGGCCGGCGGAGTCCTTCTTGGCGACCTGGTTGGTGGCGATGGTCGCCGTCAGGGTGATGTCCTTGCCGTCGCGCTGGACGACGACCGGGACGGTCTTGTCGGGGTTGGCGCGGATGAGGTCGGACAGCTCGTTCCAGTCGTCGGTGCGCACGCCGGCGAAGGAGACGATCTCGTCGCCCGCCTTCAGCCCGGCGGCCGCGGCCGGGGAGGCCGGGTCCTTCGCCGTGCAGTCGTTGCGGTTCTCGCTCTGCTTGATGACGCACTGGGAGACCGAGCTGACCGTGGTGGTCTGCTGCGAGATGCCGAAGCCCATCAGGACGGTGAGGAACAGCGCGACGGCGAGGATCAGGTTCATGAAGGGCCCCGCGAACATCACGATGACCCGCTTCCACGGCCTGCGCGTGTAGAACATGCGCTTCTCGTCGCCGGGCTTGAGCTCCTCGAACGCGGCCGAGCGGGCGTCCTCGATCATGCCGCGCCAGGGCGAGGTGGAGCGGGCGGTCACCCGGCCGTCGTCGCCGGGCGGGAACATGCCGATCATGCGGATGTAGCCGCCGAAGGGGATGGCCTTCACGCCGTACTCGGTCTCGCCCTTGTGGCGTGAGAACAGCGTCGGGCCGAAGCCGACCATGTACTGCGGCACGCGGATGCCGAAGAGCTTGGCCGTGGACAGATGCCCCAGCTCGTGCCACGCGATCGAGACCAGCAGGCCGATCACGAAGACGACTATGCCGAGGATCATCATCAGGGACGTCATCAACGCGCCTCCGCGGTCGCCGTCTGTGCTGTCAGTTCCCGGGCCCGGGCCCGCGCCCAGGTCTCCGCTTCGAGGACGTCCGGCACGGTGAGTGAAGTTCCCGTGACGGGCGTGCCGTGTTCCTCGACCACCCGCGTCACCGTATCGATGATCCCGTTGAACGGCAGCGCGCCCCGGCGGAAAGCCTCCACGCACTCCTCGTTGGCGGCGTTGAACACCGCGGGGGCGGTGCCGCCGAGTTCGCCCACGTGCCGGGCGAGGCCGACCGAGGGGAAGGCCTCGTCGTCGAGCGGGAAGAACTCCCACGTCGACGCCTTGCTCCAGTCGAAGGCGGGCGCCGCGTCGGGCACCCGCTCGGGCCAGCCGAGGCCGACGGCGATGGGCCCGCGCATGTCGGGCGGCGTCGCCTGCGCCAGTGTCGATCCGTCCGTGAACTCAACCATCGAGTGGACATACGACTGGGGATGCACGACGACCTCAATGCGGTCGAAGGGAATGTCGTAGAGGAGGTGTGCCTCGATCACCTCCAGGCCCTTGTTGACGAGGGTGGCGGAGTTGATCGTGATCACCGGGCCCATGGCCCAGGTGGGGTGGGCGAGGGCGTCCTCGACGGTGACGTGCGCCAGCTGCTCCCTGGTCCGGCCGCGGAAGGGGCCGCCGGAGGCGGTGACGACGAGCTTGCGGACGTCCGCGCGCGTGCCGGCGGCGAGGGCCTGGAAGAGGGCCGCGTGCTCGGAGTCCACGGGGATGATCTGGCCGGGTTCGGCGAGCGCCTTCACCAGCGGGCCGCCGACGATGAGCGATTCCTTGTTGGCGAGCGCGAGGGTGCGGCCCGCCTCCAGGGCGGCGAGGGTGGGCGCGAGTCCGATGGAGCCCGTGATGCCGTTGAGGACGGTGTGGCAGTGCGCGGCGTCGGAGGCGGCGAGCTGGGTGGCCGCGTCCGGGCCGGCGAGGATCTCGGGGAGCGGCTCCCCCGCGCCGTACTCGGCGGCGAGCGCCTCGCGCAGGGCGGGCACGACGTCCTCGCGGGCGACCGCGACGGTCCGCACCCGCAGTCGGCGGGCCTGTTCGGCGAGGAGGGCGACCCGGCCGCCGTTGGCGGACAGGCCGGTCACGCGGAAGCGGTCCGGGTTGCGCAGCACGAGGTCGATGGCCTGGGTGCCGATCGAGCCGGTGGAGCCGAGGATCACCACGTCCTTGGGGCCGTCGCCGGCGACGGGGTCGTGGACGAGGTGCGGGTCGGCCAGGGCGCGGGCCGGGCGTCCCGTCGTCCGCGCGGGGGGCGGGTCCTGCGGCGCCAGGTGCGTGCCCCGCGTGCTCGGCGCGCTGAGGTCGGGGCCCGGTGCGGTGAGGGTGCGTGCGTGGCGTCGCGGGGCGGCCGGGGCTTCCGGCCCGCGCCCCGAGGGGGCTGGACTGTCGCTCATCCCCCCATTGTCGCCGCAAGGGGCGCGCGCGTGGACAGGGCGTCCCCCCGAGAGAGCTGTCTCGGGGGGACGCCCTGGTGGCACGGGCCCGGTGTCACCTGATCGGGCGGTGCACGTTCTCCCGGCTGCTCGGGCCGGGGGTGGCGTCGGCGATCCACGGGCCGTCGCCGGAGGGGTCGACGACGCCTTCCTCCAGCCACTCGTAGGCGCCCCCGAGGACGCCCTTGACGACCTTGCGGTCAAGGTCGTCGGTGTTGGACCACAGGCGGGTGAAGAGGGCGTCGACGCGGACGCGGGCCTGGCGGCAGAAGGCGTCGGCGAGCTGGTAGGCCTCGCGGCCGTGCTCGCCCCGGCCGCGCAGCAGTTCGGCCCGCACGCAGGCCGCGCTCATCGCGAACAGTTCCGCGCCGATGTCGACGATCCGGCCGAGGAAGCCCTGTTTGGTCTCCATGCGGCCCTGCCAGCGGGACATGGCGTAGAAGGTGGAGCGGGCCAGTTTGCGGGCGTGCCGTTCGACGTACCGCAGATGCGGGGAGAGGTCGACCTCGTGCTTGAACTCGGGGTAGGAGTTGGGGAGTTGGCCGGGGCCCGCGACCAGTTTGGGCAGCCACCTGGCGTAGAAGACGCCAGCGTTGGCGCCCGCCTTCGCCTTGTCCTGGAGGGACTTGTCGGGGTCGATGAGATCGCCGGCGACGGAGAGGTGGGCGTCGACGGCCTCGCGGGCGATCAGCAGGTGCATGATCTCCGTGGAGCCCTCGAAGATGCGGTTGATGCGCAGGTCGCGCAGGAGTTGCTCGGCGGGGACCGCGCGTTCGCCGCGGGCGGCGAGGGACTCGGCGGTCTCGAAGCCCCGGCCGCCGCGGATCTGGACGAGCTCGTCGGCCATCAGGCAGGCCATCTCGCTGCCGTAGAGCTTGGCGAGGGCGGCCTCGATGCGGATGTCGTTGCGGTCCTCGTCGGCCATCTGGCTCGACAGGTCGACGACGGCTTCGAGGGCGAAGGTGGTGGCCGCGATGAAGCTGATCTTGGAGCCGACCGCTTCGTGCTGGGCGACGGGCTTGCCCCACTGCTCGCGGACGCCGGCCCACTCGCGGGCGATCTTCAGCGACCACTTGCCGGCCCCGACGCACATGGCGGGCAGGGAGAGCCGGCCGGTGTTGAGGGTGGTCAGGGCGATCTTGAGGCCGGCGCCCTCGGGGCCGATGCGGGCGGTGGCGGGGACGCGGACCCGGTGGAAGCGGGTGACGCCGTTCTCCAGGCCGCGCAGGCCCATGAAGGCGTTGCGGTGCTCGACGGTGACGCCCTCGGAGTCGGCCTCGACGACGAAGGCGGTGATGCCGCCCTTGTGGCCCTCGGACTTGGGCACGCGGGCCATGACGACCAGGAGGTCGGCGACGACGCCGTTGGTGGTCCACAGCTTGACTCCGTCGAGGACGTAGTCGTCGCCGTCGGGGACGGCGGTGGTGGCCAGGCGGGCGGGGTCGGAGCCGACGTCCGGCTCGGTCAGCAGGAACGCCGAGATGTCGGTGCGGGCGCAGCGGGGCAGATAGGCGTCCTTCTGCTCCTGGGTGCCGAACAGCTTCAGCGGCTGCGGTACGCCGATCGACTGGTGGGCGGAGAGGAGCGCGCCGAGCGCGGGGCTGGCGGAGCCGACCAGGGCGAGGGCCTTGTTGTAGTAGACCTGGGTGAGGCCGAGGCCGCCGTACTTGGGGTCGATCTTCATGCCGAGGGCGCCGAGCTCCTTGAGCCCGTTGACCGTCTCGTCGGGGATGCGCGCCTCGCGTTCGATACGGGCCGAGTCGATCCTCGTCTCGCAGAAGTCGCGCAGCTTGGCGAGGAAGGCCTCGCCTCGGCGGGCGTCCTCGCCGGCGGGCAGGGGGTGGGGGTGGATCAGGTCGAGCCGGAAGCGGCCCAGGAACAGTTCCTTGGCGAAGCTGGGCTTGCGCCAGTCCTGCTCCCGAGCGGCCTCCGCCACCTGGCGTGCCTCACGTTCGGTGACTGTGGGGCCGGGTCGGGAGGAGGAGGTGGGTGGTGCGGACATGAGGCTCACCTCGCCGCGAATCGGGATCTTGGACCTATTCGGTTACTGACGGGTCCTACTCGATCGTATGTACCGGATTCGGGGGGAGGTCACCAGCCCTGGGGTGGGGGGCGGGTGTTCCGGGGCGGGTGCGGGTTCGGCTGTCGCGCCCTGGAATCGCCGGGCGCCGGGGGCGGTCGCGGGGCCGGGGGGCCTTGCGCCGAACGGGTGGTGCGGGACGCGGGGGGCGAGCATGCCGGCCGGGGGGCCGTGGGCGGTTTTTCTCGCCCCCGCCGCCCCTTCCCTCCCCCACTCTCGGCTTCGCTCGAGCGGGGGGACCCCCATCGTCCCCGGGGGCTGCCGCCCCCGGACCCCCGGTTCGGCCCTGGACGGGCCTCGTCCTCAAACTCCCCCAGAGGGGGGACCCCCAGACGGGCTGGTTGTGCTGGTCTCCCTGCACCGCTCCGGAAGTCTTTGTCGAAGCGCTTCGACAACCTATGGACACCCACCCTCGCTAGAGCTACTGTCGAATCACTCTTACCCGCCCCTGTTCGCACTGCGCACTGTCGAAGCGCTTCACAAAAGCTTGGAGAGCTGGATGGTCACCCTCGCCGAGGTCGCCCAGCACGCCGGAGTCTCGGCGAGCACGGTGAGCTATGTCCTCAGCGGCAAGCGGTCCATCTCCGCGACCACCCGGGAGCGGGTCGAGCAGAGCATCCGCGAGCTCGGCTACCACCCGAACGCGGGGGCCCGCGCGCTGGCCAGCAGCAGGTCGAACATCATCGCGCTGATGATCCCGCTGCGCACCGACATGTACGTGCCGGTGATGATGGAGATCGCCATCGCGGTGGCCACCGCCGCCCGGGCGCACGGCTACGACGTCCTGCTGCTGACCGGCGAGGAGGGGCCGGACGCCGTGCGCCGCGTCACCCGCAGCGGGCTCGCCGACGCGATGATCCTGATGGACGTCCAACTCGACGACGAGCGGCTGCCGTTGCTGCGCGGCACCCACCAGCCGTCCGTTCTCATCGGGCTGCCCGCCGACACCGCCGGGCTGACCTGCGTCGATCTCGACTTCACGGCGACCGGCGCGCTGTGCGTGGAGCACCTGGCGAAGCTCGGGCACCGTGACATCGCTGTCATAGGCGAGGCGGCAGCCGTCTACGAGCGGCACACCGGGTTCGCCGAACGCACCCTCGACGGACTCCGGTCGCGTTCCCGGGAGTTGGGCGTGCGGCTGCTGCACCGGCCGTGCGAGGGCGGGTACGACGCCATGGCCGCGACCCTCGCCCGGATCCTTGACGAGCGGCCCGACACCACCGGCTTCGTCGTGCAGAACGAGTCGGCGGTCGAGCCGCTGCTCGCGCTGCTGCGCCAGCAGGGGCGGGCGGTGCCGGAGGACGTGTCGGTGCTGGCCGTCTGCCCCGAGCAGGTCGCCGTCCAGGCCTCGGTGCGGCTGACGTCGGTCGCCATCCCCGCGCAGGAGATGGGCCGGCACGCCGTGGAACGCCTCGTCGCCAAGCTCGACGGCCGGGGCGAGGACGAAGTGGTGCTGCTGGCACCCGAGTTGACGGTCCGGGCGAGCACCGGCCCGGCCCCGGTCACCTCCTGATCCACCTCCTGCCCCCCTCTCCGCACGCCTCATGTCTGCACTCCTCCAGGAGCACAGGAGCCCCCTCGTGAATCAGCCTGCCGAAAACCAGACCCAGGTCAGCCTCGCGCAGTCCTCGCCCACCGTCGGCACGTTCCGTGAGCGGGACGGCGCGCTGGAGTGGAGCGGTCGTCAGGAGACGTTGCGCGTGGAGCCGTGGGGGCCGGACGCGGTCCGGGTCCGGGCGCGGCTGGGCGGTCCCGTCCTCGACGGTCTGCCCGGCGCGCTGCTCCAGGAGGCCCCGCCGACCCCGTCCACGGTGAAGATCGAGGAGGGGCGGGGGCGGCTGACCGTCGGCGCGCTGACCGTGGAGGTCGACGCGGAGGGCATGGTCCGCTTCCTGCGCACCGAGGACGGCTCCGAGGTGCTGTCCGAGGCCCGCGCCCACTTCTGGTGGCCCGGCCCGCGCCTCTACACGGCCGTCGGCAACGGCCACCACCGGCTGGAGCAGCGCTTCGCCGCCTACGACGACGAGCGGCTGTACGGCCTCGGCCAGCACCAGCACGGGCGGCTGGACCAGAAGGGGCTGGTGCTGGACCTGGTCCAGCGCAACGCCGAGGTCGGCATCCC
Source organism: Streptomyces sp. NPDC002328 (assembly GCF_042890065.1). Lineage (NCBI taxonomy): Bacteria > Bacillati > Actinomycetota > Actinomycetes > Kitasatosporales > Streptomycetaceae > Streptomyces > Streptomyces sp. NPDC002328. Next base: position 266,769 of record NZ_JBIARQ010000010.1, on the reverse strand, counting down.
GGTGCTCACCTCCAGCCGGGGCTACACGCTGCTGTGGAACAACCCGGCGATCGGCCGGGTGGAGCTGGCCGGCAACGGCACCCGCTGGGTGGCGGACTCGGCGCGGCAGATCGACTACTGGATCACGGTGGGCGACCCGGCCGGGGCCCAGCGCCGCTACAGCGCGGTGACCGGCCGCACGCCGATGCTGCCGGAGTGGGCGGCGGGCTTCTGGCAGTGCAAGCTGCGCTACCGCACGCAGGACGAACTCCTCGCGGTGGCGCGGGAGTACAAGCGACGGGGCCTGCCCCTGTCCGCCATCGTCTGCGACTTCTTCCACTGGACGCACCTGGGCGAGTGGAGGTTCGACCCCGAGGAGTGGCCGGACCCGGCCGCGATGGTCCGCGAACTGACCGAGCTGGGCGTGAAGTTGGTGGTGAGCGTATGGCCGTCGGTGTCGCCGCTGAGCGAGAACCACTCGGTGATGGAGCAGCGGGGTTACTTCATCGGCACCCAGTACGGTCCGCAGGCGCACGCCGACTGGCCGGACAAGGGGGTCGCCTCGACGGTCCAGGTGGCCTTCTACGACGCCACCAACCCCGACGCCCGTGACTTCGTGTGGTCGCGCATCCGGGACAACTACCTGACCCCGTACGGGATCGACGCGTTCTGGCTGGACGCCTGCGAGCCGGAGCTCAAGCCCGGCTTCCAGGAGAACCTGCGCTACTGGGCGGGTCCGGGGCTGGAGGTCGGCAACATCTACCCGGCGGACAACGCCCGCACCTTCTACGAGGGGCTGCGCGCCGCCGGCGAGGAGGAGATCGTCACGCTCAACCGCTCGGCGTGGGCGGGCAGTCAGCGCTACGGCGCGGCGCTGTGGTCGGGTGACATCGGCACCGACTTCGCGACGCTGCGCCGGCAGATCGCGGCCGGCCTCAACACGGCGCTGTCCGGCATCCCGTGGTGGAACACCGACATCGGCGGCTTCCACGGCGGCGATCCGGACGACCCGGCCTACCGCGAGGTGATGGTCCGCTGGTTCCAGTTCGGCGCGCTGTCCCCGCTGATGCGTCTGCACGGCTTCCGCGACCCGGGCATGCCGCTGGGCCCGGAGATGACCGGCGGCCCCAACGAGGTGTGGTCGTACGGCGAGGAGGCGGGCGCGGTCCTGGAGCGCTGTCTGCGGCTGCGGGAGCGGCTGAAGCCGTATGTGCTGGACGTGATGCGGGAGGCGCACGAGGAGGGGCTGCCGGTGATGCGGCCGCTGTTCCTGGAGTTCCCGGACGACCCGGCGGCCTGGTCGGTCGACGACGCCTACTTGTTCGGCCGGGACCTGCTCGTCGCGCCGGTGCTGGAGGCGGGCGCGAGGACGTGGACGACGTATCTCCCGGCGGGCGCGGCCTGGACGGACGCGTGGACGGGTGAGACGTACGAGGGCGGTGCGGCCGTGACGGTCGACGCCCCGCTGGACCGGATCCCGCTGTTCCTGCGGGACGGGGCGCGGCTGCCGGTGGCGGAGTAGCCGCGCCGGACAGGACGGTGCGGCCGGTCCCTCGAGGGAGGGGCCGGCCGCATCGTCGTGCCGGGGGTGTCAGCTGCTGCTGACGGTCAGGTTGTTGGCCTGGAAGTTCAGGCCGCCGGCAGAGGAGGTGATCTCGAAGCCGAACTGGACGTCGCCGATGGTCTCGTTGCCCATCCAGCCCTTGGTGTCCTTGATCCACTTGAGGATCGGCAGGATGGCGACGGTGCCGGACGACGAGTCGGAGGTGCGCAGGAACGAGAACACCTCGTTCGCGCCGTTGCTGCCCTTGTAGACGGTCCAGGTGTGGCCGCCGAGGGTGACGTTGCCCTGCGAGGTGCCGAGCGGGCCGACGGCGCCGTTGTGGTTCACCCAGAGCATGATCTCGTAGTCGTAGTCGGTGTCCCAGATGTCGTACGAGGTGTTGTAGGCGCCGGACGACGGGACCGTGACGTTGTAGCTGCTGGACAGCGAGCCGAGCGAGGTGATCGTCTTGTTGATCACCTTCTTGGCGTTGGGGTACGACTTGATGCCGCCGGTGTTCGGGTGGTCGGCCCAGACGCCCCAGTCGGTGCCGGAGTTGGCCCAGACGCACTGGCTGCCGGCGCCGGAGCCCCAGATGTTGTTGTAGAGCGTGTAGCCGTTCAGGCTGGTGTTGCCCCACTGGTCGCAGGAGTTCCAGACGGCGGCCTGGGCGGGGGCGGCGGCGAGTCCGACGGTCGCGCCGAGGGCGAGCGCCGGGGCCAGCAGGGCCTTGCCGACCCTGCTCGACATGGATGTTGCCATGGTGTCCCTTACATGGGTGGGGGGAGTCACCACGTCCCCGAGGTGAGGACGTGGTCTTCTCCGGCGGTCAGGTCGAGTGACCGCGCGCCGGAGGAAGTCCGGACTTCGATGCGGTGGTCGCGGTGCGGTCTGAGGACGGCGCGGACGCCGTCGGGGCCCCAGGCGAGGTCGAGTTCGGCGCCGAACCGGGTCCGCACGCCCCGCAGTTCGCCTGCCGGGAGGGCGGGAATGAGCGCGGGCAGCAGCACCAGCCGGTCGGGGGTGGACTGGACGAGCGCCTCGATCAGCACGGCGGGCAGGGTGTGCGCGGCGTCCGCGTTGTAGACGTCGCGGTGGGGATAGTGGGCGCTCATCAGCGAGGCGTGGAAGAAGTCGCCCTCCAGGACCTGGGCGAGCGCGTGGGCGACCCGGTGGCCGTCGCGCAGGCGGGCGGCGATCAGGGCGTGGTGGAGGTGGCCGTGCGCGGAGTCGTTCTCCGCGCCGCGCAGTTCGAGGGCGCGGTGGGCGGCGGCGGCGAGGCGCGGGGTGTCGTAGGGGGTGATCTCGTCGAGGGGCCACACTCCGTAGAGGTGGCTGAGGTGGCGGTGGTCGTAGGTGTCGTCGAGGCCGGGGCGGGCCCATTCGGCGAGGGCGCCGTCGGCGTTGACGCGGTGCGGCGGGAGGCGGTCGGCGAGGGCGCGCCAGCGGTCGGCCCGCTCGGGGTCGTCCGGGTGGTAGTCGGCGGCGGTGAGGAGGGCGTGGCGGGCGGCGGAGAGGTCCATGGCCGCGTTCAGCGCGCCCCAGCTCGCGTTGGCGGGCCGGTTCTCCGGTGAGTAGGAGGGGACGACGACCAGTCGGCCTTCGTCGTCGGTACGGGTGAGGAAGTCCTCGTAGAACAGGGCGACTTCGGCGAGGGCGGCGGCGGTGCGCGGGTCGCGTGCGCCGCGGGTGTCGTCATGGTCGACGAGCGGTTTCAGCAGCCAGTCGGCGCCGGCGGTCCACAGGTGCAGCGGGTACTCGCGGCTGAAGTGGTACGTCAGTCCGGACTCGCCGTCGGTGTGGGGCGGCGCGACGACGCCCCGTGCGCCGAAGATCGCGCGGGCGTTCTCGCGCCAGTCGTCGAGCTGGCCGTGGATGAGGGCGGCGAGGGCGTCGGTGACCTCGGGGAGGGCGGCGGCCGCCGCGGACGCCGTCTGGAGGTTGACGTTGGCGTCGGTGGTGAACGCGCCGGACCAGGCCGTGTCCCAGTCGCCGGTCCACAGTCCGGTGAGCCGGGGCGGGAGGAGGCCGCCGGCGCTCAGCAGGTGGTAGCGGCCGGCCGCGAAGAGCCGTTCCAGCAGGGCCGGTCCGCGCTGCCGCTTGAGCAACTCCGATCCGGGCAGGGCGCGTTCGGCCGGGTCGGCGGCGAGGTCGAGGGTGACGCGCTCGTAGGCGGTGCGGTGCGGCCGGGTGTGCCGGTCGAGCAGCTCCTCGTAGGAACCGTCGGCGAGCAGGGCGCGCAGGGCGCGGGTCTCCCCGGCGACGTCGAGTTCGCCGGTGTGCCGTCGGACGCGGGTGAGCAGCAGCACGGAGCGGGCGCCCTCGATGTGGACGCCGGGCGCGGCCAGGGTGGTGCTGCCGCCGGTGACCGCGAGGAGGGTGACGCCGGTGTAGGAGCGGTCGCTGTCGGGGTAGCGGGCGCGGAGGCTGAGGGCTGCGCCCTCGGGGGTGAGGAGCGCGCCGTGTCCGACGGCGAGTCGGGCGGGCGCTCCCGGGAGACGGTGGTCCAGCAGCACGTCGAGGGTGAGGCCGCGGGCGGTCACCTGCTGGACGATCACGTCGTCGGCGCGGGAGACGAAGACGCGGCTGGTCCAGTCGCCGCCGGCGGCGGTGGTCTCGCCGGTGGCGAAGTCGACGGCGCGGCGGTAGCGGGGCAGGTCGGCGGGCGGGCGTCGCAGCCGGGTCTGGAAGGCGGGGTGGAAGGGCTGCACCCATTGCAGGGGCCGTCCGTCGGTGAAGCCCTCGGCGGCGGTGAGTTCACCGGCGAGCAACCGGTCCTGAAGCGCGGGGAGTTGCGCGGCCAGCTCGGGGGGCTTGGCGTGCTCGGCGCCGTTGGGGCGGACGAGCGTGTGATGGGTGACGACGACCCGGTCGTCGTTCGGATCGCCGAACACCAGGGCGCCGTGGTGGCCGTTGCCGCTGAGGAAGCCGTCCTCCCAGCGGGCGGCGGGACGCGGCTCCCAGGTGCCGTGAACGGGGCCGCCGGTCATGACGTCAGCACCGCGACGCCGTAGCGGCCGAGGGTGATCTCGTCCGTGACGTCGACGCCGGTCAGGAGGTCCCGGTGGACGCCCGGCACCTCGACCGTCACGGGTTCCCGCCCGTGGTGCAGCAGGAAGAGGAGGTCGCCCCGGCGGACGGCCTCGACGTGGTCCGGCAGTCCGTCGAGCGCCGGCCTCGCGCCCGCGTCCGCCGCGATCCGGGCGAGCAGGTCGCGCAACGATTCCGGCTCCGGGAGCGTCGAGACGTACCAGGCGCGGCCCTTGCGCAGCACGGCGGGCAGACCGTCGAGCTCCCCGCCCTTGTAGCCGATCGTGTGGTCGGGGTCGGCGGCCTCGACCTCCTCCGACCACAGCGTGCCGCGGAAGCCGTCGCACTCGACCCTCTCCCCCGCGTCCAGCGGCCACCACTCGTGCAGGGTGCGGATGCCGAACAGCTCGCGCAGCCGGGCGTCCATGCCGCCGGGCCGCACCCGGTCGTCCCCGTCGGCGACGCCGGTGAGGAAGCCGCTGACCAGGGTGCCGCCGCCGCGCACGTAGGCGAGGAGGTTGTCGATCGCCGTGTCGGTGAGGAGGTAGAGCTGCGGGACGACGACCAGCCGGTAGCCGGACAGGTCGTGCTCGGGGTGGGCGAAGTCGGCGGTGAGGTGGCTCTCCCACAGGGCGCGGTGCCAGGCGGTGAGGACGTCGGGGAGATCCACCTCGGTGGACGGCCGGCCGTCCTGGGCGCCGGCCCACCAGGAGTGCCAGTCGTGCAGAACGGCGACCTCGGCGGTAATGTGACGTCCCGTCACTTGTGTTCCGAGCAACGCGAGTTCCGCGCCGAGCTGCTTGATCTCCTGGTACGTGCGGCCCTGTTCGCCCGCGTGGCTGACCATCCCGGAGTGGAACTTCTCCGCGCCCTGCCGGGACTGCCGCCACTGGAAGTAGCAGACGGCGTCCGCGCCCCGGGCCACCGCCTGGAGCGACCACAGGCGGTTCATGCCCCGGGGCTTGGGATGGTTCACGCCGCGCCAGTTGACGGGACCGGCAGCCTGTTCCATCAGCATCCAGGGACCTCGGGCCTGCGAGCGGGTGAGGTCCTGGACGAGGGCGCCGCGCTGCGCGCCGAGCGGGTCGCGCGGGTCGGGGTAGAGGTCGACGGAGACGACGTCCTCCTCCTCGGCCCAGCGCCAGGCGTCCTGCCCGAACCACAGCGGCATGAAGTTGGTGGTGACCGGGAGGTGCGGGGTGGCCCGGCGGACGATGTCGCGTTCCGCGCGGTAGCACTCCAGGAGCATGTCGGAGGTGAAGCGCCGGAAGTCCAGCACCTGTGTGGGGTTCTTCAGGTAGTGGGCGTGGCGAGGGGTGTGGATCTCGGCCCAGTCGCCGTAGCCCTGGCTCCAGAAGGCGGTGCCCCAGGCGTCGTTGAGGGCGTCGAGGTCGCCGTATCTGTCGCGCAGCCAGCCGCGGAAGCGGGCGGCGGCCTCGTCACCCCAGTCGTAGGTGCAGTACTCGTTGTTGATGTGCCACATGGTGAGGGCGGGGTGGCCTGCGTAGCGGGCGGCCAGGTCCTCGGTGACGGCGGCGGCGTAGCGGCGGTAGGTGGCGCTGGAGTGGGAGAAGTGCTGGCGGCCGCCCCACCACTCGGTGCGGCCGTCCTGGTCGACGGGCAGGGTGTCGGGGTGCAGATGCCCCATCCAGGGCGGCGGGGAGGCGGTCGGAGTGGCGAGGACGACGCCGACGCCGTTGTCGTGCATCAGGTCCATCAGCCGGTCCAGCCAGCCGAACTCCCGCTCCCCCGGCCGGGGTTCGAGCTTCGACCAGGAGAAGACGCCGAGGGTGACGGAGTTGACGCGCGCGGCCTTCATCAGCCGTACGTCCTCCTGCCAGGTCTCCTCGGGCCACTGCTCGGGGTTGTAGTCGCCGCCGAAGAGGACGCGGCCGTCGGTCACCGTGCTCAGGCCGGGCATCAGACGGGCTCCCCGTACTGGATGCCCCGGCCGTTGGTGGCGATGTAGACGCGGCCGTGGAGGCGCGGGTCGGCGGCGATGGTCGCGCCGATCCAGCCCCACTGGTGCCGGTCGTCGTTGATCCGCACCCAGCTCTCCGCGCCGTCGTCGGAGCGGTACACGGCGGTGATCGCCTCGGTCGCGCCGACCTGGTAGACCGCCGGGTAGTCGGCGCCGTCGGCGGGCCTGCCGAAGGCGAGGGTGTAGGAGGCCCAGCAGCTGGTCAGCTTGGTGAAGGTCGCGCCGCCGTCGGTGGACCGGTACAGGCCGTTCCACTTGGTGCTCAGCCACAGGTCGCCGGAGCGCCCAGGGGCCGCCGCCAGCTGGAACTGGCTGTCGCCGGACGGCAGTCCGCCCGCCCGCGCCGTGAAGGTGAGGCCGCTGTCGGTGCTGGCGAAGAGCGTTCCCGTGTCGGTGTCGTAGGCGTAGAAGCGGGTCGGGTCGGCCGGGTCGGCGAGCGGTGTGGCGCCCTTGGGGCAGGAGGGGATCTCGGTCCAGGTGGCCCCGTTGTCGGTGGAGCGCTGGGCGGGGTACTTGGTGCCGTTCCAGTGCACGAAGGTCCACAGCAGCACGCTGCCGTCGGCGTTGGCCGCGATCGGCCCCGGGGCGTCCTTGGCGATGGCGGGCTGGGCGGCGAAGGGCGCCCAGGTCCGGCCGCCGTCGTTCGAGTACGCGCCGTTGCCGTGGTCGCCGAAGCCGGTGCGCACGACGTACGACGGCCGGGCGGCGGCCTGCGCGAGGCCCGTCGCCGTCCCGAACACCGGGTTGTCCGCCATGCCCCGCGCCGGCGACGCCGTGAGCCGCTCGTGGTACATCACGCCGATGTCCCCGAGCCCGCTGATCAGGTGCGCCTCCCCGGTCGGCGGCGAGATCAACTGACGTACGGAGGTCTCCTCCAGTCCGCGGATCTGCGGCGCCCACCGCTTCAGGTCGCGGGTGCCGTAGAGGGTGGCGCCGGTGCCGTAGACGATGTGCCGGGAGTCGTACGGGTCGACGGCGACGGCCTGGATCCACCAGCCGAACTTGGGCTTCTCCTCACCCCACTTGAGGTACGGAGTCTCCGCGACGTCGAGGACGGCGGTGTCCTTGAGGGAGGTCCAGGTGCGGCCGCCGTTCGTGGAGCGGTACAGGGTGTCGACCGCCGCCCAGCGGTTGTTGGTGGAGACGACGACGGTGCCCGGACGGCAGGCGTCCACGGCGACGCCGCCGTAGCCGAAGCTGTCGGTGGAGCCGTCGGCGGTCTTCCCGCCGGGCTTCACCGGGGTGACCTCGGTCCACTTCCCGGTCGTCGTCGCCAGCTTGTGCACGCTGCCGTCGGACTGGCCGTTGGGTCCCGGCGCGTCGGCGTACGTCACGTACAGCTCGCGGGTGTGCGCGTCGAACGCGGCCCGGACCGGGATCCTGGCCGCGGCGCCGGCGGGCTGTCCGGGGACGGGCTGCCAGGTGGCGCCGTCGGTGGTCCGGTACAGGCCGGCGGAGACGCCGCCGGCGTCGCCCCAGCCGGCGTAGAGGGCGCGGCCGGCGGCGACGAGGAGGGTGACGCCCTGGCCGGTGGCGGCGGGGGCGGGCGGGAAGGCGGTGGCCGCCGCCCAGGTGGATCCGCGGTCCGTGGACTTGAGGAGGCCGTCGTGGCGCGTCCCCAGCCAGAGGGTGTCGCTGTCCCGCGGGTCGACGAGGAGACGCTCGCCGGTGCCGCGGCCGTCCTCGTTGGCTCCCAGCTTCACGGTGAGGTCGGTGCGGGTCCAGGTGGCCCCGCGGTCCTCGGAGCGGAGGATCGCGCCGTTGCCGGCCCAGGACTGGGCGTAGGTGCCGAGGGCGAGGTACAGGCGGTTCGGGTGGGTGGGGTCGACGGCGAGGGCCTCCACGCCGAGGAGGTTCCAGTCGTCCCAGCCGAGGTGGTCGGTGAGGGGGGTCCAGCGGGCGGCCCGGTCGTCCCATCTGTACGCGCCGCCGATGTCCGTGCGGGCGTAGGCGAGGCCTCTTACGGCGGGGTGGAAGAGGACGCCGGTGACGAAGCCTGTGCCGCCGATCACTGCGTTGCGCCAGCGGTAGGTGGGGGCTGCGGGTGTGGGGGGTTCTGCCTGCTCGGCGGCGAACGCTTTTGCCTGGACGCCCGGGAGGGCGGTGAGGGTTGCTGCGGCTGCCGTCCCGGCGAGGACGGTGCGGCGGGGGAAGGGGGAGCTGTGCATGGGTACCTCGCGGGGGTTCGGGTCTGGTCCGGGGTTTCGTGGGTGCGGGGGGGTCGGTGCTGGGGGACGTGGGTCGCGCAGCCCGGCGCTACCGGGGTGCCGCCGCGCCCACCCGTGCCGCCTGGGGGTCCCCCCAGGCCCTTAAGGCACTGGGGGAGGCACGACTGCCCGTGGCTACGAGGGTTCGGCGGCTTGGCGACTCGGCGAGTGGAGTCATCTAAGGGGCGCGGGGAACTGCGCGACCGGCCACCGACGACCCGCAGTCGCCGAACAACTCGCAGCCCCCGAAACAGTGGGCGCCCGTTACCCCTTCACCGCGCCCGTCAGCATGCCCTTCCTGAAGTGTTTCTGGACGAACGGCGACAGCACCGCCACCGGCAGCAGCGCCATCACCATGACCGCCATCTGCACGGCCAGCCCGGACAGTTGGCCGGTCTTGATGGCCTGCCCCAGCCCCACCGGCGCCTCCTGCTTCTGCACCAGCTGGATCATGACGTTCTGGAGCGGCATCATGTCCTGGTCGTTGAGGTACAGCGAGGCGTTGAACCAGGCGCTCCAGTACCCGACGGCGTAGAACAGCGTGATGACCGCGATCACCGCCCGGGACAGCGGCATCACGATCTGCCAGAGGATGCGCAGGTCCCCCGCCCCGTCGATCCGCGCGCTGTCGACGAGTTCGGGCGAGATGCCCATGAAGAACCCGCGCAGCACGAGGATGTTGAAGACGCTCACCGCGCTCGGCAGGATCAGCGCGAGATAGCTGTCCGTCAGCCCGAGGGTCTGCACCAGCAGGTAGGTGGGGATGAGGCCGGCGCTGAAGAACATGGTCGCGAGCAGCGTCATCAGCAGCGTGCGGTGCGCGAGCGACCCGGAGCGCGAGAGGCCGTAGGCGCACAGCACGGACACGGTCATGGAGAACAGCGTGCCGACCAGGGTGACGAGGACGCTGATGACCGCCGCGCGGGTGACCTGACCGCCGCTGAGCAGCTCCTCGTAGGCGATGAAGGTGATGCCCTTCGGCACCATCACCAGGCCGCCGGCCTCGTCGATGGTCTTGCGCGAGGAGAGGCTGGTGACGACGACGATCCACAGCGGGAACACGATCGCGAGGCAGGCCAGCGTGAGGGCGAGGCCCTTGCCGGCGAGGCCCGCCCTGGAGGGCGGCTCCTCCCAGCCGGGCCGGGGCGGGGCCTGCCACCAGCGGGGCGCCTCGCGTCGTTCCGGCTCGTCGTCCCGCCGTGGCTCCCAGGTCATGGTCGTCATTTCTTGTAGACCCCCTGCTCGCCCATGAGATGGGCCACCTTGTTCGCGGCGATGACCAGCCCGAGGCTGACGACGCCCTTGACCAGGCCGGCGGCCGCCGCGTAGCCGAAGTCCTGGTTGCGCACGCCGTTCCACCAGACGAAGGTGTCGAGGACCTCTCCGGCGCCCGGCCCGACGGCGTCGCGTTGCAGCAGGATCTGTTCGAAGCCGACCGTCAGGGCGTCGCCGACCCGCAGCACCAGCAGCAGGGCGATCACGGGGCGCAGCGCGGGCAGGGTGACGTGCCACATCCGGCGCCAGCGGCCGGCGCCGTCCATCGCGGCGGCCTCGTACTGGTCGGGGCTGACCGAGGCCAGCGCGGCGAGGAAGACGATGATCCCCCAGCCGGCGTCCTTCCACACGCTCTGGGCGGTGATCAGCAGCGGGAAGGTGTCGGGGTTGGTCATGATGTCGAGGCCGTCGTACCCGTTCTGCCGCAGCAGTTGGGAGAGGATGCCCGCGCCGCCGAAGAGCTGCTGGAAGACGGCGATGACCAGCACCCAGGAGAAGAAGTGCGGCAGGTAGAGGACGGCCTGGGCGACCGCCCGCACCCGGGGCCTGACCACGCTGTTGATGAGCAGCGCGAGCAGGATGGGGATCGGGAAGAACAGCACGAGCTGGAGGAAGAACAGCACCAGCGTGTTCTCCACCGCGCTCCAGAAGGCCGAGTCCTCGAAGATCCGCTGGAAGTTCTCCAGGCCCACCCAGGGGCTGTTGAGGATGGAGACGACTCCGTTGTCGCTGATGTAGGGGTCGTACTCCTGGAAGGCGACCACGTTGCCGAGGATGGGCACGTAGTTGAAGAGCAGGACCAGGGCGATCGCCGGCAGGGTCATCAGGAGCAGCACGCGGTCGCGTCTGAACCTGAGCCGCAGACTCAGCTTCCCCGAGGGCGCCTTCCGTCCGGGGCCGGTGGCGCCGCCGGACGCCACCGGGGTCTTCTCCGTCTCGTCGGCCTCGGCCCTGCTCCGAGGCACCGTGCTGTGGGACACGGCCGTTCTCCTTGCCTCGCCGCCGGGTCAGCTCGCCGCCGAGCCGTTCTCGTCGAGCAGCTTCTTGTACCAGTCGCGCAGTTGGTCGCCGCCCTTGCTCTTCCAGTCGGAGACGAACTGCTGCACGTCGCTGATCTTCTTGCGGCCGCGGACGACGTCGTCCTCCAGCTGCTCCACGTCGTTGGTGAGGTTGGTGAAGCGGGTGGGCTCGGTGATCTGCATGCCGTAGAAGGAGGACTTCTTGGTGAAGGCGCCCATCCGCTGCTGCCATTCGACCTGGCCCTTGGCCACCTCGGGGAAGTCCGGGTGGGCGATGGTCGCGGCGGGGCCGTCGATCATCACGTAGGCGTTCATGACCTCGTTGTTGCCCTTGTCGTTCTTGACCGGGACGCCATCCTTGACCGTGTAGTGGGTGCCTTCGACGCCGTAGTTGGTGAGCATGTACTCCTTGGTGCCGTACGGCGCGGCGGTGACGTTGGCGACGGCCAGCGCGTCGCGGATCACGGACTCGGAGGCCTTCTTGTTGACGAAGGCGAAGATGTTCGCCGGGTTCGTGGCCCACAGGACGGGGTCGCCGCCGTCGTGGCCGAAGAGGTCCATGCCCCAGATCTTGAAGGCGGGGTTCTGGGTGGCCTGGCTGGCGGTCTGGCCGTACCAGGTGGAGATGTCGTTGTTCCAGATCAGGAACTCACCGGCGGCGAACTTGGGGGCCGGGTCGGTGGCCTGGCTCTTGCCGAGTTCGAAGTCGGGGTGGACGACCTTGGCGGCGAACAGCTTGCGGGTCCACTCGAGCGCCTCGAGGAACTCCTCGGTCTCGATGCGGTTGACCAGCTTGCCGTCGACGAGGTTCCAGCCGAGGGGCTTCTCCCCGCCGCTGAGGACGCCGAAGATGTTGAAGGCGGTCCACTTCATGTCGCCGCAGGCCCACCGCTTGGCCCTGGCGTCGGTGATCTCCTTGCACAGGGCCAGGAACTCGTCGGCCGACTTGGGGACTTCGTAGCCCTCCTTGTCGAAGACGTCCTGGCGGTAGTGGGGCACGATGTTCGGGACGTACGAGGCGGGCATCGGCAGGCCCATCAGCTTGCCGCCGAAGATGGAGCGCTGCCAGGCGTCCGTGGGGATCGCCGCCAGGTTGGGGAACTCCTTGACCGCGTCCCCGGAGAGGTAGGGGCCGAGGTCGGCGAACTTGCCGATGATGGCGCTGGGTATCTTGCCGCCCATGTTCCAGCCGGGGATCACCACGACGTCGGGGACGTCGCTGGAGGCGAGGACCGCGCCGAGCTTCTGGTCGTAGGTGTTGCCGTCCTGGTTCTGCCACTGGACGTCGACGCCGATGGTGTCGTTCATCGCCCGGTAGTAGGCGTTGTCGCCCTTCGGCGGGGAGCCCCAGAACGGCGCCATGACGGTGACCTTGCCGCCCTTGCCGAGCTTCTTCGGCACGGAGGTCTTGAGGCCGGCGAGGTCGAGCTTGCCGGTGAAGCCGACCGCGGAGCCGTTCTTGGAGGCGATGTCGGGCGTGACGACGTTGCTGGCCACATACGTCGGCAGGATCTTCTTGGCGTTCTTCCCCGACGTGGTGCCCTCTCGCGAACCGCTGTCCGAGCCGCCGCAGGCGGCGAGCAACGGCATGCCTCCCGCCACCGCTGCGGTGGCGACCGCCGTGGAGGCGAGGAAGCTTCTCCGGCTGGGCCCGGAAGGACCCTCGGAGGAGGAAGCGGCGTTCGGCGTCATTGCGTCAACCCTTCATGGCGCACCAGGACACCCGGCGGTGGCCGTCGGCTGCGGTGTCTCGAGTGGATCTGGCTGAGCTGAAGCGGTTCCCGACTCCTGGTCGTCCAGGGACCGGCGCGCACCCGATGGCGGCTCCGTCCCTTCGAAGGATCGTCGAAGCGCTTCGATGTTGCTGCGAGGTTAAGTGAAGGGCAGGGGGTGCACAAGGGTCGCTTCCAAGATTCCTCCGAGGTGTCCCGGTTCGGCACATGCGCACATTCGGCTTGAAATGACGCCTGGCTGTCGGAGTCGAGGCGGTGGGGTCTCTTGACACCCACCCCTGGGGCGATCGAGCATCGAAGCGCTTCGAAAGCGTTCCCCCGCTCCATCGCAAAGGGATCCCCACGTGACCGCAAACACGCCGCCCACGCCGCCGTTCCGCGATCCGCATCTGCCGTTCGCGAAGCGCATCGACGATCTGCTGTCGCGGCTGACGCTCCCGGAGAAGGTCTCCTTCCTGCACCAGTTCGCGCCCGCTGTCGAACGGCTGGGCCTCGCCGCGTTCCGCACCGGCCAGGAGGCGCTGCACGGAGTGGCCTGGATGGGCCCGGCGACGGTGTTCCCGCAGGCGGTGGGCCTGGGCGCGACCTGGAACCCGGAGCTGGTGCGCCGCGTCGGCGAGGCGGTGTCCAAGGAGGTCCGCGCGATGCGCGCCCGCGACGAACGGGTGGGCCTGAACGTCTGGTCCCCGACGGTGAACCTGCTGCGCCACCCCCTGTGGGGCCGCAACGAGGAGGGCTACTCCGAGGACCCGAAGCTCACCTCCGCCATCGCCACCGCCTACACCTGCGGTCTGCGCGGCGACCATCCGACGTACTGGCGCACGGCGCCGGTCCTCAAGCACTGGCTGGCCCACAACAACGAGACCGGCCGTGACGTCACGTCCTCCTCGGTCCGCCCGCGCGTGCTGCACGAGTACGATCTGCGCGCCTTCCGCGAGACGGTCGAGGCGGGCGCGGTGGCCGGGGTGATGCCGGCGTACAACCTGGTCAACGGGCGTCCCAACCACGTCTCCCCGTATCTGCGGGAGCAGTTGCGCACCTGGACCGAGCAGGACCTGCTGGTCTGCTCGGACGCGGGCGCGCCCTCCAACCTGGTCGACTCCGAGCACTACTTCGACACCCACGAGGAGGCGACCGCGGCCTCGCTCACCGCCGGCGTGGACAGCTTCACCGATCACGGCACGGACGGCTCGAAGATCACCGCCCGGGTGCGGGGCGCGCTGGAGCGGGGCCTGCTGACCGAGGCCGACGTCGACACGGCGGTGCGCCGCCAACTGTCCGTCCGCTTTCGTCTCGGTGAGTTCGACCCGCACTACGACCCGCACGCGGGCACCGGCGAGTTCGACACCCCGGCCCACCGCGAACTCGCCCTGGAGGCCGCCGAGCAGGCGGTGGTCCTGCTGCGCAACGACGGGGTGCTGCCGCTCGCCCCGGACGCCCGGATCGCCGTGGTCGGCCCGCTCGCCGACGAGTGCAAGCTCGACTGGTACAGCGGCACGCTGATCCACCGCTCCACTCCCCTGAACGGGCTGCGGAAGCGGTTCGGGGCGGAGCGCGTCGAGTTCGCGGAGGGCGTGGACCGCGTCCTGCTGAAGACCGCCGCGGGCACCTTCCTGCACGTCCCGGCCGCTCCCGCGGTCGCCGACGAGGCGCGCGGCGCGGCGGGCGCCCTGGACCCGGCGCTGCTCGCGGGCCGCACGGACCTCCCGCCGCTCACGGCCGACGCCGCCGGCACCGAGCTGGCGCTCGTCGACTGGGGCGGGGGCGTGCTCACCCTGCGCGCTCCCGACGGCCGCTGGCTCTCGGTCGCCGAGGACGGCTTCCTGCGCGCCTCCGCCGACCAGCCGGGCGGCTGGGTGGTGCAGGAGACGTTCCGCCTCGAACCGGCGGGGGACGGCGAAGCCGGCGCCCATGGGAACGGTCACCTCCTCAGACACATCGGAACGGGTCGTCACGTCTGTGTCACCGCCGAGGGCGTGAAGGTTGCCGGGGAGAATCCCGAGGTGTTCGAGCTCGTCGTCGTCGAAAGCGGCGAGGACGCGGTGGCCCGCGTCACGGCGGAGGCGGACGTCGTCGTGGTGGTGGCGGGCAACGACCCGCACATCAACGGCCGGGAGACCGAGGACCGCGCCACGTTGCGCCTGCCCTCGCAGCAGGAACGGATCCTGGCGGCGGCCCGCTCCGCGAACGCGCGCACGGTGCTGGCGCTGGTGTCGGCGTACCCGTACGCGGTCGACACGGGCCCGCTGTCGGCGGTGCTGTGGACCGCGCACGGCGGCCAGGCCGCGGGCACGGCGCTGGCGCGGGTGCTGGCCGGCGACGTCTCCCCCGCGGGCCGGCTGCCGCAGACCTGGTACGCCGACGACGCGGACCTGCCCGACCTGCTCGACTACGACGTGATCGGCGGGCGGCAGACGTACCTGTACTTCGAGGGCAGGCCGCTGTTCCCGTTCGGGCACGGCCTGTCGTACACGTCCTTCGCGTACGCCGACCTCGCGGCAGCCGTCGGGGACGGCTCGGTGAGGGTCTCGTTCACGGTCGCCAACACCGGGGACGTGGCCGCCGACGAGGTCGCCCAGCTCTACACGCGCGCGGTGGACCCGTCGGTCACCCGGCCGCGCCGCGAGCTGCTCGCGCACCGCCGGCTGACGCTCGCGCCGGGCGAGAAGGCGGAGGTGACCTTCGAGGTCCCGCTGTCCGCGTTCGCGTTCTGGGACGTCGCACGGGACCGGTGGCGGCTGGAGCCGGGCCCCTACGACCTGCTGGTGGGCTCCTCCAGCGAGGACGTCCGGCTGCGCACGACGGTCACGCTCGACGGCGAGCCGGCGGCCCCGCGTCCGGTGCTGAGCCGTGGTCTGGCCGCCGTGGACTTCGACGAGCAGGGCGGCGCCGAGATCGTCGACCGGACCAAGGCGTCGGGCGACGCGGTGACCCCGGCCGGGGACGGCGTCGGCGAACTGGTGTACCGGGCCTGCGACTTCGGGGCGGGGACGGCCGGCGTGCGGGTGGAGGTGGCCGGCGAGGGCACGGTGGAGCTGTCCGTGGACGGCGGCCCGGCCCCGACCGCGCTGCGGCTCGACCCGCCGACGGCGGGACCGTACGACTACGTCACCCTGGACGCCCCGTTCACCGCGGCGGGCGTGCGGGATCTGCGGCTGAGGCTGCGCGGCCCCTTGCGGCTCGCGCGCGTCGGCTTCTCCGGCTGAGGGTCCGGAGGAAGCCGGCGCAGAAGAAGGGGCCCGGCACCGGAAGGCATCGGTGCCGGGCCCTTTCGGGACGGCGTTCGCGCGCCGAACGCCAGCCTAGCTGAAAATGGTTCTCATGAGCTAGAGCGCGAGTCCGGTGAGGACCAGCACCCGCTCGTAGGTGTAGTCGTCCATCGCGAACCGCACGCCCTCGCGGCCCACGCCGGACTGCTTGGCCCCGCCGTACGGCATCTGGTCGGCGCGGTAGGAGGGCACGTCGCCGATGACCACGCCGCCGACCTCCAGCGCGCGGTGGGCGCGGAAGGCGACCTGCACGTCGTGCGTGAACACACCCGCCTGGAGGCCGTACTTGGAGTCGTTGACGGCGGCGAAGGCCTCGGCCTCGCCGTCGACCTTGCGCACGGTGAGGACCGGTCCGAAGACCTCCTCGCAGGAGATCGTGACGTCGGCCGGCACGTCGGCGAGGACGGTCGGCGCGTAGGTCGCGCCGTCGCGCTTGCCGCCGGCGAGCAGGCTCGCGCCCGCGGCGACGGCCTCGTCCACCCACGTCTCGACGCGCTTGGCGGCGTCCTCGCTGACCAGCGGGCCGACGTCGGTCGCGTCGTCGGAGGGGTCGCCGGTGCCCTGGGCCTCGACGGCGGCGACGATGCGCGGCAGCAACCGGTCGTAGACGGAGGCGTCGGCGATCACGCGTTGCACCGAGATGCAGGACTGGCCGCCCTGGTAGTTGGAGAAGGTGGCGATGCGGCCGGCGGCCCAGTCCAGGTCGGCGTCGCTCGCCCAGTCGCCGAGGACGACGGCCGCGCCGTTGCCGCCCAGCTCCAGGGTGCAGTGCTTGCGCGGCACCGAGTCCATGATCGCGTAGCCGACCTTCTCGGAGCCGGTGAAGGAGATGACCGGCAGCCGCTCGTCCTGGACGAGGGCGGACATGTCGTCGTTGGCGACCGGCAGGATGCTCCAGGAGCCGGCGGGCAGCTCGGTCTCGGCGAGCAGGTCACCGATGATCAGGCCGGACAGCGGGGTGGCCGGGGCCGGCTTGAGGATGATCGGCGCGCCGGCGGCGATCGCCGGGGCGACCTTGTGGGCGCACAGGTTCAGCGGGAAGTTGAACGGCGCGATGCCGAGGACGACGCCCTTCGGGAAGCGGCGGGTCAGCGCCAGGCGTCCCTGGCCGCCGGCATCGGTGTCGAGCCGCTGGGCCTCGCCGCCGTTGAACCGCCTGGCCTCCTCGGCGGCGAACCGGAACACGGAGACGGCCCGGCCGACCTCGCCGCGGGCCCACTTGATCGGCTTGCCGTTCTCGGCGGAGATGAGCTGCGCGATCTCCTCGGTGCGCTCGGCGAGCCGCTTGCTGACGTGGTCGAGGGCGGCGGCACGGACGTGGGCCGGGGTGGCGGCGAACTCGTCCCGTACGGCGTACGCGGCGGCCACGGCCTCCTCGACCTGGGCGTCCGTCGGCACGCTGACCTTGCCGACGAGACGGCCGTCCCACGGGGAGGTGACGTCGAAGCTGACCTCGCCGGAGACCTGGCGGCCGGCGAGCCAGAAGGCGTGGGTGGAAGTCATAGTCGGTCCCGGCCCTTCCGCTTGGGGGTGTGCTGGCATTCCGGGTCCACGGTAGGGGGGACTGGGCGCGGGGTCGCTTGTCCGAGTCGTACGGGTGCGGGGCGGGTGTGCGCCGGAATGGCGGGGTGAGGCCCCCTGTTGGCCTGCCGTGGGCCCGCCGCACCGCCCGTCGGCTGCCGCAACACCCGTCGGCTACCGCACCGTCCGGCGCAGGAAGAGCCACAGCCCGCCCAGCAGCACCGCGCACAGGCACCAGCTGGCCACCACGTCCAGCGGCCAGTGGTAGCCGTGCCGGACCAGCCCGAAGGAGACGCCGAGGACGAGCACGAGGGCGACGGCCGCCGCCGCGCGCCGGGCCGCCGCGGTGACCAGCCAGGGCAGCAGCAGGAGCACCGCGGCCCCGTAGGCGACGCCCGCGGTCGCCGTGTGCCCCGACGGGTAGTAGCCGGTGGCCGGCGGCACGGCGGGCGTCCCGGGCCGGTCCGTCCACTCCTTCAGCGGGAAGACGATCAGCGGCACGAGCGTGATCAGGACCAGCGCGGCGACCGACGGCAGCCACCAGCGGCGCCGTCCGGCCGCGCTGCCCCGGCGGACGGTGTACAGGGCGGCCAGCAGCAGGACCGGCACGGCGATCTGCACGCTGCCCAGGTCGGACAGGAGCGCGGAGGGCCGGTCCGGGTCGACGAGGGCCCGGCTGACGCTCTCGTCCAGCCGCAGCAGCGGGCCGTCGGCGGCCACCTGCCAGGTGATGAGCGTGAAGAGGAGAGCGGGCAGGCCGAGCAGGAGGGCTCGCCGGTGGGGGCGGGTCGACATGGACCCAGCTTGTCAGGCGGGCGGAGCCGGCCTGAGGGGAAAAGAAAGAGACCCCGGAACGGGTCCGGGGTCCGCGTCGCGTGGTCGGCGCGTCAGAAGGAGGTCGGCCGCCCCGGAACAGGGGGGGGTGGTTCCGGGGTGGCCGTCCGGACCGGAACGCCGGCCGCCCCGGGGGGTTTGGGGCGGGCGACCGTCCGATCGGTGAGGAGATCCGAAGCGCGAGGCCCCGGTTGTGTGCGCGAAGCACGACCAGGTCGAAGCTGGGGAGGCCCCGGCCTGGGCGCCCGCAGTCCCCTGCGAGCGGGGTGTATCTCTCATCTGCCTAGAACCTACGGCAGTGACTGGCGTGACGACAGACGGAATCCCGTCCCGCCATCCACCCCGCACACGTTCTTCACACGCTCTGCCCGCCGACGCGGCTCAGACGCGCGCCGGAGGCGAGCCAGCGGCCGCTCAGACGCGCGCGAAGGCCTGCTCGATGATGTCGAGCCCCTCGTTGAGCAGGTCGTCGCCGATGACCAACGGGGGCAGGAAGCGCAGCACGTTGCCGTAGGTGCCGCAGGTCAGGACGAGCAGCCCTTCCTGGTGGCAGGCCTTGGCGAGCGCGGCGGTCGCCTCCGGGTTCGGCTCCTTGGTGGCGCGGTCCTTGACCAGCTCGATCGCGATCATCGCGCCCCGGCCGCGGACGTCGCCGATGATGTCGAACTTCTCCTGCATGGCGGTGAGACGCGCCTTCATCGTGGACTCGACGGCCTTCGCGCGGGCGTTGAGGTCGAGCTCCTTCATCGTCTCGATGGAGCCGAGCGCGCCCGCGCAGGCGACCGGGTTGCCGCCGTAGGTGCCGCCGAGGCCGCCCGCGTGCGCGGCGTCCATGATCTCGGCGCGGCCGGTGACCGCGGCGAGCGGCAGCCCGCCCGCGATGCCCTTGGCCGTCGTGATCAGGTCCGGGACGATGCCCTCGTCCTCGCAGGCGAACCACTGGCCGGTGCGGCAGAAGCCGGACTGGATCTCGTCGGCGACGAAGACGATGCCGTTGTCGGCGGCGAACTGGCGGATCGCGGGCAGGAAGCCCTTGGCCGGCTCGATGAAGCCGCCCTCGCCGAGCACCGGCTCGATGATGATCGCGGCCACGTTGTCCGGGCCGACCTGCTTGGTGATCTGGTCGATGGCCTGCGCGGCGGCCTCGGGGCCCGCGTTCTCCGGGCCGGTGGGCCAGCGGTAGCCGTAGGCGACCGGGACGCGGTAGACCTCGGGCGCGAACGGGCCGAAGCCGTGCTTGTACGGCATGTTCTTCGCCGTCAGCGCCATGGTGAGGTTGGTGCGGCCGTGGTAGCCGTGGTCGAACACGACGACCGCCTGGCGCTTGGTGTAGGCGCGGGCGATCTTGACGGCGTTCTCGACGGCCTCGGCGCCGCTGTTGAACAGCGCGGACTTCTT
The DNA here is from genome assembly GCF_042890065.1 of Streptomyces sp. NPDC002328. NCBI lineage: Bacteria > Bacillati > Actinomycetota > Actinomycetes > Kitasatosporales > Streptomycetaceae > Streptomyces > Streptomyces sp. NPDC002328. Next base: position 246,980 of record NZ_JBIARQ010000010.1, on the reverse strand, counting down.
GGCGTGGTCACCCGGGGTGAGCTCGGCGAGGGCCTCGGCGACCTCCACGTAGCCCTCGTACGGGGTGACCATGAAACAGGTGTGGGTGAAGTCGGCGAGCTGGGCGCTCGCCCGGCGTACGACGGCCTCGGCGGACGCGCCGACGGACGTGACGGCGATGCCGGAGCCGAAGTCGATGAGGCGGTTGCCGTCGACGTCCTCGATGATGCCGCCGCCCGCGCGCGCGGTGAAGACCGGCAGCACGGAGCCCACGCCCTGCGCGACCACGGCGGTGCGGCGGGCCTGCAACTCCTGCGACTTCGGGCCGGGGATGGCGGTGACGACGCGGCGCTCCTGCGGAAGTGCGGTCATGGGGGGCTCCCTGATGGTCTTGCTGAGGACGCTTGACTTCTTTTTCTCGCAGGTTAGGGCGGTTCGGGAGGGGTGGGCATGCTCCATGTGGGCGTTGTCGGCCGGGGCGGTTGTCCGCCGTGGACATAGCGGGCCCGGCGATCGTCGCGCGGGCGCGGCCGTGTGAGCGGTGGACTCCTCCGGACGGGGCGTTAGATTGGCTCGCTGACGGTGGACGGATCGGCTGGTCAGGGGGCAAGGGCGATGGACAGCGACGGGACGCAGGACGCGCGGGGTACGCATGCGAATCCTGTGCCACGCCCGACGACGCCTCCCCAGGCACCCCCGACACCGTCCCAGCCTCCCTCGGCGTCGGCCCCGCCGCCGTCCGTGCCCGCTCAGCCGCCCTCCGCACCGGCTCGGCCGCCGCAGCCGCCCGGCATGCCGCCGGGGTCGGCGGATCACGGCTCCGGCCGGGGCGTGGAGTCATCCGCCGTCGCCGCGTGGCTGAACGAGGCGCGTCCGCAGGCCCGGCCGGGCATCTGGCGGTTCGGCTACCGGCTGCCGAAGGCGGCGCGGGCGGCGGAGCGGCTCGCGCCGGTCACGGTCGTCGGCATGCTGATCCCGCTGGTGGTCGCGCTGGTGCTGTGGTCGATGTGGCGGCGCGGCGGCATCCCCTACCAGTTCGCGCCGCTGCGTCTGTTCACGCCGGACGACTGGTGGTGGGGCGGCACGATCGCCTCCCCGAAGACCATGGACGGCGCGGAGGCGCGCGTGGTCTACGACGGCGTGTTCTTCGCCGTCCTCCTCTACGCGATGGGCCGGCTGGGCAGTTGGCCGGACGCGGTGCGCCACTTCGTCGGGCGCCGGCCGCAGCCCGCGCGGGCCCTGCTCGGCCTGCTGGGCGCGCTGGTCGCGCTGAGCTTCGTCTTCCCCTCCGCGTTCCCGGGCGTCGGCTGGGACTCCCTGCCGGTGGTCGACCCGCTGTTCTCCCTGATCGTCCTGATCTCCGGCGGCTACGAGCTGTTCGCCTCCCCTACGTTCACCGACTCGCTGTACGCGGTGATCACGCTGCTCGTGGTGTGGCCGTTCGCGGTGGTCGGCGGCTGGCTGCCGTACCTGCGGGAGCGGCTCGCCGCCCGGCGCGCCGCCGGCGACCCCGCCGCGTCGACGCCGGTCGAGCGCCCGCGCGCGCAGTGGCCGAAGCTGCGCGAGGCCGGGCAGTACGAGGCGGCGGAGGCGCTGACCTCCGAGGTGGCCGCCGGGCTGATGAACGACGTGGACTGCGCGCGTGTCACGCGCGCGTGGGAGTCGGGCCGCGCCGACTTCCGGGACACCGTGCTGCGCGAGGGCGGCGCGGCCTGGACCCACCCCTCCGGCTCCCGCGACCTGCCCCGGCGGGCCGCCCGGCACGACGTGCTGGCCGGTCAGGTGCGCATCGGGCGCTGGGCGGCGGCGGAGCGGGCCCCGCTGCCGTACCACGAGGCGGGCGCGGCGCTCGGCCCGGACGTGCTGGGCACCTCGCTGCTGGCGGTGGGACCGTCCGGCTCGGGCAAGACGCGGACGCTGGTCGAGCCGGTGACGGAGGCGCTGTCCCTGCGGGCGCTCACCGGAGGGTGCGCCTTCGTCGCCGTGTCCTCCCCGGGCAGCCCGCTCGGCTCCGACTCCGCGTACGACGTGATCGTCCGGATCGGCGATCCGTCGTCCGTGCACGACCTGGACCCGTACGCCGAGTCCGACGACCCGGACGAGGCGGCGGCCGTCCTCGCCGAGGCGCTGGTGGGCGATCTCGACTCCGTCGGCGGACAGGGCGCGGCCACGGCGCTCGCCCAGTTGCTCGGCCCCTACCGGGCCGTGCACGGCCGCTTCCCCGCGCTGCCGGTGCTGCGCGAACTGCTGGAGGGCGAGCCGGCGGCGCTGTCCGCGCTGCGGGAGGCCGTCGCGGGGAACGAGGTCATGCGCCGTGAGCTCGACGCGCGCATCCGCCAGACGGGCGCGCCGGGCGACCCGGCCCGCGCCCTCGCGGACCGGCTGGCCCTGCTGAACCGTCCGGTGTTCGCGGACTTCTTCGGCGGGAGCGGGCGGCCGGGCGGGGCGGAGGGGCGTGCGTCCGGTGCCGGTGCCGCGGGTGGCGGTGTCGGTGCTGCGGGTGCCGGTGACGGTGGCGATGAGCGGCGGGCGTTCTCGCTGCGCGCGCTCGCCCACCACCCCCTGCGCGTGCGCGTCGACCTGCCCGAGCGGGGGCACGAGGAGGCCGGGCGGCTGATCACCCGGCTCGTCCTGGCCCAGTTCCACGCCGTCGTCCGGGAGGGGCGGCGCGCGCACTTCGTCTGCCTGGTGCTGGACGACGCGACGGGGACGGTCACCGCGGACTCGGTGCGCCGGATCCAGCGGCTGCGCTCGCAGAACGCGGGCGTGCTGCTCGCCCTGCGCAGCGTCGCCGACGTCCCGGAGGCGCTGCACGGCCCGCTGTACGGGGCCGTCGGCTGCCGTATGGCGTTCTCCGGGATCACCACCTGGGACGGCGGCCGGTTCGCGCGGACCTGGGGCACCGAGTGGGTGGAGACGACGGAGGTCGCCAAGCACACCGTCTTCGCCGACCAGCCGATGACCCGCGCCCTGCACGCCCTGCGCAAGCTGATCACCGGCAGGGCCGTGACCACGGACGCGGTGACCGTGCGCCAGGTCGAGCGGGAGCGCTGGTCGGCGTCCCAGCTGGCGCACGAGGTGCCGCCGGGGCACGCGGTGCTGTCGCTGACCACCGTCGAGGGCGAGCACGCGCCGCCGCTGCTGCTGGATCTGCGGGGCTGAACGGAGCGCCGGCACCTCTACAGTGAGGCAGAATCGGCACTGGCCCTTCATACGAAGCGGCCAAAAGATCATGTGCCCGATCACCCCCTCAGACCTGGGGATCCCGAGACCTGAAGGCCCCATGCCTCCCACGCTTGCCTCGCTCGTCCACCACTCGGCGCTGAAGCTGACCGTGCGGGCGGGCGAGGACCGTCTCGACGTGCCGGTGCGCTGGGCGCACGTCAGCGAGCTAGCCGACCCCGTGCCGTACATGGAGGGCGGCGAGCTGCTGCTGATCACCGCGCTGAAGCTGGACGCGGAGGACCCGCAGGCCATGGGGCGCTATGTGCGGCGGCTGGCCGGGGCGGGCGTGGTCGGGCTGGGGTTCGGCGTCGGGGTCAACTACGAGGAGACCCCGAAGGCGCTGGTGGAGGCGGCGGAGCGGGAGGGCCTGCCGCTGCTGGAGGTGCCGCGCCGTACGCCCTTCCTCGCGATCAGCAAGGCGGTGTCGGCGGCGATCGCGGCCGATCAGTACCGGGCGGTGACGGCCGGGTTCGCGGCCCAGCGGGAGCTGACGAAGCAGGCGCTGGCGGGCGGCCCGGAGGGCCTGCTGTCCGCGCTCGCCGCACAGGTCGACGGCTGGGCGGCGCTGTACGACGCGTCGGGCTCGGTGGTCGCCGCGGCGCCCGAGTGGGCGGGGCGGCGGGCGGCGCGGCTCACGGCGGAGGTCGAACGGCTGCGGGAGCGTCCGACGCCGGCCTCGGCGGTGGTCGGCGGCCCGAGCGGCGGCCCGGCGACTCCCTCGTCCCCCGACGGCGCCGAGAACGCGGACCGGATCGAGCTGCACTCCCTGGGGACCGGCCGCCGCCCGCGCGACACACTCGCCGTGGGCACCGCCGCCGCGCTCGGCACGGCGGAGCGGTACGCCGTCCACTCGGCGATCGCCCTGCTCACGCTCACCACGGAGCGCTCCCGTTCGCTGCACGCGGCGGAGCAGCGGCTCGGCGCGGCGGTGCTGCGCATGCTGCTGGCGGGCGAGCCCGATCACGCACGGGCCGTCGCCGGGGACCTGTACGGCGAGCTGCTGGACGCGCCCTTCCGGGTGATCGTGGCCGAGCCGGCGTCCGCAAAGCCGTCGGGCGATCCGCTCGCCGGGCTGTCCGGGCTCGCCGACGTCGTGGAGTCGGCGGCGGCGCGGTCCGGGGAGGCGGTGCTGGTGGTGCCCGAGGGGGCCCGGCTGGTGGCGCTGGCCGCGGACGGCGGCGCGGCGGTGGCGGCGTGCGTGCAGCACGCGGCGGCGCTGGAGGGGAAGCGGGCCGCCGGGGCGGTGGAGGGCGACGAGGACGAGACGGTCGTCGGCCTGTCCGCGCCGGCCGGTCCGATCGCGGCGGCGGCGGCCTACAAGCAGGCCGAGCAGGCGCTGTCCGTGGCCCGCCGCCGGGGCCGGGTGCTCGTCGAGCACGAGCAGTTGGCGGCGGGCTCGGTGCTCCCGCTCCTCGCGGACGACGCGGTGAAGGCCTTCGCGGACGGGCTGCTGCGCGCCCTGCGCGAACACGACGCGACCGGCCGCGGCGACCTGGTGGCCTCCCTGCGGGCGTGGCTCTCCCGCCACGGCCAGTGGGACGCGGCGGCGGCCGACCTGGGCGTCCACCGCCACACCCTGCGCTACCGCATGCGCCGGGTGGAGGAGATCCTCGGCCGCTCCCTGGACGACCCGGACGTCCGCATGGAGCTGTGGCTCGCGCTGAAGACGACGACGGCCGAGTGAGCGCGGGAGGCGGTCGCGGGCGTGCGGTGCGTCAACCGCCTCCTCCTCCCGCCGGGCCACCCGCCGGGCCCGCCGCAGCCTCGTGCATCGCCAGTTCCAGGAGGGACGCGTCGGTGAGGGTGCCGGAGCCGTCCGGGGGGAGCAGCCAGCGGACCGTGCCGGTCGTGTGGCCCGGGTAGGGGACGACGATCCAGGTGCCGGCGCCGGCCGTGCGGATGCCGGTGCCGATCCAGCGGGCGGCCGTGCCGGGCGGCACGAAGAAGCCCATCCGGTCGTCGCCGAAGTCGACCAGCACGGGGCCGGGCTGGTCGAGGATGCGGGTGAGGACGTCGAGCGTGGGATAGCCGAGGCCGCCCGGCAGGATCAGGACGTCCCAGGCCTTGCCGGCGGGCAGCAGGGCGACCCCGAGGGGGTTGCGCTCCCATTCCCAGCGGCAGGCCTCCGGATCCGGCGCCACCGATGCGAGCCACTGAGCCGCCGTCTTCGCCCCAGCCATGAGAAGACCTCCCTCTTCCTCGTGGACGCGTGCGCGTCATGAGAGGAGAGGGAGGTCCCGCGGCGGCATTACGCGGGTTGCGGCCACTCGATCGGGTGAACCGGGTCGCGCCGTGACGAGACGGGCGCGGGTCAGCTGTCGAAGCCGAGCCCCAGCCGGTCCATCGTCCGCAGCCACAGATTGCGCCGCCCCGCGTGCGCGTCCGCGCGGGCCAGCGACCACTTCGTGAGGGCGATGCCGGTCCAGGCGAACGGCTCGGGCGGGAAGGGCAGCGGCTTCTTGCGGACCATCTCCAGCGAGGTGCGCTCGGTGGTCTCCCCGGCCAGCAGGTCGAGCATCACCTCGGCCCCGAACCGGGTCGCCCCGACGCCCAGCCCGGTGTACCCGGCGGCGTACGCGACCTTCCCCTGGTGCGCCGTGCCGAAGAACGCCGAGAAGCGCGAGCAGGTGTCGATCGCGCCGCCCCACGCGTGCGTGAAGCGGACGCCCTCCAGCTGCGGGAAGCAGGTGAAGAAGTGCCCGGCCAGCTTGGCGTACGTCTCGGGCCGGTCGTCGTATTCGGCCCGGACCCGGCCCCCGTAGGGGTAGATCGCGTCGTAGCCGCCCCACAGGATCCGGTTGTCGGCGGACAGCCGGAAGTAGTGGAACTGGTTGGCGGAGTCCCCGAGGCCCTGCCGGTTCTTCCAGCCGACGGACGCCAGTTGCTCCGCCGTCAGCGGCTCGGTCATCAGCGCGTAGTCGTAGACCGGGACGGTGTACGCGCGCACGCGCCGGACCAGGTTCGGGAAGATGTTCGTCCCCAGCGCGACCTGCCGGGCGCGGACCCTCCCGTACGGGGTGCGGACGGCCATCCCCGAGCCGTACGGCTTCAGGGTCAGCGCGGGCGTGTGCTCGTGGACGCGGACGCCGAGCCGCAGACACGCCTGCTTCAGCCCCCAGGCCAGCTTCGCCGGATGGAGCATGGCCACGCCCCGCCGGTCGTACAGCCCCGCCTGGAAGGTGGGCGAGGCGACCTGCTCGCGCACGGCGTCGGCGTCGAGGAACTCGATGTGCTCGGCGAGGCCCCGGCCCTCGATCTCCTCGTACCAGTCGCGCAGCTCCCAGGCCTGGTAGGTCTCGGTGGCGACGTCGATCTCGCCGGTGCGCTCGAAGTCGCAGTCGATGCCGTGACGGGCGATCGCCGCCTCGATCTCGTCGAGGTTGCGCGCGCCCAGCTCCTCCAGCCGGTGGATCTCGTCCGGCCAGCGGGCGAGCCCGTTGGGCAGCCCGTGGGTGAGGGAGGCCGCGCAGAAGCCCCCGTTGCGGCCCGAGGCGGCCCAGCCCACCTCGCGGCCCTCCAGCAGCACCACGTCCCGCTGCGGATCGCGCTCCTTGGCGACGAGCGCGGTCCACAGTCCGCTGTAGCCGCCGCCGACGACCAGCAGATCGCAGGTCTCGGCGCCGGTGAGCGCGGGCTCGGGGCGCGGCTTGCCGGGGTCCTCCAGCCAGTACGGAACCGGCCGTGCTTCGGAAAGGGACTTCGCCCAGTCTTTTTCTCTGCCACTGCTCATGGCGCTCGGGGCCATGATTCCAACTCCCTACGGAGGGTTTCAGAAAAGGCTACGCCTTTTGCCTGTTGCGGCGGTTGCCGGCGACCATGGAGATCAGGACGAACAGTACGGCGACGAGGAACATGGCCGTGCCGATGACATTGATCTGGACGGGCGTTCCGCGCTGCGCCGAACCCCAGACGTACATGGGGAACGTGACGGTCGAGCCCGCGTTGAAATTGGTGATGATGAAATCGTCGAAGGAGAGCGCGAAGGCGAGCAGCGCGCCCGCGGCGATTCCGGGTGCCGCGATCGGCAGGGTGACCCGGACGAAGGTCTGCAAGGGGCCGGCGTACAGGTCCTGGGCCGCCTGCTCCAGTCTCGGGTCCATCGACATCACGCGCGCCTTGACGGCCGTCACGACGAAGCTGAGGCAGAACATGATGTGCGCGATGAGGATCGTCCAGAATCCCAACTGCGCGCCCATGTTGAGGAACAGGGTGAGCAGCGAGGCCGCCATGACGACCTCGGGCATCGCCATCGGCAGGAAGATCAGCGAGTTGACGGCCCCCCGCGCGCGGAAGCGGTAGCGGACGAGCGCGAAGGCGATCATCGTGCCGAGGGCGGTGGCGCCGAGCGTCGCCCACACGGCGATCTGGAGGCTGACCGACAGCGATTCGCACATTCCGGCGACGCCGCACGGGTCCTTCCAGGCGTCCGTGGAGAAATGCTGCCATTCGTAGTTGAAGCGCCCCTTCGGTTTGTTGAAGGAGAACACCGTGACGATGACGTTGGGCAGCAGGAGATAGGCGAGCGTCAGAAGTCCCGCGAGGACGACGAGATTTCTTCTGAGCCAGTTGAGGAAGTGCTTGACGAAGGGCATTTAGACCAGATCCTCCGTCCCGGACCTGCGGATGTAGAAGGTGACCATGAAAAGGATCACGGCCATGAGGATGAAGGAGAGCGCGGCGGCCGTCGGATAGTCGAGCACCCGCAGGAACTGCGTCTGGATGACGTTTCCGACCATGCGGGTGTCGGTGGAGCCGAGGAGTTCGGCGTTGACGTAGTCGCCGGACGCCGGGATGAAGGTCAGCAGGGTGCCGGAGACCACGCCGGGCATCGACAGCGGGAAGGTGACCTTGCGGAAGGTGGTGACCGGCTTGGCGTACAGATCGCCGGCCGCCTCGTGCAGCCGCCCGTCGATGCGCTCCAGCGAGGTGTAGAGCGGCAGGACCATGAACGGCAGGAAGTTGTACGTCAGACCGCAGACGACGGCCAGCGGGGTGGCCAGCACCCGGTCGCCGGAGGTCCAGCCGAGCCAGGCGGTGGCGTCGAGGACGTGCAGCGCGTCGAGCGCGCCGACCACCGGGCCGCTGTCGGCGAGGATCGTCTTCCAGGCGAGGGTGCGGATCAGGAAGCTGGTGAAGAACGGCGCGATCACCAGGATCATGATCAGGTTCCGCCAGCGGCCCGCGCGGAAGGCGATCAGATAGGCGAGCGGATAGCCGAGGATCAGGCACAGGACCGTCGCCGAGCCCGCGTAGAGGATCGAGCGCAGGAACTGCGGCCAGTACTCGCTCAGCGCGTCCCAGTAGGTCGCGAAGTGCCAGGTGACCTTGTAGCCCTCCTCCAGGGAGCCCGTCTGCACGGACGTGGAGGCCTGGTAGATCATCGGCAGCGCGAAGAAGACGACCAGCCAGAGCAGGCCGGGCAGCAGCAGCCAGTACGGCGTCCAGCGCCCGCGTCTGCGCGGTGGCTTCTCCTGCGGCGCGGGCGGGGAGAGAGGCGGGGGCGCCTCGGTGAGGGTCGCCATCAGAGGGCCGCCTCTTCCTGGACGCCCGCGTCACCCGTCGTCCCGGCGAGCAGGGACTGAGCCGCGTCGAGGCCGAAGGTGTGGGCGGGGCTCCAGTGCAGGACGACCTCGGCGCCGGGGGCGAGCCGGGCGTCCCGGTCGATGTTCTGGGCGTAGACCTCGAACTCGGGGCAGACCGTGCTGTCGACGACGTACTGGGTGGAGACGCCGATGAACGACGAGTTGGCGATCCTCCCGGTGATCCGGTTGCGGCCCACCGGTATCTCGCCCGCGTCGTCGGCGTGGGTGAGGGTGATCTTCTCCGGGCGGACGCCGACCAGCACCCTGCCGCCGGCCTCGGTCGGCGCGGCGCAGCGAGCCTCGGGCAGCACCAGCTTGCCGCCGCCGGCCTTGAGGACGATGTCGTCGCCGCTGTGGGAGTCGACCTCGGCCTCGATCAGGTTCGACGTGCCGAGGAAGTTCGCGACGAACGTGGTCTTCGGGTTCTCGTAGAGGTCGGCGGGCGAGCCGAGCTGTTCGACGCGGCCCGCGTTCATCACGGCGACCGTGTCGGCCATCGTCATGGCCTCCTCCTGGTCGTGCGTGACGTGCACGAAGGTGATGCCGACCTCGGTCTGGATGCGCTTGAGCTCCAACTGCATCTGGCGGCGCAGCTTGAGGTCGAGGGCGCCGAGGGGCTCGTCGAGGAGGAGCACCTTGGGGTGGTTGATCAGGGCGCGGGCGACGGCGACGCGCTGCTGCTGGCCGCCGGAGAGCTGGTGCGGCTTCTTGCGGGCCTGCTCGCCGAGCTGGACCAGCTCCAGCATGTCCTCGACCTGCTTCTTCACGCTCTTGATGCCGCGCCGGCGCAGTCCGAAGGCGACGTTCTCGAAGATGTCGAGGTGCGGGAAGAGGGCGTAGGACTGGAAGACGGTGTTCACCGGGCGCTTGTACGGCGGGAGGGCGGTGACGTCCTGGTCGCCGAGGCGCACGGTCCCGGAGGAGGGTTCCTCCAGGCCGGCGATCATGCGCAGGGTGGTGGTCTTGCCGCAGCCGGAGGCGCCGAGCAGGGCGAAGAAGGAGCCCTGCGGGACGGTCAGGTCGAGCGGATGGACGGCGGTGAAGGAGCCGTAGGTCTTGCTGATGCCCGTGAGGCGGACGTCGCCGCCGCTGTCAGTGGTCTTCATCGTCGTCACGCCCCAGTGAGCTTCGCGAACTGTGCTTCGTAGGCCGTCTCTTCCTTCGTGCTCAGGGAGCGGAAGGAGTGGGACTTGGCCTGCATGGCCTTGTCAGGGATGATCAGCGGGTTCTTCGCCGCGTCCGGGTCGATCTTCGCGAGCTCGCTCTGCACCCCGTCGACGGGACAGACGTAGTTGATGTACGCGGCGAGCTGGGCGGCCGGGCGGGGCTCGTAGTAGTAGTCGATGAGCCGCTCGGCGTTCGTCTTGTGACGGGCCTTGTTGGGGATCAGCATGTTGTCGCTGGACGTCATGTAGCCGCTGTCGGGGATGACGAAGTCGACGTCGGGGCTGTCCGCCTTGAGCTGGACGACGTCGCCGGCCCAGGCGATGCAGGCCGCGAAGTCCCCGCTGCTGATGTCCGAGGTGTAGTCGTTGCCGGTGAAGCGGCGGATCTGCCCGTTGTCGACGGCCTTCTGGAGGCGGGCGATCGCGGCGGCGTAGTCGTCGTCGGTGAACCGGCCCGGGTCCTTGCCCATGTCGAGCAGGGTCATGCCCATGGTGTCGCGCATCTCGGTGAGGAAGCCGACGCGCCCCTTGAGCTTGGGGTTGTCGAGCAGGTCGGAGACCGACCTCACCTCGACGCCGTCGAGCGCCTTCTTGTTGTAGGCGATGACGGTCGAGATGCCCTGCCAGGGGTAGGAGTACGCCCGCCCGGGGTCCCAGTCGGGGCTGCGGAACTGGGCCGACAGGTTGGCGTAGGCGTGCGGCAGATGGGACGGGTCCAGTTTCTGGACCCACCCCAGGCGTATGAGGCGGGCGGCGAGCCAGTCGGTGAGGACGATGATGTCGCGGCCGGTGTCCTGGCCCGCGGCGAGCTGCGGCTTGATCTTGCCGAAGAAATCGTTGTTGTCGTTGATGTCCTCGGTGTACTTGACGGAGATGCCGGTCGCCTTGGTGAACGCATCGAGCGTCGGGTGGCGCTTGCCCGAGTCGTCGACGTCCATGTACTCGGTCCAGTTGGAGAAGTTGACGGTCTTCTCCTTCGCCGAGTGGTCCTCGGCGGACGTGCCGCCCTCGGTCCGGCCGGCCGCGGGGATCCCGCAGGCGCTCAGCGCTCCCAGGCCGCCCAGCGTCAGGGCGCCGCCCGCGGAGGCGCGCAGCAGCGACCGGCGGGTCAGGGCGGCCCTGCCGTCGCGCAGACTGCGCCGCAGGGCTGCCGCTAGGGGCGGGGTCAGGCGGTCGGGCTCGTACTGCTCCATGCGCGTGGTGCCCTTTCGGAAGAGTTCGGCCTGGTCTCGGCCGGTGCGCTGCCACCCGGCGGCAGCCGGAAGCGGGCTACGGCCGGTCCCCGAAGACGGTGCGGTGCCAGTCCTTGCGGATCACTGCGGTGTTGTCGAACATGACGTGCTTGATCTGCGTGTACTCCTCGAACGAGTACGCGGACATGTCCTTGCCGAAGCCGGACGCCTGGTAGCCGCCGTGGGGCATCTCGCTGATGATCGGAATGTGGTCGTTGACCCAGACGCAGCCGGCCTTGATCTCGCGTGTGGCCCGGTTCGCCCGGTAGACGTCGCGGCTCCACGCGGAGGCCGCCAGCCCGTACGGGGTGTCGTTGGCCAGCCGGATGCCCTCGTCGTCGGTGTCGAAGGGCAGGACGACCAGGACCGGACCGAAGATCTCGGCCTGTACCGCCTCGCTGTCCTGCGCCGCGTCCGCGATGAGGGTGGGGAGATAGTACGCGCCGTTCTTGAGATCCCCCTGAGGGATGTCACCGCCGGTCACCACGCGCGCGTAGGCGCGCGCCCGGTCGACGACGGCGGCGACGCGGTCGCGCTGGACGTGCGAGACGAGCGGGCCGAGGTCGGTGCCGGGCGCGAAGGGGTCGCCGAGCCGGACGCTCTCCATGAGGGCGGCGGTCCGCTCGACGAACGCCTCGTAGAGGGGCCGCTGCACATACGCGCGCGTGGCGGCCGTGCAGTCCTGCCCGGTGTTGATGAGGGCGCCGGCGACGGCGCCGTGCACGGCGGCCTCCAGGTCGGCGTCGTCGAAGACGACGAAGGGGGCCTTGCCGCCCAGTTCCAGGTGGAGGCGCTTGACGGTGGCGGTGGCGATCTCGGCGACGCGCCGGCCGACGGCGGTGGAGCCGGTGAAGGACGTCATGGCCACGTCGGGGTGGCCGACGAGGCGTTCACCGGCCTCCTTGCCGGTGCCGGTGACGATGTTGACGACGCCGTCGGGGATCCCGGCGGCCGTCGCGGCCTCGGCGAAGAGGAGCGAGGTGAGCGGGGTGAGCTCGGCGGGCTTCAGGACGACGGTGTTGCCCGCGGCGATCGCCGGAAGGATCTTCCAGGCGGCCATCTGGAGCGGGTAGTTCCAGGGCGCGATGGAACCGACGACGCCTATGGGCTCACGCCGTACGTACGAGGTGTGGTCCCCCGAGTACTCCCCGGCCGACTGGCCCTGGAGGTGGCGGGCGGCCCCGGCGAAGAAGGCGGTGTTGTCGATCGTGCCCGGGACGTCGAACTCCCGGGTCAGCTTCAGCGGCTTGCCGCACTGGAGGGACTCGGCGCGGGCGAACTCCTCGGCCCGGTCGGCGAGGACGGCGGCGAAGCGGTTCAGGGCGTCCGAGCGCTCGCCCGGCGTCGCGCCGGCCCAGCCGGGGAAGGCGGCGCGGGCGGCGGCGACGGCCGCGTCCACGTCGTCGGCGCCGGCGAGCTCGTAGGTGAGGACCTCCTCGCCAGTGGCCGGATCGACCACGGTGTGCGTCCGGCCCGACGTGCCGTGCGTGAGGCGGCCCGCGATGTACTGCGCGCCCTGCGCGAAGCGCTCCCGCGCGGGGAACCGGTCGGACCGGTCTGATCGATCGGATCGGTCGCTTCGGTCCGGGGTGGCGGTGCCCGGGTTCTGCATGTCGCTCTCCTCCGCCTTCGCCCCGCTTCACACGGGGGCCGGTGGCGTAGCTCCAGCTCGATTTGACTGCCGATCCTGGCAGAGCGATGGCGGGTCAACAAGTGATTCCGTTGTTGCCTTTTGGTTACGCGACGGAATCTGTCGACCAGGTGTCGAGTCGCCGGGGAAAAGGGCGGACGGAATGTCAGTGGCGCGTGGGAAGGTGGCGTGCATGGAGAGGATCGATTCTCGGGAAGCCCTGGTCAGGGAGGTCCGCGCGGGGGCGAGGGTCAAGTACCTGCACTTCTGGGGGCACCGACCGCTGCCCGACGGCCGGGTGGGCGCAAGCTGTCTGAGCCAGTGGTGGCCGTCGCCGTTCGTGGTCGACGGCGTCACCTACGCGACGGCCGAGCACTGGATGATGGCCGCCAAGGCGCGTCTCTTCGACGACGCGGAGGCGGAGCGGCTCGCGCTGACCGCGGGGCATCCCTCACAGGCGAAGAAGGCGGGGCGGCTGGTCAGGGGCTTCGACCAGGCGACCTGGGAGCGGGAGCGGTTCCGGATCGTGGTGGAGGGCAGCGTCCACAAGTTCGCGGCCCATCCCCGGCTCGAGGGATTCCTGCTCGGCACCGGTGACCGGGTGCTGGTGGAGGCGAGCCCCGTCGACCGGGTCTGGGGGATCGGGCTCGCCGCGCGCGACGAGGGGGCGTCGGACCCGGAGCGGTGGAGAGGGCCGAATCTGCTGGGGTTCGCGCTGATGGAGGCGCGGGAGCGGCTGCGGGACCGGTTGCGGGCGCGGGGAGAGCAGGGCTCCCCCGCGCCCTCCCTCAGCTGATGCTCAGCTGCTGCTCAGCGGGGCCCAGATGACGAACACGAGCAGTGCGGCCGCCATGAGGAACCCGGCGATGCCGCAGATGATCCCGGCGAGGGCCTGAGCGGCGTTGTTCGCCTCGCCGCGCTTGGCCTTCGAGCGGCCGATGAAACCGAAGATCACGGCGAGCGGACCGATGAAGAGCGGTGTCGGCCACATGCAGATGCCCGCGGCGGACAGGATGCCCAGCACCATCGCGGCGAGGCCCATGCCGTTGCTCGGCGGGCGCATGCCGTTCCAGCCGTAGTAGGCCGGGGCCCCGCCGCCGTAGCCGACCGGCGCGCCCGGGTGGCCGTACCCGCCGGGGTAGCCGTACCCGACCTGCCCGTACCCCGGCTGTCCGTACGGGACCTGACCGGGCCCGTCCGGAGCGATCGGCGGCGGAGGAACCGCGCCGTGGGCCGGTGGAGCGAAGGGATCGGCCCCGGGCGCCGGCCCTCCGGCGAGGGTGGCGGGATCGGGCGGCGGGAACCCGGCGAACGCGGCCTGGACGGTCGGCGCGGCCCCGGGCAGGGACGTGCCGGGTATGGACGTGCCGGGCAGGGACGTGACGGTCTGCTGGTGGTGGACCGACGGGGGTTCGTGGTCCTCGGGAGCGGGGGCCGTCGGCGCGGACGGGACCTGCGTGAGCGGCGGGTCGGGGAAGACCACCGTGCCGTCGCTGTCGCCGTCGGGCTCCGCGGGCGCTTCGGGCCACGGCGCGGGATCGGCCGGCGCGCCCCCATCGCCCTTGGCCAGGGTTTCCGTGTCCCTCTTGATCAGGGTTTCCGTGTCCCCCTTGGTCAGCGGCACCCTGGCAGCGGGGACGGCGTCCTCCGGGGCGTCGCCCTCGTCGGCTGTGGTCTGGCCGACCGCGTACTGCGGCCCCTCCGCCCCTGCCGGAACGGAGCCGGGCGCGGCCCACGGATCATGGACGGCGTCGTCGGCGGAATCGGACCGCGAACCAGCGGCCTCCTTCGGCGCCGCCGTCGCCGGTGCGTCGTCGGACATACGCGGGACCCCCCTTAGTCGTGCGTTCCGCAATGCTAAGGCCCGAGCCCGAACACCGAGGTCGGGGCCTACGATGACCCCGACCCGCCGATCAGCCGATCACCGCGCTCCGGTCGCGCCGCCCGCGCCGCTCGGAGTGCCGCTTTTGGGGAGGATCCCTTGACCGACCGCCGCGACGTTCCCGTCGGACCCCTCACCCCCGCCGAGCCCAGCGCCGGCCTCCACGACTTCATCGCCGGTCTGCCCAAGGCCGAACTGCACGTCCACCACGTCGGCTCCGCCTCCCCCCGGATCGTCTCCGAGCTGGCCGCCCGTCACCCCGACTCCAAGGTGCCCACCGACCCCGAGGCCCTGGTCGACTACTTCACCTTCACGGACTTCGCGCACTTCATCGAGGTCTACCTCTCCGTCGTCGACCTCATCCGCACCCCGGAGGACGTCCGCCTCCTCACCTACGAGGTGGCCCGGGACCTGGCGCGCCAGCAGGTGCGCTACGCCGAGCTGACCATCACGCCGTTCTCCTCCACCCGGCGCGGCATCGACGAGATCGCCTTCATGGACGCCATCGAGGACGCCCGCAAGGCGGCCGAGGCGGAGTTCGGGACCGTGCTGCGCTGGTGCTTCGACATACCCGGCGAGGCCGGTCTGGAGGCGGCCGAGGAGACGACCCGGCTCGCCACCGACGACCGGGTGCGCCCCGAGGGCCTGGTCTCCTTCGGGCTCGGCGGGCCGGAGATCGGCGTACCGCGCCCGCAGTTCAAGCCGTATTTCGACCGGGCGATCGCCGCCGGACTGCGCTCGGTGCCGCACGCGGGCGAGACGACCGGCCCGGAGACCGTCTGGGACGCCCTCACTCACCTGCGCGCCGAGCGCATCGGCCACGGCACCAGTTCCGCGCGGGACGAGAAGCTCCTCGCCCACCTCGCCGAGCACCGCGTCGCGCTGGAGGTGTGCCCGACCTCCAACATCGCCACGCGCGCGGTCCGCACCCTCGACGAGCACCCGATCCGGCGGTTCGCCGAGGCGGGCGTCCTGGTCACGGTCAACTCCGACGACCCGCCCATGTTCGGCACCGACCTCAACGCCGAGTACGCGGTCGCCGCCCGCCTCCTCGACCTGGACGAGCGCGGTATCGCCGGCCTGGCGAAGAACGCCGTCGAGGCGTCCTTCCTGGACGCCCCCGGCAAGGCCCGTCTCGCCGCCGAGATCGACGCCTACACGGCAGGGTGGTCCGCCCGCTGACCCCGCCCCCCTGCCCCGCCCCCGCCCCCTGACGGACCGGCCGCGTCGCCGCACCACCACAATGGGCCCATGCAGACCGTGACTGCCGTGGCCCATCGCGGCGACCCGTACCGCTTCCGTGAGAACACGCTCGCCTCACTGCGTTCCGCGCTCGACCTGGGCGCGGACGCCGTCGAGGTCGACGTACGGCTCACCAGGGACGGCGTGCCCGTGCTGCTGCACGACGAGACGCTGAAGCGGCTGTGGCGGCACGAGCGGCCGTTGCGGTCGCTGTCGGCCGCCGAGGTGCGCGGTCTGACGGCGGGCGGGGTGCCGACCCTGGCGGAGGCGCTGGCCGCGACCGAGGGCGCCCGGGTGATGCTGGACCTGCCGGGCACGAGGGACGTGCGGACGGCGCGCCGGATCGTGGACGCCGTCCGCGAGGCCGGGGCGGCGGACCGTGTCTACTACTGCGCCGACGCCGCCGCGATGCTCGCGGTGCGCGCCGCCGACCCCTCCGCCGAGATCGCCCTGACCCACACAAGTCGCGCGCCCGTCCGCCCGGCGGTGCTGGCGGCGGTCCGGCCTCGCTGGCTCAACTACCGCTTCTCGCTGGTGGACCGCGATCTCGCCGCCCGGGTGCACCGCGACGGCCACCTGCTGTCGGTGTGGACCCCGGACACCTGCCGCTCGCTGCGCCGGCTGCTGGACCTGGGCGTCGACTCGATCACGACGAACCGCGTCGACGTCCTGTGCGCCCTGCGCAAGGGCGAGTGACGGACGGCAACGCTCCCGCGTCACACCCGGGAGCGTTGCGGGACCGTCGCCGGGTCCTCGGGCTTCTCGCGCGTGACGTACTGCGGGACCGGGGTGTCGTCGCCGCCCGTGTCGCGGACCAGGCCGTAGCGGATGGCGCCCCGGTCGGGGCCGTAGCGGACGTCCTCGTCGGCCTCCTCCCAGGTGGAGGGGAAGACGATGAGGCCGTAGTCGGCGCCGCGTTCGTTCTGCGTGAGGGTGACCGTGCCGTCGACGTAGAAGTACTCGTTCTGCCACATCTGCTGGGCGCCGGCCGGCAGCACCGTGTAGCCGGTGCCGGGGCCGCCCATGCCGGTGGTGGATCCGGCGGCGCTGCCGTCGAGCGGGTCGTCCATGCGCCGGCCGCCGCCGGAGGCCACATGGAACAGCTTGCCCTCCAGGCCCGTCCACGCGGGCATGACCAGACCGCCGGGGCGGCTCTTGGGTGAGATCTGCCAGCGGACGAGGACATAGCCCCGCCCGCTGAGGGTGACGCTGTCGCCGCGGTGCTGCATCACGGCCTTCGGCCCGCCCGTACTGGTGATCCCTGACTCGGGGCGGTGCGGCAGCGCGGCCGGGCGGGCGTCCCGGGCGGGCGCGCCGTCCACGGTGTCGACGACGCTGCCGTACCGGCCCGTCCTCCTCGGCGACGCCGACGGGGAGGGGGACGACGAGGGCGAGGCGGAGGCCGAGGCCGAGGCCGACGGGGCGGGTCGCGGCGGCGGGTACGGGGCCGGGGTGCCGGGGGCGGCCGAGGCGGTGGGGGCGACGGCGGCGCGCGGCGGCGGGTCGTCGGGCGTCCGGACGACGACGTAGGCGCCACCCGCGGCGAGGGTCGCGCCCGCGGTCACGGCGACGGCCGGCTTGGTCAGCGCGCTCAGCACCTTCGCGGACCAGCCGACCGAGGTCGCGGCGACTGCGGTCTTGCCGCCGAGGGCCAGCGACAGCGTGAAGCCCACGGGGACCGGCACCAGCGCGATCCCGACGAGGAGCCGCTCGGCCGGGACGACGGACGGGCCGGTGTCACCGCAGTAGCCGCAGCCGCGGATGTGCCGGGCCAGCCGCTTGCGCCACACGGAGTCGGGACGGCCGTCCCAGCGGACGGTCAGCTCGCGCAGGTCGGGGCACGCGCCGTCGAGGGCGCGGACGATGCCGCGGGAGACCTCCAGCCGTTCCTTCATCCGCTGGACGCGCACCGCGGCGTGCTGCCGGCTGATGCCGACGGCCGCCGCCAGTTCACGGCGGGTGAGCTCCCCGGCGACCTCCAGCCACCACAGGGACAGCAGTTGGCGGTCCTCGTCGTCGAGCCAGCGCACCGCCTCCGCGACCTCGCGCCGCTCTCCCTCCAACTGGAGTTTCAGCACGGTGAGTTCGGCGAAGTCGGCGGCGCCCTCATGAGACGCCTGGTCGTCCAGCCGCTGCGCGGTGCGGCGGCGGGCCCGGTCGCGGATCTGCCGCATGGCGATCGCGACGAGCCAGGAGCGGAAGCTGTCGGGGTCGCGGAGCGAGCCGAGGTTGCCGACGGCGCGCAGCATGGTCTCCTGCACGACGTCGTCGACGTCGGCGTGGCCGTTGAGGGCGCGGCCGACGATGTTGTAGACCAGCGGCAGCCAGCCCGCGACCAGTTCGTCCAGCGCCCGCCGGTCGCCGGCCTGCGCGGCGGCGATGGTGGAGCGCCAGTGCTGCCCGTCCACGTCGTTCTCTCCGTACCTCGTGTCACTTCGTGTGTGCACGCACCCTCTCAGGGGGACCCGGGGTGGTCGCTATGCCGGGAATCACACCGGGAATCACAGCGGGGATCATGGTGCGGAGACGGAGTGGGGGCCCGCGGGATAACACTTTTTCCCGCCGCCCCCGCGCGCCCCTAGGGGTCGACCCCCACAACCTCCGGACGGCGCAGGGCACTTGCTCGGGGTTCCACCGGGGTGACGCGCCCTCCTGACGGAGGATCCGCGGACACGCGCACCGCCGGGAAGATCATCACGAGCTTTCCGACCGTCTCGTCCTCTGGAGCCCCTCCGTGCGCACTCACCGACGTACCGCCGTCCTCGCCGCCTCCCTGGTCCTCGCCCTCGCGGCGGCCGGACCGCTGGCCGCTCCCGCGTTCGCCGCCCCCGCGCAGGCCTCTCCCGCCTCGGCCCAGCATGCGAACGCCCCGCACACGAACGCCCAGCACACGAGCGCCGAGCACACGAGCGGGCTCGACAGCCAGGCGCTGCGTGCCGCGCTCGACGGCCTCCCGGGCCAGGACGCGACGGCGGCCCTGGTCCGGGTGGGCGGGAGCGACGGCGTCTGGCGCGGCAGCGCGGGCGTGCACGACCTGGCGAGCGGCCGGGCGGCCGACCCGAACGCCCGCTTCCGGGCGGGTTCGACGACGAAGGTGGTGACTGCGGCGGCCGTGCTCAGGCTCGCCGCCCGGGGCGAGATCGATCTCGACCGGCCGGTCCAGCGCTATCTGCCGAGCCTCCTCGGCCAGGACTTCCAGCCGGTCACCGTACGGCAGTTGCTGAACCACACCAGCGGCATCCAGGCCGGCGACGGCCTGGGGACCACCTTCGAGGAGCTGTACGCCCGCCGCTACGACACGATGACGCCGCAGCAGGTGGTGGCGTCGGCGGCGGCGAAGGGGCCGGAGTTCCGCCCGGGGAGCCGGCAGCACTACCTGAACATCAACTACACGATCCTCGGGCTGCTGATCGAGAAGGTGACCGGGCGGTCGTACGCCTCGGCGGCCACCGGGCTGGTGCTGAGGCCCGCCGGCATGCGGGACACGTACTTCCCGGGCGTCGATCCGCGGATCCACGGCCCGCACAACCGCGGCTACCAGGCGGTGAAGAGGGCCGACGGGACGACGGAGTTCGTCGACGTCACGGAGTGGAACCAGGCGGACCGGTTCGCGGCCGGGGACATGATCTCCACGACCGCGGACCTGGAGCGGCTGCTCACCTCGCTGTTCCGGGGCCGGATCGTGCCGGGGCCCCAACTGCGGGAGATGTTCACGGTCCCGGCGGACATCGAGGGGGCCACCTACAGCGCCGGCCTCCAGCGGTTCGAGTACGCCGGCCGGGTCTACTGGCTCAAGTCGGGTGGCCGGTACGGCTACAACTCGCTGATCGCCGGCACCCGCGACCTCGGCCGCACCCTGGTGTACTCCGTCAACTCCACCGACGCGAAGGGCGAGGGCATGAACCGGGTGGCCGAGCGGATCGCCATGGCCGCGCTCAAGTAGCCGCCCCGGTCGAGCAGCCGCCGCGCTCAAGTAGCCGCCAGGGTCCAGGCGTTCGGGGTGAGGGCCGCCAACCGCTTGATCTTCTCGCGGACGACGTACAGCGGGATCACCCCGAACACCCCGAACGCCATGTCGATCACGCTCCACCAGAAGGGGATCCCCCGGATCGGCCCGCAGATCAGGGCGAGCGGGACGACTCCGGCGCAGGCGATCATGCCGAACTCGACGACCCAGACGTTGCGGACGGGGTCGCGGTAGGGGCCGTAGAACGCGACCGCGATGACGAGGTGCGCGAACGCCAGCCAGTCGGTGCCGTAGAGGACGAAGGGGTAGTCGGCGTCGACGGTGTCGAGCCCCTGCCGGACGCGTTCGATCCAGTCCATCAGGGCGGGCAGGTGCTCCGGCACTGACAGGGACCGCAACAGGTCCTCGGTCCAGCGGAGTTCGTGCACCAGCGGGAAGGCCGTGACGCCGCTGAGCACCAGACAGACGGTGAAGAAGACAAGCCAGACGCGGATGCCCTTCAACAGGGCGGCTCTGTCGCTCATGAGGGCAGCCTACGCCTGAAGTTGAACGCGTTCAAAACCGCGTTCGCCTACGCCGCCCGCCCCCCTCAGCCGCGCCTCCCCCTGGCGACCCCCTCCGTCGAGTACGGACTCGACTCGACGGAGGCACCCGTCTCGGCCGCCGTCCCGGTGGTCGCCTCCGTCGTCGACTCGGTCGGCGGCCCGGACGGGGGAACCCGGTCCGATTCGGGGACCGGCATCGCGCCGGCGGTGCTGCGGTCGGGGACGGGAGTCCGGGAATCCTCGACAGGTGCCGGGGACGCGGCCGAGCCCGACGGCGACGGGGCAGGCGCCGTCGGCCGGGCGCTCCCGCCGGTCGCGGGGCTGCTCGCGGGCGGCGGGGCGAGCGGCCCCACCGGAGCCACGGGGTCCTGCGAGGCCGACAGCCGCAGCGGCAGGACGACGGCCGCGGCGACGGCGCAGGTCGCGCCGACCCCGGCCACCGCGCGCAGCACCCGGCGGCGGGCCGCGCCCCGGCGGATCTCCTCGTACCGTCCGGGCGGCGGGGCGAGGTGGCCGGCGGCGGGCCGCATGATGACGGCGAGGGGGTCGTCGGGGGCGTCGCGGGGGCCGTCGTCGAAGTCGTCAGCGGGTGTGATCAAGGCTTCTCCTCAGGTGGGCGCGGAGCAGTTCTCGGGCCGCGTGGAGGTCGGCCTTGACGGTTCCTTCCTTGCGCCCGGTCAGCAGGGACACCTCGCTGATGGGCATGTCAGCGTAGTAGTGCAGCAGGATCGGCACACGCAGCCGGTCCGGCAGGGACTGCACGAGCAGCCGCACCGAGGGGTCGGCCGGTTCCACCGGGGCGCGCACCGCGGCCTCGGCGGTGGCGCGGCGCACGGCTCTGCGTTCCCGCTCGACCTTGCGCCAGTGGTCGCGGACCAGGTTGGCGGCGGTGACGTAGAGGAAGCCCTGCGGCTCCGCCACCGCCGTCCAGCGGGCCCAGAGCCGGGTGAACGCCTCGGAGGCGATCTCGTGCGCCGTCCCGTCGTCGTCGACGAGACGGCGGCACCAGCCGGCGAGGCGGGGGTAGAGGGCGGCGAACAACTCGGCCGCCTCCTTCTCGCGGGACCGTTTCTTCACCGTTCTCCCGTGTCTCCCGCCGAGCCCCGCGCCAGGCCCCGCGCCGCGGACCGCGCCGAGCCTCGACCCGAGCCCCGCGCCGAGAACCGCCTGGCCCGTCCCGCCCGCCCCGGGTTCAGCGCGGCGAAGACGATCACGTTGTCGCGGTACTCGTCGCCGGTGCGGGGCCCGCCGCACGTGATGAGACGCAGCTCGGGCCGGTCCACGTTCCCGTAGACGTCCTCCGTCGGGAAGTCGGCCTTGGCGACCGTCCGGACGGAGGTGACGGCGAACTCGGCCGTCGTGCCGTTCTCCAGGCGCGCCGTGATCAGGTCGCCGCCGCGCAGCCGGTCGAGGCGGCGGAAGACGCCGTCCCCGAACTCGCCGACGGTGACGTGGCCGAGGATCACCGACGGACCGGTCTGCCCCGGCGTCGGCGAGTGGCGGTACCAGCCCGCGCGGTCCTCGGCCTCGATCGGGGGCACCTCCACGCTGCCGTCGGTGGCCAGCCCCAGCGCCATGACCGCGGTGTCCACCCCGATGACCGGGATCCGCAGCCCGACCGGCGTCGAGCGCGCGAGCGGACGGCCCGACACGGCGTCCCCGGCGGACGCGTCTCCCGGCAGCGCGTCGGACTGCCGGCCGGAGGGCTGGTCGGAGGGCCGGTCGGAGGGCTGGTCCGACGGCCGGTCGGAGGCCTGGTCGGCCTGCCCCCCGCCGCAGCCGGTGAGCAGTGCCGCCCCGGCCGCGGCGAGGAAGGCGCGCCTGGAGTACGGGCTCATGCCCCGGTCGTCCGCTGACGCCGAACGAAGTACACGCCCGCGCCGCCCGCGAGGAACACGGCGGCGGCGCCCGTGCCGATCAGCGCGGCGTCGCCGGAGGACTCCTGCGCGGTCGAGGCCGCGCCGGTGTCGGCCGCGCCCCTCGGGACGACGCCGACCTGGCCCGAGCCGGGGGCGGCCCGCGTGGCGTCCGGCGCCGGCGCGGGGACGGCGCTCGCGTCGGCGGGGCGCTCGGACGGGACGGGGCTCGCGTCCGTCGCGGGGGCCGCCCCGGTGGAGTGCTCGGTCGGGACGGCGCTCGGGTCCGTCCCGTCGGCGGACGCGGGCACGGCGGCGGCCAGCACGGCGGCGCCCGCGACAGCCAGGGCGGCGAGGCCGGTTCGACGGCTGACGCCGGTTCGACGGCTGCGGCCGGTTCGGCTCATGAAACGCATGAATCGCTCTCCTTCGTCGGTCCGCGCACACGGCACCCGGGCGAACTCCACGGGCTGTGTGACGGATCGAGCGGAGAGACGAGGCAGCGACCCGGCGGGTTGTAAAGGGATGGCAAAGTGTGGGATCCGGGTCGATGCTGGGGGGATCGGTGACGACCGTGTGCGCGAGTGTCGAAGGTGGCTTGCGGCCGTTTTCGGGGTCCCGTAAGTACCTGAAGCATGAACTTGTTCACCCGTGCTGCGTCCCTGCGCCGCCCGGCTCCCCCCACGGCCTCCCAACTCCCCGACGACGAAGCGGCTTTCGCCTCCTCCTCCCCGAGGGATCCCGCTCTGGCGGCGCTGACCGGGGAATGGATGATCGACCCGGCCCACAGCCGCATCGGCTTCTCCGTCCGCCACGCCATGGTGACGACCGTGCGCGGGGCGTTCACGGAATACCAGAGCCGGCTCTGGTTCGACGGGCGCGACCCGGCCCGCTCACGGGCCGAGATCGTGCTGTCCACCGCCTCCGTGGACACCGGTGTGGAGCAGCGCGACGCCCATCTCGTCGGCCGTGACTCCCTGGACGCGGCGACCTATCCCCGAATGCGCTTCATCAGCAAGGCCGTTCGCCGTACGGGCAGCGACGTCTACCGCATGACCGGCGACCTCACCATCAAGAGCGTCACCCGCCCCGTCGACCTGGAGCTCACCTACATCGGGCGGGTCACCGACCCGTTCGGGTACGAGCGGGTGGGCTTCGACGGCACGACCACCATCGACCGCTCCGACTGGGGCCTGACGTACAACACGAGACTCGCGGAGGGGGGAGCCATGGTGAGCGAGAAGGTGCGCCTCCAGTTCGACATCGCCGCGATCCGCAGCGGTTCCGGCGGCTGAGCGCGGGCGTCCCCCTGGCGGTCCGGGCGGCCGAGACGGACGTCCCCCTGCGGACCGGCCGTGGGACCGGCCCGCAGGGGGATGCAACCGCCCTTGCCCTCGCGGGAGTTACGCGTCGAGCGACGTCATCACGTGCTTGATCCGCGTGTAGTCGTCGAAGCCGTACCCCGAAAGGTCCTTGCCGTAGCCGGACTTCTTGAAGCCGCCGTGGGGCATCTCGGCGACCAGCGGGATGTGGGTGTTAATCCACACGCAGCCGAAGTCGAGCTTCTTGCTCATCCGCATCGCGCGGCCGTGGTCCTTGGTCCACACCGAGGAGGCGAGGGCGTACTCGACGCCGTTGGCCCACTCCACCGCCTGGTCCTCGTCGTTGAAGGACTGGACGGTGATGACCGGGCCGAAGACCTCGTTCTGGACGATCTCGTCGTCCTGCTTGAGGCCCGAGACGACGGTCGGCGCGTAGAAGTAGCCCTTCTCGCCGACCTGGTGGCCGCCCGCCTCGACCTTGGCGTGGGCGGGGAGGCGCTCGATGAAGCCGGAGACCTGCTTGAGCTGGTTGGGGTTGTTCAGCGGGCCGAAGAGGACGTCCTCGTCGTCCGGCTGCCCCGTCTTCGTCTCGGCGGCGGCCTTGGCGAGCGCGGCCACGAACTCGTCGTGGATGGCCTCCTGGACGAGGACCCGGGTGGCCGCCGTACAGTCCTGGCCGGCGTTGAAGAAGCCCGCCACCGAGATGTCCTCGACGGCCTTGGGGATGTCGGTGTCGTCGAAGACCACGACCGGGGCCTTGCCGCCGAGCTCCAGGTGGACCCGCTTGAGGTCCTTGGACGCCGACTCGGCGACGGACATGCCCGCGCGCACGGAACCGGTGATGGAGGCCATCGCCGGAACCGGGTGCTCGACCATCAGGCGGCCGGTGTCGCGGTCGCCGGTGATGACGTTGAAGACGCCCTTGGGGAGGATCCCCCCGATGATCTCGGCGATCAGGACCGTGGACGCGGGAGTGGTGTCCGACGGCTTCAGCACGACCGTGTTGCCCGCCGCGATCGCCGGGGCGAACTTCCACACGGCCATCATCATCGGGTAGTTCCACGGCGCGACCTGCGCGCAGACGCCGACCGGCTCCCGGCGCACGATCGAGGTCAGGCCCTCCATGTACTCGCCGGCGCTGCGCCCCTCCAGCATCCGGGCCGCGCCCGCGAAGAAGCGGATCTGGTCGACCATCGGCGGGATCTCCTCGGAGCGGGTCAGCCCGACGGGCTTGCCCGTGTTCTCCACCTCGGCCGCGATGAGTTCCTCGGCGCGCTCCTCGAAGGCGTCCGCGATCTTCAGCAGGGCCTTCTGGCGCTCGGCCGGGGTGGTGTCGCGCCAGCCCGGGAACGCCGCCTCGGCGGCCCGCATCGCGGCGTCCACGTCCGCCTGTCCGGACAGCGGGGCGGTCGCGTACGCCTCGCCGGTCGCGGGGTTGACCACCTCGGTGGTCCGTCCGTCGGCGGCATCCCGGAACTCACCGTCGATGTAATTGCGCAGACGACGCAGCTCGGTGCTCACTGCCGGCCCTCCAGTTCGCGTGTGTCCAATGGCTGAGACACCCACCCTAGTCCGTGCCCCGACGTTTTCAACACCCCTGATCCCATCGGGGCTGCGAAATCCGCAGGACTCGACGATGTAAACAACGAATTTCATCGCCTCGGCCTTGCGAAACTGTCGAGAGGTCGTGCACAGTGAGCCCGTGGCCAGTCGAAGCGCAGAGCAGCGGGACTCCCGCGAGTCCAGGAACGGCGCCCCCCATCTGGATGCCGTCAGCCTCGCCATCATCGAGCAGCTCCAGGAGGACGGCCGCCGGCCGTACGCCGCGATCGGCAAGGCCGTCGGCCTGTCGGAGGCGGCCGTGCGCCAGCGCGTCCAGAAGCTGCTCGACCAGGGCGTGATGCAGATCGTCGCCGTCACGGACCCGCTCACCGTGGGATTCCGCCGGCAGGCGATGGTCGGCATCAACGTCGAGGGCGACGTGGAGAAGATCGCGGAGGCGCTCACCGAGATGGCCGAGGTCGAGTACGTGGTGATGACCGCGGGCTCGTTCGACATCCTCGCCGAGATCGTCTGCGAGGACGACGACCACCTGCTGGACGTCATCAACAAACGCATGCGGACCCTGCCCGGCGTGCGCTCCACCGAGAGCTTCGTTTACCTGAAGCTGAAGAAGCAGACCTACATGTGGGGAACCCGATAACCGTGAGGACCCGATAACCGTGGACAGCAAGGACCTCAGCCGCACCGCGTACGACCACCTGTGGATGCACTTCACCCGCATGTCCTCGTACGAGAACTCCCCCGTCCCGACCATCGTCCGTGGCGAGGGGACGTACATCTACGACGACAAGGGCAGGCGCTACCTCGACGGTCTCGCCGGCCTGTTCGTGGTCCAGGCCGGTCACGGCCGCACGGAACTCGCGGAGACCGCGTTCAAGCAGGCGCAGGAGCTGGCGTTCTTCCCGGTCTGGTCCTACGCCCACCCCAAGGCCGTGGAGCTGGCGGAACGGCTCGCCCACCACGCCCCAGGCGACCTGAACAAGGTCTTCTTCACCACCGGCGGCGGCGAGGCGGTCGAGACCGCCTGGAAGCTCGCCAAGCAGTACTTCAAGCTCACCGGCAAGCCGACCAAGTACAAGGTGATCTCCCGCGCGGTCGCCTACCACGGCACCCCGCAGGGAGCCCTGTCCATCACCGGCCTGCCGGGGCTGAAGGCCCCCTTCGAGCCGCTGGTGCCGGGCGCGCACAAGGTGCCGAACACCAACATCTACCGCGCGCCGATATTCGGCGACGACCCGGAGGCCTTCGGCCGCTGGGCCGCCGACCAGATCGAGCAGCAGATCCTCTTCGAGGGCCCGGAGACGGTCGCCGCGGTCTTCCTGGAGCCCGTGCAGAACGCCGGCGGCTGCTTCCCGCCCCCGCCCGGCTACTTCCGGCGGGTCCGCGAGATCTGCGACCAGTACGACGTGCTGCTCGTCTCGGACGAGGTCATCTGCGCCTTCGGCCGCCTGGGCACCATGTTCGCCTGCGACAAGTTCGACTACGTCCCGGACATGATCACCTGCGCCAAGGGCATGACCTCCGGGTACTCCCCGATCGGCGCGTGCATCATCTCCGACCGCCTGGCCGAGCCGTTCTACAAGGGCGACAACACCTTCCTGCACGGCTACACCTTCGGCGGCCACCCCGTCTCGGCGGCCGTGGGCCTCGCCAACCTCGACCTGTTCGAGCGGGAGAACCTCACCCAGCACGTGCTGGACAACGAGGGCGCGTTCCTGTCGACCCTCCAGAAGCTGCACGACCTGCCGATCGTCGGCGACGTCCGCGGCAACGGCTTCTTCTACGGCATCGAACTCGTCAAGGACAAGGCGACCAAGGAGTCCTTCGACGCCGAGGAGACCGAGCGCGTCCTGTACGGCTTCCTGTCCAAGGCCCTCTTCGACAACGGCCTGTACTGCCGGGCCGACGACCGCGGCGACCCGGTCGTCCAGCTCGCGCCGCCGCTGATCTCGAACCAGGAGACCTTCGACGAGATCGAGCAGATCCTGCGCGCGACGCTGACGGAGGCCTGGACGAAGCTCTGACCCTCCCCCGGGTCATGTGACCTCGCCTCGGATCAGCGGATCGACCGCTCAGCACACCAGCTGATCATCCGATCCGCCGATCAGCTGATCGACCCCGGCCCCGGCGCCGTCCGTTCGAGTGAGAAACGGCGGCCCGGGGCCGTGTGCTGTCCGCGAGCCCGCCATGGGGTGCCTAGCGTGCACGTGACCGATCGGCCCCGCCTTCGTTCCCCCGGACGGGGGAACACACGGGGGATCGGCACGCGAACTACGGATCTGAACCGAGGTGTACGCCCATGGAGGCCCCGCCGGACAACGACGTGCTGTGGGCACGGTCCCTGCACTTCACTCACGACGACGGCTCCCCCGCGCTCGGCGGGATCTCGCTCGGCGTGCGCGAGGGCGAGATCCTCGCCGTCACCGGCCCGCGCGGCAGCGGCAAGACGACCCTGCTGCACTGTCTGTCGGGCCTCGTCCGCACCCAGCGCGGCGAGGTGTGGTTCAACAGCGTCCCCGTGCACACCATGGGCCCGCTCGCCCGGGAACGGCTGCGCCGCGACCGCTTCGGCTGGATCGACCCGGTCCCGGCGCTCGTCCCGGAGCTCAACGTCTGGGAGAACGCGGCGCTCCCCCTGATGCTGCGCGGCACCAGCCGCCGCCGCGCCAAGGTCGCCGCCCTGGAGTGGCTGGAGCGTCTCGACGTCGGCGACCGGGCCCGCTGCCGCCCGCACGAACTGACCCAGGCGGAACGCCAGCGCGTGTGCATCACCCGCGCCCTCGCCCCGGCCCCGTCGGTCCTCTTCGCCGACGAGCCGACCGCGCCCCTGCACCGCGCCGACCGCGCCCATGTGCTGCGCACCCTCACCACGGCGGCACGCTCGCACGGCATCACCGTCGTCCTCGCCACCCACGACGCGGACACCGCGGCCCTCGCCGACCGCACGGTGACCCTGCTCGACGGGCGAGAGGTGAAGACGATCCACCTCCCGCCCGTCGCCGAGACGGAAGGCCGGGCGGCGTGCTCGCTCTCCGCCTGACCCGCAGCGCCCACCCCGCCGTCCAGCTCCGCCGCCTGATGGTGGCGGCGGCCTCGGCGGGCACCGGCTTCCTCCTTCTGTGCGCCCTCGGCCACGCGCTGTCCCACCCGGACACCCCGGGCGCGTCCGCGCTCCGGCTGGCCTGGTGCGCGGTCCCGCTGGCCGCCACGGCCCACCTCGCCGTCGCGGTGGCCCGCACCGACCCCGGCACCCGGCCGCGCCCCGGACTGGCGGCGATCGGCCTGGGCCCCGGCCGCCTGATGGCGATCTCGGCCACCACGACGGCCCTCGCCACCGCCCTCGGCTCCCTCCTCGCCCTGCTGGTCTTCCTCCACCTGCGCGGCGACCTCACGGGCATGCCCTTCGACGGAGCGGCGGCCCCGGCCCTCGCCGCGGACACCCCCCTTCCCCTCCCCGCCACCCTGACCCTCCTCACCCTCCTCCCCCTCACCGCGTCGACCTCGGTGGCCCTGACCCTCCGCCCACGCGACAGCCGAACGCGGACAACACCCCCCGCAAAACCAGGCACCCCCATCCCCCGCATCACCCTGACCCGCCGCCCCCAGAAAGACAGCATCCGAGGGCGCGCGGCGCGGGGCACCACCCAACCCACGCAGCCTGCGGGCAGTCGTGCCGCTGGGGCGATGGGGGTCCCCCCGCTCGAGCGAAGCCGAGAGCGGGGGAGGGTGGGCGCAGGCGGCAACCGGCCGGCGCCGGACAGCGACACCCCACCCCCGGGCACCCCACACCCCGCCCGGACGACAGGCATCCCCCCGCTCATGCTGAGCAGGGGCGGCCACGCAAAGTCCGGCGCGACCGACATCCCCCCGACCTCGACCCTGTCCCACGGCACCCCCCAGACGCCGGACGCCCAATCCACCCCCCGGCCCAGCTCAACAGCCCCCACGGACGACGCCCTCCCCACCCCCACACCCCCCAACCCCACCGCCCTCCCCTGGGGCGCAGCCCTCCTCGCCGCCGGCCTGGCAGTAGAGGCCTACGCCGCCCGCACCACCACAACGGCAACCGGCGGCACCGACCTCACCCTCCCCGGCGGCCCCACCGGCCCCGCCACGGTCCTGGCCGGCTGGGCCCTCACCGTCCTGGGCCTCGCCCTGGCCGGCCCCGGCCTCACCCACCTCTGCGGCCGCCTCCTCCAGGCCGCCCGCCCCGGCGCGCTGCGCCTGCTGGCCGGCCGAGGCCTGATGCAGGAGGCGTCCCGCATCGGCCGCCCCCTCGGCATCCTCTGCGCCGTGGTCTCCGGCGTGTACACCATGTCGGCGCTGCACGACGCCATCGACCCCGCCGACCCCGCGAGCCTCGCCTTCGGCGGCCCCCTGGCCACCCTCGGCACCGCCCTCGTCGCCGGCTGCGCCCTCGCCACGCTCCTCACCACGGCCGTGGAGGCCCGTCAGGCCCGCGCCGACACCACCGCCGCCCTGCTCCGCCTCGGCGCTCCCAGCACCGCGCTGCGCAGCGCCGCGGCCCTCCGCGCCGGCGCGCTCGCCGCCCTGTTCGTCCCGCTCACCCTGACCGTGGCCGAACTGGCGTCCCTCCCCCTGACCGGCTGACCCACCCGACGAACCCACCCGATGAACCCGCGCAGAACACCCGCGCAGAACACCCGCGCAGAACACCCGCGCAGAACATCCGCGCAGAACACCCGCGCGAAAAACCCGGTGAGAAAAGTCCCCGCCCACCGATGAGTTCCGAACAACCCCCCGGTCTACAGAACCGAACGCACCGAGCACCACCCGCTCGCCGCAGGAACACCGATGGGAGAGACCCGATGACCGCCCGCGCCTACCAGCAGATGATCTTCGTCAACCTGCCCGTGAACGACCTCGACGCCTCGAAGAAGTTCTTCACCGAGCTGGGCTACGCGCTCAACCCCCAGTTCAGCGACGACAACGCGGCCTCCGTGGTCATCAGCGACACCATCGTGGCGATGCTGCTCACCAAGCCGTTCTACGCGACCTTCACCAAGAAGGAGATCGCGGACGCCACGAAGACCAGCGAGGTCCTCATCGCGCTGAGCGCCGAGAGCCGCGAGAAGGTCGACGAACTGGTCGACCGCGCCCTGTCGCTGGGCGGCAGCCCCGCCGGCGAGACGCAGGACCACGGCTTCATGTACGGCCGTTCCTTCGACGACCTCGACGGCCACACCTGGGAGGTCGTCTGGATGGACCCGGCGACCGTCCAGGACTGACCGCACGTCCGCCGAAGACCGACCGCCCACCCGGCGGCGCGGCCTAGCATGGGCGGGTGCAACCCACCACACCCGCCCAGCCGTTCGACGGTTCCCACGACCGTGAGATCGAGTCCCTCGCCGAGTTCGACGAGACGGTGGCAGCCCACGGCACGCTGGCCCGCTACCGTGTCCAGGCGGTCGACCTGACGGCCCGTACGGACGTCCTCCTCACCCTGGACACCACGGGCTCCGTCTTCCTCGGCTGCCCGATGGCCCCGGAGGCGGAGGCGAGGGCGCGCGCCGGCGGGGCCCTGGTCTTCCCGCCCGTCCCCGGCCTCTCCTTCGACCCGTACCGGGGCTTCGTCTACTCCCCCGACGAGTTGTTCGCGTCCCTGCGCGAGGGCGGCTACGAGGCGACCCCCGACGCCCGCGCCTACGCCTGGTTCCAGCGGACGAAGGCCGACGGCGACGTCTACGCCTCGATGCTCCGCTCGATCCACGACGACGCCGTCTCGGACGCCCTCGACGAACTCCTCGTCGGCGCACGGGTGGTGGGCGTGAT
This sequence comes from Streptomyces sp. NPDC002328, assembly GCF_042890065.1. Lineage (NCBI taxonomy): Bacteria > Bacillati > Actinomycetota > Actinomycetes > Kitasatosporales > Streptomycetaceae > Streptomyces > Streptomyces sp. NPDC002328. The sequence goes on along the minus strand of NZ_JBIARQ010000010.1, from coordinate 215,996 downwards.
GGGCGGCCACGCCATGGCCCGCGGCACGGACGCCTACGCCGGCGCGGCCCGCCTCGGCCGCGAACTCGCCCGCGCCGGGCTCACCGTCGCGACCGGCGGCGGCCCCGGCGCGATGGAGGCGGCCAACCTCGGCGCGTACGCGGTCCCCTTCGCCGACGGCATGCTCACCGAGGCGCTGCAACTCCTGGCCAAGGTGCCGCAGTTCACGCCCTCGGTCACCGACTGGGCGTCGGCCGCCTTCGAGGTGCGGGCCCGCTGGCCGCACGGCGGCCCCTCCGTCGGCATCCCCACCTGGTTCTACGGCCACGAGCCGCCGAACCCGTTCGCCGCGCACATCGCCAAGTACTTCTCCAACGCCACGCGCGAAGACGGCCTGCTGGCCCGCTGCACCGCGGGCGTCGTCTTCCTGCCGGGCGCCGCCGGGACCGTGCAGGAGGTGTTCGACAACGCGACGCCCAACTACTACGAGTCGCGCGGCGAGCCCACGCCGATGGTGCTCGTGGACCGGGCGCACTGGACGGAGCGGCTGCCGGCGTGGCCGTTGCTGCGGGCGCTCGCCCGGGAGCGTTCGATGGAGGGTCGAATAGCCCTGGTTGACCGGATCGAGGAGGCCCCGGAGGCGTTGAAACGTCTCGGCGGTTAATGAGCGGGCAAAGCCGAGGGCCGTGAACCCTTCCCGCATTGACAGTACTTATGGAACGCTTATAGACCTGTGAGCCCCCTGGGGTTGCTGCGACGCCAGCATCGGGGGCGTCACCGGACCCTCCACCCCCCGCAGTCGCGCATCACGTAAAGGACAAACGTGTCCCCATTCCGCCGTAACGCCGCTCTTTCGGGGCGCATCCTCGGTGTCACCGCGGCCTCGGCCGCCCTCGTGCTCGGGGCCTCGGGCTCCGCGCTGGCCGGCGACATAGCGGACTTCTCCGCGACCGCCTCCTGTGACGGCGCGAAGGGCGTCATCACCGTCACCGACAAGGACGCGACGGCGATCCCGGCCGTCGTCACGGTGTTCCTCCAGAACAACAACGCCGACCTCCGGCAGGTCGGCACGCCGCAGACGGTCATCGGCTCGGCCAAGGGCGCCACCGTCACCTTCGCCGAGGACTGGGAGCCGGGCGCCGTCTACCGGGTCCACGTCACAGCCGTCGACGCGGACCTGAACGCCGACATCACGCCCAACCTCACCACCCCGGCCAAGGGCTGCGCCGCAGCCGAGAAGCCCACCACTCCCACCACGCCCACCGCCCCGGCGACGACACCGTCGTCGACGCCGTCCGACACCGCCTCCTCACCCGCCGCGTCCGGGACGCCGTCGCCGTCGCCGTCGCCCTCGGGCTCCGCCTCGGCGGACGACGACAGCACGCCGTCGGACGACGCCGGGTCGGGCGCCGTCGCGGGCACGGGATCGAGCAACGCCCCGTCGCCCGGTCTCGGCGAGTCCAACCTGGCCGAGACCGGCGCCGACTCCCACACCGGTCTGGTCGCCGGCATCGCGGCCGCCCTGGTCGCCGTCGGCGGCGGAGCGGTCTTCTTCGGCATGCGCCGCAGGGGCACCGGCAACCGCTGAGCCCCGCACCGCACCGACCGTGGCCCGTCCCCCTGGGGGCGGGCCACCCGTGCGTCGATGCCCCTAAGGCCGGCCGCGTACGCGGCGGGCGAGGGCCGTCCTCAGTCGAGGACGACGATCTCCGTCGCGTCGAACGTCACGCCGACCGTGTCCCCGACCTCCGGCGCGAGCCGCAGCGCGCAGGCCGCTTCCAGGCGGGGCGCGTCGTCCGGCTGGAGGTGGAGGGCGACATGGGTTCCCTTGAAGGTGCGGGCGGCGACCGTGCAGCGCAGCCCCTCCTCCGCGTCGGCCAGGCGCACCCCGGCGGGACGGACGAGCAGCGTGCGCGCGCCCTGCGGGGAGCCAGGCGGGACCGGCGTCTTGCCCCACGGGGTGTCCGCGGCCTCCCCGGCGACGCTCGCCTCGACGACGTTGTCGAAGCCGAGGAAGCGGGCCACGAAGGCGTCCGCCGGCCGCTGCCACACCTCAAGGGGCGTGCCGGACTGGGCGATCCGCCCGTCCCGCATCACCACGACCCGGTCGGCCAGCGCGAACGCCTCGCCCTGGTCGTGGGTGACCGCGAGCACGGTGGTGCCCAACCGGCCGAACAGCTCCCGCAGTTCGACGACCAGCCGCTCCCGCAGCGACCGGTCGAGCTGACCGAGCGGCTCGTCGAGCATCAGCAGCCGGGGGCGGGGCGCGAGCGCGCGGGCCAGCGCCACCCGCTGCTGCTCGCCGCCGGAGAGCGCGGCGACGGCCCGGCGGGCGGCGCCCGGGAGGCCGACGAGGTCCAGCAACTCCCGCACCCGCTGCGTCTGTTGCTGCTTGCCGGTGCCGTGCATGCGCAGCCCGAAGGCCACGTTGCCGCCCACGTCCCGCTGCGGGAAGAGCTGGTGGTCCTGGAACATCAGGCCCAACTCCCGCTTGTGCGCGGGCACTCCTGACTGGTCCCGCCCGTCGAGCAGCACCCGCCCGGCGTCGAGGGGCTGGAGCCCGGCCACCGCCCGCAGCAGCGTGGACTTGCCGCTGCCGCTGGGCCCGAGCACGCACACCACCTCGTGCTCGGCGACGTCGAGGTCGACGCCGTCGAGCACGGCCCGCTCCCCGAACCGCACGGTCGCGCCCGCAAGCCGCAGCAGCATCAGAACTCCCCGGTCCGGTCGGTGCGCAGCCGCTCCAGCACCAGCAGGGCCACCGCGCACACCAGCATCAGAATCGTCGAAAGGGCCATCGCCTGGCCGTAGTTGAGCTCACCCGCGCGCCCCAGGAGCCGGGCCACGGCGACCGGCAGCGTCGGGTTGTCGGGCCGGGCGATGAACACCGTCGCCCCGAACTCCCCGAGCGACACGGCGAAGGCGAACCCGGCCGCGACCAGCAGCGCCCGCCGCACCATCGGCAGGTCGACCTCCCGCCACACCCGCCACGGCGACGCCCCGAGCACGGCCGCCGCCTCCCGCAGCCGTACGTCCACCGCCCGCAGCACCGGCAGCATGGTCCGCACGACGAAGGGCACGCCCACCAGCGCCTGCGCGAGCGGCACCAGGATCCAGGCCTCGCGCAGGTCGAGCGGAGGCTCGTCGAGCGTGATCAGGAAACCGAAGCCGACGGTCACCGCGGAGACGCCCAGCGGCAGCATCAGCAGCGCGTCGAAGCCCCGCACGAGGCGGCCCGCGCCGCTCCGGGTCAGCGCGGCGGCGGCCAGTCCGCCGATCAGCACGGCGATCGCGGTGGCGGCGAGGGCGTACTCGAGGGAGTTGCCGACCGCCTCGATCGGCGGGACCAGGAAGACGTTGCCGTCGTCCGAGGTCAGTGCCCGGTAGTAGGCGAAGTCCGGCGCGTCGAAGGAGCGTTGCACGAGCACCGCGAGCGGCAGCAGGAGCAGCGCGACGATCGTGACGAGGACGCCCGCCAGCAGCGCCCACTGTCCCGCGCCGCGCGGCCGTCGCGCCGTCATGGACGCGTCCACCAGCCGCAGCGCGCTCTCCCTGCGCCGGACCGTCCAGGCGTGCACGGCGAGGATCGCGCCCACCGCGACGAACTGCACGAGGGTCAGGACGGCGGCCGTGGACAGGTCGAAGATCTCCGAGGTCTGCCGGTAGATCTCCACCTCCAGCGTGGAGAAGGTGGGCCCGCCGAGGATCTGGACCACGCCGAAGGAGGTGAAGGTGAACAGGAAGACCATCAGCGCGGCGGCGGCCACGGCCGGCGCGAGCGCCGGGAGGGTCACCCGCCGCCACGCCCCGAAGGGCGAGGCCCCCAGCATCCGCGCCGCCTCCTCCTGCCGGGGGTCGAGCTGCGCCCACAGCCCGCCCACGGTCCGTACGACGACCGCGTAGTTGAAGAAGACGTGCGCGAGCAGGATCGCCCACACGGTGGTGTCCAGCCGTACGCCCCACAGCTCGTCGAGCAGTCCGCCGCGCCCGACCAGTGCCAGGAACGCCGTGCCGACGACGACCGTCGGCAGCACGAACGGCACGGTGACGACGGCCCGCAGCACCTCCTTGCCGGGGAAGGCGAAGCGGGCGAAGACATAGGCGGCGGGCAGCGCGAGCAGCAGGGTGAGCGCGGTGGAGGCGAGCGCCTGCCAGGTGGTGAACCACAGGACGTGCCGGATGTCGGACTGGCCGAGCACGTCGAGGAGCCGGCCGAACCGCCATCCGCCGTGGCCCTCGCCGTCCCCGTCGCCGTTCAGTCCGCGCGAGACGATCGCGGCGACGGGGTAGGCGAAGAAGACGCCGAAGAACGCGACGGGCAGGGCCATCAGCCCGAGCCGCGCCGCGTTCCCGGTGCGTCGCCGGCGGGTGGCTACTTCAGGACGAGCGAGGTCCACGTCTTGACCCACTGGTCGCGGTCCGCGGCGATCTTCGCCGGGTCCATGGTCTCGGGATCCTGGGCGGCGGGCCCGTACTTCGTGAACTCGGCGGGCACGGCCGCGCCCTTGACCACCGGGTAGACGAACATGTTGAGCGGCATGTCCTCCTGGAACTGCTTCGAGACCAGGAAGTCGATCAGGGCCTTGCCGCCCGCGCTGTTCTTCGCGTTGCTCAGCAGCCCCGCGAACTCGACCTGCCGGAAGCAGGTGCCGGTCGCGACGCCGGTCGGGGCGGTGGCGGGCTTCGGGTCGCCGAAGATCACCTCGGCGGGCGGGGAGGAGGCGTAGGAGACGACGAGCGGCCGGTCGGCGCCGGCCTTCTTGCCGCCGGCCGAACCGGAGAACTCCTCGTTGTAGGCCTGGTCCCAGCCGTCGACGACCTTGACGCCGTTGGCCTTGAGCTTCTTCCAGTACGCCTCCCAGCCGGCGTCCCCGTACTTCGCGGCGGTGCCGAGCAGGAAGCCGAGGCCGGGCGAGGAGGTGGAGGCGTTCTCGGTGACCAGGAGGTCCTTGTAGGCGGGCTTGACCAGGTCGTCGAAGGTGGCGGGCGGGGCCAGCCTCCGGTCGGCGAAGTACTTCTTGTCGTAGTTGACGCAGATGTCGCCGTGGTCGACCGGGGTGACCCGGTGCTTGTCCCCGTCGAGCCGGTACTCCGCGCCGACCTGGTCGAGGCCCTTGGCCGCGTACGGCTGGAACAGGTCGTTGTCGAGGGCGCGGGACAGGAGCGTGTTGTCGACGCCGAAGAAGACGTCGCCCTGCGGGTTGTCCTTGGTGAGGATCGCCTTGTTGACGGCCTGCCCGGCGTCGCCGTCCTCGAGGACCCGGACCTTGTACCCGGTCTGCTTCTCGAATTCGGGAAGCACGTTCTTGGAGACGGCCCACGAGCTGTGGCTGACGAGGGTGACGGTCTTGGAGCCGCCGTCCGAGCCGGAGCCCGAGTCGCCGGACGACGACGAACCGCACGCGGACAGCGTGACGAGGCCGAGGCTGACGGCCGCGGCGGCGAACGTCCTGGTGTGCACTGGATTCCTCCTGGGGGTGACCAGGAAGAGACGCGGCCCTGCCCGGGACCCGCGAGGGGAGCCCGGGCAGGGCGCAACAGCTCGAGTGATGACCGAACTTCCTACCCAGAATGACCTGGGCGAGGTTCAGAGGGTCTGCGGCCGGTTGCCGCACTCTCAGCGCTGTGGCGCTCCCCTGTCGGAATACGAAGGTATGAAGTTGTCTCGGAACAGACTACCGCTCGGTCGCCGCGAGCTGGCCACAGGCCCCGTCGATCTCCTGGCCCCGGGTGTCCCGGATGGTGACGGGCACGCCGTGCGCCGCGATGGCCTCGACGAACGCCTTCTCGTCCTCGGGCCGGGAGGCGGTCCACTTGGAGCCGGGCGTCGGGTTCAGCGGGATGAGGTTGACGTGCACGGGACGGCCCTTGAGCAGCCGGCCGAGCCGGTCGCCGCGCCAGGCCTGGTCGTTGATGTCACGGATCAGCGCGTACTCGATGGACAGGCGCCGCCCGGACTTCTCCGCGTACTCGAACCCGGCGTCGAGCACCTCGCGTACCTTCCACCGCGTGTTCACGGGGACGAGGGTGTCGCGAAGCTCGTCGTCGGGGGCGTGCAGCGAGATCGCGAGCCGGCACTTGAAGCCCTCGTCGGAGAACCGGTGGATGGCCGGCACCAGCCCGACCGTCGAGACGGTGATCCCGCGCTGCGAGAGCCCGAGCCCGTCGGGCGCGGGGTCGGTGAGCGCGCGGATGGAGCCGACGACCCGCTTGTAGTTGGCGAGGGGCTCGCCCATGCCCATGAACACGATGTTGGACAGCCGGGCCGGACCGCCGGGGACCTCGCCGTCGCGCAGCGCGCGCATGCCGTCCACGATCTGGTGCACGATCTCGGCGGTGGACAGGTTCCGGTCCAGGCCGGCCTGCCCGGTCGCGCAGAACGGGCAGTTCATGCCGCATCCCGCCTGCGAGCTGATGCACATGGTCACCCGGTCCGGGTACCGCATCAGCACCGACTCCACGAGCGTCCCGTCGAACAGCCGCCACAGCGTCTTGCGGGTCGTGCCCTGGTCCGTCGACAGATGCCGTACGACGGTCATCAGCTCCGGCAGCAGCGCCTCGCGCAGCTTCTCGCGCGCGCCGGCCGGGATGTCGGTCCACTCGGCCGGATCGTGCGCGTACCGCGCGAAGTAGTGCTGCGACAGCTGCTTCGCCCGGAACGGCTTCTCACCGATCTCCGCCACCGCCTCCTTCCGCTCGGCGGGCGAGAGGTCGGCGAGGTGCCGCGGCGGCTTCTTGGCTCCGCGGGGGGCGACGAATGTGAGTTCTCCGGGCTTAGGCATGGCTGTACCAGTGTGGCAGATCCAATCGGGTGAGGTTCCGCCCCGCCGCCGGCGGCGGTCAGCTCAGGGCGAGGCGCATCAGGATCCTCGGGTGGCCGGCCAGCACGGAGGTGGTGTCCGCGGCGTGGACGAAGCCGGCGCGTTCGAAGTTCTTCCGCAGGCCGGCGTAGGCCATCGTGAGGTCGACCCGGGCGTCGCCGTTGTCGAGGGGGTACGCCTCGATCGCCGGGGCGCCCTGGGCGCGGGCGAACTCCACCGCGCCCTCGATGAGCGCGTGGGAGACGCCCCGCTTGCGGTGACCGGGGCGGACCCGGACGCACCACAGCGACCACACCGGCAGGTCGTCGACGTGCGGGATCTTGCGGTTGCGCGCGAAGGATGTCTCGGCGCGCGGCGCGACGGCGGCCCAGCCGACCGGCACGTCACCGTCGTAGGCCAGCACCCCGGGCGGGCGCTCCGCACGGCACAGCCCTTCGACGTACTCGCCGCGGGCTTCTCCGCGCAGTTCGTTGTTGAGCCTGGACGGGATCCGGTAGCTCAGGCACCAGCACACGCCGGCCCCCGCCGACTTCGGCCCGAGCACGGCGCGCACGTCCTCGAAGACCGCGGCGGGACGAACCTCTGTGTCCATGCCCACACGATGTCACAACGAACGCGGCGGGCCCCCGCCCAGGACAGGACGGGGGCCCGTGCGCTGCACGTGTCGCGAGGGGCGGATCAGCCGGAGCCCACGAAGAGGACCAGCAGCAGCCAGACCACCGGGGCCGTCGGCAGGAGGGAGTCAAGCCGGTCCATGATGCCGCCGTGGCCGGGCAGGAGCGTGCCCATGTCCTTGATGCCGAGGTCCCGCTTGATCATGGACTCGCCGAGGTCGCCGAGCGTGGCGCTGACCGCTACCGCGAGGCCCAGCAGCAGCCCCTGCCACCAGGTGCCGCCGTCGATCATGAACTGCATGCACAGCGCGCCCGCGACCATCGCGAACGCCACCGCCCCGAGCAGGCCCTCGCGGGTCTTCCCGGGGCTGATGCGCGGGGCGAGCTTGTGCTTGCCGAAGCGCCAGCCGACGGCGTACGCGCCGGTGTCGCTGACCACCGTCAGCAGCAGGAACATGAGCACGCGCTGCGCGCCGTCCTCGGCCGTCAGCATCAGGGAGACGAAGGTGGCCAGGAACGGGACGTAGAAGGCCGCGAAGAGACCGGCCGTGACGTCCTTGAGGTAGCCCTCCGGCGGTTCCGTCATCCGCCAGACGAGGACCGCGAGCGCGGTCAGGGCCATGGCGACCCACGCGCCCTCGGTGCCCCGGAAGTACCCGGCGAAGACCATCGCCGCGCCGCCGATGGCGAGCGGCACGAGCGGCGCCTTGATCCCCTTGCGTTCCTGGAGCCTGCTGGTCAGCTCCCACAGCCCGACCACGACGGCGATCGCTATGACGCCGACGAACACGGCCTTGACGACGAACAGCGACGCGACGATCACCGCGCCGAGGCCGACGCCGACTCCTATGGCCGCGCCCAGGTCACGGCCCGCGCTCTTCTTCTGCGGTGCGGGCGCAGGCTGTGGGGCGTCGGGCATGGGCTCCGGATTCTGCGGCGCCGCCGCAGGGGGCTGCGCCGACGAGGTCTCGTCGCGGTACGGGGCGTCGCCGCCGCGGCGGCTCCCGTCGCGGAGGGACTCGTTGCGGAACGACGCGTCGCTGAACGGCGTGTCGTCCCGGAACGAAGGGCCGCCCGGCCGAGCGGCCCCCCGGTCGTCATCCTGGTGTCCGCCGTGAGCGGGTACGTCGGGGACGATGGGCATGGGGCGAGTCTGCTGCGCCTCAGGCGCATCGTACGCGGGACCCGCCGGGGCGGCCCCCCGGACAGGTCCCTGGTCGTTGGGCCCCCAGTACCCCGCCTGTGAACCGGCGTGCGGCGGAGCGCCCCAGGAAGAGTCGTTCATCAGACCTCGAGCAGCTCCGCTTCCTTGTGCTTGAGGAGCTCGTCCACCTGGGCGACGTACTTCGCGGTGGTGTCGTCGAGCTCCTTCTCCGCACGGCGGCCCTCGTCCTCGCCGACCTCGCCGTCCTTGACGAGCTTGTCGATCGCGTCCTTGGCCTTGCGGCGGACGGAGCGGATGGACACCTTGGCGTCCTCGCCCTTGCCCTTGGCGACCTTGATGTACTCGCGGCGGCGCTCCTCGGTGAGCTCGGGGAACACCACACGGATGATGTTGCCGTCGTTGCTCGGGTTGACGCCCAGGTCGGAGTCGCGGATCGCCTGCTCGATGTTGCGCAGCGCGCTCTTGTCGAACGGGGTCACGACCGCCATGCGCGGCTCCGGCACGGAGAACGAAGCCAGCTGGTTGATCGGCGTCGGCGCGCCGTAGTAGTCGGCCACGATCTTGTTGAACATCGCCGGGTGCGCACGGCCGGTGCGGATCGCGGCGAAGTCCTCCTTGGCGACCACGACGGCCTTCTCCATCTTCTCCTCGGCCTCGAGGAGGGTCTCTTCGATCACCACTTGCTCCTGCGTGTCTTGAGTAGGCCCGGCTGCGGTTCCTTGCGGGGGCGGCGGCCGGCTGCGTCGCGTCTTCTTCCTGCACGGTTCCCGACCGGCAGGACATTGTCCATCCCCTGACCAGGGTCCGTCCCCCGGTCAGGTGTTGTCGTACGAACCGCGGTCCGAACCGGTCAGGCCCGGCCGCCTTGGTCACCCACAAGCGTGCCGATCTTCTCACCCTTGACGGCCCGCGCGATATTGCCCTCGGCCAGAAGCTCGAAGACGAGGATCGGGAGCTTGTTGTCGCGGCACAGCGTGACCGCGGTGGCGTCGGCGACCTTCAGCTCGCGCGTGATGACCTCGCCGTAGCCGAGGGAGTCGAACCGGACCGCCTCCGGGTTGATCTTCGGGTCGGAGTCGTAGACGCCGTCCACGCCGTTCTTGCCCATCAGGAGCGCCTCGGCGTCGATCTCCAGGGCGCGCTGGGCTGCGGTGGTGTCGGTGGAGAAGTACGGCATGCCCATGCCGGCGCCGAAGATGACCACGCGGCCCTTCTCCAGGTGCCGCACGGCGCGCAGCGGGATGTACGGCTCGGCGACCTGGCCCATGGTGATGGCGGTCTGGACCCGGCTGTCGATGCCCTCCTTCTCCAGGAAGTCCTGGAGGGCGAGGCAGTTCATCACGGTGCCGAGCATGCCCATGTAGTCCGAACGGGCCCGGTCCATGCCGCGGACCTGGAGCTCGGCGCCGCGGAAGAAGTTGCCGCCGCCGATGACGACGGCGATCTCCGCGCCGTCGCGCACCACGGCCGCGATCTCGCGGGCGATCTTGTGCACCACATCGGGGTCCACGCCCAGGCCGCCGCCACCGGAGAACGCCTCTCCGGACAGCTTCAGCAGGAACCGGCCGCGTACCTTGCCGTCGTCGCTCTTCTGGGGCTTGGTGGTCATGGGAGATCCCGCCTCTTTCACGTGGTGCACATACGAAGAAGGCCATTGCCGGTGGGGTGTCGTTCGCATCCCATGCGCGGCAATGGCCTCCTCGTCAGATCTGCTGTCGTCCGTCACGCGCGCGTGACGGCGTACGCGGACGACTCACGTCGACCCTATAGGGGTCGCGCGTCGATCGCGGTACGGACTCAGATGCCGACCTTGATGCGCGAGAAGCGCTTCAGGGTGACACCGGCCTCGTCCAGGACCTTCTGGACGGACTTCTTGTTGTCGAGCGCGTACGGCTGACCGAGGACGGTGGCGTCCTTGAAGAAGCCGTTGAGGCGACCCTCGACGATCTTGGCGATCGCGGCCTCGGGCTTGCCCTCGGCGCGGGTGGTCTCCTCGGCGATGCGGCGCTCGGACTCGATGACGTCGGCCGGCACATCCTCCTTGGAGAGGTACTTCGGCGCGAAGGCGGCGATGTGCTGGGCGATGCCCTTGGCGACGTCGGCGTTCGGCTTGTCCAGCTCGACGAGGACACCGATCTGCGGGGGCAGGTCGGGCATCGTGCGGTGCATGTACGCGATGACGAAGCCGTCGGCGAACTGCGCGAAGCGGTCCAGGACGATCTTCTCGCCGAGGTTGGCGTTGGCCTCGTCCACGAACGCCTGGACGGTCTTGCCGGCCTCGATCTCGGAGCCGAGCAGGGCCTCGAGGTCGGCCGGGGAGGTCTTGGCGACGTGCTCGGCGATCGCGTTGGCGACGGCCTGGAACTTCTCGCCCTTGGCGACGAAGTCCGTCTCGCACTTCAGCTCGACCAGGACGCCGGAGGAGTTGTCGTCGGCGATGATCGAGACCACGGCGCCGTTCTCGGCGGAGCGGCCCTCGCGCTTGGCGACGCCCTTCTGGCCCTTGATACGGAGCGCCTCGACGGCCTTCTCGACGTTGCCCTCGGCCTCGTCCAGCGCCTTCTTGCAGTCCATCATGCCGGCGCCGGTGAGCTCGCGGAGCTGCTTGACGTCGGCGGCGGTGTAGTTCGCCATGAGTCTGTGAATCTTTCTCGAAGTCTGGAAGATCGGAGATCTGCACGGTCTGCGACCTACAGGAAGCTGTAGACGTCCGACTCCGCGCTGACCTACGGGTGAACGGCGGGAGCGGATTTCATGTCACCGCTCCCGCCGTCAACGCTGACGCTGACGGTCAGGCCTGGTCGCCCTCGGCGGCCGGCGTCTCGGCAGCGGCCTCGGCCGCAGGCGCCTCGGCGGTCTCCGTCGCGGGGGCCTCGGCGGCGGCCTCGGCGGCCGGGGCCTCGGCGGTCTCCGCGGCGGGGGCCTCGTCGGCCTTCTTCTCGCCCTCGAGCAGGTCGCGCTCCCACGCGGCCAGCGGCTCGCCGGCGGCCTTGTCGCCCTTGTCGCCGGTGGCGACGCCGGAGCGGGCGATGAGGCCCTCGGCGACGGCGTCGGCGATCACGCGGGTGAGCAGGGTGACGGAGCGGATCGCGTCGTCGTTGCCCGGGATCTTGTAGTCGACCTCGTCGGGGTCGCAGTTGGTGTCGAGGATGGCGACGACCGGGATGTTGAGCTTGCGGGCCTCGCCGACCGCGATGTGCTCCTTCTTGGTGTCCACGATCCAGACGGCGCTGGGCACCTTGGACATCTCGCGGATACCGCCGAGGGTCTTCTCCAGCTTGGCCTTCTCACGCGAGAGGACCAGGAGCTCCTTCTTCGTCAGACCGGACGCGGCGACGTCCTCGAAGTCGATCTGCTCGAGCTCCTTGAGGCGCTGGAGGCGCTTGTAGACGGTCGAGAAGTTGGTGAGCATGCCGCCCAGCCAGCGCTGGTTGACGTAGGGCATGCCGACGCGGGTGGCCTGCTCGGCGATGGCCTCCTGCGCCTGCTTCTTCGTGCCGACGAACATGACCGTGCCGCCGTGGGCGACGGTCTCCTTGACGAACTCGTAGGCGCGGTCGATGTACGACAGCGACTGGAGCAGGTCGATGATGTAGATGCCGTTGCGCTCGGTGAAGATGAAGCGCTTCATCTTCGGGTTCCAGCGACGGGTCTGGTGACCGAAGTGGACGCCGCTTTCCAGCAGCTCCCGCATCGTGACGACGGCCATGGCCGTTCTCCTTGAGTTTCTCGGTTGTGCCGCGGGTGCCGGACGGCTCCCGCGCCTGACGCCCGCGACGCGCCGAGCCACGAAGGACCGAGGGGCGCTGACACCGACCGGTGAGGGTCTGGTGTTGGGGCGTGCGAAGTCGACCCGGTGACCCGGATCGCCAGAAGAAGTGTACGGGACCGGCGGGCCGCCGGGTGACGCCGCTGTCCACAACCGGACGCCGGTCCACAGGTTCCGGCGCGGCCGGCGGTTTCACGCCAGGCTTTCCGCATGAACGCGAAGCGGTGCGGGGGCCTGCTGCTGCTCCTGCTGATCACCCTGACGACGGCCGTGGCCCGGGCGGACCCAGCGCCGCCCGGATCCCCTTCCTCGCCGGGATCCCCTTCTCCGCCCGGATCCCCTTCCCCGCCGGTCCCGGCGATCGGCCGCGTCTGGCCGGTGGGCGTCCGCCCGCCGGTGCTGCGCGGCTGGGAGCCCCCGGCGACGGCGTACGCGCGCGGCCACCGGGGCGTGGACCTGGCGGCCTCCCCCGGCGCACCCGTCCGGTCGGTGGCGGCCGGCCGGGTCTCCTACGCGGGGCAGGTGGCGGGCAGAGGAGTCGTCTCCGTGGAACTCGCCGGCACCGACCTGAGAACGACCTACGAACCGGTGACGCCGTCCGTGCGCAAGGGCGATGAGGTCGCCGCGGGCGCACAGGTGGGAACGGTCCAGCCGACGGGCTCCCACTGCCCCACCACCTGCGTCCACTGGGGCCTGCGCCGCTCCCGGACCTACCTGAACCCCTTGTCCCTGCTCCCCGCCCGGCTGCTCCGCACGGACCCGCCCCGCCTGCTCCCGGTGCTGGGAGTTCCCCTCCCGTCGTAGCCGCCGGCTCAGCCGAACCTCAGCCCAGAACCCCCCGCAACACCATCCCCACGGCCGCCTCGGTCACCCCGCCGGACTCCTCCACGCCCAGCTCGATCCTCCGCACGGCCGCGTCCACCACCCCCTGCACCAGCATCGCCGCCAACCGGGGCTCCCGGTGCCCCATCTCCGCCAACGCCTCCACGATCATCGCCACGAGCCCCCCGTGCGCGGCGCGGATCTTCTCCCGCGCCCCCGCGTCCAGCTCGCTCGCCGAGATCGCCACCACGGCCCGGTGCCGCCGGTCCCCGACCAGCGCCAACTGCCGCCGCACATACGCCTCGACCTTGGCCGCCGACCCGTCCGCCGCGGCCATCGCCGCCTCGACCTCCGCCGCCCAGACGGGGAAGTCCACCTCGCACAGTTCCTCGACCACGGCCGCCCGCGACCGGAAGTACTCGTACACGGACGACCGCGCGAGTCCCGTCCGCTCGGCGAGGGCGGGGAAGGTCAGCGCCTCCGTCCCGCCCTCGGACAGCAACGACCGAGCCGCGTCCAGCAGGGCGGCTCGCTGCATCGTCCGGTGCTCGGCCACGGAGGCCGCTCGAATCCTTGGCACATCGACCACTTTACGGACGCCGCCCCTCCGGCGGGAGGGACTCGACCCTGCCGACCGCCGGCCGGTGTCCCGTCCGCCTCACCGTTCCGCCAGGTCAACGACCGAAGCTCGCCAGTTTCGCGCGCAACTGAAGCACGGATTTGGTGTGAATCTGACTGACCCTGCTCTCGGTGACCCCCAGCACGTTCCCGATCTCGGCCAGGGTCAGCCCCTCGTAGTAGTACAGCGTCACGACCGTCTTCTCCCGGTCGGGCAGGGTGTTGATGGCCCGCGCCAGGAACCTCCGCAGCTCCCGGTCCTCGGCCACCTCCACGGGGTCGTCCGCGGCTGTGTCCTCCAGCGTGTCCATCACGCTGAGCCCGTCCCCGCCCTCGGCCCCGACGTGCAGCAGCTCCTCCAGCGCGACCACGTTGGCCAGCGACAACTGACTGAACACGGCGTGCAGTTCGTCCACCGGGATGCCCAGTTCGGCGGCGACCTCCCCCTCCGACGGCGTCCGCCGCAGCCGCGCCTCCAGCGTCGCGTACGCCCGCTCCACGTTGCGCGCCTTCTGCCGCACCGAGCGCGGGATCCAGTCCAGCGCCCGCAGCTCGTCGATCATCGCGCCCCGGATCCGGGTGATCGCGTACGTCTCGAACTTGATCTCGCGGTCGAGGTCGAACTTCTCGATCGCGTCGATCAGCCCGAACACGCCCGAGGACACGAAGTCGGCCTGCTCCACATTGGGCGGCAGCCCCACGCTCACCCGCCCGGCCACGTACTTCACCAGGGGCGAGTAGTGCAGGATCAGCTGCTCCCGCAGCCGCTCGTCCCCCGTGGTCTTGTACGAGCGCCACAGCTCGTCGAGGGTCGAGGGAGCGGGCGGCCGCACGCTGCCACCGTCGCGGGCGGCTGGGGGGATCGCCGCCCGGTCGGACCCGGAGGTGTGCTGGGGCATTCGTCGCCTTGTGCCGTTCTGCCGTGGAGTACGTGACGTCGGGGGTACGGGGGGTACCTGGGGTACCTGGCTGAGATGAGCTGTCGATCTGCTGCGGATTGACTGCAAGCGTGGTGGAGTGACTCGGTGTGGTGCCGTGTGGCCGTTCTGTGACGGAATCCTCGTGAGCGTAGCGTGACTGGAGTGTCGCGGTGCGCGAAGGGCGTGGTCGGACCTGTGCGCGGACAGGGCCCGCCGGCCGCCGCCCAGGAGCACGCCGGTCGCCCCGGGCGACGGCGGCGGCGCGTCAACTGCGGTTGTTCCCGCGGCCGTCGACGTTCCCCCGGACGGCCGAACCCACCCGGTCAACACGGATCTCCACCCCGTCGGGAGGACATCACCGCCTGGCGTGTCAACTTCCAGTCGTCGCCATGTCGTTCGACGTACCCGAGTGCCCTGAGTTCGTACAGCCGGGCGATCGCGTCGTCCGGCGTGGTGCGCGCCTCGCGGGCGATCTCGCCCACGGGCGCGGCCCGCCGGGCGGGAAGCGCGGCGAGAACAGCGCGGGCGTCCGGTTCCAGCAGGTCGCGGGGGAGCGCCGGCGTCCGCCGCTCCGGGGCCAGCTCGCCCATGTCCCCGACCAGCTCGACGACCTCGGCGGCGTCGGTGACGAGCACCGCCTCCTCGCGCAGGAGTCCGTGCACCCCCGCCGACAGTCCGCTGGTGGCCGGTCCCGGCACCCCCATCGTGTGCCGGCCGAGCCGCCGCGCCGCCCGCGCGGTGACGAGGGAGCCGCTGCGGTGCGCCGCCTCGACCACGACGGTGCCTCGAGTGAGGGCGGCGATGACCCGGTTGCGCAGGATGAACCGGCTCGGCGTCGGATGGTCTCCCGGTGGCAACTCGCCCACCAGCAGGCCCTGTTCGGCGATCCTGTTGAGCAGCTCCGTGTGGCCGGGCGGATAGGGCCGGTCGACTCCGCAGGCCAGGACGGCGACCGTGGCGCCGCCCGCGCCGAGGGCGCCCCGGTGGGCCGCGCCGTCGACGCCGTAGGCTCCGCCGGAGACGACCACCCAGCCGCGCTCGGCGAGGCCCGCGGCGAGGGTGGCCGCCATGTGCGCGCCGTACTCGGTGCAGGCGCGGGCGCCGACGACGGCGACGGACCGCAGCGCCCATATGCGCAGGCTGGGGCCGCCCCGCACCCACAGGCCGAGCGGCCGGGCGTCCCCCAGGTCGTCCAGCGGGCCGGGCCACTCCGCGTCCCCCGGGCGGACGAACCGCACCCCCGCCTCCCGCGCCACGGCGAGGTCCCGCAAGGGCTCCGCCTCGGCCGCCCGCGCCCGCAGCCCCGCCCAGCGCCTGGGGCTCACCCCGGGCAGCGCCTCCCCGTTGCCGCGCAGCCGCCGAACCGCCTCAGGCGCTCCGTACTCGCGCACCCAGCGCCCGCCAATCTCGTCGCCCGGTTCGATGACCCGCGCGAGGAAAACCCGCGCAAGCCGCTCACCGTCCGTCTCGTCGAGCCGGCTCGCCCCACCGGGCCTGGCCACACCACCGCTCCTGCTCACGCCGCCGGGCCTGGCCACACCATCGGGCCTACTCACGCCGTCCGGCCTGCTCACGCCGTCGGGCCTACTCACGCCGTCCGGCTTGGCCACGCCGTCCGACTTGGCCACGCCATCGGGCCTGGCCACACCATCAGGCCTGGCCACACCATCGAGCCTGCTCACGCCGTCCGGCCTGCTCACGCCGTCCGGCCTGTTCACGCCATCGCCCCGAGTGCCATGGGCGCGCCGCGTGGCACGCCGGTGCGTAGTTGGAGGGCCAGGGCGACGTCCGTCGCGTCGGGCCGGTCGTGTCCGACGAGGTCGGCGACGGTCCAGGCCACGCGCAGGACCCGGTCCAGTCCGCGGGCGGTGAGCACCCCGCGCTCCAGGTTCCGTTCGGCCTCCTCCATCGCCCCGCCCAAGGGCTGCCAGCGGCTGCGCAGCTCGCGGCCGGGGACCTCGCTGTTGGTCCGCCAGGGGGTGCCGGCCAGCCGGGCCGAGGCGCGGTCCCGCGCGGCCCGGACACGGTCGGCGACCGTCGCCGTGGACTCCCCGCCGGGACCGCGGTGGGCGAGTTCCGCCCTGCTGACCGGGTCCACCTCGACCCGCAGGTCCACCCGGTCGAGCAGCGGGCCGGAGAGCCGCGCCTGGTAGCGCCGGACCGCCGAGGGCGAGCACTCGCACAGGCTGTCCCGCAGCGAGAAGCGTCCGCACGGGCAGGGGTTCGCCGCGAGCACCATCAGGAAGCGCGCGGGGAACCGCACCACGCCGGCGCTGCGCGCGATCACGACGTGTCCCGCCTCCAGGGGCTGCCGCAGGGCGTCGAGGGCGTGGCTGCTGAACTCGGGCGTCTCGTCAAGGAAGAGCACCCCTCGGTGGGCCATCGACACCGCTCCGGGCCGGGCGATGTGGGGGCCGCCGCCGACGAGCGCCTGCATGGTCGCCGAGTGGTGCGGGGCGCAGTACGGGGGCAGGTCGATCAGGGGCTTGCCCGGTGGCAGGAGCCCGGCCACCGAGTGCACCGCCGTCACCTCCAGGGACTCCTCCCGGCTCAGCTTCGGCAGAACCGCAGGCAGCCGCTCGGCCAGCATGGTCTTGCCCGCGCCCGGCGGTCCTTCGAGGAACAGGTGGTGTCCGCCGGCCGCGGACACCTCCACCGCCGTCCGCGCCGAGCGCTGGCCGACGACGTCCGCGAGGTCGTGCCCCTGGTCGTGCTGGGCGGCGTCGACGCTGTGCATGCCGGTGGCGGCGCCCGTGCCGGGCATGCGCAGCCCGGCCATGAGCGGGTCGGGGCGGCCCGCCTCGTCCGGCTCCTCCTCGGGCACCGGCTCGTCGGCGAGCACGGCGATCAGCTGCCGCAGGCTGCGCACGCCGAGCACCGAGACGCCCGGCACGAGGGAGGCCTCGGCGGCTGCGCACTCCGGGACGACGACCTGTTCGTACCCCGCGTCCGCCGCGGCCAGCACCGCAGGGAGGATGCCACGCACCGGGCGCACCCGCCCGTCGAGCCCCAGCTCGCCGATCATGACGATGTCGGCGAGCACCCGCGGGTCGATCCGCTCGGCCGCGCCGAGCACCGCGCTGGCGATGGCGAGATCGAAACCGCTGCCCGCCTTCGGCACCGACGCCGGGCTGAGGCCGACGGTGAGCTTCTTCTGCGGCCATTCGCCGCCCGAGTTCACCACCGCCGCCCGCACCCGGTCCCGGCTCTCGCTCAGGCTCTTGTCCGGCAGCCCCACCAGGGTGAAGGCCGCGACCCCTGGTTCCAGGTCGGCCTGGACCTCGACCACGACCCCTTCGACGCCCACCAGCGCCACCGAGCACGTCCGCGCGAAGCCCATCTCAGGCCACCCCCCGCACGTGCTCGACGAGGGCGGCCCCGCGGCGCGGCAGCACGACGCCGACCAGGTCGATGCGGACGCCGCCCGGTGGCGCTCCCCCGTGCGCGTGGATCCACCGTTCGGCCAGGCAGCGCAGACGCCGGGCCTTGTCCGGCGTCACCGCCGCCATCGGGTGCTGGAAGCCGCCGTGGCGGCGGGTCTTGACCTCGCAGACGACCAGGACGTCGCCGTCCCGCGCGACGATGTCGATCTCGCCGGTCCTGCCGCAGCGCCAGTTGCGCTCCAGGACCGTCATCCCGGCCTCGGCCAGCCGCCGGGCGGCCAACTCCTCGCCGTACCGTCCGAGCGCGCCTCGCGCCAGATCCGTGCTCGTGCCCGCACCGGCGTCCATGCCTGTGCTCGTGCCCGTGTTCGTGTTCGTGTCCGCGTTCATGTCGGCACCACCTCCGGCACCAACGATCACGCAACCACCGCACCGAAAAGGATCTTGGTGCGTAACTCAGCGGTTGTGGACAACCCGGTCACCCACACAGGGCACGCTCACCCGCCGGGCGGCCCCGGAACTCACCCGCCGGGCAGCTCCAGATCGCTCTTGTTCAGCTCCTCGATGTTCACGTCCTTGAACGTGAGCACCCGCACCTGCTTCACGAAGCGCGCCGGCCGGTACATGTCCCACACCCACGCGTCCGCCATCGAGACCTCGAAGAACACCTCACCCTGGACCGAGTGCACCTGCATCTCGTAGTCGTTGGTGAGGTAGAACCGCCGCTCGGTCTCGATCACGTATTTGAACAGACCGACGACATCGCGGTACTCCCGGTAGAGCTTCAGCTCCATCTCGGTCTCGTACTTCTCGAGGTCCTCGGCGCTCATGGCATGTTCCCCTTCAGCCGTGCGATCCCACCATTGTGCGCCAGTCCCGTGAGCCGCTAGACGATTTCCGTGTCAAGAGTTACGGGGCCGGCCGGGGGACCTTCGTCGAGCAGCCTGCTCAGCAGCTCGGCGAGTCTGGTCGGATACACCGTCTCATGTGCCCGGCCCAGTTCCCGACACGTCCACCAACGCGCTCCCGCGACGCTGCGCCGTTCCAGTTCGGTCAGGGCCGTGGGGCGGGTCGCCGTCACGGTCGTACGGGCCAGGTAGTACCACTCGTCCTGGTCCCAGCGACGGCCCGCGAACGGGAAGGAGCACCTCCGCCGCCACAGCACCGGGCCGAGTTCGACCTCGGTGATGCCGGTCTCCTCGGCGAGTTCCCGCAGCGCGGCCTCTTCACGGGTCTCGTCGCCCTCCACTCCGCCGCCGGGCGTGAACCACCAGTCGTCGGCCGGATCGTCCGGCTCGTGGCCGTGCAGCAGCAGGATGCGGTCCTCGGGATCGAGCAACACGACCCGGGCCACCTTGCGCAGCCCGCCCTCGTACGTGTCGACGCCGGGGCCGGCCGTCTCAGCGGACACCCGCGGCCCCCGCGCTCGGGCCGGTGCGGCGGCGGGAGGCCAGCTTGGCGACCGGGCCGTACGCGCCGCCGCCGAGGACGAGCACCGCGCCGACGACGATCAGTGAGACGATCGTGCGCAGCGGGCCCGGCTCGGAGAGGGCGCCCAGCGCCTGGAAGCCCGTGGGCCGCTTCAGCAGGCCGTCCATGGGCCACACCACGGCGTCCACGCGCGCGGTGACGGCGGACACGGCCACGGTGCCCTGGGCGGCGTCGGCGAGGTGGGCGGTGGAGTCCAGGGAGCCCTGGCGTTCGTCGCCGAGCAGGAACAGCCGGCCCTCGGGGACCTGCACCTCGGGGATGCTCTTGCTCTCGGCGGGGGCGCCGGCGGGCAGATACGGTTCGTCGATCTGCTTGCCGTTGACGGTCAGCTTGCCGTTCGTGCAACAGGAGACGGTGTCGCCGCCGACCGCGACCACGCGCTTCACCACGGGGGCGTCGGCCCAGGCGGTGTCCTTGAAGACGACGACGTCACCGCGGCGCACCTCGTCGCCGTCCACGACTTGCGCCAGCACACGCTCACCGGCGTTGATCGTCGGCGTCATGGAGCCGGTGGGCACGGTGTACGGGCGGTAGATCAGCGCCGCCCAGCCGAAACCGCCGAGGAACAGCACGAGGCCCAGCGCGACGGCCAGGCCGGACAGGCGCTGTCCGGTCCGGCTGCCCACCGGGCCACTGCTGGTGCCACCGCCGCTGTGCGGGGCCGTACGCGTCGTGCTCTCGCCACCCATGGGTCCGCACCCTACCCGGGGGTACCGAGCCGGGTCAGCCCTTCCCCGTCGGCCGGGGACCCATCCTTGGGAAAGGGTTTGCCGAGGCCGTGACCTCAGCGGCTGTCGGAGTCCTCGGTCCGGCGGCGGCGCCACAGGACCAGCGGGACGGCGCCGGCGAGGGCGAGGCCCTGCGGGGCGACGGTCAGCGCGGTGGAGGCGGCGGCCTGCGCGTTCAGGCCCTGCTGGTCGAAGGTGTCCGGCACCGGCAGCGTGCCCCAGCGGGTGATCGGCCAGGCCTTGACGATGGCGCGGCCGACGACCTGGTCGACGGGGACCATGCCGTGGTTGCGGTCGGACTGGTTGTAACGGGAGTCCCGGGAGTTCTGGCGGTGGTCGCCCATCACCCAGATGAAGCCCTCGGGGATCTTCACCGAGAACTGGCCGCCCTGCTCGTCCTGGCTGCACGGGGTGTTGCCCGGGTAGACGTACGGCTCGTCGAGGGCCTTGCCGTTGACCGTCAACGGGCCGGTGCCCTTGCAGGTGACCGTGTCGCCGCCGACGCCGACGACCCGCTTGATCAGGTCCTTCTCCTCCGCCGACGGCATGAGGCCGATCCAGCTGAGGAAGGTCTGCACCGCGTTGGGTTCGAGGGTGGGCTCGCCCGCCAGCCACTTGTCCGGGTCGTGGAAGACGACGACCTCGCCGCGCTCGGGCTCCGAGCCGAACCACGGGGTGAGCTTGTCGACGAGGACGCGGTCGCCCTCCTGGAGGGTGTTCTGCATCGAGTCCGAGGGGATCGAGAACGCCTGCACCAGGAAAGTCTTGATCAGCAGGGCCAGGACGAGCGCGATGCCGATCAGGATCGGCAGCTCCTTCCAGAAGGAGCGCGGCTTCTTCGCCTTGGGGGCGCCGTCGTCCGGCCCCGGCTCAGTCGTGGGGGGCTGTCCGCCACCGGGACCCTCGCCGCCCGCCGCCGGGGAGTCATTCCCGGAGGTCACGGCGCCGTCCATAGCCGGGTCGGCGGCTTCCACGGGACGTCCGCGGTACTCCTCGCCGTCGTGCCCGGACCGTGCGCCAACCGCCACATCCCCCACGCCAACTCCTTACTCTGTGCCGCTGCCTGCCCCACATACGGCGCAGGCCCACCACTCCCATAACGAGCGGGAGTTCCGCAGGGGTCGGGAGTCGGACCGTTCCGTTCGGATCGTCGGGAGCAACCCTATGCGACAGCTCGGGGGCCGCGGTCGTCGCGACGGCCGAGTCGGTCACCGAGGAGAAGGTTTGCGGTTCCTTTAGGGAGTTCCAGTGGCCCAGGGGCCAGGCGATGACCATGGCGCGGCCCACCACGCCGTCCTCGGCGACGGTGCCGCCGAAGGTGTCCTGGTGGGCGCGGGAGTCCGCGGAGTTGCCCCGGTGGTCGCCCATCACCCAGAGCCGGCCCTGCGGGACGGTGATGTCGAAGGGCGTGGCCGAGGGGGCGTCACCGGGGTAGATGTAGGTTCCCTCGTTCAGGGGAACGCCGTTGACGGTGACCCGCCCCGAGCCGTCACAGCACTGGACGCGGTCGCCGCCCACGCCGACGACCCGCTTGATGAGGTCCTTCTCGTCGTCGGACGGCAGCAGACCGATGAAGGTGAGCCCTTCCTTGATCTGCTTGATGCCGACGGGGTCCTCCGCCTTCGGGGTGGTCTGCTCGCCCTCCAGCCAGCCGCCGGGATCCTTGAAGACGACGACGTCCCCGCGCTGCGGCTTTGAGCCGAACCAGGGGGTGAACTTGTCGACCAGGACGCGGTCGCCGATCTGGATCGTCTGCTCCATGGAGCCGGACGGGATCACGAAGGCCTGCACGAGGAAGGTCTTCAGCACCAGGGCGATGAGGACGGCGACGCCCACGAGCAGCGGGATCTCCCGCACCGCGCCCCGCCTGCGCTTGCGCTTGACCTTGCGCTGGAGCTTGCGCCGCTCCGTGCGCGAGCGGCCGACGGCGCCGGGGCTGGAAGCACGCCGGGCTCCGGTGGGCAGGAGGTTGTCCGCGGCGCTGCTGGGCACGCCGCGCGGTTTGCCGCGGTTACCCATCGGCGCCCTCCCCGGCGGGCACGCGCGCGTAGGCGCTCGGGCGGTGCAGACGGGCCAGGTGGGCGGAGGGCCAGACGATCCAGTCGGCGCGGCCGATGACCTCCCCGACGGGGATCATGCCGCCGCCGGGCGACCCCAGGTGGTCGCGGGAGTCGCTGGAGGCGCTTCGGTGGTCGCCGAGGACGAACAGCGCGCCCTCGGGCACGACGACGTCGAAGCGCACCGTGGAGGGGCTGTCGCCCGGGTACAGGAACGTCGACTCGTCGACCGGTCGGCCGTTCACCTGGATCCTCCCGTCCTTGTCGCAGCAGACCACGTGGTCTCTCCCCACACCCACAACGCGTTTGATGTAGTCGGCGTGCCCGAAGTACCCGGTGCCGTCGAACACGACGACATCGCCGCGCCGCGGCTCGGCACCGAAACGGTACGCCAACTTATTTACGAGAACCCGGTCCCCGATCCTCAATCCCGTTTCCATGGATCCGCTGGGAATCTGGAAGGGCTGCGCTACGAAAGCGTTGAGGAACAGCGAAAACAGCAGGCAGGCGAGCAGGGTGAGACTGATCCGTCCGCCGGGGACCCACTCCGTGACGCGCGCCACCAACGCGAAACGCGACCGTCCCTCCGGTCCCGCCGCTTCCGAGGTGTGCTCGGGAGGGGAGGGCGCGGAGGAGCGGTCGCGCTCCGTGTGCTGTGCTTCGGTGTCCATCGAGGCCAGATGCTATCCGGCCGCGCCGTGGACTCCGGAGAGCGCTCAGTTGTCGCGCTTCTCCTTGATCTTCGCGGCCTTGCCGCGCAGCTCGCGCAGGTAGTACAGCTTGGCGCGGCGCACGTCACCGCGGGTGACGAGCTCGATCTTCTCGACGATCGGGGTGTGCACCGGGAAGGTGCGCTCGACGCCGACGGAGAACGAGACCTTGCGGACCGTGAAGGTCTCGCGGACACCGGCGCCCTGACGGCGGATGACGACGCCCTTGAACTGCTGCACACGAGAGCGGTTGCCCTCGATGACGCGGACGTGGACGTTGACGGTGTCGCCCGGGCGGAAGGCCGGGATGTCGCTGCGCAGCGACGCGGCGTCGACGGAGTCGAGCAGGTGGGACATTTCGTCTGCTTTCTTCGCTGATGCCACAGGTCATCAACGGCACTAGAGGTTCTGAAGGAGAGCCGTGCGCATCGGGACGGGCGTCGTGTCCCCCTGTGGCAGGGGCGCACGCCGGACGGCGCACAGCAGCGGCCTATTCTTCCACGCCCTCGGTCCTGCGCCAAAATCGGCCGTAGGGCTCGCCCTCCGGATCCGGGGACCAGCCCAGGATGGAGAGCATCTCGCGGTCCTTCTTGTCGAACGCCTTGGGCTCGCAGCGTTCGATCAGGTCGGGCCGGTGGGCCGTCGTGCGCCTGAGCGCCTCGTCGCGGCGCCAGCGGGCGATCTTGCCGTGGTGGCCGCTGAGCAGTACCTCGGGGATCTCCCGGCCGCGCCAGGCGGGCGGCTTGGTGTAGACGGGCCCTTCGAGGAGGGCGGCCATGGCGCCGGGCGCGAAGGAGTCGTCCCGGTGGGACTCGGCGTTGCCTAGGACGCCGGGCAGCAGCCGGGCCACGGCCTCGGTGACGACGAGCACGGCCGCCTCGCCGCCGGCGAGGACGTAGTCGCCGATGGACACCTCGTACACCGGCAGGCGGGTGGCGTACTCGTCGACGACGCGCCGGTCGATGCCCTCGTAGCGGGCCGGCGTGAAGATCAGCCAGGGGCGCTCGGAGAGTTCGACGGCGAGTTCCTGGGTGAACGGACGGCCGCTGGGGGTGGGGACGACGAGCGCGGGGGCGTGCGCGCCGGTCTCGTAGCCGTCGGCGAGGACCGAGTCGAGGGCGTCGCCCCAGGGGTCGGTCTTCATCACCATGCCGGGACCGCCGCCGTAGGGGGTGTCGTCGACGGTGTTGTGGCGGTCGTACGTCCACTGCCGGAGGTCGTGGACGTGGACGTTCAGCTGTCCGCGCGCGCGTGCCTTGCCGACGAGCGAGACGTGCAGCGGGTCGAGGTACTCGGGGAAGATCGTGACGACGTCGAGCCTCATGCGTCGTCGTCCCTGGCCGAGGCGATCTCCGCGCGGTCGTCGATCAGACCGGGCGGCGGGTCGATGACCGCGCGCTGCTCCTGGAGGTCGATCTCGGTGACGATCTCCTCGACGAACGGGATCATCACCTCGCTGCCGTCGGGCCGCTCCACGATGAAGAGGTCCTGGGAAGGCAGGTGGGAGATCTCGGTGATCCGGCCGACCTCCACCCCGTCCGCGGTCACCACGTCGAGGTCGATGAGCTGGTGGTCGTAGTACTCGTCCTCCTCCTCGGGGAGTTCCTCGGGGTCGATCTCCGCGATGAGGAGGATGTTGCGCAGGGCCTCGGCGCCGGTGCGGTCGAGGACGCCCGCGAAGCGCAGCAGGAGACGGCCGCTGTGCACCCGGCCGGTCTCGATCGTGAGCGGACCCGCGGCGGCGGGGTCCGTGAACAGTACGGCGCCGGGGGCGAGCCGCAGTTCCGGCTCGTCGGTGCGGACCTCCACGGTGACCTCGCCCTTGATGCCGTGGGCGCGGCCGATCCGTGCGACTACGAGCTGCACTTTCGAAGATCTCCTGTCGTGACGACTGCGGGCCGGGGACGGCCCAGTGGCCCTCCCCGGCCCGAGCCGGTGCTGCGATATGCGTCAGCGGACGTGGTCCACGTCGACGAGGTCGACGCGGACACCGCGGCCGCCGATGGCGCCCACGACGGTGCGCAGGGCGCGTGCGGTGCGGCCGTTGCGGCCGATCACCTTGCCGAGGTCGTCCGGGTGGACCCGGACCTCCAGCACACGCCCGCGGCGCAGGTTGCGCGAGGCGACCTGCACATCGTCAGGGTTGTCGACGATGCCCTTCACGAGGTGCTCAAGCGCCTCTTCGAGCATGCTGCTCAGGCCTCGGTCGACTCGGAGGACTCGGCGGCGGCCTCGTCCTTCTTCTCGGCCTTCTTCTTCTGGGTGATCGCCTCACCCTTGCCCTCGTCGTCGCCACCGAGGGCCTCGAACGAGGGACGCGCCTTCTTCGGCTCGGCGACGAGCAGCGGAGCCGGGGCGGGCTCGCCCTTGAACTTCTGCCAGTCGCCGGTCTTCTTCAGGATCGCGAGCACGGGCTCGGTCGGCTGCGCGCCGACACCCAGCCAGTACGCGACGCGGTCCGCGTCGACCTCGATGATCGACGGGTTGTACGTCGGGTGGTACTTGCCGATCTCCTCGATCGCACGGCCGTCACGACGGGTACGGGAGTCGGCGACGACGATGCGGTAGTGAGGCGAACGGATCTTGCCCAGACGCTTCAGCTTGATCTTGACTGCCACGGGAGTGGGTTCTCCTGGTTTTGACGTGGTTGGGCACGGCGAGATTGCCGCGTGGGGTTGCGGTACCCGAGTGCCCGATGGACGCGTCAGCCGGAGGAGAGAGGGGTCCTGTGCGACTGTCGAGTACAGCTAGCCATTGTGCCATACCCTGCGGGTCGCCTTGGGCCGCGGGGTGCGCCGGCGCATGCCTGAGGGTCACCCGGCGAGGTCCCTCCCGGGGCCTGGCGCAACCGGACGCCGACAGGTCGCCGCCGCGCCCACCACACCGTCCCGCGGACAGGCCTGCGACGCCCGCGCCGCGCCGGCGCGGGCAGGGCGCACGCGCCCGGGCGGCCGGACCCGGGCGGTGTGCGTTCCGTTCGATGAGTCGTGTCGCGCTGCGGGCGGGGCCGCGGGCGACCGGCAACCACGAGATGCCGGTGGCTCGCCGGGCTACGCCGCGCCCGCGATCTCCGGGATGCGGAACGGCTTGCCGCAGCCTCCGCACACGATCGGGGCCTGGGCCAGGACCGACGGCACGACGCGGACGTTGCGGCCGCAGTCGCAGACCGCCTTGACGCGGACGCCGCCGCCGGAGGAGCCGTGCCGGGCGGCCGGGCCGCGGAAGGAACGGGTGGTGTCGGCGGAGGTGGCCGCCAGGTGGGCCTTCAGGGCCCGCTGGAGGCGCTCCATCGTCGGACGGTAGCGCCGCTTCGCCTCGGGGTTGAGCGTGACCAGCGAGAAGCCGCTGCTGGGGTGCGGCTCCTCCGGGTGGTCCAGGCCCAGCTCCTCGGCGATCGCGAGGAATCTGCGGTTGTGGTAACGGCCGGCCCGGGAGGTGTCACGGACGCCGCGCGAGGCGGCGATCCCGTGGACCGCCTCGTGCAGCAGCCGTTCGAAGGAGAGCTCGTGACCGCAGGCGGACGACGACTCCCCGATCAGGGACTCTGGCGCGGCAAGGTCCGGCAGCTCGGGGTGGTACCGCTGAATGTCGGCCCACGCCTGCGCCAGCTCTGCGGCGAGAACAGGTGGTGTCTGTGTCGTGCTCACGTAATGACAACGAGCGGGGGTGCCGCTGTGTTCCTATTCCGGGCCATCCCAAATAATTTGCACGTACCCGTCAGTTGCCGCTGATGCGTCCTGACGAGGGCGGGTGCGCTGATCTGCGGAGAAGCCTCACAGGGCGTAACAAGGTGGTACGTAGCCAGCCATACGCCCCGGCGCGTAGACGATGTCCGCGCGCCGGGGGACGGAACTTCCGCAGGGGCGCAAGAGGCGTTTCGGACGCTCCCGCGCCGAAGGGCGCCGTCTCAGTAAGCGCGTGCGACGATCGCGACGTTACCGGGCGCGTCCCCGTCCTGCGGCACCGACCCGTCCTCGGCGACCAGACACCGTACGGTCACCGCGTGCTCGGCGAGTGCCGCCTCGCCCTCCTCGCCGAGGACGGCCCACGGGATGCGCGCCCAGCCGCCGGCGACGGCCGCCTCGACGGCCTCCCCGATCGTGGCCACGTCCGTGGTCCGGGACTCGCGACGCTCCCGGGACTGCCTCAGCAGCAGCGCCTGGTCCTCCTCCAGCACCGCGGGGAGCAGCTCGGCCAGCGCGTCCAGCGGCACCGGCTCCTTCCCGCCCCGGATACGGCGCGCCACCATCACGATGCCGTTCTCCAGGTCCCGGGGGCCGATCTCGACGCGCACCGGCACCCCCTTGAGCTCCCAGTCCACCGCGCGCCGCCCGAACGGCGTGTCGGTGCGGTCGTCGATCTGGACGCGCACCCCGGCCGCCCTCAGCCGGTCGCCGACCGCGCCAACCTCGGCCAGAACCGCATCGTCCCCCTTGATCGCGAGAACGACGGCCTGCACCTGCGCCAGCCGCGGCGGGACGCGCAGCCCGTCGTCGTCGCCGTGCATCATCACCAGCGCGCCGATCATGCGCGTCGTCGAACCCCACGAGGTCTGCCAGACCAGCTCCTGCCGGCCGTCCTTCGACAGGTACGAGGTGTTGAACGCCTTGGCGAAGTTCTGCCCCAGCTCATGGCTGGTCGCCATCTGAAGGGCCTTGCCGTCGCCCATCATGCCTTCGAGCGTCAGCGTGTTGACGGCCCCCGCGAACCGCTCCTTCACGGTCTTGCGACCGGGCACGACGTCCATCGCGAGGACGTTCAGCATGAAGTCCTCGTACACCTCGCGGTGGATGTGCGCGGCGAACTCCCGGGCCTCCTCGTACGTCGCGTGCGCGGTGTGGCCCTCCTGCCACAGGAACTCCGAGGTACGCAGGAACAGCCGGGGCCGCAGCTCCCAACGCACCACGTTCGCCCACTGGTTGATCAGCAGGGGCAGGTCGCGGTAACTCTGCACCCACTTCGCGAAGTAGTCGTTGACGATCATCTCGGAGGTGGGCCGCACGACCGCCGGCTCCTCCAGCTCCTTGCCGCCGCCGTGCGTGACCACGGCCAACTCCGGCGCGAATCCCTCGACATGGTCCGCCTCACGCGTGAGGTACGACTGCGGGATGAGCAGCGGGAAGTACGCGTTCTGGGTGCCCGTCTCCTTGATGCGGGCGTCCATCTCCGCCTGCATCCGCTCCCACAGTCCGTACCCGTACGGTCGGATCACCATGGTGCCGCGCACCGGCCCGTTGTCGGCCAGCTCGGCCTTGGTGATCAGATCCTGGTACCAGCGGGGGAAGTCGTCCGCCCGCGAGGTGAGAACGGGTGCCTTGGCCATGGCGCGATGGTACGGGTCCAGGTTGCCGGAATGTGAAATCTCGCCACACCCGCGAACCGACCGCAAGCGGGGCTCCGCAACCCCTGGACGCGGAACCCGCCGCGGAGTTACCTGGCATACGGGGAGTGCGAGCGCACTGACGGGGCCACCCGAACGATCACCGGCAACTCTCGGCGGATTGGGGCGCTTTTCCATGACACCTACGCTCGTGCGTCGGCACCGGTCTCGAACGGGGCCGGCGCCCCGCACGGACCTCGGTGCACGCGCGCGTGACTGGTCCGAGATCCAGGAGCGGATGCTCGTCCCGCTCTACGAGGCCGTCTACGAGCGACTGGAAGTGGGGCCGGGCACACGGCTGCTGGGCCTCGGCTGCGGCTCGGGGCTCGCCCTGCTGACGGCGGCCTCCAGAGGCGCCGCCCTCACCGGCGTCGAGGCCGCCTTCCCTGAGCGGCTGTCCCTCGCCCGTCAGCGGCTGGTCCCGCAGGCCTTCGGCCCGCACCCGCGCAAGCCCGTCCGGCTCGTCGACGGCACCCCGCGGGACCTCGCCGACGGGACGCGAGGCGGGAAGCCCGACGCGAAGTCGGCCCCGAAGCCGGGCCCGAAGCCGGCCCCCTACAACCTCGTCACCGCCTTCGAGCCCATCGGCTGCCTCGCCGGCGACTCCGAGGGACTCGGCGAGCAGCTCGCGGCCGCCGCCCCGCTCGCCGAACGAGGCTCCCCCGTCGTGCTCGTCGGCTGGGGCCCGCCGGAGCGCTGCGCCACCTCGACGGTGCTGCGGGTCGCCACCGAACTGGCCGAACCCGTTCACCACACGGGCAGTTGGCGCCCCGCCCTGCGCGACGACCTGGAGGAGGTCGCCCACCGCGCCGGGCTGAAGCCGGACGGATCCGGGCGCGTGGCCTGCCCGTTCGGGTACGCGGGCGTGGACAGCGCCCTCAAGGGCCTGCTGTCGACAGGGCTGTTCGACGCGGCGATCACCGCGACGGACCAGGCACAGGTCGACAAGGAGGTCACCGAGGCGCTGCACCCCTACCGGCGCAAGGACGGCACCGTGTGGATGCCGAACGTGTTCCGGTACCTGATCGCACGGACCACCTGAGCACCGACCGCACGGACGGCCCGAGAACCGAGCGCGCGGACGACCGGTCCACGTGGGCCACCCGGACTTCACCCCTCGCCCTTCGTCAGCCGGGTGATCCCCGCGATGCGGTACGCGTCCGCCTCCTCCAGCGTCTCGTGCTCCAGCAACGCCTCCGCCAGCGCGTCCAACTGCCCGCGGTGATCGCGGAGTTTGCGATCGGCCTCCGCGTAGCACTCCTCCACGATGCGCCGCATCTCGTCGTCGATCACATCGAGGGTCTGCGGCGCGGCAGCCAGCCCGTAGGCCTGCTGGGCGTCGTTCGGGAGCGCGGAGAGACGGCCCACGCGCTCGCTCATCCCCCACCGCGCGACCATGCCCCGCGCGATGTTGGTGACCTGCTCCAGGTCGTTCTCCGCCCCGGTCGTGACCACCCCGTAGATCACCTGCTCCGCCGCCATCCCGCCCAGAGCGCCGATGATGCGACCGCGCAGATACTCCTCCGACAGCGCGTACCGCTCCACCTCCGGCGTCGACATCGTCACCCCCAGCGCACGCCCGCGCGGCACGATGGTGACCTTGCGGACGGGGTCCGCGCCCGGCTGGAGCATGCCGAGGAGCGCGTGCCCGCTCTCGTGATAGGCGGTGCGACGGCGGTCCTCCTCCGGCATCACCAGCGTGCGCTCGGCCCCCAGCTGCACCTTCTCCAACGCCTCCGACAGATCCGACGACGTCACCTGGTCCTGCTTGCGCTTCACCGCGAGCAGAGCCGCCTCGTTGGCGAGATTGGCCAGATCCGCACCCGTCATGCCCGGCGTCGTACGGGCCACCTGCGTCAGATCCACGTCCGCGGCGAGCGGGATCCCCCGCGTGTGGATCCGCAGGATCGCCTCCCGCCCGCCCCGGTCCGGCGGGGACACGTTGACCACCCGGTCGAACCGGCCGGGCCGGGTCAGCGCCGGGTCCAGGATGTCGGCCCGGTTCGTCGCCGCGATGACGATCACGCCCTCCGACCCGGAGAATCCGTCCATCTCCGTCAGGATCTGGTTGAGCGTCTGCTCCCGCTCGTCGTGACCGCTCACCGACGCGCCGCCGCCGCGCACCCGCCCGATCGTGTCGATCTCGTCGATGAAGATGATCGACGGCGCGACCTTGCGCGCCTCGGCGAACAGCTCCCGGACCCGGGACGCGCCCACACCGACGATCATCTCGATGAACTCCGACGCGGACGCCGAGAAGAACGGCACCCCCGCCTCCCCCGCCACCGCGCGCGCCAGCAGCGTCTTCCCGGTGCCGGGCGAACCCGCCAGCAGCACACCCCGGGGCATCTTCGCGCCCATCCTGCGATAGGCGTCCGGATGCTCCAGGAAGTCGACCACATCATCCAGCTCGCCCTTGACCTCGTCGATCCCGGCCACGTCGGCGAACGTCGTGCGCTGCGTGCCGGACCTCAGCTCGACCGGTTTGGGCGGCGCCTTGCGCCCGAGCATGCCGCCCGCGCCCCCGAGCCCCCCGCCGAACCGCCGGGCGACGAAGATCCACACCGCGACCAGCACCACGATCGGCACCAGCGAGATCAACAGGTTGGACAGCAGACCGCGCTGCTGCACCACCGGCTGCGCGGTCACCGTGACATCGCGCCGGTCCAGGCTCTGCCAGAGGTCGTCGTCCGCGAAGGCCGGCCGCTGCGTCCGGAACCGCGTGTACTCGCCGCCGCCGTCGGGATCGTCCCGGGCCTGCTTGAGCTGGCCCTCGATCGCGTCGCCCTTGGAGTAGATCTTCTCGACGTTGCCCGCGTCGACCTGCTTGCTGAACTCGGTGTACGAGATCGTCGGCCCGTCGCCCTCGTCGAGGTAGTTCAGCCCGATGTACGCCAGCAGGAAGACGATCACCGCGGTGACGGCGAGACCCCACCAGCGGCCGCGCGTCTTCTTGCCGCCGGACCGCCCTGGCGGCTCGTCCGGAGTGCCCTCCGTGCGCCACGGCTGGTCAGGGGCCCTGCGCGGCGGCGCGGCATCGCTCATATCTGGACGTTACGGCACACAGCGGGCCATGGCACGCGCTGAGGGCGCCCTCCCTCGCGGAAGGACGCCCTCAGAACCGTACGAATGTCAGCCCCTGAGCTCTCAGCCCATGAACTTCTTGAACTCGTCCGGCAGCTCGAAGTCCTGGCCGCCCTGCTGGCCCGGCAGACCGAAGGCGCCGCCCTGCCCGGCGGCGGCCCTGCGCTCCGCCTCCTCCTGCTCCTGCTGCTTGCGCTTCATCGGGTTGCCGGAGCGCTGCTTGCCCTTGGCCTTCTTCGGCTGCTTCTTGGTGCGGCCGGGGCCGCCGCCCATGCCCGGCATCCCCGGCATCCCGGGCATGCCGCCGCCCTGGGCCATGCGGGACATCATCTTGCGGGCCTCGAAGAACCGCTCGACCAGGCCCTTCACGGCGCTGACGTCGACACCGGAGCCCTTGGCGATACGGGCGCGGCGCGAGCCGTTGATGATCGTCGGGTCCTGGCGCTCGCCCGGGGTCATCGACTTGATGATCGCGGCCGTACGGTCGACGTCCCGCTCGTCGAGGTTGTTGATCTGGTCCTTGATCTGCCCCATCCCGGGCAGCATGCCGAGCAGCTTGCTGATGCTGCCCATCTTCCTGACCTGCTCCATCTGGGCCAGGAAGTCGTCCAGGGTGAAGTCCTGGCCCTTCTTGGACGCCAGCTTCGAGGCCATCTTCTGGGCCTCTTCCTGGCTGAACGTCTTCTCCGCCTGCTCGATCAGGGTGAGCAGGTCACCCATGTCGAGGATGCGGGAGGCCATCCGGTCCGGGTGGAACGCGTCGAAGTCCTCGAGCTTCTCGCCGTTCGACGCGAACATGATCGGCTTGCCGGTGATCTGCCGGATCGACAGGGCGGCGCCACCGCGCGCGTCACCGTCGAGCTTGGAGAGCACCACGCCGTCGAAGCCGACGCCGTCACGGAAGGCCTCGGCGGTGTTGACCGCGTCCTGACCGATCATCGCGTCGACGACGAACAGGATCTCGTCGGGGCCGACCGCGTCCCTGATGTCGGCGGCCTGCTGCATCATCTCCTGGTCGATGCCCAGGCGGCCGGCGGTGTCCACGATCACGATGTCGTGGACGCGGGACTTCGCGAAGTCGATGGAGTCCTTGGCGACCTGGACCGGGTCGCCGACGCCGTTGCCAGGCTGCGGCGCGTAGACGGCCACGCCGGCGCGCTCGGCGACGACGCTCAGCTGGTTGACGGCGTTGGGGCGCTGGAGGTCACAGGCGACGAGCAGCGGCGAGTGGCCCTGCTCCTTCAGGTGGCGGCCGAGCTTGCCCGCGAGCGTGGTCTTACCGGCGCCCTGGAGACCGGCCAGCATGATGACCGTGGGCGGCTGCTTGGCGAAGCGCAGGCGCCGGGTCTCGCCGCCGAGGATGGTGACGAGTTCCTCGTTGACGATCTTGAGGACCTGCTGGGCCGGGTTGAGCGCCCGGGAGACGTCGGCGCCGAGGGCACGCTCCTTGACGTTCTTGATGAACGTCCGCACGACGGGAAGGGCCACGTCCGCTTCGAGGAGCGCGATGCGGATCTCGCGCGCGGTGGCGTCGATGTCCGCCTCGGTCAGCCTGCCTTTGCCGCGGAGGTTTTTGAAAGTCGCGCTGAGGCGGTCTGAGAGGGTATCGAACACGGCGGCGTCGGTCCTTGGGGTCGGCGACAGTCTGGGCTGCCCTCCAGGGTATCCGGCCCCGCAAGCAAATCGCCCCCGCCCGCTGAACACAGCAGGCGAGGGCGGAAGCCCCGCGTCGGCGGGGACCATGTGACCACGCTGGGTGCCAACGCGGTCGACGCTGGACCATCCCCGCGGAAGCGGGGAGCACGCTGCGGTCAACGCGTGACCCGCCCCGAAGTCACGCCCGCAGCGTCTCCTCGAGCTTTCGCGCTGCCGAAGCCGCCTCGTCTCCTGCCAACGGCAACCCGCCGATGGTCGTCACATAGAAAGCATCAACCGCGTTCGACCCCAACGTCGAGACGTGCATGCTGCGCATCCGCACCCCCGCGTCCTCCAGCGCCCGTCCGATCCGGAACAGCAGCCCGGGTGCGTCCTGGGCGCGGACCTCGATCACGGTGGCGTGGCGGGAGGCCGCCGGGGCCACCGTCACGCGCGGCGGCGGCGCGATCACGCCCCGGCGGCGGGGGTAGGCGGCGTCGCGTTCCGCGAGCCGGCCCGCGATGTCCAGCGAGCCGTCCAGCGCGCGGACCAGGTCGGCGCGGAGCCGGGCCGCCTGGGGCAGGGATCCGTACTCGGCGGCGACGCGCCAGTTCAGCAGGAGGACGGAGCCCTCGACGCCGGAGGGCAGGTCCAGGGCGCGCAGTTCCGCCGTGCGCACGGTCAGCCGGTGCATGGCGAGGACGCCGGCGAGCGCGGGGAGCACGCCGGGCTGGTCGGGCACGGCGATGAGGAGTTCCACGCCGAGCGGCTCGGGGTCGCCCGGCGTCTGATCCGCCGTGGGGTCGGCGGGCGGCTCGGTCTGGGCGCGCAGCGCGAGCACCGGGCTGCCGGTGGCGACGGCCTCGATGGCGAGCCGTTCCTGTTCGGCGGTGGCCGCGGCGGCCTCGGGTTCTTCCGGCTCGTCTCCCGCGAGGACCGCCGCGACCCGTCTGACCAGGTCGGCGACGAGTGAGCCGCGCCAGGAGGACCAGGCGGCCGGTCCGGTGGCGAGGGCGTCCGCCTCGGTCAGGGCGTGCAGCAGTTCGAGCGTGCCCGGGGAGCCGACGGCCTCGGCGACCGAGCGGACGGTGGCCGGGTCCTCCAGGTCGCGTCGGGTGGCGGTGTCGACGAGCAGCAGGTGATGGCGGACGAGGGTGGACAGGACGGCGACGTCGGCGCGGTCGAAGCCGATGCGGGCGGCGACGTCCTTGGCGATGATCTCGCCGGCCACGGAGTGGTCGCCGGGCCAGCCCTTGCCGATGTCGTGCAGCAGCGCGGCGACGAGGAGGAGGTCGGGGCGGCTGACGCGGCGGGTGAACTCGGAGGCGCGGACGGCGGTCTCGATGAGGTGCCGGTCGACGGTCCAGATGTGGACGGCGTTGCGCTGCGGCCGGCAGCGGACCCGCTCCCAGTCGGGCAGCAGCCGGGTGATGAGGCCCTCGGCCTCCAGCGCCTCCCAGACCTCGACGGTGGGCCGGCCGGAGCCGAGCAGGGTGACCAGTTGCTCGCGTGCCTCGGCGGGCCAGGGCGCGGGCAGGGGGCGCACGGTGGCGGCGAGGCGGCGTACGGCGTGCAGGGAGAGCGGCAGGCCGGCCTGGGCGGCGGCGGCCGCGGCGCGCAGCGGGAGCACGGGGTCGCGTTCGGGGCGTGCGGCTCGGGCGAGGACGACCTCGCCGTCCTGTTCGACCACTCCTTCGGCGAGGGGGGACCGTTCGGCGACCGGTTTGCCGCCGCCCAGCATGGCGCGCAGCCGGGGCCGCACGGCGCGCGACTTGAGCACGCGCCCCACTTCGCGCCAGGTGACGTCGCTGGCGTAGGAGACGACCCGTGCGGCCTCGTAGACCTGGCGCAGGAGGGTGTCGGCGTCGAGGAGGCCGAGTTCGGCGGCGACCTGGTCCTGTTCCTGGAGGGCGAGGCGGTCGGTGGCGCGGCCGGTCGTCAGGTGGAGGGCGTCCCGGACGTCGAGGAGCCGGCGGCGGGCGTCGTCGAGTCCCTCGCGGGGCGCGTCGGCGAGCCAGGAGGCGGCGACGGCGCGCAGGGCGGTGGCGTCCCTGAGTCCGCCGCGGGCCTCCTTCAGGTCGGGTTCCAGCAGGTACTGGAGTTCGCCCTGGCGTTCGGCGCGCTCGGCGCAGAGCTCCTGGAGCTGGGGCAGGCGTTTGGGCGCCTGGTTGCGCCAGTCGGCGAGGACGGCGGTGCGCAGGCCCGCCGTCAGTCCGAGGTCGCCCGCGAGGTGGCGGGCGTCGAGGAGGCCGAGGTGGGCCTTGAGGTCCTCGCCGGCGGTCTTGCGGGCCTCGGCCGGGGTGCGCACGGAGTGGTCGAGGGCGAGGCCCAGGTCCCACACCGGGTACCAGAGGCGGTCGGCGAGGCCGGCGACGGCCTCGGGGTCGCTGCCGTCGTGCAGCAGGAGCAGGTCGAGGTCGCTGCGCGGGGACAGCTCGCCGCGGCCGTAGCCGCCGACGGCGACCAGCGACACGCCCCTCAGGTTCTCGGCGCCCGCGGTGAACAGTCCCGCGAGCCAGTCGTCGGTCAGTTCGGACAGGGCCGTACGGCGCGGCGGCCCGGACCGCGCCTCCTCGGTGAGGAGGCGCAGCCGGGCCGCCGCGTAGCCGCTGGGTCCCGAGTCCTCTGCTTCTTTCCGCACGTCCGTACTCGTCACCCAGTGACTCCTGTTCTGTTCTGCCGTCAGAGCGCGTCCGGGCCGCGCTCGCCGGTGCGGACCCGTACGGCCGTCTCGACCGGGAGGGACCAGACCTTGCCGTCGCCGATCTTGCCGGTGCGGGCCGCCTTGACGATGACGTCGATCAGCTGCTCGGCGTCGTCGTCCTCGGCCAGCACCTCGATGCGGATCTTGGGAACCAGGTCGACCGTGTACTCGGCGCCGCGGTAGACCTCGGTGTGGCCCCGCTGACGACCGTAGCCGCTGGCCTCGGTGACCGTCAGGCCGTGCACGCCGAAGGCCTGGAGGGCTTCCTTGATCTCGTCGAGCCGGTGGGGCTTGACGACGGCGGTGATGAGCTTCATGCGTCCACCTTCTTGGCGGTGTCGGGCACGGGGGCCGGGGCGGCGCTCGTGCGGGCGCCGCCGCCGGCGCCGCTGAAGTCGTATGCGGTCTCCGCGTGCTCGGCCTGGTCGATGCCGGCGACCTCGTCGTCCTCGGAGACGCGCATGCCGATCGTCTTGTCGAGGATGAGGGCGAGGATCGCGGAGGCGATCAGCGAGTAGGCGAGGACGCCGCCGACACCCGCGAGCTGCTTCCACAGCTGGTCGAAGTTGTGGTCGCCGTAGAAGACGCCGGTCGCGGTGGACTGGCCCTTTCCGGTGGCGAAGAAGCCGATCAGCAGGGAGCCGAGGACACCGCCGACGAGGTGGACGCCGACGACGTCGAGGGAGTCGTCGTAGCCGAACTTGTACTTCAGGCCGACGGCCAAGGCGCACAGGACACCGGCGATCGCGCCGACGGCGATCGCGCCGAGCGGGGAGACCGCGCCGCCCGCGGGGGTGATGGCGACCAGGCCGGCGACCGCGCCGGAGGCGGCGCCCAGGGTGGTGAACGCGCCGTGGCGGATCTTCTCGTAGATCAGCCAGGCCAGCATGGCGGCGGCGGTGGCGATCTGGGTGTTGACGAACATCAGCGCGCCGACGCCGTCGTCGTTGCCGAGCCAGGAGCCGGCGTTGAAGCCGAACCAGCCGAACCACAGCAGACCGGCGCCGAGCATGACCAGCGGGAGGCTGTGCGGGCGCATCGGGTCCTTCTTGAAGCCGACGCGCTTGCCGATGACCAGGATCACGCCGAGGGCCGCGGCGCCGGCGTTGATGTGGACGGCCGTGCCGCCGGCGAAGTCGATGACGCCGAGCTCGAAGGCCCAGCCGCCGGCGCCCCAGACCCAGTGGGCGACCGGGAAGTAGACGACCGTGGCCCACAGGGCGACGAACAGCGCCCAGGCGCTGAACTTCACGCGGTCGGCGAGGGCGCCGCTGATCAGGGCGGGCGTGATGATGGCGAACATCAGCTGGAAGACCAGGAACACGAAGACGGGGATGGTGTATCCGTCCCAGAGCTCGGTCAGGCCGATGTTGCTGAGGCCGACCCAGTCCGAGTTCCAGCCGATGAGGCTGCCGGAGTCGGTGCCGAAGGCGAGGGAGAAGCCGTACAGCACCCACAGGATGGTGACGATCCCGAGGCTGATGAAGCTCATCATCAGCATGTTCAGGGTGCTCTTGACGCGGACCATGCCTCCGTAGAAGAAGGCCAGGCCGGGTGTCATGAGCATCACCAGTGCGGAACAGATGAGCATGAAGCCTGTGTTCGCGGACGACAGCGTGGGTGCGTCCGCCGCAAGCGTGATGGCTGATGCCATCGGCGTCTCCTCGTCGTAGGTACGGCCCCGTGCGGGCGAAGCCTGTGCGGATTGAGGGGTGGGCCGGTTATGCGCCATGAGATTGGCGCAGCGCGGTTTCGGTGGAGGCCCCTCGTTGTTTCGCCGCCGTGACGAAGGTGCTGTGCGTGTTACGCGTCGATGAACTGCCGGATATCGCCCGAGCCGATCGTTA
The DNA here is from genome assembly GCF_042890065.1 of Streptomyces sp. NPDC002328. Taxonomy (NCBI): domain Bacteria; kingdom Bacillati; phylum Actinomycetota; class Actinomycetes; order Kitasatosporales; family Streptomycetaceae; genus Streptomyces; species Streptomyces sp. NPDC002328. The sequence continues at coordinate 178,269 of NZ_JBIARQ010000010.1, read as the reverse complement.
TCGTGGCGCAACCTTCGCTGAAGGGCGACTCGGGAGGGCTGACGGGCGACTCGGGAGAAGGGACCGGCCGCGGGCGGCCTTCCGATGACCTGGCATGGGGGAGCCGAGTCGGGCTGTTCGGGAGGGCCGGCCGCGGCCGGGGTCATGGAGTTGTCCCGGGAGTCGCTCCGGGGTGGTGCCGGGTGGGGCGTGGCGCCGGGTCGTCAGACGGCTTCGGCGGTCTCCGGCAGTTCGACGGCGAGCCGGTCGGTGAGGTCGACGACCTCGGTGAGGTCCCCGAAGTCGCGGACCGCGGAGTCGACGGTCTTTCGGATACGAGTGTTCACCCGTTCGGAGCGGACCTTCTTGGCTTCCTTCATGGCCTGCGCGGCGAGCACCGCGCTCTGTTCGGGCTCGCTCCGCAGCAGATGGACGGTGGCCATCCCGATCAGGTTGAGCACGTACGAGCGCGCGTGGTCGGTGTCCTTCGCGAACAGGTCGACGGCCCTCTGCATCAGGGGCTCGGCCAGTGAGGCGTAGGCGGGGCTGCGGCCGGCGACATAGGCGAGGTCGCGGTAGGAGTGGGAGTTCTCGCCGTACAGCTCGGCCTCGGAGAAGAAGCGGATCCAGTCGGGGTCGGGCTCGTCCCACTCCTGTGCGTCGGCGAAGGTGTCCTCGGCCATCCGGACCGCCCGCTTGCAGCGTCCGGGCTGCCCCATGTTGGCGTAGGCGCGGGCCTCCATCGCATACAGCATCGACTGGGTGCGCGGGCCCGCCGACTCCCGGCTGCCGTACTGGGCGAGGTGGATCAGCTCCAGGGCGTCATCGGGCCGTCCCAGGTGGATCATCTGGCGGCTCATGCTGGACAGGATGTACGAGCCGAGCGGCCGGTCGCCGGCCTCCTTGGCGGCGTGCAGGGCGAGGACGAAGTACTTCTGCGCGGTGGGCTGGAGCCCCACGTCGTAGCTCATCCAGCCGGCCAGCTCGGCGAGTTCGGCGGCGACCTTGAAGAGCCGGCGGGCGGTGGCCTCGGGCTGGGGCTCCTGGAGGAGGTCCGTCACCTCGTGGAGCTGTCCGACGACCGCCTTGCGGCGCAGTCCGCCGCCGCACTGGGCGTCCCACTGCCGGAACATCACGGTGGTGGACTCCAGCAGGTCCAGCTCGGGTTTGGACAGCCGCCCGCGCGCGCGGCTGGTCGGCAGGGGCTCGTCCACCGGCGGGGAGGGCGGCGAGGGGACGAGCCAGCGCTGCATGGGCTCGATGAGGGACGGGCCCGCGGACAGGGCCAGCGAGGTTCCGAGGAAGCCGCGCCGCGCCAGCATCAGGTCGCTGCGCGAGAACTCGCTGAGGAGAGCCACCGTCTGCGGGCCCGTCCAGGGAAGGTCGACACCTGTGGCGGCGGGCGCCTGCCGCGCGGTGCGCAGACCGAGGTCCTCGACGGAGACGACACAGCCGAACCGCTCGGAGAACAGCTCGGAGAGGATCTTGGGGATGGGCTCGCGGGGGTTCTCGCCGTCCAGCCAGCGGCGCACCCGGGAGGTGTCCGTGGAGATGTGGCCGGCGCCCAATTGGCGGGCCCGGCGGTTGACCTGGCGGGCCAGTTCGCCCTTCGACCAGCCGCTGCGCACGAACCAGGACGCGAGCAGCTCGTTGGGGCGCTTGTCGGCGGGCGCAGCGCTCCCAGCACTCGCCCCACTACCGCTGTTGCCGCTCACTGGAACGCCCCCATCCCTGAGACCACTTGTCGCTTCGGTGCGCCAAGCCTTATCAGAATGCCGGTAAATAGGGCCCGCCGTCCGCCGGTTCTCACCCTTCGAACAGCTGGCCGACTTGCTTCCGGCATATCCACAGGGGCATGTGCCCCCGGGCCTCGCACACACAAAGTAATCCTACGATCACGCGTCCAGCCACGGCGATCCCGGAAACGCCACCATTCGCCACCCCTTCGAATGAACTCACGATGGCGCGTCCGCGATTCACTTGACATAGGACGGCCGGGAGTGGGCGTAGCGGAGCACTCAGGGGCGTGCACAGCTGAACACACCACCCGGAGTGCTTCCGGACGCCGCCTGAAAACGGCGACTCCCGGGAAGCCGTGAGTACGCAGAGTCACTGAGTACATCCGTTACGTAACCATCGGTGCGCCGGACCCGTTGGAGGGGGCATGGGCTTCACGATCGGCGGCATTCGCGAGATCCGCTCCAGCGCGCGCAGGCGCGGTCGCTCGTCCGAGTGCACCGCCGTCGCCGAGTTCACCGGGCTGTGGGGCTGGGACGTGGTTCCGGGCGCGCGGGCCGCGGCGGGCGCGTGCTCGTGCGGTCGCCGCGACTGCGCCGCACCGGGCGCGCATCCCCTGGAGTTCGCGCCGCGGGTCCCCGCCGGCGCCACGCTCGACGACGCGGTGCGCGCCTGGGCGGAGTTCCCCGGGGCCTCGGTGATGCTGCCCGTCGGACAGGCCTTCGACGTGGTCGAGGTGGCCGAGCCGGCCGGGCGGCACGCCCTGGTCCGCCTCGAACGCATGGGGCTCCCCCTCGGACCGGTGACCGCCACCCCCGAGGGCCGCGCCCAGTTCCTGGTCGCCCCCGGGGCCGCCGCCGAGCTCGCCGGCCTGCTCTACCGGATGGGCTGGGACGACCCGGCCGCCCTGGACCTGCGCGGCCTCGGCCCCGGCACGCACATCACCGCGCCGCCCTCGGACCGGGCGGGCCTCGGCCCGGTGCGCTGGCTGCGCCCGCCCGCCCTGGACTCGGCGACCCGGCCGCCGGAGGCGAGGCTGCTGCTGGGGACCCTGGCGTACGTGGCACACCGTTCACGCGCGTAGGCCGCGCAGCTCACCGGTTCACGCCGGTCGCGCGGTTCGCGCCGGTTCGCGCCGGTCACGCGGTTCGCGCGGGCCGCGCGGGCCGCGCGGACACGCAGGTGACGCGGGCCTCGCAGGCACACAGGTCACGCGCGTCGCCCAGGCACCCACCTCACCCGCCGGCCGTCGGCCGCGTCGGCCGCACAGCGAAGGGCCCCACCGCATCTGCACCATGCGGCGGGGCCCTTCTCGATGTGCGGGTCGTTTCTCGACGGACAGGAGGGCCAACTAGTCCCCGATGAGCGCGTCGACGAAGGCCTCCGGCTCGAACGGCGCCAGGTCGTCCGCGCCCTCGCCCAGACCGATCAGCTTGACCGGCACGCCCAGCTCGCGCTGGACCGCGACGACGATGCCGCCCTTGGCCGTGCCGTCCAGCTTGGTCAGCACGATGCCGGTGATGTCGACGACCTCGGCGAAGACCCGTGCCTGGACGAGTCCGTTCTGCCCGGTGGTGGCGTCGAGGACGAGCAGCACCTCGTCGAGCGGGGCGTGCTTCTCGACGACGCGCTTGACCTTGCCGAGCTCGTCCATGAGCCCGGTCTTGGTGTGCAGTCGGCCGGCGGTGTCGATGAGGACGACGTCGACGCCCATCTCCTTGCCTTCCTTGACCGCGTCGAAGGCCACGGAGGCGGGGTCGCCGGCCTCGGGACCGCGCACGGTGTGGGCTCCGACGCGCTCGCCCCAGGTCTGGAGCTGGTCGGCGGCGGCGGCGCGGAAGGTGTCGGCGGCGCCCAGGACAACGGTGCGGCCGTCCGCGACGAGCACGCGCGCGAGCTTGCCGGTGGTGGTGGTCTTGCCGGTGCCGTTGACGCCGACGACCATCACGATGCCGGGCTTGCGGTCCTCGGGCTCGGTCTTGACGACACGGTCGAAGTCGGTGCCGACCAGCTTGAGCAGCTCCTCGCGCAGCAGGCCGCGCAGCTCCACGGGGGTGCGGGTGCCGAGCACCTTCACCCGCTCGCGCAGCCGTTCGACGAGCTCCTGGGTGGGCTGCACGCCGACGTCGGCGGTGAGCAGGGTGTCCTCGATCTCCTCCCAGGTGTCCTCGTCGAGGTGCTCGCGCGAGAGCAGCGTGAGCAGGCCCTTGCCGAGGGCGGTCTGGGAGCGGGAGAGGCGGGCGCGGAGGCGGACGAGCCGCCCCGCGGTGGGCTCCGGGATCTCGATCGGGGGAGCCTCGACGACGGGAGGCTCCTCGACGGCGGTGGGAGCGCCGCCGCCCGGGAGGTCCACCTCCTCTATGGTGCGGCGCGGTTCGTCGCGCGGCGTCTCGGCCTCGTCGCCGACGTGCGGCTCGGCCGGAGGCGCCGTGATGTCGGGCGCGGCGGGGGGCGGCGGAGGCAGCGGCTTCTTCCGCCGGCTGCCGACGATGAGCCCGCCGAGCGCGCCGAGGACGACCACGGCGATGACTACAGCAAGGATGACGATGTCCATAACGCGTCCAGTATGCGCGACCCCTCCCCGCCGGGTCGGCTGCCCACGCGTCCGAACGGGGCACTGCCCGGCTCTGGCTACCTGACGGTCCGTCAGCTAACGTCCTCACCTCCACGCCCGAAGGGGGGCCTTCCATGCCCGTGACCGTCGTCCGTTTCAACCTCGTCGCCCCCGGCGCCTCCCCGGCCGAGCTCGGCGCGCGCTACCGGGCGGCCCTGGAGATGGCCGCGTACGCCGACGAGCACGGGGTCACCACCGTCCAGACGGAGGAGCACCACGGCGTCGAGAACAACTGGCTGCCTTCGCCGTTCGCCTTCGCGGGCGCGGTCCTCGGGGCGACGCGGCGGCTGGCGGTCACGGTCTCGGCGGTGATCGGCCCGCTGCACGATCCGCTGCGGCTGGCCGAGGACATCGCCGTGCTGGATCTGCTGAGCGGCGGCCGGCTGGTCACCGTGGCCGGGATCGGGTACCGGCCCGAGGAGTACGCGCGTGCGGGGGTGGACTGGAAGCGGCGGGGGCGGCTCCAGGACGAGTTGCTGGAGACGCTGGTGCGGGCCTGGACCGGCGAGGAGTTCGTGTACCGGGGCCGTACGGTGCGGGTGACCCCGCGGCCGGGCACCGAGCCGCATCCGCTGCTCCTGGTCGGGGGCTCGTCCCGGGCCGCCGCCCGCCGGGCCGCGCGGCTCGGGCTGCCGTTCTTCCCCAGCGCGCATCTGCCGGAGCTGGAGGCGTACTACAAGGAGCGGCTGGTGGAGTACGGCACCGAGGGCTGGGTGATGATGCCGGCGGCGGAGACCCCGTTGCTGCACCTCGCCGAGGACCCGGACCGGGCGTGGGCCGAGTACGGCGAGCACTTCCTGCACGAGGCCCGCACCTACGCCTCCTGGCAGTCGCCGGAGATCCGCTCGGCGGTGCGTTCGGCGGCCACGTCGGTGGAGGAGCTGCGCGCGGAGGGCGTGTACCGCGTCCTCACTCCGGAGGAGTGCGCGGCTCAGGGGCTGGACAACCTGGTCCTGCATCCGCTGGCGGGCGGGATGCCCCTGGAGGAGGGCTGGCGGAGCCTGCGCCTGTTCTGCGAGGACGCACTGCCCCGGCTCGCGTGACCTGTTCGGTCCGAGCCGGGGCGGTGCGTCTCACGGGTGTCGAGGAGAGGGGCGGCGGGGACTTGGCCCTTCTCCTCGAGTGCGGGGGCCTCGATGCGAGGCTCAGCCCATCTCCTCCAGGGACTTGCCCTTCGTCTCCTTGACGTACTTGAGGACGAACGGGATGGAGAGGGCGGCGAAGGCCGCGTAGATCACGTAGGTGAGGGAGAGGTTCCAGTCGGCCAGCGACGGGAAGCTCGCGGTGATGGCCCAGTTGGCGATCCACTGCGCGGAGGCGGCGACGCCGAGCGCGGCGGCGCGGATCCGGTTGGGGAACATCTCGCCGAGGAAGACCCAGACGACCACGCCCCAGGACAGGGCGAAGAAGAGGACGAACACGTGGGCGGCGATGAGGGCGATCCAGCCCTGGGTGGCCGGGAGCCTGCCGTCGACCAGGTCGTAGGAGAAGGCCCAGGCCTCCAGCGCGAGGCCGATGACCATGCCGACGGAGCCGATGACGGCGAGCGGCTTACGGCCGACGCGGTCCACGAAGATCATGGCGATCACGGTGCCGACGATGTTGATGATCGACGTGGTGAACGAGTAGAAGAACGAGTCCGCCGGGTCGACGCCGACCGACTGCCACAGCGTCGAGGAGTAGTAGAACGCGACGTTGATGCCGACGAACTGCTGGAAGACCGACAGGCCGATGCCGATCCAGACGATCGGCTTGAAGAAGAAGGAGCCGCCGAGCAGGTCCCGGAAGCTGGACTTGTGCTCGCTCTTCATGGCGTGCTCGATCTCGGCGATCCGGGCGTCGAAGTCTACGTCCTTGCCCTCGACCTCCTGGAGGATCTCCCGGGCGCGCTCCCGCTTGCCGACGGAGATCAGGAAGCGCGGGGACTCGGGGATGGCGAAGGAGAGCAGGCCGTACAGGACGGCCGGGACGACCATGACGCCGAGCATGACCTGCCAGGCCTCCAGGCCCATCAGCTCACCGCGCTGGTCGCCGCCGGCAGCGTTCAGCAGACCCCAGTTGACCAGCTGCGACACGGCGATGCCGACGACGATCGCGGCCTGCTGGAAGGAGCCGAGCCGGCCGCGGTAGGCGGGCGGGGCGACCTCGGCGATGTAGGCCGGGCCGATGACGGAGGCCATGCCGATGGCGAAGCCGCCGACGACGCGCCAGAAGGCGAGGTCCCACAGCGAGAAGGGCAGGGCCGAGCCGACGGCGCTCACCGTGAACAGGGCGGCGGCGATCTGCATGCAGCGGATGCGGCCGATGCGGTCGGCTATGCGGCCGGCGGTCGCTGCGCCGACGGCGCAGCCGATCAGGGCGACGGCGATGACCTGGGCCAGAGCCGCGGAGCCGATGTCGTAGCGGTCGCGGACGGCTTCGACGGCGCCGTTGATCACGGAGCTGTCGTAGCCGAAGAGGAAGCCGCCCATGGCGGCCGCCGCGGCGATGAAGATGACGTGCCCGAGATGATCGGGATGAGCCGTTGCGGCTCCTGACTTGGGTGCCTGCGCTGTGCTGGTCACGTTCAACTCCTCGGGCCACCAGCAACGCTGCCGGTGTGGGTCAGCCCTTCGAGGTAGGCGGTACCTGAAGGTAAAAGCAACGTTGCCGAGACTATGCCTTCAAGTATCGAAGTCAACACCTGCACGTGTGTGAGAAAAGAGGCACGAGTGAAGGAGGTATGTTCAATACTTGAAGGGGAAGGGGGTGGCCGCCTTCGATCTTTCGATCAGCGGAGCCGCTGCGAGATCACCTTGGACACGCCGTCACCCTGCATGGAGACGCCGTAGAGCGCGTCGGCGACCTCCATCGTGCGCTTCTGATGCGTGATCACGATCAGCTGCGAGGACTCCTGGAGCTCCTCCATGATCCGGATCAGCCGCTGGAGGTTGGTGTCGTCGAGCGCGGCCTCGACCTCGTCCATGACATAGAACGGACTGGGCCGTGCCTTGAAGATCGACACCAGCATCGCGACGGCCGTCAGCGACCGCTCCCCGCCGGACAGCAGCGACAGCCGCTTGACCTTCTTGCCCGGCGGCCGGGCCTCGACGTCCACGCCCGTGGTGAGCATGTTGTCGGGGTCGGTCAGGATCAGCCGCCCCTCGCCACCGGGGAACAGCCGGCTGAACACGCCCTCGAACTCACGGGCGGTGTCGCGGAACGCCTCGGTGAAGACCTGCTCGACCCGCTCGTCGACCTCCTTCACCACCTGAAGCAGGTCGGCCCGGGTCTTCTTCAGGTCCTCCAGCTGCTCACTGAGGAACTGGTGGCGCTCCTCCAGCGCGGCGAACTCCTCCAGGGCCAGCGGGTTCACCTTGCCGAGCTGCTGGTACGCCCGTTCCGCGGCCTTCAGCCGCTTCTCCTGCTCGGCCCGTGCGAAGGGGCGGGGCCGGTTGCGCGGGTGCTCGGGGTCCTCGGGCAGCTGCTCGCCCTCGGCGGGGGGCGAGGGCGGGACGAGCTGATGCGGTCCGTACTCGGACACGAGCCCTGCCGGTTCGACACCGAGCTCCTCCAGCGCCTTGGTCTCCAGCTGCTCGATCCGCAGCCGCTTCTCCGCTCCTAGTACCTCGCCTCGGTGGACTGAATCCGTCAACTTGTCGAGTTCCGCCTTGAGATCGCGTCCGGCGGTACGGGCGGCGGCCAGTTCCCGCTCGCGCAGCGCCTTGGCGGCCTCGGCCGCGACGCGCTCCTCGTCGGCCCGCCGCAGCGACACCTCGACGTGCGCCAGCAGTTGCCGGGCACCGGAGGCGACGGCCTCCGCGACGGCGGCCTCGTGCCGCAGCCGCGCCCGCCGCTGCTCGGCACGCGCGCGTGCCTCACGCTCCGCGCGGGCCGCCCGGTCCAGCGAGTCGGCCCGCCCGGCCAGCCCCTTGACCCGCTCCTCGTGCGTACGGACCTGGAGGCGCGCCTCCATCTCGGTCTGCCGCGCGTTGGCCCCGTCGGCGGCGAGCCGGTCCCGGGCGTAGGTGTCCGGCTCCTCCTCCACGGGCATCTCCTCGGCCACGGCCAGCCGCTCGGCCAGTTCCTCGGCCTCCTCCACGGCCCGGTCGAGCGCCTCCTGCGCGCGGGCCGCCGCCGCGGTGGACCGCTCGGCCTCCCCCGCGGCGCCCCGCGCCTGTCCCGCGAGCCGGCCCAACTGCTGGGCCACGCCCGACTTCTCCCGTTCGGCGGCCCGCCGCCGCTCCCCCGCCTCCTCGACGAGTGCCGCGCACCGCCCGCGCCGCTCCGCGGCCGTGTGCTGCGCCTCGGTCAGCTCCTCGCACCGCACCGCCAGCTCCTCCAGCTCGGCGGCGGCCTCGTCCACGGAGGCCTGCACCTCCAGCAGACTGGGCGCCCCGGCCGACCCGCCGTGCGCGAAGTACGCCCCGAGCAGGTCGCCTTCGGCGGTGACGGCGGTCAGGCCGGGCCGCGACGCGACCAGATCCTCGGCGTCCTCGAGCGTCCCGACGACCACGATCCCCTTCAGCAGCCGCCGCACGGCGGGCATCAGCTCGAGCGGCGCCCGGACGAGATCGGCGGCGAAGGAAAGCCCGCTGCCGGAGCCGGCGGATCCGGAGGTGACGACGCCGGCCGATTCCGACGCGTCCCCGGCCTCTCCCGGCAGGTCCTCCGGTGCGCCCGTCAGCAGCAGGGACGCTCGGCCGGCGTCCTGTTTGCGCAGGAGGCGGATGGCGTCGGCCGCCGCGGACGGGGTGGTGACGGCGAGGGCGTCGGCGGCGGCGCCGAAGGCCGCGGCGAGGGCGACCTCGTGGCCGGGGGTGACGGTGAGGAGTTCCGCTGCGGGGCCGAGCAGACCGGTGAGGCGGTCCCGCGCGTCGAGCAGCGCGCCCGTGCCGTCCTTGCGGCGCAGGCCCATCGCGAGGGCCTCGTGGCGGGCCTGGGTCGCGGCCCGTCTGCGTTCGGCGGCGGTGGACGCCTCGCGGGCGGCGGTCAGGGCGGCCTCCGCCTCGGCGAGCTGTCTTCTCGCCGCCTCGTGCCGCTCGGCGAGTTCGGCGTCCTCGGCGTCGAGGCCGTCGACCTCGGCCTTCAGCGCCTCGTACTCCTCCTGGGCGGCGACGGCCCGGTCGCGGGCCTCGTCCCGGGCGGAGGCCAGGCGGTCGATCTCGGCCTGGGCGGAGGCGGCGCGCGAGCGGGCCGCGTTGACCTGGCCGTGCAGCCGGGCGAGGCCCTCACGCCGGTCGGCGATCGCGCGGGCGGCGTCCTTCAGCCGCCGTTCCTCGACGGCGAGCTCGCGCTCCAGGTCGGCACGGTGGGCGACGGTGTCGTCGAGTGCCCGCTGGGCCGCTTCCAGGGCGGCCTCCAGTTCGGCTTCCTGTTCGCGGACGCGGGCGGCCTCGCGCTCCATGTCCTCGGGGTCGCGGCCGCGCCGCTCCTCGGGGGGAGCTGAGGTGGCGCTCTTCACGCGCGCGTCGGCCAGCGAGATCGTGCCGCGGACGCGTTCGGCGAGCTGGGACAGCTCGTACCAGGTCTGCTGGGCGCGCTGGAGGCGGGGGGTGAGCCGGCGGACCTCGTCCTCGAGGAGCGCCTCCCGCTGGAGGGCCTTCCTCAGCTCCTGCTCTGCCGCTTCCTTGCGTTCCTTCAGCGCGGCCTCGTCGGCGACCTCGGCGCTCAGGGCCTCCCGCAGCCGGACGAGGTCGTCGGCGAGGAGGCGGAGGCGGGCGTCGCGCAGGTCGGCCTGGATGACGGCGGCCCTGCGCGCGACCGCGGCCTGCCGGCCGAGCGGCTTGAGCTGGCGGCGCAGTTCGTCCGTCAGGTCCTGCACGCGCGCGAGGTTGGCCTGCATGGCGTCCAGTTTCCTGAGCGCCTTCTCCTTGCGCTTGCGGTGCTTGAGGACGCCCGCCGCCTCCTCGATGAAGGCGCGGCGGCCCATGGGGTCGGCGTGCAGGACGGAGTCGAGCTGGCCCTGGCCGACGATGACGTGCATCTCGCGGCCGATGCCGGAGTCGGACAGCAGGTCCTGGATGTCGAGGAGCCGGCAGGTGTCGCCGTTGATCTGGTATTCGCTGCCGCCGTTGCGGAACATGATCCGCGTGATGGTGACCTCGGCGTACTCGATGGGCAGGGCCCCGTCGGAGTTGTCGATGGTCAGGGACACCTCGGCGCGGCCCAGCGGGGGGCGGCCGGTGGTGCCGGCGAAGATGACGTCCTCCATCTTGCCGCCGCGCAGCGACTTGGCGCCCTGCTCGCCCATGACCCAGCTGAGCGCGTCCACGACGTTGGACTTGCCCGAGCCGTTCGGTCCGACGACGCACGTGATGCCCGGCTCGAAGCGGAGTGTGGTCGCCGAGGCGAAAGACTTGAACCCTCGGAGGGTCAGGGCCTTGAGGTGCACGGCGCTGGACTCTACCTTCCGGGGGTGTCCCGCTCGATGAACCCGCGGTTTCACCCATGAACGCGCAGGGCACACCATTCGTTAAAGAGACTGAAAGGATGCGCGGGGGAACGAAACGGGCGGGGCGGGGAGCGGGGGAAGAAAGAAGGGACGCCGAGGCGTCCCTTGCAACTTCTGACAACTTTAGCGGTCCGACGCGGTTGGAATGTGCCGCCCAACCACTGCGCCTGCTGTCGTGGAGCGGTGCAGTGATCAGGTGAGCGCAGGCTCCGCCTGGTGTGCGTCGATGCTCTCCATGAACCTGTCGTGAGAAGCGGCAGCCGTGAGTGCGTCGTTCTCGGCCTGGATTCGTCCGAGTTCGTTTTCCAGGTCCTGGACGCGCTGCTGGAGCCGTCGCATCTCGGCGAGGAGTCGCGGGTCGGAGCCGCCGACGTAACCGAGAAGCGCCTTTGCCATGATGGATGGTCCTCCACACTGAGTGACCGACCGAAGCGGTGGTGGGTCGTGAGGGATTCGCACCCGCGGTGTTGACCGGATCTTGTTCTTACTGCCGTTCATCCATGCCAAACAGCTAGGTGCGCGGGGTGCTTTCAGCGTCTCACCAAAAAGTTTGACGGTCAACACGATCACGCCCCGTATTGGCGGGCAACCCTGGGGTGCGCGGCCGGAAACGGCGGCGCAGCGACTCCCGCGGGCCCTCAGGGCGTGGCGATCATCCTTGCGTGCGGAGCCTGCCAGAGCAAGCGATTCTTGGCAACCACCTGCTTCTTTTCACTTCGGGCAGATGCCGGTGGCACCTCCTCGCGCTTTCCGCGGCCGTCCGGGCGCGGAGACGTCAGCGGATCGCGAAGCCGTCGTAGCCGCCGCGAGGTGTGTCCCATATCTCTGTGACTCCGTCCACGCGCCCGGGCGTGTCGTCACTCAGAAGCCACTCCAGCAACCCTTCGCAGCGTTCGCGTGTCCCCTCCGCGACGACTTGAACCCGTCCGTCGGCCAAATTGAGAGCAAAGCCACTCACGCTCCCGATCTCCAGGGCCTTGGCCCGGGTGAACCAGCGGAAACCCACGCCCTGGACGTGTCCGCGCACCCAGGCGACCAGCCGTACATCCTCGCTCATGGGGCCATCTAACCGGGCAATGTCACTCGGGACACTCCCTCCCCATGCGTCATGCGGTACCGTCCCCACCCAACGAATCTCATAGGAAACTCACTCGTTCGAGTGAGTGAGGTTGACCAAGAGGAGTCATGCGCCACCGGGCGCGGGTCGACCGAGGGACACCGTTCGGATGAGGAAGGCCAGGACATGGGACGCCACCGACGCTCCGCCGCCGGCCGCGCCGCCACGGGCCGCGCCACGGGGGTCGCTCACACCGACGGCTCGCACCCGGCCGGCCGCGACGCGCAGGATCGTTACGCCGACGACGACGCCACGCTGGGCATCGCGCCGTACCTGAACCCGGCGGCGTACGCCGACTCCGTCGCCAGGAGCCAGGACTACCTGTTCGCGACGGACGACGACCACGGCCGGTCGGCCGACGACACCGCGGTCCTCACGGCGGACGGCTTCACCCCCGACGGTTCCGGCTCGACCGGACCGGGGCGGGGCGGTTCGGGCCGGCGCCGCAAGCGCAGGGCCGTGACACCGGTCAAGACGGGCCTGCTGGGCGTGTCCGCGGCGGTCGCCCTCGGCACGGTCGCGGTGGCGACGGGCGTCGTGCCCGGCCTCGACAACTACAAGCTGGGCGGGGGCGGCGGCGCCTCGGACAAGGTGACGGCCGCGGACACGCCGACCAACTCGGCCTCGGAGCTCGGCGGCACGTCCGGCTCCGCCGACGCCGACCGCGGCAACTCCTCGACCAGCCGCGATTCCGGCCGCTCGACCTCTCCTTCGGCGTCGGCATCGGCCCCGGCCTCGCCGTCCGCCTCGCCCACCCCGTCGGCCTCGAAGACGTCGCCGAGCACGGCGCCCACCACCGAGAAGCCGAAGGTCACCCCGACGAAGGAGGCCGAGCGGGCCCCGTCGAGGACGGCCACCTCGTCCCCGGGCAGGAAGAGCGCCGCGGTGACCGTGTCCGCGGAGGCGCAGGCGGCGGCCGAGGTGGTGCGGCTCGTCAACGAGGAGCGCTCTAAGGTCGGGTGCAGCCCCGTCTCCTCGAACAGCTCCCTGGCCGCCCTCGCCCAGGCCTACAGCGAGGACATGGCCGCGCGCGGCTTCTTCGACCACACCGACCCGGACGGCGCCAGCCCCTGGGACCGCGCCGCGAAGGCGGGCATAACCGACCTCGGCGGCGAGAACATAGCCCGCGGCCAGGCCGACGCCGCGGCGGTCATGGAGGCCTGGATGAACAGCACCGGCCACCGCGCGAACATACTGAACTGCGACTTCAAGACCCTGGGCGTCGGCGTCCACTTCGGTTCCGGCGGCCCCTGGTGGACGCAGAACTTCGGCTACTAGTCCGGGACACTAACTCAAGGTTAGTGCAATCTGTAGGTTAGCGCTGTGTTCGCGTACGCTTGAGGGATGGACGGCATCCCGGAGCGCACCCCCGAGCAGGAGCTCCCGTACGACGTGTTCGCCAAGGCCTGCCCCTCGCGGGGCACGCTGGAACACATCACGGGCCGCTGGGGCGCGCTCACGCTCGGGGCGCTGCGGGAGGGATCCCTGCGGTTCAACGCGCTGCGCCGCCGGGTGGACGGCGTGAGCGAGAAGATGCTGTCCCAGACCCTGCACGCGCTGGAGCGCGACGGCCTGGTCCACCGCGAGGCGCAGCCCACCAACCCGCCCCGCGTCGACTACGAACTGACCCCCCTGGGCCACGAGGTCGCCGAACGGCTGCTGGGCCTCATCCACCTGGTGGAGGGGCGGATGGACGACGTCCTCGCGGCCCGCGAGCGCTACGACACCACGCGCGGCGGCCTCTGACACCTGGGGCAGAAGTAGCTGGACCGGTTCATCCACGGCCGCCGGCTCATCGGCGTGCCGCAGTGCCGGCACGGCAGCCCCTCCCGCCCGTAGGCGTCGAGCGACCGGTCGAAGTAGCCCGACTCCCCGTTGACGTTGACGTACAGGCTGTCGAAGCTGGTGCCGCCGACGGCCAGAGCGGCGTTCATCACGTCCCGGACATGGCCGAGGAGTTCGGCGGTGCGGGGGCGGGTGAGGGCCGCGGTCGGGCGGTCGTAGTGGATGCGGGAGCGCCACAGGGCCTCGTCCGCGTAGATGTTGCCGACGCCGCTGATCAGCGACTGGTCGAGCAGGGCCCGTTTCACGGTGGTCCGCTTGCGGCGCAGCGCCTGCTGGAAGGCCTCGTCGTCGAACAGCGGGTCGAGGGGGTCGCGGGCGATGTGCGCGATGACGTCGGGCAGCCCGTCGGGGGTCGTCTCGTGCAGCGACAGACCGCCGAAGGTGCGCTGGTCGACGAAGCGGAGTTCGGTGGCCTGGGCGTCGCCGAAGCGGACGCGGACGCGCAGGTGCTTCTCGTCGGGCGAGCCCTGCGGCTGCACCAGCAGCTGACCGCTCATCCCGAGGTGCGCCAGGATCGCCTGGGGCGTGTCCTCCAGCGGCAGCCACAGATACTTGCCGCGCCGGCTCGGCACACCGAGGCGGTGGCCCTTCAGCCGGTGCGCGAAGTCGTCGGCGCCGGCCATGTGACGGCGTACGGCGCGTGGATGCAGCACCTCGGTCTCGGCGACGGTCCGGTGGGCGACCCACCGTTCCAGGCCGCGCCGGACGACCTCGACCTCGGGCAACTCGGGCATGACAACCCCCGTAGAACCGGTGTACGAGCCGAGCGCCCGCCCCCTCGCCGGGGGCGGGCGCTCGTTCTCGGTGATGGGTCAGGCGGAGGCGGATTCGGCGTCCGCGCTGCCGTCGACGGCCTGAACGGCCTGGACGGCGGCCTGGGCCGCTTTGGCTCGCTCGTCCGCGGCGGCCCGGATGGACCGCCAGGCGGACTCGGCGGCCTGCTGCTCCGCCTCCTTCTTGCTGCGGCCGGTGCCGGTGCCGTACGAGACGCCTCCGACGCGGGCGGCAGCAGTGAAGGTCTTCTCGTGGTCGGGGCCGGTCTCCGTGACCAGGTACTCGGGCACGCCGAGTCCTTCGGTCGCGGTGAGCTCCTGGAGGCTGGTCTTCCAGTCCAGGCCGGCTCCGAGGTTCGAGGACTTCTCGATGAGCGGGTCGAACAGGCGGTGCACCAGTTCGGAGGCCGCTTCGAGGCCCCGGTCGAGATAGACCGCGCCGATCACCGCTTCCAGGGTGTCGGCGAGGATGGACGCCTTGTCCCGGCCGCCCGTGCCCTCTTCACCGCGGCCCAGCCGGATGAAGGAGCCCAGGTCGAGACCGCGACCGACCTCCGCCAGCGCACGTGAGTTGACCACCGCGGCCCGCAGCTTGGCCAGTTGGCCTTCGGGCAGGTCGGGGTGGGTGCGGTACAGCGTGTCCGTGACGACGAGGCCGAGCACGGAGTCCCCGAGGAACTCCAGCCGCTCGTTCGTCGGCAGGCCGCCGTTCTCGTACGCGTAGGAACGGTGGGTCAGCGCTCGCACCAGAAGGGCGGACTCGACGTGGTAGCCGAGCCGCCCTTCCAGAAGCGTGTGGGACGAGGCCGTGGTGTCCGCCGGACCACCCCCGCGCTGGCGGGGACTCGTTGTCTTGGCGTCAGACATGAAGCCTCTCACCAGCCGCTCAGACCTCGAGGACCTGGCGCTTGTTGTAGGTGCCGCAAGACGGGCACGCGATGTGCTGCTGCTTGGGCTCGTGGCAGCGCTCGCACGCAACCAGGGTGGGGACCGCAGCCTTCCACTGCGACCGGCGGTGGCGCGTGTTGCTGCGCGACATCTTCCGCTTCGGAACAGCCACGGCTACTTCTCCTGCTTCTCGGCGGCGCGCGCGGAAACGTGCGCTTCGCCGCTCATCTCGTCCTTCTCGCCGTCTTCGAGTGAACCGGCGAGTCCCTGCAATGCCGCCCAACGGATGTCGACGGCGTCATGGTGGTGGTCCGGGTCGTCCGCCAGCCGGGCTCCGCAGTCGGAGCACAGGCCGGGGCAGTCGTCCTGGCACACCGGCTGCATCGGCAGTGCGAGCACCACCGCGTCACGCAGCACGGGTTCGAGGTCGAACAGGCCGTCCTCGAGGAAGAGCCTGTCCTCGTCTTCTGCGGATCCCTCGGCGTCGTCGGCCGGTTCCGCCTTCACGCGGCCCCGGTCGTCGGCGTCAGGGTACGAGAACATCTCCTGGAAGTCCGTGTCGAGCTCCAGCTCGGCCGGCTCCAGACACCTTACGCACTCCCCCTCGGCCCGCGCACGGGCGGTGCCCGTGACGAGCACCCCCTCCATGACGGATTCGAGGCGGAGCTCCAGCTCCACCGGCGCGCCTTCCGGCACTCCGATGACCCCCTGGATCCCGAGGTCCTTGGGGGCGTCGATCTCGCGGGTCAGGCGCTGGAGCGCGCCAGGACGCCGCCCCAGCTCGTGCGTGTCGAACACGAGAGGGTTGCGGTGGTCGAGGCGGGCGTTGGAAGCCATTCCTGCTTTCGATCTTTCCGAGCTGTGGGGTGTGCCGCCCTCCGGTGTTCCGGGCAGCGGTGATCGCGGACGGATACGCAGTCAGTGACGCGCACACGCGACCGAAGAGCCAGGATACTGGAGCTTTCGCCCACAGCCCAATCGGGTGCTCTTCGCCCCTCGCGTCACAGGCCGCGGCCCTGTTCGTAGGCGCGCAACTGCTCGGCGCTGATCATGCCGGTGTCGAACAGGCTGGTCTCGTCGAGGGCGTACGCCTGGGAGTCCTGCCCGGACTGCTGGGGCTGCTGCTGCGGGGCCTGCTGGGGCTGGTGCTGTTGCTGGGCGGCCTGGTTCGGGTCGTACGACGGCTGGTGGGACTGGTGGGGCTGGTGGGCGTCGTAGCCCTGGTACGCGTAGGGGTCGGCCTGCTGGTAGCCGTAGGGGTCCTGCTGGTCGCCGCCGTAGGCCGGCTGGGGCTGGTAGCCGCCGTAGGGGTCCTGCTGCGCGTAGCCGTACGCCGGCTGCGGCTCCTGCTGGTCGTACTGCGGCTGCTGCGGCTGCTGCGGCTGCTGTGACTGCTGCTGCTGTGCGCGCAGCTCGGCCGGGGCGTCCTGCGCCGCGAGGGCGGCGAGGTCGGCGAGGTAGTCCGCGTCGGAGGAGTGCTGGAAGGTCGTGGTGTCGTCGGCGAGGGCGCCGAGGTCGTCGGAGGCGATCCGGCCGTGCAGCTTCTGCCGGCCGCGCCCGACCGCCTGCAAGGTCTTGGCCAGGACCGCTTCGAACGCGCCCAGCTTGACGTCCACGTAGGCGTCGGCGTCGCGGCGCAGGGTCTCCGGGTCGTGGCTGCGCTCGGGTGCGTCTTCGTCCTCGTAGCCGTTTTCGTCCGTGCCCGGACCGGTGCCGAGCAGCTTCTCCCGGCCGCGGCCGACGGAGCCGAGGGTCTTGGTGAGGACGACCTCGAAGTTGGCGAGCTTGGAGTCGACGTAGTCGTCGGCCTCCGCGCGGATGTCCTCGGCGTCCTTGCGTGCCTCGGCGAGGATGCGGTCGGCCTCGGCCTGGGAGCGGCGGGCGATCTCGGTGTCGGAGACCAGGGAGCCGCGTTCGGCGTGCGCGGTCTCGATGATCCGCTCGGCCTCCCGGCGGGCCTGCTCGACCATCTGCTCGCGCCCGCCGATCAGCTCCTGGGCCTGGGCGAGGGAGTCGGGCAGCGCCGCGCGCACCTCTTCCAGCAGGGCGAGCAGGTCCGCGCGGTTGACCACGCACGAGGCCGACATCGGCATCGACCGGGCACTGGAGACCGCCGTGACGATCTCGTCGAGCTTCTTCTGCACGTCCACCGGTTGCTCGCCACTCTCTACAGCTGTGTTGGAGACGGACGGGACGACTGTACGGCCATGGGGTGGCCGCCGGACACCGAGTGACGGGCCGTCAGGCTCTCAGTCCTTGCGCAGGCGCTCGGTGAGCGCCTCGTAGACGATCGGCGGGACCAGGTGGGAGACGTCGCCGCCCCAGGTCGCGACCTCCTTGACCAGGGAGGACGACAGGAAGCTGTAGGTGGGGTTGGTGGGGACGAAGAGGGTCTCGACACCGGAGAGGCCGATGTTCATCTGGGCCATCTGCAACTCGTAGTCGAAGTCGCTGACCGCGCGCAGGCCCTTGACGATGGCGGGGATCTCGCGCTGCTTGCAGAAGTCGACGAGGAGGCCGTGGAACGCCTCCACCCTGACGTTCGCGTACTCGGCGGTGACGCGGCGGATCAGGTCGATCCGCTCATCGATCTCGAACAGGCCCTTCTTGGACTTGTTGATCATCACCGCGACGTACACCTCGTCGTACAGACGGGAGGCACGGGAGATGATGTCGAGATGTCCGTTGGTGATCGGGTCGAACGACCCGGGACAGACGGCGCGGCGCACTTGTGATCCCTCGCTCTCCGGTCCGGTCATCGTGCGTCTTCGCACGTAGAGGCGGCGCGACCGTACCAAAACGTTCCCTCGCCGTAACGACGGGACCGGAGTGCTTCGAAGCCGTCCGGCCAGTCGAAAGTACCGCCCCTGGTGCTGCGCTCCACGGTGACCAGCGCTTCGGCCGCGAGCCAGCCCCGCGTGCGGAGTGTGAGCAGGATCTCCCGAAGATCGTCGTCGGTGACGGCGTACGGGGGGTCCAGGAAGACGAGTTCGTACGGCGCGGAGGGCTCCGCCTGGATGACCTGGTGGGCCTTGCCCGCGCGGACCTCGGCGCCAGGGAGGGCGAGGTTCCGCACGTTCTCCCTGATGATGCGGGCGGCTTTCGCGTCGGCCTCGACGAGGAGGGTGTGGCCGGCGCCGCGGGAGAGGGCCTCCAGGCCCACGGCGCCCGATCCGGCGTAGAGGTCGAGGACGCGTTCGCCGGCCAGGGGGCCGCCGAGCAGGGACTGCCAGGTGGAGAAGAGACCTTCGCGTGCGCGGTCGGAAGTGGGGCGGGTGCCGGTCCCTGGCGGGACGGCCAGGCGACGTCCGCCGGCCGTGCCGGCGATCACGCGGGTCATCTTCGGTCCTTGTTCGAGGGTGGTTACGGAACCAGTCTGGCAGCAGGTTCCTGACGGGGCGCTTCCGTTCAGCCCTTTTCCAGGTACTGCTCCCTCTCCTCGTCCAGAAGGGCGTCCAGCGCCGTCCGCAGAGCCGGAAGCCGTTTCAGCTCCGGATCCGCCGCAACCACCGTCACCGCCTCCTGTCTGGCCTCGGCGATGACCTCCTCGTCCTCGATCACGGCCAGGACGCGCAGCGAGCTGCGGGCGCCGGACTGGGCCTGGCCGAGGACGTCGCCCTCGCGGCGCTGTTCGAGGTCGATGCGGGAGAGCTCGAAGCCGTCGAGGGTGGAGGCGACGGCGTTCAGGCGCTGGCGGGCGGCGCTGGCCTCGGGCATCTCGGTGACCAGGAGGCAGAGACCGGCGGCGGAGCCGCGGCCGACGCGCCCGCGCAGCTGGTGCAGCTGGGAGACGCCGAAGCGGTCGGCGTCCATGATCACCATCGCGGTGGCGTTCGGGACGTTGACGCCGACCTCGATGACGGTGGTGGCGACCAGGACGTGGGTCTCGCCGGCGGCGAAGCGGCGCATGACCGCGTCCTTGTCGTCGGGATGCATCCGGCCGTGCAGGACCTCGACCCGGAGTCCCTGGAGCGGGCCCTTGGCGAGCTGGTCGGCCACGTCGAGGACGGCGAGCGGGGGCCGTTTCTCGGCCTCGTCCTCGGCGGACTTCTTCTGCTTCTTCGGGTCGTCCTCCTCGTCGCCGATGCGGGGGCAGACGACGTACGCCTGATGGCCGTTGCCGACCTCTTCGCGGACCCGCTCCCACGCGCGGGCGAGGAAGTGGGGCTTGTCGGCGGCCGGGACGACATGGCTGGCGATGGGCGAGCGGCCGGCCGGGAGCTGGTCGAGGACGGACGTCTCCAGGTCGCCGAAGACCGTCATGGCCACCGTGCGCGGGATGGGCGTGGCGGTCATGACGAGGAGATGCGGGGGCTGCTTGCCCTTGCCGCGCAGGGCGTCGCGCTGTTCGACGCCGAAGCGGTGCTGTTCGTCGACCACGACCAGCCCGAGGTCGTGGAACTGGACCCGGTCCTCGATCAACGCGTGGGTGCCGATGACGATCCCGGCCTCGCCGGTGACCAGGTCGAGCAGCGCCTGCCGGCGCGCGGCCGCGCCCATGGAGCCGGTGAGCAGCACGACCTTGGTGGCGTCCTCGGCTCCGCCGAGCATTCCGCCCTCGGCGAGTTCGCCCATCATCTCGACGACGGAGCGGTGGTGCTGCTGGGCGAGGACCTCGGTGGGCGCGAGCATGGCGGCCTGTCCTCCGGCGTCGACGACGGCGAGCATGGCGCGCAGGGCCACCATCGTCTTGCCCGATCCGACCTCGCCCTGGAGGAGCCGGTGCATCGGATGCTCGGTCGCCAGGTCGTCGAAGATCTCCTTGGAGACCTTCTGCTGGCCCTCGGTGAGGGTGAAGGGCAGGCGGGCGTCGAAGGCGGTCAGGAGGCCGTCCGGCCCGGGCCTGCGGGCGATGGCCGGGAGTTGGGCGTCGGCGTGCCGGCGGCGGGCCAGGGCCACCTGGAGGACGAAGGCCTCGTCCCACTTCAGGCGGGTGTGGGCGGCGGCGATGTCCGCCTTGGTGTGCGGGCGGTGGATCTTGAGGAGGGCCTCGGGCAGGGAGACCAGCTCGCGGCCCTCGCGGAGGGTGTCCGGCAGGGGGTCGACGGCTTCCTGGGCGCTGGGCAGCACCGTCTGGATCGCCTTGCCGATCTTCCAGGACTCCAGTTTGGCGGTGGCCGGGTAGATCGGAATCAGGGCGCCCGCCCAGGTCTCCACCGACTCGTCGCTGTCCGCGCGCAGCAGTTCGTAGGCCGGGTGGGCGAGTTGGAGGCGGCGGTTGAACAGGGAGACCTTGCCCGCGAACATCGCGCGGGTGCCCGGCAGGAGATCCTTGTGGGGCTTGTGGACGCCGTTGCCGAAGAAGACCAGCTGGAGCCGTCCGCTGCCGTCCGTGATGGTGACTTCGAGGCGCTGGCCCTTGCCGCGGGGGGCCTTGGCGGAGGCGAAGGTGTGCAGCCGGGCGTCGGCGACCTGCGCGACCACCGTGACGTGCTCGTCCATGGGGAGGTCGGCGAGGTGCGTGAGCTGGCCGCGCTCCTCGTACCGGCGGGGGTAGTGGTGCAGGAGATCGCCGACGGTGTGCAGGCCGAGGTGCTCGGCCATCACCTTCGCGGTCGGTGGGCCGAGCACCTTTTTCAGTGGTTCGTCGAGTGCGGGCACGAGATCCATTGCACACCACCGCACTGACATTGACGTATACGTGTCCCGAAACCCCTGGTCAGACGGCTCGTTCGGGCTCTAGGATGGCGCGCTCCGGCCATCTCCCCGCGGTCACCGCCCCACCGGGACCGCCCGACCCCGCGCCGTCGACGTCCCCCACCCGCGGCGCAGCAGCGATGGACTCCCAGACCTCACAGTCATCCCAGGCATCCCCGTCACCTCACACGTTCCAGGTCGACCTGCGCGGTCTGGTGGACCTGCTCTCCCATCACCTCTACTCCAGTCCCAGGGTCTATCTGCGCGAGCTGCTCCAGAACGCCGTGGACGCCATCACCGCCCGGCGGGCCGAGGAGCCCGACGCACCGGCGCGGGTGCGGCTGTTCGCGTCGGACGGGACTCTGCGCGTGGAGGATTCGGGCGTCGGGCTCACCGAGGCCGACGTGCACGACCTGCTGGCCACCATCGGCCGCAGCTCCAAGCGGGCGGAGGGGCTCCAGGAGGCCCGCTCCGACTTCCTCGGGCAGTTCGGCATCGGGCTGCTCGCCTGTTTCGTGGTCGCCGAGCGGATCCGCGTGGTCAGCCGCAGCTCCCGTACGCCCGGCGCGCCGCCGGTGGAGTGGACGGCCCGCGACGACGGTTCGTACACCGTGCGGACGCTGCCCGACGAGGAGCGTCCGGAGCCCGGCACCACCGTGCACCTGGTGGCGCGGGCCGGTGCCGCGGAGTGGCTCTCCGAGCAGCGGGTGCTCCAACTGGCGCGGGACTTCGGCTCGCTGCTGCCCTACGACGTGCGGGTCGGCGAGGAGGCGGTCACCGATCTGCCGGCGCCCTGGGACCGGCCGTACCCCTCCCCCGCCAACCGGCGGGTGGCGCTGGCCCGGCACTGCCATGAGCTGTTCGGTTTCACGCCGCTCGACTCGATCGAGCTGAACGTGCCGCTGGCGGGGATCCGCGGGGTGGCGTACGTGCTGCCGGCGGCGGTCAGTCCGGCCCAGCGGGCCGGTCACCGTGTGCACCTGAAGGGCATGCTGCTGACCGAGCGGGCCGAACAGCTGCTGCCCGACTGGGCGTTCTTCGTGCGCTGTGTGCTGGACACGGACAGTCTGCGGCCGACGGCCTCGCGCGAGTCGCTGTACGAGGACGAGACGCTGGCGGCCGTGCGGGACGCGCTGGGCGAGCGGATCCGCGCGTGGCTGACGGGTCTCGCCGCCGGCGATCCGGAGCGCCTCGCGGCCTTCCTGGCCGTGCACCACCTGGGCGTGAAGTCCCTCGCGCGGCACGACCGGGAGATGCTGCGCACGATGCTGCCGTGGCTGCCCTTCGAGACGTCCGACGGGCGGCTGTCGCTGGAGGAGTTCGCGCAGCGGCACCCGGTCGTGCACTTCACGCGGACGGTGGAGGAGTACCGGCAGGTCGCGCCGATCGCGTCCGCGCAGGGCGTCGGAGTGATCAACGGCGGTTACACGTACGACGCCGAGCTGGTCGAGGCGCTGCCGTCGGTGCGGCCGGGGACGGTCGTCGCCGAGCTGGACGCGGACACCGTGACCGCGCATCTGGACGCGGTGGATTCGGCGGAGGAGCTGGCCCTGTCGGGCTTCCTGGCGGCCGCGCGGGCCAAGCTCGACCCGCTCGGCTGTGACGTCGTCCTGCGGGCCTTCCATCCGCTGTCCGTACCCGCGCTGCACCTGGACGACCGGTCGGCGCGGCACGAGCAGGCGCGGGCGGAGGCCGAGTCGCAGGCCGACGACCTGTGGGCGGGGATCCTGGGCTCGCTGCGGGGCAGCGCCCCCCGCGCGCGTCTGGTGCTGAACCATCTCAACCCGCTGGTGCGGCGCATCAGTTCGCTGCGGGACGCCGAGCTGATCGGGACGGCGACGGAGTCGCTGTACGGGCAGGCGCTGCTGATGGCGCAGCGCCCGCTCAGGCCCGCGGACTCCGCGCTGTTGAACCGTGCGTTCATCGGGCTGCTGGAGTGGGCCACACATGGGGAGTCCGCGCGCGGGGATTCCGCGCGCGGGGAGTCGGCTCAGGGGGAGGACGGCTGCTGATGACCGGGATCACGGACTTCGACTCGCTCCGCCGGGCGATGGCGGAGAACTCGGAGCAGCCGGAGGGTCCGGCGCGCAACGCGCGCGCGGAGCAGCTGCTCGTGGAGGCCGAGAGGCTGAACGTCCCGCTCGCCGTGATCGAGGCGCTCGGACACCAGTTGAAGGTCTACAACTACAGCTCCGAGAAGGACAAGATGTTCGTCCCGTTCGCGCGGCTGCTGCGCATGTGGGACGAGCGGCCCGGGGACTTCGACGAGTACGAGGCGCACTCGCTGCACTGGGTCTTCAAGTGGGTGTCGGCCGGCATGCTCGACCAGCCGCACGTGCCGCTGGCGTCGGTGGAGAAGTGGCTGGGCGAGATGGAGCACCGCTACCGGCTCGCCGGGCACTCCGAGCGGGCCGTGCGCGGCGCGGAGTTCAGCGTGGCCGCGCATGTCGGGGACGTGCCGCGGGCGGAGCGGGCGTTCGCCGCCTGGCTGGCCGCCGACCGGGACAGCATGGCCGACTGCCACGCGTGCGAGCTGCACGGGCAGGGCTGGTGGCAGGCGGAGCGGGGCCGGGACGAGGAGGCGCTGGAGCTGTGGGCTCCGGTGCTGGAGGGCGCGTACACGTGCGCGCACGAGCCGCACACGGTGCTGGCCTCGTCATTGGTGCCGCTGCTGCGGCTGGGCCGGCCGGAGGAGGCGCGCGCCCACCATCTGCGGGGTTTCCGGCTGGTGCGGGCGATGGAGAGCATGCGGGGCGCGTACGCGGACCACGTGGAGTTCTGCGCGCTGACCGGGAACGAGGCGCGGGGCCTGGAGCTGCTCGCGGAGCGGCCGGCGTACTTCACCGACGCGGGGCATCCGCGCAGCAGGCTGGAGTTCCTGAGCGTGGTGGCGCTGCTCATGGAGCGGCTGTCCGGGCGGGGCCTGGGCGGTCAGCAGGTGCCCGGTCCGGCCGGGCGGGCGTGGACGGCGGCGGCTCTCGCGGCCCACGCGCGCGAGGAGGCGCTGGCGCTGGCCGCGCGTTTCGACGAGCGCAACGGCACGTCGTACGTGAGTGAGCGGGCACGCGCGCGTATGGCGCAGGAATCGCTCCTGGAGCGGCTGCCGTTGGGCGTGCGGACGGTACGCCCGCCGACGGCGACGGTCGCGCCCGCGGCGGCTGCTCCGGCCCCGGCTGCGGACGCTGCTGCGGGCGGCGGTCCGGAGGGCGTCGAGGCGGACCTGTCCGCGCTGCTCGCCGAGGCGCGGCGGCTGTCGGACTCGCTCCGGCCGCACGCCATGGAGGCGTGGGCGGCGGTGGCGCGGGCCGCGGAGGGGGCCGCGCTGGAACCGCGCGACCGCGCGGAGATCGCCGACCACGAGGCGATGGCGCTCGGCCCGGAGGGCGCGGAGACGTTCGAGCGGGCCGCGGAGCTGTACGCGGAGGCGGGCGACCCCGGGGAGTCCCTGGCGGCACGCGCGCGTGCGGCGTACGTCCGCGCGCTCGCCGGGAACGTCGACGCGGCGCTCGCGGCCGTCGCCGACCCCTACGACCGGGTCCTCGCGCTGTACGCCGACGGCGGCACGGAGGTGCCGCAGGCGGCGGGCGTGCTGATGGGCCGCGCGCGCATCCTGATGCGGCTGGTCCAGGAGGCGGACGAGGCGGACGCGGACGTCCTGACGGAGGCCGAGGCGGCCGTACGGGAGCTGCTGGCGCTCGTCGACGGGCGGGCCGGCGACGACGTGCGGCTCGCCGCGCGGGTCGCCGAGGGGCACGCGATGCTCGCGGAGCTGGCCGCCCGGTCGGGGGACGCGCGCACGGGCGCGGAGCTGTTCGCGCGGGCGGCGGCGGAGTTCACCGAGGCGGGCCTGCCCTGGTTCGCCGTGGAGTACGAGGCCCGGCTCGCCGGTCTCGCGCACCACCTGGGCGACCTGGTGGAGGCGGAGCGGGCGCTGCGGGCGGCGCTGGAGCACGGCGGCGCGTATCTGGAGCCGGTCGGGCGGGCGCAGCTGCATCTCCAGCTCGCCGAGGTCGTCGGGGGCCGGGGAGAGGCCGCGGAGGCCGCCGCACACGCCCTGGAGGCGGCGCACTGGGCCGACGAGGCGGGCGAGGGCCCGACGCTCGGGGCGTGGGCGCGGCACCAGCTGGGCGGGTTCCTGGTCCGGCAGGGCAGCTGGGCCGAGGCGGCGGAGGTGCTGGAGTCGGCGCTCGCGGACCTGAGCCCCGAGACGCACGGCGACGGCGCGGTCGTCCAGACGCAGTGGTGGCTCGGCGACTGCCTGAGCGAGCTCGGCGAGCACCGGTCCAGCGCCGAACGCCGGCTCCAGGCGGCCGAGATCGCCCGGCACTGGCCCGAGCAGCACGACCACGCCACCCTCGCGCACCTGGCGGCCGAGTCCCTCGGTCACGCGGGGCTGCCCGAGGAGGCGGACCGGTCCTACGCGCGCGCGGGCGAGCTGTGGCGCTCCCTGGGCAACGTCCACGGCCTCGTCCGCTCCTTGCGCGCACGCGCGTGGCTGGCGCTGCGCACCGAGCGGGGCGTCGACGCGGCGCGGGAGCTGATGACGAGGGCCATCGAGGAGTGCGCGGACGCGCTGGAGGCGCTGGACCCGCCCGCCGGCCTCGGCACGGCGGACGGGGCGAACGGGGCGGACGGGGCGGACGGGGCGGACGGGGCGGGCACGGTGGACGACGAGGAGGAGGCGCGGCTGCGGCTCGTCTTCGAACTCGGCCACACCCACCGCCAGTTCGGTGATCTGCTGGCCCGCTCGGTCTCCGAGGACGCCGACGACGACTCCATCCGGGACGCGCTGGAGGAGGCCCTGTCGCACATGGCGAAGGCGGTCGCCGTGTTCGTCCCCCTGGGGGAGGACGCCCGGCACGCCCGCACCGGCGCCGAACTGGCCGCGGGCTGGCTGGAGAACGACCTCGGCCGCCCGCGGCAGGCGGCGGCACGCGCGCGTGCGGTGCTGCGGACCTACGCCGGGGACGACCTCGACGGGCGGGAGGACGGGGCCGACGGCGACGAGACGGTACGCGCGCGTCGGGCCGAGGCGGAGCAGCTGATCCAGGTCACGACGGAGCAGGCCGGCTGAGGGGACCCCTGAACCGCCGGCAGGGGCTCACTCCACGCCGATCAGCAGCAGCGCGCCTTGCCGTCCGCCCCGGTACACCACCGTGTCGACGGCGAGGTACGCCTCCCGCACCCGTGCCTCCAGGCGCTCGGCGACGCCGTCGGGCGCCTCGTCGCCGAGCACGAGGGTGACCAGCTCCCCGCCCGCGGCCAGCATGCGGTTCAGGACGGTCTCGGCGGTGGCGGTGACGTCGGCGCCGATGACGGCCACGTCGCCGTCGATCAGGCCGAGCACGTCGCCGGCCTGGCAGATGCCGGCCATGGTCCACGACTGGCGTTCGGCGACGGCGACCTCGGCGTAGCGGGTGGCGCCGGCCGCCGACGTCATCGAGACGACGTCCTCGTCGAAGCGGCGCTCCGGCTGGTGGACGGCGAGCGCGGCGATCCCCTGGACCGCGGAGCGGGTCGGGATGAGGGCGACCCTGATGCCCTCCGTGCGGGCCTGCTCGGCCGCCGCCGCCGCGGTGTGGCGCAGGTCGGCGTCGTTGGGCAGCAGCACGACCTCGCGCGCGTGGGCCCGCCGTACGGCGTCGACGAGCTCTCCGCTGGCGGGCGGCTCCCCGGGGCGGGCGAGGACCGTCGTCGCGCCCGCCTCGGCGTACAGCCCGGCCAGGCCCTCGCCGGGCACGACCGCGACGACCGCCCGCTCGACGCGCTCACGGGGCGGACGCTCGCCTCCGCGCGCGTGGACGTCGTCGACGCCGAAGTGCGTGATGCGGATCCGGTAGGGGCGGCCGGCCTCCACGCCCGCCTCCACGGCCGCGCCGGCGTCGTCCACGTGCACGTGGACGTTCCACAGCCCGTCGCCGCCGACGACGACGAGGGAGTCCCCCAGGGCGTCGAGCCGCCGCCGCAGCCGGTCCACGGCCGCGTCCTCGGCCTCCAGCAGGTAGATGACCTCGAAGGCGGGGCCGCCGCTGTCGCTGCCGTCCGCGCAGATCTCGGAGCCCGGGGAGTGCGCGGCCTCCGGAGCATCTGTGACGGACGCGACCCCGCCCGGAGCGTCCTGCGCCGCCACGCGCGTGTGCGGGGCGAGCCCGTTGCGCGTGGGCGGCGCCGGGGCCTCGCCCGTGAGCGTCTCCACCAGGGCCGCGAGCACCGCGACCAGTCCCCGGCCGCCCGCGTCGACCACCCCGGCGCGCTCCAGGACGGCCAGCTGGCCCGGGGTCACGGCGAGTGACGCGCACGCCCCCCGGTAGGCCGCCCTGGCCACGGCCCCGCAGTCCCCCTCGGCCGCTCCGGCCGCGTCGGCCGCCCCCGCCGCCACGGACAGGACCGTGCCCTCGACCGGGTGGGCCACGGCCCGGCGGGCGGAGTCGGCGGCGTGCCGCAGCGCCAGGCGCAGCCCGTCGGCGTCCGTGTGAGGCCGCTCACCCTCGACGGCGAGCACCTGCGCCATGCCGCGCAGCAGCTGCGCCAGGATCGTCCCGGAGTTCCCGCGCGCGCCTATGAGCGCGCCGTGCGCCATCGCGCGCACCGCGTCCGCGAGCGAGGGACCGCCGTCGGACGTCCCGCTCCCGCCGCCGACCTCGTGCCCGGCGCCGACCTCGTGCCCGGCGAACACCGCCTCCACGGCGGTCACCGCGGACTCGACGGTCAGATAGAGGTTGGTGCCGGTGTCCCCGTCCGCGACCGGGTAGACGTTGATCGCGTCGATCTCCTCACGCGCCCGCCCCAGCGCGCCCAGCGCCAGGCCGCACCAGGTGCGGACCGCGAGAGCATCGAGGAATGTCTGCGGCACCTGCGGCACCTGGGCCTCCTTGAGCTGCTGGACTGGGACGCAGCGTAGACCTTGGACGGGTGTCCGCCGGAAGCAGGCCGGGGCGGGGCCCCTGAGCAGCCATGGTAGTTTCGTTGTACTGGCGCAGTCGTTGTATGCTGCTCCGGTTGCCCGATCCGTATCGGGCCATCCCCTGGCACCGCCACTCAGATCTCTGATCCCACCGATCTTGATCCCGGCATGCCGGGATCAACCGTAAGTGCATCTGAAGTCTTTGGAGTGACCCGTGGCTGCCAACTGCGACGTCTGCGGCAAGGGGCCGGGCTTCGGCAACAACATCTCGCACTCGCACCGCCGTACGTCCCGTCGCTGGAACCCGAACATCCAGCGTGTGCGTACCGTGGTCGGCGGGACGCCGAAGCGCGTGAACGCTTGCACCTCGTGCATCAAGGCCGGCAAGGTCTCGCGCTGACGCTCAGCTGAGCGCGCGGCCACTGCCGGTTCGCTGCATGAAGCCGGTCCACCTCCGGGTGGACCGGCTTCTTGCTGTACGCGCTCAGATCCCCCGGGACGCGCTCAGATCCCCCGGGCGCTCAGATCCCCCGGGCGAGACCCCAGCCGTGGTCCACCGGCCCGATCCCCCCGCCCAGCGCGAACCCGGCGGCGATCGCCCCGGTGACGTACTCCTTGGCCGCCGCCACCGCCTCCGGGACGGACTGCCCCTTGGCGAGCTGTGACGCGATCGCGGAGGCGAGGGTGCACCCCGTGCCGTGCGTGTGCCGGTTGTCGTAGCGAGGTGCGCGCAGCCAGTGCTCGACGCTCCCGTCGGTGAGCAAGTCGACCGCCGCGCCCGGAAGATGGCCGCCCTTGACGAGCACCCACCGCGGCCCGTACGCCAGCACGGCGTCCGCCGCCTCACGCAACTGCTCCTCCGACTCGACCCGTACGCCCGTCAGTTGGGCCACCTCGTCGAGGTTGGGCGTGGCGACGGTCGCGACCGGCAGCAGCTTCGTGCGGACGGAGTCCAGCGCCGAGGCCGCCAGCAGCGGGTCCCCGTGCTTGGAGACGCCGACCGGGTCGACGACGGCCGGAGCGTCCGTGCCGGCGAGCAACTCGGCGACCGTCTCGACGAGTTCGGCGGAGGCGAGCATCCCCGTCTTCACGGCCTGGACGCCGATGTCGTCCACCACGCTGCGGTACTGGGCCCGCACCGCCTCCACCGGCAGCTCCCAAGCGCCCTGCACGCCCAGGGAGTTCTGGGCGGTGACGGCGGTGAGCACGCTCATGCCGTGCACGCCGAGCGCGAGCATCGTCTTCAGGTCGGCCTGGATTCCCGCCCCGCCCCCGGAGTCGGAGCCGGCGACCGTCAGCACCCGGGCGGGCGCGGCGGGCGCGCTCATGACTCCAGGTCCCCGAAGTGGTCCCAGCCGCCCTTGCTGGTCCAGGGCGCCCCGTCGACCGTCACCTGGGGCAGGGCCGACGGGTTGAGGACCTCGCCGATCACCTTCCAGCGGGCCGGCAGCTTCACGTCCGGCGGGAAGGTCGCCACGATCGCGTGGTCCTCTCCCCCGGTCAGCACCCACTGGATGGGGTCGACGCCGACGGCCTGGCCGATGTCGTTCATCTGCGAGGGGATGTCGATCGCGCCGGAGCGGATGTCGATGCGGACCTTGCTGGCCTCCGCGATGTGCCCGAGGTCGGCGATCAGTCCGTCGCTCACGTCGCACATCGCGGTCGCGCCCAGTCCGGCCGCCGCCGGGCCCGCGTGGTACGGCGGCTCGGGACGGCGGTGCGCCTCGACGAAGGCGCGGGGCGAGCGGAAGCCCCGGGAGAGGATCGCGTACCCGGCGGCGGACCAGCCCAGCCAGCCGGTCACCGCGACCAGGTCGCCGGGCTGCGCGCCGGCCCGCGTGATGGGCTCCTGGTTGCGCAGATCGCCGAGCGCGGTGATCGACACCATGATGGTGTCGCCGCGGACGACGTCGCCGCCGACCACGGAGGCGCCGGCGACCTGGCACTCGTCGCGCAGGCCGTCCATCAGCTCGGTGGGCCAGGTGACGGGCAGTTCGGCGGGCACGACGAGGCCGAGCAGCAGGGCCGTCGGGACGGCGCCCATCGCCGCGATGTCGGCGAGGTTCTGCGCGGCGGCCTTGCGGCCGACGTCGTAGGCGGTGGACCAGTCCCGCCGGAAGTGCCGCCCCTCCAGCAGGATGTCCGTGCTGGCCACGACCCGCCGGTCGGGGGCGGCGACCACGGCGGCGTCGTCGCCGGGGCCCACCCGGACCCCCGCGGAGGTCGTGAGACGGGAGGTGAGCTCCCTGATGAGCCCGAACTCCCCGAGCTCACCAACAGTGCCCTTCATTGCCCTTTCGCCCCTTCTGATGCTGTCCATGCCCGGTCGCGTGCTGCTGTCCATGCCCGGTCGCGCGTCACCAGTGTCCTCGATACGGTCGAGGTGACCGCCGACTTCTGTCGTGCCCGCACCCCGGCGCGCGGCCGCGGTCCCCGTAGGTCTCCCCGCGGCGAGCGGCGACGCGATACCGTGGCGTTCCTTTTCCCCACATGATCCTCGTGGCCGCCCTGGAGGTTCCGTGGTACAGGCGTACATCCTGATCCAGACGGAAGTCGGTAAAGCGTCGACCGTCGCCGAGTCGATCGGCAAGATCCCCGGCGTCGTCCAGGCAGAGGACGTGACCGGTCCCTACGACGTGATCGTGCGGGCCCAGGCCGACACCGTCGACGACCTCGGCCGACTGGTGGTCGCCAAGGTCCAGCAAGTGGACGGGATCACCCGCACCCTGACCTGCCCGGTCGTGCATCTGTAGCCCCCGTCTACGCTTGGCCGGTGAATCTTTTCCGTCGCCGGCGCAAGTGTCTGCCCGCCCTCGTTCTGCTCTGTGCCGCCGTGGGCTGCTCATCGGCAGACGACAACGCGTCGGCGGCGGTTCCCAGTCCCGCGGCGAAGACCGCGAACCTGTGCCGGAACCTGGACGCGGCACTGCCGTCGAAGGTGGACGGACAGGGCCGCCGGGATCCCGAGCCCGCCTCCGCGCTGACCGCGGGCTGGGGGGACCCGGCGATCATACTGCGCTGCGGTGTGGCACGGCCCGCCGAGATGAGCGATACGCAGGCCGACTCGGGGGAGGTGGACGGCGTGGGGTGGCTGATGGTGAAGCAGGACGACGGCGGGTACCGGTGCACGACCTCGCTGCGTCAGGCGTACGTCGAGGTGACGCTGCCCGCGGCCCTCGCCGAGGACGGCGCCGCGCCGTTGATCGATCTGGCGCCGGCCATCAAGAAGGCGATCCCCGAGGGGATCGCCGACTGACCGGGGCCGCGACGGCTCAGCGCAGGCCCGTGGAGCGGCGCAGCGCCGCCTGCACCAGGCGGTCGACCAGCTCGGGGTAGCTGATGCCGCTCGCCTGCCACATCTGCGGGTACATGGAGATCGGCGTGAAGCCGGGCATGGTGTTGATCTCGTTGATCACGAACTCGCCGTCCTCGGTGAGGAAGAAGTCCGCGCGCACCAGCCCCTCGCAGGAGGCGGCGTCGAAGGCGTCCACCGCGAGCCGCTGGACCTCGGCGGTCTCCTCGGGGGTCAGCGGGGCCGGCACGATCCCGGGCGTCGAGTCGATGTACTTGGCCTCGAAGTCGTAGTACGCGTGCGCGTCCGGCGGCGGGATCTCGGCCGGCGCGGAGGCGCGCGGGCCGTCCTCGAACTCCAGCACCCCGCACTCGATCTCGCGGCCCCTGAGCGCCGCCTCGACGAGGATCTTCGGGTCGTGGCTCTGGGCCTCGGCGATCGCCTCGTCCAGCCCGGACAGGTCGTCGACCTTGGTGATGCCGATCGACGAGCCCGCGCGCGCGGGCTTCACGAAGAGCGGCCAGCCGTGCTCGCCCGCGAAGTCGATGATCTTCTTGCGGGCCGCGGACTGGTCCTGCTCCCACTCGCGCGGGCGGATCACCACGTACGGGCCGACCTTGAGCCCGAAGGAGGTGAACACCCGCTTCATGTACTCCTTGTCCTGGCCGACGGCCGAGGCGAGCACGCCCGAGCCGACGTACGGGACGCCGGAGAGCTCCAGCAGACCCTGGAGCGTGCCGTCCTCGCCATAGGGGCCGTGCAGCACCGGGAAGACGACGTCGACCTCGCCGAGCGCCTTGGGCACCGATCCGGGCTCGCTGTAGACGACTTCGCGGTTGGCCGGGTCGACGGGGAGGATCACGCCGCCCTCGGCCGACTCGGCGAGTTCCTCCACGCTGGGCGTGCGGCGCTCGGTGATCGCCATGCGTTCGGGCGCGTCGGCGGTGAGCGCCCAGCGGCCGTCCCGGGTGATGCCGATCGGCAGGACCTCGTACTTGGTCCGGTCGATGGCCTTGAGGACGGCGCCGGCGGTGACCACGGAGATCCCGTGTTCGGAGCTGCGCCCGCCGAACACGACGGCCACGCGCGGCTTGCGGGCGGGCTGCTCGGGGCTCTGGGGGAGGTTCTCGGTGCTCATATCGGGTTGAGGGTACCCGGTGGTAGGGCGCGGAGTCAGCGTCGACTCGGGGGGTCGCTCAGCGTCGTTCGGGCTTCGCGCTGCGCGACATCAGCTCCTTGAGGGCGACCACCGGAGGCTTCCCCTCGTGCACGATGTCGACGACCGTCTCGGTGATCGGCATGTCGACGCCGTGCCTGCGGGCCAGATCCGCCACGGACTCACAGGACTTGACGCCCTCGGCGGTCTGCTTGGTGACCGCGATGGTCTCCTGAAGGGTCATGCCCTTGCCGAGGTTGGTGCCGAAGGTGTGGTTGCGGGACAGCGGCGAGGAGCAGGTCGCCACCAGGTCGCCGAGACCGGCGAGTCCGGAGAAGGTGAGCGGGTCCGCGCCCATCGCCAGGCCCAGCCGCGTGGTCTCGGCGAGGCCGCGGGTGATGAGGGAGCCCTTGGCGTTGTCGCCGAGGCCCATGCCGTCCGCGATGCCGACGGCGAGCCCGATGACGTTCTTCACCGCGCCGCCCAGCTCGCAGCCGACCACGTCGGTGTTGGTGTAGGGGCGGAAGTACGGCGTGTGGCAGGCGGTCTGGAGGCGCTGCGCCACGGGCTCGTCGGTGCAGGCGACCACGGCCGCCGCCGGCATCCGGGAGGCGATCTCCCGCGCGAGGTTGGGCCCGGTGACGACGGCGACGCGCTCGGGCGCCACCTTGGCGACGTCCTCGATCACCTCGCTCATCCGCATGGTCGTCCCGAGTTCGACGCCCTTCATCAGCGAGACGAGGACGGTGTGCCGGGCCAGCAGCGGGCGCCACTCGGCGAGGTTGGCGCGCAGGGTCTGCGAGGGGATCGCGAGGACGGTGAAGTCGGCGTCGCGCGCGGCCTCGGCGGGGTCGGCGGTGGCGCGCAGGTTCTCGGGGAGTTCGACGCCGGGGAGGTAGTCGGGGTTGGTGCGGGTGGAGTTGACCGCGTCGGCGAGTTCGGCGCGGCGCGCCCACAGCGTCACCTCGCAGCCCGCGTCGGCGAGGACGCGCCCGAAGGCGGTGCCCCAGGATCCGGTGCCGAACACGGCCGCCTTGACGGGCTTGCTCACGTGCCGTTCTCCCCTTCTCGGACGGTCGGCCGACCGGTCTGCGTCGGTGCCTGTGCGCGCGGCTGCGGTTGGGCGCGCTGCTGCTGTGCGCGCGGCTGCGGTTGCGCGTGGGTGTGCGTCTGGGCGCGGGTCTGCACCCATGTCTGTGCCGGAGTCTGTGACGGAGGCTGGACCGGCGTCTGCGGCTGCGCCGGCGGTTGCGATTGCTCCTGCGACTGCGCCTCGTTCTGCTCCTGCGTCCGGCGTCGCTGCTCGATCCGCTCCCGGCGCGGGTCGTAGGGCGTGGCGGGCGCCTTCTCGCCGCGGATCTCCTCCAGCTGGCGGGTGACGGCGGCCATGATGACCTCCGTCGCCTCCTTCAGCAGCTCGGGGGTCATCTCCTCGTCGTAGAACCGCGCCAGGTCGACGGGCGGGCCCGCGAGGACGTGGTGCGTCTTGCGCGGAAGGAGGTGGGGCTTCTTGGCGTAGGGCGGCAGGAGTTCGTTGGCGCCCCACTGCGCGACGGGGATCACCGGGCACCTGGTCTGGAGGGCGACGCGCGCGGCACCGGTCTTGGCGGTCATCGGCCAGCCGTCCGGGTCGCGGGTCAGGGTGCCCTCGGGATAGAAGGCGACGCACTCGCCGCGCTCCACGGCGTCGATGGCGGCGCGGAAGGCGCTCAAGGCGTCGGTGCTCTCGCGGTATACGGGGATCTGTCCGGTGCCGCGCATCGCGGCGCCGACGAACCCCTTCTTGAAAAGCCCGCTCTTGGCCAGGAATCGCGGCACTCGTCCGGTGTTGTACTGATAGTGCGCGTATGCGAAGGGATCGACGTGCGAATTGTGGTTCACCGCGGTGATGAATCCGCCCTCTGCCGGAATGTGCTCCATTCCGCGCCAGTCCCGCTTGATCAGCACCACCAGCGGCGGTTTGCAGAGGACCGCAGCGAAGCGGTACCAGAACCCGATTCTGCGGCGGGGCACGCGGACACCTTCCTCTAGGACTTCCCTACGACGCCCGGGGGCCGCACAAGTGTCGCCCCGGGCCGCCCGTCTGTCGAGAACACCGTACGCCCCGACCGAGGTCGCGCCCGAGGGGCCGGGTGACAATGGCGGCGACGAGAGAGGGACGGTACACCGGTGCAGTGGAGCTTGGTCATACCTCTGAAGCCCTTGGCGCTGGCCAAGAGCAGGCTCGCGGACACCGCGGCCGACGAGCTGCGCCCGGGACTCGCCCTCGCCTTCGCCCAGGACACGGTGGCGGCGGCGCTGGCCTGCCCCGCGGTGCGGGATGTGGCAGTCGTCACGGACGACGCCCTGGCCGGGCGCGAACTGGCGGCGCTGGGCGCCCGCGTCGTCGCCGACGAGCCGGGCACCGGTCTCAACGGGGCTCTGGCGCACGGGGCCGCCGCGGTGCGGGCGGTCCGTCCCGAAAGCGCGCTCGCGGCGCTGAACGCCGATCTGCCGGCACTGCGTCCAGCGGAATTGGCCCGGGTCCTGGGCGCGGCCGGGGAATTCCCGCGTGCTTTTCTTCCGGACGCCGCCGCAATCGGGACGACCCTTCTCGCGGTGATCGCCGGCCGTGAATTGCTTCCCGCATTCGGTCCGGATTCCCGGGTGCGCCACCGTTCTTCCGGAGCCGCGGAACTCCTTCTCGACGCGGTGGATTCCGTCCGCCAGGACGTCGACACCGGGGAGGATCTGCGAGCCGCTCTGGCGCTGGGGGTGGGGCCGCGCACGGCCGCGGCGACCGCGCGGCTGCTGATCCCCGGGCAGTAGGCTGCCGTCATGCAGGCCACCGCATACACGTACGACCCCGGCAGCCGCAGCGGACAGGTGCTGCTGGACGACGGCACTCCGGTTCCCTTCGACGCGTCGGCGTTCGACGCGGGCGGGTTGAGGCTGCTGCGGCCCGGACAGCGGGTGCGGATCGAGACCGAGGGCGAGGGGGACGCGCGGCGGGTCACGCTCGTGACCCTCCAGACCTTCTGAGGTCAAGACCTTCCGAGGACACCCGACGCCCGGTGCGGGCGCGGCCCTTCGAGGGCGCGGGTCGTCCGGACACGCCGCGGGCCGGGCTCCGAGAGGGAGTCCGGCCCGGCGCGTGAGTGCCCCTGAACCCTTACGCCTGGCGGGCGGTGGTGGTCTTCTTGGCGGTGGTCTTGCGCGCGGTCGACTTCTTGGCGGGGGCCTTGGTGGCGGTCGCCTTCTTCGCCGGGGCCTTCTTGGCCGTCGTCTTCTTCGCGGTGGCCGTCTTCGCGGCGCCGGTCTTCTTCGCCGCGGCGGCGGTCTTGCCGGCCGTCTTCTTCGCGGTCGCCTTCTTCGCGGTGGCGGAGGTCTTCTTCGCCGCCGTCGTCTTCTTCGCGGTGGTGGTCTTCTTCGCGGCCGCCTTGGTGGTGGCCTTCTTCGCGGCGGCCTTCTTGACCGTCGCCGTCGCGCCGCCGCTCAGGCTGCCCTTGGGGGCCTTCTTGACGGCGACCTCGCCGCCGCGCGGGAGCTTCTTCGAGCCGCTCACCAGGTCCTTGAAGCCCTGGCCGGCGCGGAAGCGCGGCACGGACGTCTTCTTGACCCGAACCCGCTCGCCCGTCTGGGGGTTGCGGGCGTAACGCGCCGGACGGTCGACCTTCTCGAACGAACCGAAGCCGGTGACCGAGACCCGGTCTCCGGCGACGGTCGCGCGCACGATGGCGTCCAGGACCGCGTCGACCGCCTCGGCGGCCTGCTGGCGGCCTCCCAGCTTGTCGGCAATCGCTTCTACGAGCTGCGCCTTGTTCACGTCTTCCCCTTCGGAGACATCGCCAGAACGAAAGTGTTCAAGCTTTTTCGCACGTTAGGCAGATATATACCGCAAATCAAACACGAAACGGGCTAATCACCCTTGTGCCGCAACGAACTCGGCTGCTCCGGAGGCGATCAGCGATCCTCTTCAGGCATTCGCCCCTGATCGAGGTCCGCCATGAACCGCCCCAGCCGCCTTGTCGCGTCGGCGAGATCGTGCTTGGCCGCGGCCGTTATGACCAGCAGCTTCCGGGTCAGCGCCATCCGTACGCCCTCCGGGACTTGCAGTGCGCGCACTCTTGCGTGCGCTTCCTTGAGTTGGTTCGCGACCGCCGTATAGAGCTCGAGTTGGCCGTCGTGTTCCATGCACAGATTGTGCCATCTGGGGCGAGTTGTCGCCCGCCCAGGGGGCAACTGCTGCCTCGGACGGCCGCCCGGGCATCCGTGGAGATCGCGTCCACACTCCTCGCGTACCCCGGCAACCACCGCCGTAACGTGGGAAGTTGGGAGGAACCGCGAAGGTTCGCCGAGCGCGACGGGTTCGGAAACGGCCGTACCCCCGATCGGTCCGATCGGGGGTACGGAGGGGTTTCGCGGTGGCCGGATCTCGACCACGCCCGCACTACGGGCGGGACCTGCGGGTCAGACCTTGAGCGTCCGCGGCTTGTACGACGGGCGCTTGGCCTCGTAGGCGGCGATGTCGCCCTCGTTCTGGAGGGTGATGGAGATGTCGTCCAGCCCGTTCAGCAGCCGCCAGCGGGAGTTCTCGTCGAGCTCGAAGGAGGCGGTGATGCCCTCGGCGCGGACCTCACGCGTCTCAAGGTCCACCGTGACCTCAGCGGTCGCGTCGTTCTCGGTGAGCTCCCACAGCGCGTCCACGATCTTCTGCTCCAGGACGACCGTGAGCAGGCCGTTCTTCAGCGAGTTGCCGCGGAAGATGTCGGCGAAGCGGGAGGAGATCACGGCCTTGAAGCCGTAGTTCTGGAGCGCCCACACCGCGTGCTCGCGGGAGGAGCCGGTGCCGAAGTCGGGGCCGGCGACCAGGACGGTCGCGCCCTGCCGCTCGGGCCGGTTGAGGACGAACGACTCGTCCTTGCGCCAGGCCTCGAACAGCCCGTCCTCGAACCCGTCCCTGGTCACCTTCTTGAGCCAGTGAGCAGGGATGATCTGGTCGGTGTCGACGTTGGAGCGGCGCAGCGGGACGGCCCGGCCGGTGTGCGTGGTGAATGCTTCCATGACTGATCAGACTCCAGCGGGCGTGGCGGTGGCGGCGTCGGACAGGTCGGCCGGGGAGGCCAGGTGGCCCAGGACCGCGGTGGCCGCCGCGACCTGCGGCGACACCAGGTGCGTACGACCGCCCTTGCCCTGCCGGCCCTCGAAGTTGCGGTTGGAGGTGGACGCGGAGCGCTCACCCGGGGCCAGCTGGTCGGGGTTCATGCCGAGGCACATCGAGCAGCCCGCGTGCCGCCACTCGGCGCCGGCCTCCTTGAAGACGATGTCCAGGCCCTCGGAGACGGCCTGGAGGCCCACGCGCGCGGAGCCCGGAACGACCAGCATCCGTACGCCGTCGGCGACTTTGCGGCCCCGGACGATGTCGGCGGCGGCCCGCAGGTCCTCGATACGGCCGTTGGTGCAGGAACCTACGAAGACGGTGTCCACGCCGATGGAGCGCAGCGGCTGCCCGGCCTCCAACCCCATGTATTCCAGGGCCTTTTCGGCGGCGTAGCGCTCCGAAGCGTCTTCGTACGAAGCGGGGTCGGGGACGTCCGCCGAAAGCGGCGCGCCCTGGCCGGGGTTGGTGCCCCAGGTGACGAACGGGGAGAGTTCGGCGGCCTGGATGACGACCTCGGCGTCGAACTCGGCGTCCTCGTC
Organism: Streptomyces sp. NPDC002328; assembly: GCF_042890065.1. Taxonomy (NCBI): domain Bacteria; kingdom Bacillati; phylum Actinomycetota; class Actinomycetes; order Kitasatosporales; family Streptomycetaceae; genus Streptomyces; species Streptomyces sp. NPDC002328. The sequence goes on along the minus strand of NZ_JBIARQ010000010.1, from coordinate 140,215 downwards.
GGTCTTCAGCGTCTTCCAGTACGCGACGGCCGCGTCCCAGTCCTCGCCCTCGGGGGCGTGCGGGCGGCCCTTGAGGTACGCGAAGGTGGTCTCGTCCGGGGCGATCATGCCGGCGCGGGCGCCCGCCTCGATGGACATGTTGCAGATGGTCATCCGCGCCTCCATCGAGAGCTTCTCGATGGCGGGGCCGCGGTACTCCAGGACATAGCCCTGGCCGCCGCCGGTGCCGATGCGGGCGATGATCGCCAGGATGAGGTCCTTGGCGGTGACGCCGTCGGGCAGTTCGCCGTCGACCGTGATGGCCATGGTCTTCGGGCGGGACATCGGCAGCGTCTGGGTGGCCAGCACATGCTCGACCTGCGAGGTGCCGATGCCGAAGGCCAGTCCGCCGAAGGCGCCGTGGGTGGAGGTGTGGGAGTCGCCGCAGACGACGGTCATGCCCGGCTGCGTCAGCCCCAGCTGCGGGCCGACGACGTGGACGACGCCCTGCTCGACGTCGCCCAGCGGGTGCAGCCGGACGCCGAACTCCGCGCAGTTCTTGCGCAGGGTCTCCAGCTGGGCGCGGGAGACCGGGTCGGCGATGGGCTTGTCGATGTCGAGGGTCGGGGTGTTGTGGTCCTCGGTGGCGATGGTGAGGTCGAGGCGGCGCACCGGGCGGCCGTTCTGGCGCAGTCCGTCGAAGGCCTGCGGGCTGGTCACCTCGTGCAGCAGGTGCAGATCGATGAAGAGGAGGTCGGGCTCGCCCTCGGCGCGCCGGACGACGTGGTCGTCCCAGACCTTCTCCGCGAGTGTCCTACCCATCGCTTTCCCTCCGGCCGGCAAGAGTCGCACCGGCCCAACTAGAGATCTTGTGGAGGCGGCGCCCTCGCCCCAGTTCCCGGGCACCCGCCACCGGGCCCGTTGGTCTGCGGGCCGCTGTGTCTCCAAGGGTTGCGCGTCTCACGGGAAAATGAACTTGCGTTTCACAGAGTGAGACGGGAATATCGTTTCATGGACAACAGTAGCGGCGTCGGCGTTCTGGACAAGGCAGCCCTTGTCCTGAGCGCTCTGGAGTCCGGTCCGGCCACCCTCGCGGGCTTGGTCGCGGCGACCGGACTGGCACGGCCCACGGCCCACCGGCTGGCCGTGGCTCTCGAACACCACCGCATGGTGGCGCGTGACATGCAGGGCCGGTTCATCCTCGGCCCGAGGCTGGCCGAACTGGCCGCCGCGGCGGGCGAGGACCGCCTTCTCGCGACCGCCGGCCCGGTGCTCACCCACCTTCGTGATGTGACGGGCGAGAGCGCGCAGCTCTACCGCCGCCAGGGCGACATGCGCATCTGCGTCGCCGCGGCGGAGCGCCTGTCCGGCCTTCGGGACACGGTCCCGGTCGGCTCGACGCTCACGATGAAGGCGGGCTCTTCGGCTCAGATCCTGATGGCCTGGGAGGAGCCCGAGCGCCTCCACCGCGGCCTCCAGGGCGCCCGCTTCACAGCGACGGCCCTGTCGGGCGTACGGCGCCGGGGCTGGGCCCAGTCCATCGGCGAGCGGGAGCCGGGTGTCGCGTCCGTCTCCGCGCCGGTGCGCGGCCCGTCGAACCGGGTCGTGGCCGCGGTCTCGGTGTCCGGCCCCATCGAGCGTCTGACACGCCACCCCGGCCGGATGCACGCCCAGGCCGTGATCGACGCGGCGGCCCGCCTCTCCGAGGCCCTGCGCCGCACCGGCTGACCGATCAAGCAACCTCAGGGCCGGCCTCAACGCCGCGGCAGGCCCTGACCACTCCCACGGAGCGACCCCTCCCACGGAGCAGAGCCGGGCCGAGCCGGGCCGCGACACCCGCCGTACGACACGACGCGGGCACAACGAAAATGGCCCCCCACCTCAGCGCATCGGCCGAGACGAAGAGCCATCGTCTGGTATTTCTTGTACCCCCGACCGGATTCGAACCGGCGCTACCGCCTTGAGAGGGCGGCGTGCTAGGCCGCTACACAACGGGGGCCTGGACACTGCGTTTCCGCAGGTCCGAGCTGGTCTACCTGGACTCGAACCAAGACTAACTGAACCAGAATCAGTCGTGCTGCCAATTACACCATAGACCAATGTGGTTTAGACCAGTCCGTACCCCCGACCGGATTCGAACCGGCGCTACCGCCTTGAGAGGGCGGCGTGCTAGGCCGCTACACAACGGGGGCCCTAGCGATCCTGCGTCAAGACTGGCGGGAGCTACCCTGACCATCCTCGCGGGAAGGATCTGTACCCCCGACCGGATTCGAACCGGCGCTACTGCCTTGAGAGGGCAGCGTGCTAGGCCGCTACACAACGGGGGCTTTGTGGAGTCGATCTCCACGGTTGCAGATGAGCTCTGCGAGCTGGCCTACCTGGACTCGAACCAAGACTAACTGAACCAGAATCAGTCGTGCTGCCAATTACACCATAGGCCACTGGAACGCCGATCCCGGAGGGATCTTGTTCTAGTTCGCTCCCCCGGTTTCCGGCCTTTCGGCCCGCTCCCCGGCGGCGCAGGAAGAACATTACCCGAAGGTGGACTGCGCTCCAAAACGGGTATCCGCGCCGAGGATCGCGGGGAGTTCGGACAGGCCGGCGATCCGGTGCCGTCCGGAGGGGAGTTCGACGGTGGCCGTGCCGCCGCGGCGGTCGACCCACACGGAGAGCAGTCCGGCGTCGGCGGAGCCCTGGCCGTCGATCTCCGGGTGGTCGCCGACGTACGCCACCTGGTGCGGGGGCAGCGAGAGCGCCTCGCAGGCCGCGAGGAAGGCGGCGGCCTGCGGTTTGGCGACGCCCAGCTCGGCCGCGCACAGGATCGCCTCGAAGCGGTCGTGGACGCCGAGGACGCGCAGCTTGCGATCCTGGACGTGGATGCTGGAGTTGGAGAGCACCGCGTGCCGGTGGCTGGTGGCGAGCGCGTCCAGGACGGGCAGCACATCGGGGAAGAGCGTCCAGACGGCCTCGTAGTGAGCCATGTAACGCCGGAACCAGTCGTCGGCCTCCGCGTCGGTCAGCTCCCGGTCCAGGAAGACCCGGACGCGTTCGCGGCGCTGGCCCTCGAAGGTGACGTCGCCCGCCTCGAAGCGCCGCCACTGCTGCTCGGTGACCTCCCGCCACCGGACGATGGCGGCCTCCGGCGTGGAGTACGCGGCCAGGAGCCCCTCGGCGTCCAGATGCCGGCGCATACCCTCGCGGTCCGCGCTCGAGTAGTCGAAGAGAGTGTCGTCAACGTCCCACACCACGGCGCGAATGCTCATGCCCCGACGGTATCGCGGGCCGGCACGGTGTGTGTGTGAACGAACGCCGAAGGGCGGCAGCCGGGTGTCCGGCTGCCGCCCCTCACGCGTGTGTGCGTTACGGCGTCAGCTTCGTCAGGGCCGCGTCGATGCGGGTCAGGGTCTTCTCCTTGCCCAGGATCTCCAGGGACTCGAAGAGGGGCAGGCCGACCGTGCGGCCGGTGACGGCGACGCGGACCGGGGCCTGGGCCTTGCCGAGCTTGAGGCCGTGGGCCTCGCCGGCCGCCAGGACCGCTTCCTTGAGGGACTCGGCGGACGTCCAGTCGGCCGACTCCAGCTTCTCGCGGGCCGTGGTGAGCAGCGCGTCCGCGCCCTCCTTCATCGCCTTCGCCCAGCTCGCCTCGTCGAAGACGGGCTCGGGGAGGAAGAGGAAGTCGACGTTGTCGGTGATCTCGGAGAGGACCTTCAGACGGGTCTGCGCGTGCGGCGCGATCGCCTGCCAGCGGCTCTCGTCGAAGTCCTCCGGCGCCCAGGTCGCGAACGGGGCCTTCAGCCACGGGCGGCAGCGCTCGGTGAAGTCCTTCACCTCGAGCAGCCGGATGTGGTCGGCGTTGATCGCCTCGCACTTCTTCAGGTCGAAGCGGGCCGGGTTCGGGTTGACGTCGGTGACGTCGAAGGCCGCGACCATCTCCGGCGTGCTGAACACGTCCTGGTCGGCGGAGAGCGACCAGCCCAGCAGCGAGAGGTAGTTGAGCAGCCCCTCGGGAAGGAAGCCGCGCTCCCGGTAGAGGTTCAGGCTCGACTGCGGGTCGCGCTTGGAGAGCTTCTTGTTGCCCTCGCCCATCACGTACGGCAGATGCCCGAAGGCGGGGATCTCCTTGGCGACGCCCAGTTCGATCAGCGCCTTGTACAGGGCGATCTGGCGCGGGGTGGAGGAGAGCAGGTCCTCGCCGCGCAGGACGTGGGTGATCTCCATGAGGGCGTCGTCGACCGGGTTGACGAGCGTGTAGAGGGGGGCGCCGTTGGCGCGGACGATGCCGTAGTCCGGGACGTTCTCCGGGGTGAAGGTCAGCTCGCCGCGGACCAGGTCCGTGAAGGTGATCGTCTCGTCGGGCATCCGGAAGCGGACGATGGGGGCGCGGCCCTGGGCCTCGTACTCCGCCACCTGCTCGGAGGTCAGCTCGCGGCAGTGGCCGTCGTAGCCGGACGGCTTGCCGGCGGCGCGGGCGGCCTCGCGGCGGGTGTCCAGCTCCTCCTGGGAGCAGTAGCAGCGGTAGGCGTGGCCGGCGTCCAGGAGCCTGGCGGCGACGTCCTTGTAGAGGTCCATGCGCTGCGACTGGCGGTACGGCGCGTGCGGGCCGCCGACCTCGGGGCCCTCGTCCCAGTCGAAGCCGAGCCAGCGCATCGAGTCGAGCAGCTGCTCGTAGGACTCCTCGGAGTCGCGGGCGGCGTCGGTGTCCTCGATGCGGAAGACCAGCGTGCCCTGGTGGTGCCTGGCGAACGCCCAGTTGAACAGGGCGGTGCGGACCAGGCCCACATGGGGGTTGCCGGTGGGCGAGGGACAGAATCGGACGCGTACGGGGGAGGCGGGTGCGCTAGCCACGCTTGACAACCTTGTTGGTGAGAGTGCCGATGCCTTCGATGGTGACGGCGACCTCGTCGCCGACAGCCAGGGGGCCGACCCCTGCCGGGGTGCCCGTGAGGATCACGTCGCCGGGGAGCAGCGTCATGGCCTCGGTGATGTTGACGATCAGATCCTCGATGGAGTGGATCATCTCGCTGGTGCGGCCGAGCTGGCGCTGTTGGCCGTTCACCGTGAGCTGGACCGTGAGGTCGGACGCGGTCTTGAGGTCCAGGCCGGTCTCCACCCAGGGGCCGAGCGGGCAGGAGCTGTCGAAGCCCTTGGCCCTGGCCCACTGCTTCTCGCGCCGCTGGACGTCGCGTGCGGTGACGTCGTTGGCGCAGGTGTAGCCGAGGACGACGTCCGCCACGCGTTCGCGCGGGACCTCGCGGCACATGCGGCCGATGACGACGGCGAGCTCGGCCTCGTGGTGCAGTTCCTGGGAGAACGACGGGTACTGGATGTCGTCGCCGGGGCCGATCACGGAGGTCGACGGCTTGAAGAAGGCGAACGGGGTGTCGGGCACCTCGTGGCCGAGTTCGCGCGCGTGCTCGGCGTAGTTGCGGCCGAAGGCCACGACCTTGTTCGGCAGCACGGGCGGAAGCAGCCGGACCTTGCTCAGCGGCACCCGGGTGCCGGAGAGCTCGTGTTCCGCGAACGGGATGCCCTTGATGATGTTCAGGACGAGCTCGTCCGGCTTGTCGCCTTCGACCGCGCCGAAGGCGACGTTCCCGTCGATGGAGAACCTGGCGATGCGCACGGGTTGGTTGGCCCCTTGCTGAGCTGGCGGGAGTCTGACGGTCCAGGCTAACGCGGAAGGGCGCCCCCGGTCGGGGACGCCCTTGACATCCGATGCCCTGCGTGGGCTGCCGCCTTGAGCATCCGGCGGCCGGCGCGCGTACTACTCCGCGGAGGCGGCGAACGCCGCGACGGGTACCTCGTTGAGGATGGTGCGCTTGGGGTTGGCAGTCTGGGCCGGGAGTTCGACGGCGTGCTCCGGCTGTTCGGGGAGCCGCAGCTCGTCGGCGTCCGTGAGGTGCGCCAGCGTGGTGCGCCGCGGGTTTGCGATCTTGTGGAACATCGGCGCGAGCTTCATCGTCTTCACTGGTGTACGTAGCCCTGTTCTGCTCGGGCGCCGGGAGGGGCGGCAACGGGCCCCCGCGCGGGCGCGGCTTGTCGGATTTGCCATATCTGTAAAGACTCAGGCTAAACACGCGATTCCCGGTGAACGCGTGAAGGTCTCATGATCGGCGTGTGAGTTTGCTCACGAATCCTCACCCAATTCGGTCAATTCAGGCCCACCCCCCTGCGTAAAGAAACGGACATTGCCTCACTGAAGCGTGCATTCCGCTCCTGATCATGGCGACTGGGACACGTCCCGCACCCCAGAGCTTCGCCCCTCTTTGTCCGCATTGCGAGAGAACACTTTCTACATGCGGTAATTCACCCCTCACGGACTGTCACTCATGTCACAGCCCGGCCAACAAGCCTTGTTGGAGATCCGGCACTGTGCTGGAATCTCACGGACCGCCGCGGAATCGAGCCGGCGCGCAGGGGCGCACAGCAGCGCCGAGCGGCGGCGAGACAGGGGGAGCCAGCGCCGGTCAATCACGACCGTTAGAGGGGCGCATTCAGGGCACCCCTCAACACACCGACACCGTCCTTCCGTTCACGCGGGGGGCGCCTGGTCCAGAGGTTGCGACGCTAGTGCAGGGACGTTTCAAGAGGGATGGCAGCGCTTCGGCGGAGCCGGAGCCGCACGGCGGGACTGGCCCCATGGCCGGCAGCTCCTCGCCCCAGCACGCCCAGAACCCGGGCCCGGCCTCCGGCGACGGCGGTGAGCGCCCCGGGCGCCCCGGCGCGTCCGCGGCATCGTCGTCGGGATCGACGGGCCCCCTTCCCCAGACCCCGACCGTGAAGCCCTCGGCCGCCTCCCCCGGCCCCGGCTCCCGCGTGGCCCTGCGCAACTGGCGCATCTCCACGCGTCTGGTCGCGCTGCTCACCCTGCCCGTGGTCGCGGCCACGACGCTGGGCACGCTGCGCATCAACCAGTCCATGGAGGACATCCAGCAGCTCGACAACATGCGGCTGCTGACGGACATGACCAAGCAGGCCACCGAGCTGGCCAGCCGCCTCCAGGAGGAGCGCGACAAGTCCGCCGGTCCCCTCGCCCACGGCGCGAAGGAGACGGACGCGACGGTCAAGGGCGTCCGCGAGAAGACCGACCAGACGCTGACCGCGTTCAGCGACGCCTCCGAGGAGATCGACGCCTCCAGCTCGGAGGGCAACCTCCAGGGCGTCCGCGACAGCCTCGTGGGTCTCCTGGGCGACCTCGGCAACCTCGCCAAGATCCGCAAGTCGGCCTACGACGACCAGCAGAACTCCACCCAGACGGTGGAGGGCTACCACCGCCTCATCACCTCGCTGCTCGACCTGTCGCAGGACATGGCGCAGGCCACCAGCAACCCGGAGATGATCCAGCGCACGCGCGCCCTGGCCGCCTTCTCCTCCGCCAAGGAGTACGCCTCCGTCCAGCGCGCCGTCCTGTCGGCCGCGCTCCCGGCGAGCAACACCCAGCTCGGCAAGCTCAACGAGAACGACCGGCAGTACGCCGACGCCGCCCTCCAGAACCAGGACTCCGAGCTCGCGAGTTTCCGCAGCATCTACGGCGACGACGGCGCCGAGGAGCTGCTGGAGCCCATCGAGCAGGGCAGCCCGACCATCGAGGACGCCGACACCTACGCCACCCGCGCCCTCAGCTCGGCCTCCGGCCTCAGCTCGCTGGACAGGCGGTCGTACCAGGACTGGTTCGACGCCAGCACCACCAAGATCCAGCAGATGAAGAACATCGAGACCACGCTGCTGGAGCAGATGGAGCAGAAGGCCCGTGAGCTGCGGGCCGAGTCGGAGCAGGAGGCGATCGTCTCCGGTGCGCTGATCCTGCTGGTCCTCGGTGTGTCGCTGGTCGGCGCGTTCGTCGTCGCCCGCTCCATGATCCGCTCGCTGCGCCGCCTCCAGGAGACCGCCACCAAGGTCGCCCAGGACCGCCTGCCCGAGCTGGTCAAGCAGCTGTCCGAGTCCGACCCGCAGGACGTCGACACGTCCGTGGAGTCGGTCGGTGTGCACTCCCGGGACGAGATCGGCCAGGTGGCCGCGGCCTTCGACGACGTGCACCGCGAGGCGGTCCGCCTCGCCGCCGAGCAGGCCCTGCTGCGGGGCAACGTCAACGCGATGTTCACCAACCTCTCGCGCCGCTCCCAGGGCCTCATCCAGCGTCAGCTCTCGCTCATCTCCGAACTGGAGTCCCGCGAGGCCGACCCGGACCAGCTGTCCTCCCTCTTCAAGCTCGACCACCTCGCGACCCGCATGCGCCGTAACGGTGAGAACCTCCTCGTCCTCGCCGGTGAAGAGCCCGGCCGCCGCTGGACCCGCCCGGTCCCGCTGGTCGACGTGCTGCGCGCCGCCGCCTCCGAGGTGGAGCAGTACGAGCGCATCGAGCTGGCCTCCGTGCCGACGACCGAGGTCGCCGGCCGCGTGGTCAACGACCTCGTGCACCTGCTCGCCGAGCTGCTGGAGAACGCCACCTCGTTCTCCTCCCCGCAGACCAAGGTCAAGGTCACCGGTCACGCGCTGCCCGACGGCCGCGTCCTGATCGAGATCCACGACACCGGCATCGGCCTCTCCCCCGAGGACCTCGCCGCGATCAACGAGCGGCTCGCCTCGCCGCCCACCGTGGACGTCTCCGTCTCCCGACGCATGGGCCTCTTCGTGGTCGGTCGTCTGTCGCAGCGGCACGGCATCCGCATCCAGCTGCGCCCGTCCGACTCCGGCGGCACGACCGCGCTGGTCATGCTGCCCGTCGACGTCGCCCAGGGCGGCAAGAAGCCGCAGCCCAAGCCCGGTCAGGGCGGCACCTCCGGCGGTCCCGCCGCCGCGCAGGCCGCCGCGGGCGCCGCTGCTGCCCGCCGTCAGGGCGGTCAGCAGGGCGGCGCGCTCGGCGGAGCCCCCGCCGGCGGCGGCGCCCTCGGCGCCGGTCCCGGCGGCGGCGGCCGGCTGCCCGCCGGTCAGGGTCCCCGGGCCGCGCTGCCCGGCCGTGACGGCGGTGGCCGTCCCGGCGCCCCGCGCGGACCGCAGTCCCCCGGCTCGCCCCAGCAGGGCCGCCCGGCTCCGGCCGGCGCCGGCTTCGGCGGGCAGGCCCCGGGCGCCCCGCAGGGTCTCCAGGCGGCCGGTCCCGGCGCGCCCTCCCAGGGCCAGGACCTGTTCGGCGGCGGACGTCCGCCGTCCGCGCAGCGCCCCCAGGACAACCGCTCCGAGCAGGGCGGCCGCGGCCGTCAGCCGCAGCTGCCGCCGCGCGGCGGTCCGCGCGCCGAGCTGCCGGGCGGCAACCCGCAGCCGCGCGGCACGAGCGGCACCAACTGGGCCGACGAGACCCCCCGGTCCCCGATGGCGCGCACCCCGCTGGACGCCCCGCGCGGCCACGACGAGCCGGACGCCGCGCAGACCGCGCAGATGCCGCGCATCGACGACCGCCAGGGTCCCGGCTCCACCGCCGAGATACCGGCGATCCCCCGGATCGAGGAGCGCCAGGGACCGGCCGGTCCCGCCGACTTCGCGCGTCCCGGCGCGGGCGGCCAGCCCACGGGTCAGTTCCCGGCGGTCAACGGCAGCCAGGGAACGGGCCGTTACCCGGCCGTCAACGGCGGCCAGGACACGGGACAGTTCCCGGCCCCGGACGCGGGCGGCCAGCAGGACGGCTACGTCCGCTCGGACGTCTTCGGCGCCCCGGGCGGCCAGAACACCCCGGCGGGCCCGGGCGGGTTCGCCGCTCCGCAGGCCCCGCAGGCCTACGACAACGGCTCCACCGGTCAGTTCGCCTCGCCCGGCTACGACAACTCCACCAGGCAGCACTCCCTGCCCGGCCGCCAGGACCCCGCGTCCACGGGCCAGTTCCAGCGGCCCCAGAACGGCAACGGCGGCAACGGCTACGGCGCCCCACAGCAGCAGCCGGTCCCGCCGCGTCCCGCCACGCGCCCCGAGCCGGAGGCGCTGCCGCCGGCCGCCGGCCCGGGTGACGGCCGTACCCCGCTCTACGACACCCTGGAGACCAACTGGTTCCACGGTCAGGGCGGCGGCAACGGCAACGGCTCGGCCCCGGCGCCGCAGCAACAGCAGCCGCAGGCTCCGGCTGCTCCCCAGCGTCCCGCGGCCACGGCCGCCACGACCTCCTCGTGGCGCACCTCGCCGAACGACGAACTCGTCCGTCAGGCCGAGCGCGTCCGGCAGCCGGCCGCGGGCGGCGTCACCACGTCCGGCCTGCCGCGCCGGGTGCCGCGGGCGAACCTCGTCCCGGGCACGGCACAGCAGCAACAGCACCAAACCGGTCCGCAGGTCTCGCGTGCGCCTGACGACGTACGCGGACGGCTGACCAATCTTCGTCGGGGCATCGCGCAGGGTCGTCAAGCCGGCAACGGCTCGGCCGGCAGTTTCCCGAGCCCCACTCACCAGCAGGAGCGTTAGTTGAGCCAGATGAGCCAGGCGGCCCAGAATCTGAACTGGTTGATCACCAACTTCGTGGACAACACCCCCGGGGTGTCCCACACCGTCGTCGTGTCCGCCGACGGGCTTCTGCTCGCGATGTCCGAGGGCTTCCCGCGCGACCGTGCCGACCAGCTCGCGGCCGTCGCGTCGGGGCTCACCTCGCTCACGGCCGGCGCCTCCCGGATCTTCGAGGGCGGCCGGGTATCCCAGACGGTCGTCGAGATGGAGCGAGGGTTCCTCTTCCTCATGTCCGTCTCGGACGGCTCGTCCCTCGCCGTCCTCGCGCACCCCGAGTGCGACATCGGCCTCGTCGGCTACGAGATGGCACTCCTCGTGGACCGGGCGGGCGCGGTGCTCACGCCCGACCTGCGTGCCGAGCTCCAAGGCAGTCTGCTCCACTGACCGTCCCCGGTACCACCCCCCTCACGAAATCACCGTCCGGCCGACACTTTCCCCCCACCGGCCTCGACGGACGGCACGACTGACCGAGACATGCTGTCCCGCCCGGAGGATTCATGACCCCGCCCACCGCCTCTCATGATCCGTACGCGGAGCCGTACGGGGACGAGGGCGACCAGCCGCTGGTGCGTCCTTACGCGATGACCGGCGGCCGGACCCGGCCGCGCTACCAGCTCGCCATCGAGGCGCTGATCAGCACCACGGCCGACCCGGCAGCGCTCATGGGGCTGCTCCCCGAGCACCAGCGCATCTGCCACCTCACCCGTGAGGTGAAGTCGGTCGCGGAGGTCTCGGCGCTCCTGGCCATGCCGCTGGGCGTGGCGCGGATCCTCGTCGCGGACCTCGCCGAGGCCGGACTGGTGGCCATCCACCAGCCGGGCGGCGACGAGAACAACGGCGGCGCACCTGACGTGACGCTGCTCGAAAGGGTGCTCAGTGGACTTCGCAAGCTCTGACGGGGGCCGGGCCACCACCTCCGCGAAGATCGTGGTGGCGGGCGGCTTCGGCGTGGGCAAGACCACGTTCGTGGGCGCCGTCTCCGAGATCAACCCGCTGCGCACGGAGGCCGTGATGACGTCCGCGAGCGCGGGCATCGACGACCTCACCCACACCGGGGACAAGACCACCACCACGGTGGCCATGGACTTCGGCCGTATCACGCTCGACCAGGACCTGATCCTCTACCTGTTCGGCACTCCGGGCCAGGACCGGTTCTGGTTCATGTGGGACGACCTGGTGCGCGGCGCCATCGGCGCGGTGGTGCTGGTGGACACGCGCCGGCTGGCGGACTGCTTCCCGGCGGTGGACTACTTCGAGAACAGCGGCCTGCCGTTCGTCGTCGCCCTCAACGGCTTCGACGGGCAGCAGCCGTACCAGCCGGAGGAGGTGCGCGAGGCCTTGCAGATCGGGCCCGACACCCCCATCATCACGACGGACGCCCGGCACCGTGCGGACGCCAAGAGCGCGCTGATCACGCTCGTGGAACACGCGCTGATGGCGCGCCTTCGGTAGCGCGTGCTCCGGCGACGCGTACAGCGGTCGTCGTAGACGAACCGGAGCCGGCTGTGGCCTTTGACACGGCCGGCTCCGGTGTTCATAACGTTTCGGCAGAGGAATCGGGTGGTACGGCCACGCGTCGCGTTCGCTCGGTCTCGCTGCGCACACGACGGCCCCGTCTTTTGGCGGGGCTCGCTCTTTATGACCGTTTTATCTGGGGCTTACATCACAAGGATTCGGCTCTCCCCGATGTTTGGAAGAGCGCAGGCCGTCGTGCTGGAATGCCTGAACTGCCCAATAGTCAATGACGTACTCATGGTCGATGACTGACCGGGCTTGAGACACTGCGGCACGACGTAGGTGCCGACCGCCGAGAGGTTGTTGGTCGAGTGAGGCGAAGCAAGAAAAGTCCCGAGCCGGCGGCGCGGGGCAACTTCACCCCGCCGCCGCGCGGAGCGGCGACCGCCCCTGTTCCCGGCTCGGAGCCGACGGCCGCACCCGCCAAGAGCGGCGGTCGTCTCTCCCCGCGCAACTGGCGTGTGCCGACCCGTCTGAACGCGATCCTGCTCATACCCGTGGTGGTCGGCCTCGTCATGGGCGGCTTCCAGGTGAAGGGCTCGATCGACACCTGGCAGGAGGCGCGCGACGCGGAGAAGGTCGCGAAGATCGTGGCCGCCTCGGGCGAGTACGCCGAAGCGCTCCTCGTCGAGCGGGACGTGTCCGCGGAGCCGCTCCTTCAGAACAAGAAGGACAGCCAGGTCGTCAAGGACGCCCGCGCCGTCACCGACCAGAAGGCCAAGGCCTTCCACGCCGAGGTCGTCGGCATGCCGGACAAGGCGGGCCTCCAGCGCCGGCTGAAGCTGGTGAAGGAAGCGGAGCCGACCCTCACGAAGGTGCGCGCGGCCGCCTACACCGCGGCACTGGACCCGGTGAAGACCGAAGAGGGCTACGTCGCCGTCGAGCACCTGCTCATGGAGTTCTCCAACGAGCTGGGCCTGGGCACCGGCAACATCACCGCCTACGGCCGCACGGTCTACGCGATCGCCCTGGCCAAGGGCGCCGAGTCGCTCCAGCGCGCGATCGGCATGCACCTGCTGGTCCGGCCGAGCCCCGACGAGAAGACCCTCGCCCAGCAGGTCACCGCGTTCACGTCGTACGCCTACCTCGAGAACGTCGCTCTCCAGGAGTACGTCTCCGGCGGCACCACGCAGGACGCGGCCCGGCTGACCCAGGTCCTCCAGCAGAAGCAGGCCGAGGGCCAGAAGCTGGCCGCCGACGCCCAGGCGAAGGCTGAGGCCGCGGGTCAGGACTACGTCGCCGCGCCCGCCATGAAGGACATGATCACGGCGATCGGCAGCGGCCAGAAGCCCGCCGATCTCGCCGATCAGGGCGTCACCGCCCAGGCCTGGATGACGGCCGCCACCCTCAAGTTCCAGGCCTACAGCCAGGTCGAGAAGGAACTGATCGACCGGGCCGTGACCGACGCCGGAGACATCGCCTCCGACGCCCGCCAGGACGCCATCGTCAACGGCACCATCGTCATCGTGGCCCTGCTCGCCGCGTTCATCATCGCCTCGCTCATGGCCCGGCAGATGAGCCAGTCCATGCGCCAGCTGCGCAACGCCGCCTTCGGCATCGCCGAGCAGCGCCTGCCGATGCTGGTCGACCAGCTCTCGCGCACCGACCCCGGCCGGGTCGACACCCGGGTCGCCCCGATCCCGATCACCACCACCGACGAGATCGGCGAAGTCGCCCGCGCCTTCGACCAGGTCCACCGCGAGGCCGTCCGGCTCGCCGCCGAGCAGGCCCTCCTCCGTGGCAACATCAACGCGATCTTCACCAACCTCTCGCGCCGCAACCAGTCGCTGATCGAGGGCCAGCTGACCCTGATCACCGACCTGGAGAACAACGAGGCCGACCCGGACCAGCTGGAGAACCTCTTCCGCCTGGACCACCTCGCGACCCGTATGCGCCGCAACGGCGAGAACCTCCTCGTCCTCGCCGGCGAGGAGCCCGGCCGCCGCTGGGACCAGCCGGTCCCGCTGGTCGACGTGCTGCGCGCCGCCTCCTCCGAGGTGGAGCAGTACGAGCGCATCGAGCTGTCCGGCGTCCCGGAGGCCGAGATCCACGGCCGTGCCGTGACCGACCTCGTGCACCTGCTCGCCGAGCTGCTGGAGAACGCGACGACGTTCTCCTCCCCGCAGACCAAGGTTCGCGTCACGGCCACCCGTCTCCCCGACGGTCGGGTCATGATCGAGATCCATGACAAGGGCATCGGCCTGACCGCCGAGGACTTCGCGGACATCAACCACAAGCTGGCCAACCCGCCGACCGTGGACGCCGCGATCTCGCAGCGCATGGGCCTGTTCGTGGTCGGCCGGCTGTCCGACCGGCACGGCATCCGCGTCCAGCTGCGCCCCTCGGGCGAGCAGGCCGGCACCACCTCGCTGGTCATGCTGCCGGACGCGATCACGCACGGCGGCGGCGGCGAGCAGCCCGCCGAGCGCGACGAGTTCACCGTGTCGCAGATCATCCCGGAGCAGAACCACCCGGGCGAGAACTTCAACAACGGCCTGCCGATGCGCACCGCGGCCGAACTCGGCTTCGACGACAGCCGCTACACCGAGGTCCCCGACGATCTGCGCGACCTGGATCCCGTAGGCCGCTCCCTGATACGCGAGGAGCGCCGGGCGGCCCTGGAGTCCCAGTCGCACGGCCAGCCCGAGCAGCCGCAGCAGCGGTCCCCCGAGGCGCCCGCCTACGGCGAGAGCTTCGACCAGACGCAGCAGCAGCCGGCCTACGACGCCGACCGGGGCGGCTTCGCCGGAGCGCAGAACGGCTACGACGCCGGCGCGGCCGGAGCCACCGGGTACGCTGAGCAGCCCGGCGCCTACGACCAGCAGACGCCGTACGGCGAGCAGCAGCGCCCGGCGTACGAGGACCCGTACCTCTCGTCGAACGGCGACGCCTCGCGGGGTGACGGCTTCTCCGCCGCGGGCGACGGCTTCTCCACGAACGGCGGTGTGCCGCAGAACGGCGCGTACGCGCAGAACGGCGGCTACCCGGACCCCGCGTATGCGGAGCCGGGCCAGGAGGAGCGCTCCTCGTCCCGCGCCGCCGCCACGGACGGCTACGGGTCCTACGAGGAGCAGCCCTACCAGGACGACTGGCCGCAGCAGAGCGGATACCAGAACGGCTACCCGGACCAGTACGCTCCGGAAGCGGAATCAGCGCAGGTCGCTGACGCGGGTGAGCAGGACCGCGTAGGCTTCGACCGTCCGGGACCGGCCGCCTCCTCCGCTCACGTCATGACCGACGCCGGGCTGCCCCGCCGCGGATCCATCACGGCGGCGAACGGTTCGAACGGTTCTCGGCCCGTGAGCCAGGAAGCGCCGGCCTCCACCTCGGAGAGCAACGGCGGCGACGACAGCTGGCGTTCGGCGAACGACGCGCGCTGGCAGCAGGCCGCCCAGCTCCGGAAGCCCAAGGCGGGCGGGGTCACCTCCTCGGGTCTGCCGCGACGGGTGCCCAAGGCCAACCTGGTCGAGGGCACCGCCGAGAGCACCCCCCAGGGAGGCCCCCAGGTCTCCCGAGCCCCGGAGGACGTCCGAGGCAGGTTGAGCAACCTGCGTCGCGGCGTTCAGCGCGGGCGTAACGCAGGCAGTGAAACGAACGGCCAGGGCCTCGGTCCTGACAGCACCTACAACCAGGAGCGTTAGTGTGAGCCCGATGAGCCAGGCGGCACAGAACCTGAACTGGTTGATCACCAACTTCGTGGACAACACCCCGGGGGTGTCCCACACGGTGGTGGTCTCCGCCGACGGACTCCTTCTGGCGATGTCCGAAGGCTTCCCCCGCGACCGCGCCGACCAGCTCGCGGCCGTCGCCTCCGGTCTGACGTCACTGACGGCAGGCGCCTCGCGGATCTTCGAGGGCGGCAGCGTGAACCAGACGGTTGTGGAGATGGAGCGGGGATTCCTGTTCCTGATGTCCATCTCCGACGGTTCCTCGCTCGCGGTTCTCGCGCACCCCGAGGCGGACATCGGCCTCATCGGGTACGAGATGGCCCTTCTGGTGGACCGTGCCGGCACGGTTCTGACGCCCGACCTTCGTGCGGAGCTCCAAGGGAGCCTTCTCAACTAACAGCAGGACGGTGCGTTTTGGCGTCCCGAGGCCGTAGTGTTTCGGGACGCGGCTTCCACGTGATGGGTGCCAGGCACAGTCGGAGGAGGAGAGAAAGTGGCAACACCCCCAGGCGGTTCACATTCGGGCAACTGGTCGTACGGCCCTGCCCAGGGCCAAGGCGACGGTTCCCAGAACCCGAACCGTTACAACTTCCCCTCCGCCCCGAGCCAGCAGCGGCCGTACTCGCCCCAGGGCCCGCAGGGTCCCGGGCCGTCCCCGTACGACCAGCCGCACGCGCCTCGCATCCAGCCCGTGCAGCCGCAGCGCCGCCCCGAGCCGGCGCCCGCCGGGGCGTCGAACAACCCCCTGGTGCGTCCGTACGCCATGACCGGCGGCCGGACGCGCCCGCGCTACCAGCTCGCCATCGAGGCGCTGGTGCACACCACTGCGCAGCCGCACCAGATGCAGGGCCAGTTGCCCGAGCATCAGCGGATCTGCAACCTGTGCCGTGAGATCAAGTCGGTGGCCGAGATCTCGGCCCTCCTGACCATCCCTCTCGGCGTGGCCAGGATCCTCGTCGCCGACTTGGCGGAGGCGGGACTGGTCGCCATCCATCAGCCCGGCGGCGACGAAAGCGCCGGCGGCCAGCCAGACGTGACACTGCTCGAAAGGGTGCTCAGTGGACTTCGCAAGCTCTAGCGGCGGTCCTTCCCGCTCCACCACCTCAGCGAAGATCGTGGTGGCGGGTGGCTTCGGCGTGGGCAAGACCACGTTCGTCGGGGCCGTCTCGGAGATCAACCCGCTGCGTACCGAGGCCGTCATGACGTCTGCTTCGGCAGGCATCGACGACCTCACCCACACCGGAGACAAGACCACCACCACGGTGGCCATGGACTTCGGCCGTATCACCCTGGACCAGGACCTGATCCTGTACCTCTTCGGTACGCCCGGCCAGGACCGCTTCTGGTTCATGTGGGACGACCTGGTGCGCGGCGCCATCGGCGCGATCGTGCTCGTGGACACCCGCCGTCTCGCCGACTGCTTCCCCGCGGTCGACTACTTCGAGAACTCGGGCCTCCCCTTCGTGATCGCCCTCAACGGCTTCGACGGCAACCAGCCGTACAACCCGGACGAGGTCCGCGAGGCGCTCCAGATCGGGCCGGACACGCCGATCATCACGACGGACGCCCGTCATCGCGCCGACGCCAAGTCCGCGCTGATCACTCTCGTGGAGCACGCGTTGATGGCTCGACTCCGGTAGGACGACTCCTCCCGCCGCCGCGGCGCGCAGCCACGGCGGCGGGGGTCGGCGGTGCCGATCCGGCCGCAGCCTGCCGCCCACACGCAGAAGGGCCCCTCCTCGACGGAGGGGCCCTTCTCGGTGTACAGGCGGCTGAAGCGCCGCAGGCTACCGCCAGCTGTGGGGGGCGCGGAAGCCGTTCTCGCGCTCCAGGCGGCGCCAGCCGGCCCTGGGGCGGCCGCGGTGGGTCGGGGTGGGCTCGGCAGTCCGGGCGGCGGCTCGGGCCAGGAGGATCGCGGTGATGGCCGCGACCTCCTCGGGCTCGGCGTGGCCCTTCTCGACGCGGATGTCAGGCGGGTTCATGGATGTCAGTCTCCGTGAGAGAGGTTTCCGCTGTGGTGTCGCGGAGCGTCCGCTGGGTTACTGCGGGGGGTTGCCGTGCTTGCGCGACGGCAGGTCGGCGTGCTTGGACTGGAGCATCGCCAGCGACCGGACGAGCACCTCGCGGGTCTCGGCGGGGTCGATGACGTCGTCGACCAGGCCGCGCTCGGCCGCGTAGTACGGGTGCATCAGCTCGGACTTGTACTCCTTGACCATGCGGGCCCGCATGGCCTCGGGGTCCTCGGCGTCGGCGATCTGACGGCGGAAGATGACGTTGGCGGCGCCCTCGGCGCCCATGACGGCGATCTCGTTGGTCGGCCAGGCGAACGTGAGGTCGGCGCCGATGGACTGGCTGTCCATCACGATGTAGGCGCCTCCGTACGCCTTGCGCAGGATCAGGGAGATCCGGGGCACGGTCGCGTTGCAGTAGGCGTAGAGGAGCTTCGCGCCGTGGCGGATGATTCCACCGTGCTCCTGGTCGACGCCGGGCAGGAAGCCGGGGACGTCCAGAAGAGTGACGATCGGGATGTTGAAGGCGTCGCACATCTGCACGAAGCGGGCGGCCTTCTCGCTGGCCTCGATGTCGAGGACGCCGGCGAGGCTCTGCGGCTGGTTGGCGACGATGCCGACCACCTGGCCGTCGAGACGGGCCAGCGCGCAGATGATGTTGCGGGCCCAGCGCTCGTGGACCTCCAGGTACTCGCCGTCGTCGACGATCTCCTCGATGACCTTGGCCATGTCGTACGGGCGGTTGCCGTCCGCCGGGACCAGGTCGAGCAGGGCCTCGCCGCGCCGCTCGGCCGGGTCGGAGCACTCGGTGCGGGGCGGGTTCTCGCGGTTGTTCTGCGGGAGGAGGGAGAGGAGGTAGCGGACCTCCGCGATGCAGGTCTCCTCGTCGTCGTAGGCGAAGTGGCAGACGCCGGAGGTCTCGGCGTGCACGTCCGCGCCGCCGAGGCCGTTCTGGGTGATCTCCTCGCCGGTGACCGCCTTGACGACGTCCGGGCCGGTGATGAACATCTGCGAGGTGTCGCGGACCATGAAGACGAAGTCGGTCAGGGCGGGGCTGTAGGCCGCGCCGCCCGCGCACGGGCCGAGCATCACCGAGATCTGCGGGATGACGCCGGACGCCTTGGTGTTGCGCTGGAAGATGCCGCCGTAACCGGCGAGGGCGGAGACGCCCTCCTGGATGCGGGCGCCGGCGCCGTCGTTGAGGGAGACCAGCGGGGCGCCGGCCGCGATGGCCATGTCCATGATCTTGTGGATCTTCGTGGCGTGGGCCTCGCCCAGCGCGCCGCCGAAGATGCGGAAGTCGTGGGCGTAGACGAAGACCGTGCGGCCCTCCACCGTGCCCCAGCCGGTGATCACACCGTCCGTGTACGGCTTCTTGGCCTCCAGGCCGAACCCGGTCGCCCGGTGCCGGCGCAGCTGCTCGACCTCCTGGAAGGACCCGGAGTCCAGGAGCAGCTCGATGCGCTCCCGCGCGGTCAGCTTGCCCTTGGCGTGCTGCGCCGCCGTCGCCTTCTCGCCCGGTCCGGCCAGTGCCTGCGCACGGATCTCGTGCAGCTCGGCCACGCGCCCGCGCGCGTCCGTGGGCTCGGTCGGCTCACCCGTCTGCTCTTCCAAAACGGTCATGTAGCGACCTTACGAAGAGCACCAAGCAAAGGGAGACGTCGACTCCGTACAGTCTCCGACCCGTTTTCCTGGTACCACTGAACAGAACCAGGGCGGCTCGCAGGCGTTCCGACTGCTCAGAGGGCCCGGCGGTTGTAGGGGTCGCACAAAGCGGGGCGGTGAGACGCGCAGCACATCCCTCGGCGCGTCGACTGACCCATCGGAGTGACCCGGAATAGGTCTACACTCCCTCACGTTGGACTGGTTGAACATTCAACGGAAGGTCTCGACCACTCGGACTTTCCGCTCCAGCTTCCGGAGGACCCCATGAACGCCCAGCTCTCCACCCTGACCGGCGACTACACCATCGACCCCGCGCACTCGACGATCGGCTTCGTCGTCCGGCACGCCATGGTCACCAACGTCAAGGGCAAATTCAACGACTTCACCGGCACCCTGCACCTCGACGGCGACGACCCCTCACGCTCCTCCGCCGCGATCGACGTCACGATGGAGAGCATCGACACCGGCTCCGCCGACCGCGACGGGCACCTGAAGAGCGCCGACTTCTTCAAGACCGACGAGTTCCCGACGATGACCTTTCGCTCCACCCACGCGGAGGCCGTCGGCGGCGAGGACTACCGCATCACCGGCGACCTGACCATCCTCGGCGTCACCAAGCCGCTCACCATCGACCTGGAGTTCAACGGCTCCGCCAAGGACCCCTTCGGCAACGAGCGCGTCGGCTTCGAGGGCAAGGCACAGCTGCTGCGCTCCGAGTGGGGGCTGACCTGGAACGCGGCGCTGGAGACGGGCGGCGTCCTGGTCTCCGACAAGATCAAGCTCAACTTCGACATGTCGGCGATCAAGAACGCGTGACGTGCCGATCGGCCCGCCGCCCCCGCCGTCACGTCCGGCGGGGTCGGCCGTGGCCGAATCGGCCCTCTTGTGCGAGGGGTTGGGGCGTTCCCATAATCCAGCAACAGATTTGACCTGCCCATGCCAGCAAATGGGCACTTCTTCGTGGCCACTGTTGTCATGTGCGCGTCAGTTCCGTGTCCTGGTTCCACCCGGCACCACCGCCCCAGGTCAACCCCCCACGGAAGGCATCACGTTGAAGAGACTCCTCACGGCGTTCAAGAGATTCGCGGTCCTCGGCGCCGCCGCCCTCGCGATCGCCAGCCTTCAGCCCGTCTCGGCCGCACAGGCCGCCCCCTCCCCCGTCGTCGGCGGAACCCGTGCTGCTCAGGGCGAGTTCCCGTTCATGGTCCGGCTCTCCATGGGCTGCGGCGGCGCGCTCTACACCCAGCAGATCGTGCTCACGGCGGCTCACTGCGTGGGCTCGACCGGCGCCAACACCGGCATCACCGCCACCGCCGGCGTCGTGGACCTCCAGTCCACCTCCGGCCGCGTCCAGGTGCGCTCCACGTACGTGTACCGGGCGCCCGGCTACAACGGCAACGGCAAGGACTGGGCCCTCATCAAGCTCGCCCAGCCGATCAACCTGCCGACGCTGAAGATCGCGACGACCACGCAGTACAACACCGGCACCTTCACGGTCGCCGGCTGGGGCGCAGCCAGCGAGGGCGGGTCGCAGCAGCGCTACCTGCTCAAGGCCACCGTGCCGTTCGTGAGCGACGCGACCTGTCGCACGTACAGCGGCTACAGCGGTCTGATCAACAGCGACGAGATCTGCGCCGGTTACACGGCCGGCGGCGTCGACACCTGCCAGGGCGACTCCGGCGGCCCGATGTTCCGCCGCGACGCCGCGAACGCCTGGATCCAGGTCGGCATCGTCAGCTGGGGCATCGGCTGCGCCCGGCCCAACGCGCCCGGCGTCTACTCCGAGGTCTCCACCTTCGCCTCGGCCATCGCCTCCGCGGCCGCTTCCCTCTGACGCGGTTCTCCCCTCCCACGGGCCCGGCGCGTCCTGCGCCGGGCTCGTTCCCGCGTTCCCGCGTTCCCGGGGCTCGGGCTGGGGGCTGGGGGCACGCCCCGGATCGGGCACCCCCCGGCTCAGAAGCCTCCGCCGAAGTCGCCGCCGCCTCCGCCGCCGCCGAAGTCGCCCCCGCCGCCGAAGCCGCCGAAGTCACCGGTGTCGAAGTCCGCGCCGGAGACGTCTCCTCCCTCGTAGCCGCCGAAGTCGCCGTACCCCGAGCCGTAGTCGGCCGCGTACGACGGCGTCGCCATCATGCCGCCGAGCAGGGTGCCGACGAGCAGGCCGGGCAGGATGCCGCCGCCGAAGTAACCGCCCGCCCAGGGGCCGTAGGCCGGGCCCGCCTCCCAGTAGGGGCGGCGGCCGTGGTCGGTGTCGACCTCGCGGATCACCGGGTCGCGGCCGTCGGCCAGCCGGGTGCGGTCCGCCGCGCAGACCGGGACCTCGCGCGGGGAGCCGCCGGGCGGCGTCCAGGACGCGTCGGCGACCGAGGGGCCGTGCCGGGGGTCGAAGAAGCAGGGCGGGCGGCGCTCGGGCAGCGGACCGCCGGAGCGGCGGGCGGCGAGCCGGGCCAGGGAGAACCGGCCGTCCTCCAGGGCCTCGGTGACGCCGCGCACGTCCTCCGGCATCGTCGCCGCCGCCATGGCCGCCTTCGCCTTCTCGTAGGCGTCGAGGGCGACCTCGTAGTCGGCGCGCATCGCGTCGTCGGCGTCGGGGGCGGCCGGGTGGAAGTCGAGGCGGTCGAGTTCCTCGCCGAAGGCCGTGATGTCCTCGTCGACGACGACCCGCAGCCGGTCGAGGGCGGCCCGCTGCTCCTCGTCGTGCCGCCGACGGTTGTGCCGGACGACGGTGTACGCGCCCGCGCCGCCGGCCACCAGGACCGCGCCCGCCGCGATCAGCGCGCTGGTGGAGACCCCGCCGCCGCCTGAAGAAGAGGTCCAGCTCGCGGGGGCCGAGCCGCCCATGCGGGCCATCGCGCGGTCGGTGAAGTCGTCGAGCTGGACGCGGGCGTCGCTCTCGCCCCGGACGCTGGTGACGAGGTTGCGCACGGCCGTTTTCGACAGGACCGAGGAGTCGGCGCGGGCGTCGAAGCGGTCACCGAGGCGGACGGCGTACAGGCCGGTCACGCCGGTGGCGGTGCGCAGGTCGGTGAAAAGGTTCTCGGTCGGGTAGCCGGCCGGGAGGACCGCGACGAACACCGGTTTGTCGGCGTCCTCGATCCTCTTCTGGAGCGCGTTGGCGTCCGACGGGGAGAGCTGGTCGGACGCCTCCGGATCGACGTAGACGGGGCTTTCGCGCAGCGCCTCGGCGATCGCCGACACGCTGGTGACGGCGGGGGCCGTGGGGGCGGGTGCGGCGGACGCGCGTGGGGCGCCCGCCGCCAGGAGGGTCAGGGCGGCGAGCGCCAGCGCGATCAGCAGTCCGGCGAAGCCTCGGGTCGGTGGTGCGACCTTCATACTTCGAAGCTACCCGAACTGGAATCAATTAGGGCATATGGGTGACTCGGGACTTCGTCCCCCGCTGTGCCTTCCCCTGTACCTGCCGCTATGCCTTCCGGTAGGCCTCCGTCAGCTTGCGCACGGCCTCCGCGTAGCGTCCGGTCAGCAGCAGATGGTCGGCGGCGGCGAAGGGGGCCGCCACGGCCGCCGTGATGTCCTGGCCCACCTTCTGCTGGACGATCAGCCGGGCCCGGGTGACCAGCGCCCGCCCGGCACCGTCCGCGCCCTTGCGCTCGGCCTCCCGGGCCGCGACGCCGAGGGCGCGCAGCGTGGCCTCGCCGCCGGCCGGGATCCTGGTGAGCGTCGTCAGCCCCCAGCCGTACGGGAACTGCGGGTCGTACACCGCGTCGCCGACGTTGATCGGCAGCTGCGCCTCGGACTTCGGCCAGGTGACGGGGAGCTGCCCGGTGAACGGCCGCCTGCCGTACAGCACGTCGGCCACGCCGTCGCCCTCCGTGCCCGGCAGCCAGGACGCGACCAGGGCGTCGACGGCGTCGAGCCGGTCGCCGACGAGCTGCGGGCGTCCGGAGACGATCAGCACCGCGCATCTCATCGCCGCGCACACCCGGTCGACGGCCGCGCGGTCGGCGGCGGACAGCTCCAGGTCGTGCCCGTTGCCGACGTCGCCGACGCCCTCGGCGTACGGCGTCTCCCCGACGACGACCACGCCCACGTCGTGACCCGCCGTCGGGGCGGAGGCGTCCTCGCTGTACGTGAGGTCGCCGCCCGCCGCGCGCATGCCCTCCAGGATCGTGGTGCCGGGGGTGATGTCGCCGGAGGAGCCCTGCCAGGTGACCGTCCAGCCGCCGGTCTGGTTGCCGATGTCGTCGGCGTTGGAGCCGGCGACGTAGACCTTCTGGGACTTCTTCAGGGGCAGCAGGCCGCCCGCGTTCTTCAGCAGCACCTGGGACTCGGCGGCGGCGCGGCGGGCCACCGCGCGGTGCTCGGCGGAGCCGATGCCGGCCGCGCCGCGGGTGTCCGCGTACGGCTTCTCGAAGAGGCCGAGGCGGAACTTCTGGGTGAGGATCCGGGAGACGGCGTCGTCGACGCGCCGCTCGCCGACCCGGCCCGCCCGCACCTCGTCGACGAGGGCGGTCCGGAAGTCGCGGTAGGCGTACGGGACCATGATCATGTCGAGTCCGGCGTTGACGGAGGTTCGCACGTCGCTCGCGTAGTCGCCGGGGAGCTGGTCGATGGCCGCCCAGTCGCTGACGACGAAGCCGTCGAAGCCCAGGCGGCCCTTGAGGACGCCGTTGATCATGTCGGCGCGGGCGTGCATCTTGACCGGGCCCCGGCCGTCGCCGGCGACGTCGAGCGAGGAGTACGACGGCATGACCGAGCCGACCCCGCGGTCGACGGCCTCCCTGTACGGCGCGAGGTGGACGGCCTCCAGCTCCTTGCGGTCGACCTTCGTCACGCCCTGGTCGATGGTGTAGCTGCCGGTGGTGGAGGAGCCGTACGCGGTGCCGCCGTCGGCGACGAAGTGCTTGGCGGTGGCGAGGACCTTGTCGGCGTCCTTGAGGTCGCTGCCGTCGGGGGCGCCCTGGAGGCCCTGGATGACCGTCTCCATGGCCTCGACCAGGGCCGGGTCCTCGCCGAAGGCCTCGTAGGAGCGGCCCCAGCGTTCGTCGCGGGTGACGCAGAGGCAGGGCGCGAAGTCCCAGGGGACGCCGGTGGCGCGGACCTCGGCGGCGGTCACCGCGCCTGTCTTGTAAGCGAGTTGGGGATCGCGGCTCGCGCCGATGCCGATGTTGTGCGGCATGACGGTGGCGCCGACGAGGTTGTTGTGGCCGTGGACGGCGTCCACGCCGTAGATCAGCGGGATCTGGAAGCGGGTCGCCCGGGTGCGGAGCTGGAAGGCGTCGATCATCTTCGCCCAGGCTTCGGGGGTGTTGGGCGTCGGGGTGGAGCCGCCGCCGGACAGGAGCGAGCCGAGGTCGTACGCGGCGATGTCGCCCGGGGCGGTGAGCGCGCCGCGCTCCGCCTGGGTCATCTGGCCGGCCTTCTCCTCCAGGGACATCCGGGAGAGCAGGTCGGCGACGCGCTTCCGCACGGGCAACTTGGCGTCCAGGTAAGGCAGTCCATGGGCGTCGACGACGATCTGCGGTGACTCGGCGGGGGGTTTGGCGCCGGTGACGGTCAGCTTCAGGGGGACGGTCTCGGCGGGCTCGGCCGCCTTGTCCTTGAGGGTGGGCACCCGGACGGTCCTGGTGGCGCCGGACGCGGTGCCCGCCGGGAAGGTGACGGCGCCGGTGACCGGGGTGTAGTCCTTGCCGGGCTCGGCGGTGCCGCCCGTCGTCTCGTAGGCGACGGTCACCGGGGCGTCGGTCGGGGCGGGGCCGGTGGTGGCGAGGGTGAGCGTCACCGTGGCCGTGCCGCCCTCGCGGGTCGGGTGGACGACGGCGTCGGTGAGGACGGAGACCCTGCGCGACTGGTCGGCCCTGCCGTACAGCTCGACGCCGTCCATGGCGAAGTCGCCGCGGGCGCCGGGCGGGAGGGTGACGGCGTAGCCCCACATCCCGGTGAGGCCGAGGATCTGGTCGATGCCGCCGACGGGTTGGTAGTCGGTGCGGTACGTGAAGTCGGTGAAGGGGATCTCGATCCGCTTCCAGCCGGTGAAGTCGTCGGCGAAGGAGGTCGTCCAGAGTTCGGAGGCCTCGCCGTGGGCGCCGCCGTCCTTGATCTCGACGGCGATCCGCTTGCCGTTGTTCCGGCCCTCCCACCAGAAGCGGAGGCCCTGGTGGGCGGACCAGTCGTGGGCGGGCTCGGTCGCGGCGTAGTCGTGGGTGAAGCCGCCCCAGCCGCTGATGTCGTACGTGCCGGTGAGGACCTGCTCGCCCTCGGGGGCGTCGGGGCGGGCGGTCAGCTGGAGGGCGGGCGGGTCGTCGGCGTCGCTGCCCCAGGTGAAGATGCCTTCGGCGGGCTGGGACGCGAAGGGG
Source organism: Streptomyces sp. NPDC002328 (assembly GCF_042890065.1). Lineage (NCBI taxonomy): Bacteria > Bacillati > Actinomycetota > Actinomycetes > Kitasatosporales > Streptomycetaceae > Streptomyces > Streptomyces sp. NPDC002328. Next base: position 114,649 of record NZ_JBIARQ010000010.1, on the reverse strand, counting down.
ACCTCGCCTTCGAAGCGGTCGACGGCGGTGGGGGCCGGGGTTCCCGGTGGCGGGTCGTCGGCCGCGCGGGACGCGGTGAGGGGGAGCAGGGTGGCAAGGACGGTGGCGGAGACGAGCAGGGCGGATCTGCGCATGGACCTTCCCTCGGCTCTCGGGGTCACTCGGGACGCGCACGTTCACTCAGGGCTTAGATCACGTCGTGAGTGAACTGGCGCAAGCGAAGCCCGTCAAGATGCCCCGCCCGGCCGACGCGGCCCCGCCAGAGGGCTCCGCCCCCTGGACCCCCGGCCCTGCGCCCACCCACCACCCGACTCGGTGGGCTACAAGGTCCCGTGCAGGGGGGGCAGGTCGTCCGGGTCGGTGGGCGAAGGCCCGCGGGGTGAGGGCTGGGCCTCGCCCGAGGCAGCCCCGCACCCTCGGGCGAGGCCGGGGGGAGCCCCCGGCCCGGCAGGGGCCCAAAGGGCGGCCCCCGGGCTGGGACGGGCCCCCGTGGGCCGCACCCCAGCCCGCGGGTTACTTCGGGAAGCCGTCCGTCGAAGGTTCCGCTGGTTCCACTCCCGCTCGGAGCAGGCCGTAGGTGTAGGCGTCCTCCAGGGACTGCCAGGAGGCGGCGATCACGTTTTCGGCTACGCCCACCGTGGACCACTCCCCCGCGCCGTCCGTCGTGGAGATCAGGACGCGGGTCGTGGACTGGGTGCCGTGGACGCCCTCCAGGATGCGGACCTTGTAGTCGACCAGGTCGAGCTTGGCGAGCTGCGGGTAGATCTTCTCCAGGGCCACGCGCAGCGCGCGGTCGAGGGCGTTGACCGGGCCGTTGCCCTCCGCCGTGGCGACGATGCGCTCGCCCTTGGCCCACAGCTTGACCGTGGCCTCGTTGGCGTGGGTGCCGTCGGGGCGGTCCTCGACGATGGCGCGCCAGGACTCGACGTCGAAGTACTTCAGCGGCTTGCCCTCGACCTCCGCGCGCAGCAGGAGTTCGAAGGAGGCGTCGGCCGCCTCGTAGGTGTAGCCCTTGAGCTCGCGTTCCTTGACCCGCTCGACGACCCGGCCGACCAGCTCGCGGTCGCCGCCGAGGTCGACGCCCAGCTCCTTGCCCTTGAGCTCGATCGAGGCGCGGCCCGCCATGTCGGAAACCAGCATCCGCATGGTGTTGCCGACCAGTTCGGGGTCGATGTGCTGGTACAGGTCCGGGTCGACCTTGATCGCGGAGGCGTGCAGGCCCGCCTTGTGGGCGAACGCGGAGACGCCCACGTACGGCTGGTGGGTGGAGGGCGTGAGGTTGACGACCTCGGCGATCGCGTGCGAGATCCGGGTCATCTCGCGCAGCCGGCCCTCGGGCAGGACCTGCTTGCCGTACTTCAGTTCCAGGGCGGCGACGACCGGGAACAGGTTGGCGTTGCCGACGCGTTCGCCGTACCCGTTCGCCGTGCACTGCACGTGGGTCGCGCCCGCGTCCACCGCGGCGAGCGTGTTGGCCACCGCGCAGCCGGTGTCGTCCTGGGCGTGGATGCCGAGGCGGGCGCCGGTGTCGGCGAGGACGGTGGAGACCACCGCCTGGATCTGCGCCGGGAGCATGCCGCCGTTGGTGTCACACAGGATGACGACGTCCGCGCCGGCCTCCGAGGCGGTCCGTACGACCGCCTTGGCGTAGGCGGGGTTCGCGCGGTAGCCGTCGAAGAAGTGCTCGCAGTCGACGAAGACCCGGCGGCCCTGCCGGGTGAGGTAGGAGACGGTGTCCCGGACCATCTCCAGGTTCTCGTCGAGCGTGGTGCGCAGGGCGAGTTCCACATGGCGGTCGTGGGACTTGGCGACGAGGGTGATGACGTCCGCGCCCGACTCCAGGAGCGCCTTGACCTGCGGGTCCTCCGACGCCTTGCCCCCGGCGCGGCGCGTCGCGCCGAAGGCGACCAGCTGGGCGTTGCGGAACGCGATCTCCTGCTGGGCGCGGGCGAAGAACTCGGTGTCCCGGGGGTTCGCGCCGGGCCAGCCGCCCTCGATGAAGCCGACGCCGAAGTCGTCCAGGTGCCGTGCGATCGCGAGCTTGTCGGCGACGGTGAGGTTGATGCCCTCGCGCTGGGCGCCGTCGCGCAGTGTGGTGTCGAAGACGTGGAACGAGTCGTCGAGCTCGCTGGTTGCCGTCTCGGTCATGGTCTCAAGGCTCCTGTTGTGGATCTTCGGTCTTACCGGAATGACCGGCTCCACCGTCCCCCCATGGGTCCCTCGCACTCTCGTTCCCGGCTGAAGGTGGGCCAGGAAAACGAAAAACCTCTCGCGGGTGCGAGAGGTCTGCGCGCGGGTCGAGGACGACGATGGCCACCCGTACCTGGTCGTACGTGGCGGTCACTGCGGACCGGCGCGCCTGCTGCCAATAATCGTGGCGAACGAGAACACGGGGGCAGTCTGGCACAAGCCGCCCCCGCGCTCACCGACCGTCTCAGAATGCGGTCGCTCGGGTGGAATGCCTGGTTCGCGTTCCGGGACCTGATCCGGAAGACAGGCTCTAGCCCAGCTCGTGCATCCAGCCGTGCTTGTCCTCGGCCGTCCCCCGCTGGATGTCCAGCAGGGCCTGGCGGAGCTTCATGGTGATCTCGCCGGGGCGGCCGTCGGACTGCTTCCATTCGGCGCCGGTGCGCTTGACCGTGCCGACCGGGGTGATGACCGCAGCGGTGCCGCAGGCGAAGACCTCGGTCAGGGCGCCGCTCTCGGCGTCGCGCTGCCACTGGTCGACGGAGACGCGGCCCTCCTCGGCCCGGTAGCCGAGGTCGCGGGCGACGGACAGGAGGCTGTCGCGGGTGACGCCCTCCAGGATGGAGCCGGTCAGGGACGGCGTGACGATCCGGTCGCCGTAGACGAAGTAGAGGTTCATGCCGCCCAGTTCCTCCACCCAGGTGCGCTCGACCGCGTCGAGGTAGCAGACCTGGGCGCAGCCGTGGGCCGCGGCCTCGGCCTGGGCGAGCAGGGAGGCGGCGTAGTTGCCGCCCGTCTTGGCGTCGCCCATGCCGCCGGGGACGGCGCGGACGTAGTCCTCGGAGACCCAGATGGAGACGGGCTCGACGCCGCCCGGGAAGTAGGCGCCGGCCGGGGAGGCGATGACGATGAAGAGGTACTCGTTGGCGGGCTTGACGCCCAGCCCGACCTCGGTCGCGATCATGAAGGGGCGCAGGTAGAGGGACTGCTCGCCGCCGTGCGCGGGCACCCAGTCCTTGTCCTGGGCGACCAGCGCGTCGCACGCCGCGACGAACGTCTCGACCGGCAGCTCGGGCATGGCGAGACGACGGGCGGAGCGCTGGAAGCGCAGGGCGTTCTGGTCGGGGCGGAAGGTGGCCACCGAGCCGTCGGGGCGGCGGTAGGCCTTGAGGCCCTCGAAGATCTCCTGGGCGTAGTGCAGGACGTTGGTGGCCGGGTCGAGGGGGATCGGCGCGTACGGAACGAGCTGGCCGTCGTGCCAGCCGCGGCCCTCGGTCCACTTGATCGTGACCATGTGGTCGGTGAAGTGGCGGCCGAAGCCGGGGGCGGCGAGGATCGCCTCCCGCTCGGCGTCGGCGAGCGGGTGCGCGGAGGGCTTGAGCTCGATCGTGGGCGTCGTCATGAGTAGTTGTCCTTCACCGTTGTAGTGACGGGCCGCCGCTCACGCCCGGCACGGCCGATGGCCAGTGCTAGGACGTCCGAGCATTCCCTCATTCCGCGGCTCCGCGTTCGATTATCTCAAGCGGGGTGCCACGGAAGAAAACGGCGTGAAACGCGACCCTGGGGATGATGGTGTCACCCGGCGGCGGACATGCGGAAGCCGCCGGGTGCGGTTGCGACCCGGCGGCTTCGTGCAGCGGTGTGCGGCGCGGCCCGGGTCAGCCCGCTACGCGTACGGCGAGCGCGTCGCCGATCTCGGAGGTGGAGCGGGCGGGCTTGCCGGTGCGCTCGGCGAGGTCGGCGGAGACGGCGTCCTCGATGCGGCCGGCCTCGGCGTCGAGGCCGAGGTGGCGCAGCAGGAGGGCGACGGACAGGACGGTGGCGGTGGGGTCGGCCTTGCCCTGGCCGGCGATGTCCGGGGCCGAGCCGTGGACCGGCTCGAACATGGACGGGAACTCTCCGGACGGGTTGATGTTGCCGGAGGCGGCCACGCCGATGCCGCCGGAGACGGCCGCGGCGAGGTCGGTGATGATGTCGCCGAAGAGGTTGTCGGTGACGATGACGTCGAACCGGGCCGGGTCGGTGACCAGGTAGATGGTGGCCGCGTCGACGTGGATGTAGTCGGTGGTGACCTCGGGGAACTCCTCGGCCACCTTGTTGAAGACGTTCGTCCACAGGTGACCGGCGAAGGTCAGCACGTTGTTCTTGTGGACGAGGGTGAGCTTCTTGCGCGGGCGGGCCTGGGCGCGGGCGAACGCGTCGCGGACCACGCGCTCGACACCGAAGGCCGTGTTGACGGAGACCTCGGTGGCGACCTCGTGCTCGGTGCCCTTGCGGATGGTGCCGCCGTTGCCGGTGTACGGGCCCTCGGTGCCCTCGCGGACGACGACGAAGTCGATCTCGGGCTGACCGGCGAGCGGGGTGGCGACGCCGGGGAGCAGCTTCGACGGACGCAGGTTGACGTGGTGGTCGAAGGCGAAGCGGAGCTTGAGCAGGAAGCCGCGCTCCAGCACGCCGGACGGGACGCTCGGGTCGCCGATCGCGCCGAGCAGGATCGCGTCGTGCCGCTTGAGGGCGTCGAGGTCGGCGTCGGTGAGGGTCTCACCGGTGGCGTGGTAGCGCTGGGCGCCGAAGTCGTACGCCTTGGTCTCCAGCTTCACATCCTGCGGGAGGACGGCGGAGAGGACCTTGAGGCCTTCGGCCACGACTTCCTGGCCGATGCCGTCACCGGGGATCACTGCGAGATCGATGCTGCGAGACATGCGGGCACCCTACTCCTCGTCCCATGGGATGACACAGCTTGTCCGTCATGCGGACATCGGGTGTCGGACCGTCAGCTGATTTCACCCGTTCGCCGGACGGCTGTCGGGGCGCGAGGGGAGGGTGGGGCGATGGAGACACCGGACGTCGGCATTCCGCCCCGGCTCGCGGAGCGGATGAGCATGGCGGAGCAGTACGAGTACCTGCGCGACACGAGGCGGACCGGGCCGTCCCGGCGTCGGGCGCTGGCGACGGCCGGGGCGGTCGCGGGCGGGGCGGTCGCGGGCGGGGCGGTCGCGGGCGGGCTGCTCACCGGCTGCTCGTCCGCCGCGGACGCGTCCCGGCCGGGGCGGTCGCCGTCCTCCGCCGGCCATGTCCCGGGCTCGGCCGTCGTCCCGTTCGGCCGTCATCTCTCCTTCGGCGCGGACCCGCGGACGCGGATGCGGATCTCCTGGCAGGTCCCGGCCGCGGCGCGCCGCCCGTACATCCGGCTCGGCGCGCGCCCCGACGCGCTCGGCGGGAAGGTCGCGGCGGAGGTGCGCGCCCTGCACACCCCGGGGGTGGAGGGCGTGCGCCGGGCCGTGGAGCAGTACTACGTGCACGCGGCGCTGGACGAACTGCTGCCGGGCACGACGTACTACTACGGCGTCGGCCACGACGGCTTCGACCCGGCCGCCCCGGAGCACCGCGCCACGATCGCGTCCTTCCGCACCGCGCCGGCCCGCCCGGAACGGTTCGTGTTCACCGCCTTCGGCGACCAGGGCGTCGGCCGGGGCGCGGCGGCCGTCAACCGGCTGCTGGTCCGGGAGCGGCCCGCGTTCCATCTGCACGCGGGCGACATCTGCTACGCGGACGGCGCCGGGGCGGGCGGGAGGCCGGCCGGCTACGACCCGACGGTCTGGGACGCGTTCCTGCGGCAGAGCGAGCCGGTGGCGCGGTCGGCGCCGTGGCTGGTGACGACCGGCAACCACGACATGGAGGCCTGGTACTCCGCCGACGGCTACGGCGGCCACCTCGCCCGCTTCTCCCTCCCCGACAGCGGCTTCGCCCCGCGCACGACGCCCGGCGCGTACTCCTTCACGTACGGCAACGTCGGCGTGGTGGCGCTGGACGCGAACGACGTGTCGTACGAGATCCCGGCGAACCTCGGGCAGTCGGGCGGGCGGCAGACGGTGTGGCTGCGGCGGACGCTCGGCACACTGCGGGCGGCGGACGGCGTGGACTTCGTCGTCGTCTTCTTCCACCACTGCGTCCACTCGACCTCGTCGCACGCCTCCGACGGTGGGGTGCGCGCGGCGTGGCTGCCGCTGTTCGAGGAGTTCCGGGTGGACCTGGTGATCAACGGCCACAACCACGTGTACGAGCGGACCGACGCCGTGAAGGGCGGCGCGGTCGGCCGGGCGGTGCCGGTCGGCGGCTCGACCGATCCCGCGCGGGACGGGACCGTGTACGTGACGGCGGGCGGCGGCGGCCGGGGGCTGTACGGGTTCCCGGCGGGCGTGCCGGAGAGCTACGAGGGCCGGGTCACCGCCCACCGGGCCGTCGACACCTTCCGGTGGACGAGCTCCCGGGAGCGGGCGGCGGAGACGGTGGAGTGGTCGCGGGTGCGCTACCGCGGCTTCTCGTATCTCGCGGTGGAGGCGGTCGCCGGCCCGTCGCCCCGGCTGACGGTGTCGGCGCGGGCCGCGGACGGTGCGCGCGTCGACCGTTTCGAGGTGCGGCGCGGAGCCTGAGGTCCCGCTCGGGCTCCGCGTCGCGCCCCCGCGGGTGCGGCTCCCGGTTCTGATCCGGGATCAGGAGGGCGCGGCCGGCCTCAGTGGCCCGTCTCGCCGCCGTTGTCGCGGCGGTCCAGGGCGCGCTGGAGGGCGGCGGCGGCGTTCTTGCGGTCGGACTCGCTCGTCCGGGAGACGTGGCGGACTCGGCGGCGGACGGTCGTCTCGGCCATGGGAAATCGACTCCTTCGAAGTGCGGGGAGCACGGAAGAGGGGGGGTACGAGACGCCGGATGGGCGGGGAGCGCCGGCCGCAGGGGTTGCCTGCACGGGGCCTGGCTCACGTCCGCCATTCGCTGGATCGAGCGAGACGTTCGGCTCCTACAAAGCTAAGCGAGGACGGCGCGACTGTCTCCACAATTACTCGGACTTCCTACTATCTGAGACAGCGCCTTGGCTCACACCCCGCTGAGCTGCGGTTTCGCCATCGTGCGCGCAGCGCGCAACTCCCGCACGAGCGCCCGGACAACCGCGGTCGCCGCGAGTTCTGGCGTGGTGACGTAGCCGACCCGGCGGGTGGGACGCTCCGGCCCGAGATCGGTGATCTCGACGGCGGGCGGCGCCCCGGTGAGGGAGAGCGCGGGCATGACGGCCATGCCGAGACCGCCGGCCACCAGGGACAGCACCGCCCCGTCGTCCTCGGCGCGCACGGTCGCGGCCGGGATCCAGTCCTGGGCGGACCACCAACTCCGGGTGTAGGAGGAGCAGTTCTCCCGCCAGTCGACCAACGGCAGCGAACGCGGCCGGGGATGACCCGCCGGGTGCACGAGCGCGTACGGCTCCTCCAGGAGCACGTCCCCGACCAGCCCCGGCGGGACCGCGGCGCTGGTGCCGACGGTGGCGATCCCGAGGTCGGCCCGCCCCTCGGCCACCTCCCCCGCGGCGCCGGGCCCGATCTCCCGGACGACCGTCACGGTGGCCTCGATCCCGGGGTGCCGGGCGGCCAGCCGCTCCAGGACGGGCGGCAGGAGGTACAGGGCCGCGCTGCGGAACGCGGCGATGCGCAGCGGTCCTGCGGCCTCTCCCGCGTCCGTCGCTCCGCGCGTCTCGACGACCAGTGCCTCCAGCATCCGCAGCACCCGCCGCGCGTGCGCGACGGCCCGCTCCCCCGCCGGCGTCGGCCGGGCCCCGTACCGCCCCCGCTCGAACAGCACCACGCCCAGCTTGCGTTCGACGCCGCGCACGGCGTGCGAGACGGACGACTGGGTGGTCCCGAGGCGCACCGCGGCGGCCGAGAACCCCTCTTCCTCCGCCACCGCCACCACGGTCCGCAACTCCTGCGGCGCGAGATCGACCGCGCTCATGAACGCCCCCAACTGCCCCTATGAGAGCGGCTCATGGGTCCGCCCGTTCCATGAACGCAACCCCCTGCCCACCGCCCGCATTCCTGCCTAGCGTCCGGTGCCATGACCCGCACCGCGCTCACCGTGCACCAGATCGCCCGCCCGGCCGGCTTCCCCGCCCCCGGCGACTTCCGCTTCGCCGAGTCGGCCGTGCCCGACCCGGCCCCCGGCACGGCCCTGGTCGAGAACCTCTACTGGTCCGTCGACCCCTACCACCGCGAGATGATGGACGGCGACTTCGCCCTGCACACCCCGCTGGAGGGCCGCACCCTCGGCCGGATCGTCGCCTCCCGCACGGCCGCGCTGCCCGAGGGCGAGATCGTCTTCCACCGCCACGGCTGGCGCACGCACTCCGTGGTGCGCCCCGAGGAGACCCGACGCCTCCCGCACCACGAGGGAGTGCCCCTGTCCGCCTACCTGAGCCTGCTCGGCGGCACGGGGCTGACGGCGTACGTCGGCCTGACCCGGATCGCCCGGCTGCGCGAAGGCGAGGACCTGTTCGTCTCCGCCGCCGCCGGCGGAGTCGGCACCGCCACCGCACGGTTCGCCCGGCTGCTCGGCGCGGGCCGGCTCATCGGCAGCGCCGGCTCGGCGGCGAAGGCGGCCCACCTCACGCGCCACGTCGGCTACGACGAGGCCTTCGACTACCACCGCGGCCCGGTGTCCCGGCTCCTCGCGGACGCCGCCCCCGACGGCGTCGACGTGTTCGTCGACAACGTCGGCGGCGAGCACCTCGGCGCGGGCATCGGCGCCCTGCGCCCACGCGGGCGGGTGGTGCGGGTCGGCACGGTCGGCCAGTACAACACCCCGGACGCGCCGCCCGTCGTCTTCGACCACGCCGACGTGGTGGAGAAGAGCCTGCGCATCGAGGGCTTCCTCGTCCGCGACTACCAGGAACTCCAGGAGGAGCTGTACGAGTTCGCCGTACCGCCGCTGATCAGCGGGGCGCTCGCGCTCGACGAGACGGTGGTGGACGGGTTCGAGCGGATCGTCGAGGCGTTCCTGCTGATGCTGCGCGGCGGCAACACGGGGAAGATCCTGGTGCGGGCGACCGGCTGACGCTCACCCCTGTTCCGCACGCCGAACGGGCCAAGTCCGTTGCGGACCTGGCCCGTTCGGGGTTCAAGGGCGCTCAGCCCATGTGCGGGTAGGTGTAGTCGGTCGGCGGGACCAGGGTCTCCTTGATGGCGCGGGTCAGGGTCCAGCGCGTCAGGTTCTGGGGGGCGCCGGCCTTGTCGTTGGTGCCGGAGGCACGGCCGCCGCCGAAGGGCTGCTGGCCGACGACGGCGCCGGTCGACTTGTCGTTGATGTAGAAGTTGCCGGCGGCGTAGCGCAGCTTGTCCATCGTGTACGCGGCGGCGGCGCGGTCGCCGGCGACGACCGAGCCGGTCAGCGCGTAGGCGGAGACCGACTCCATCTGCTCCAGCATCTCGTCGTACTTCTCGTCGTCGTAGACGTGCACGGCGAGGATCGGGCCGAAGTACTCGGTGGTGAACACCTCGTTCTCCGGGTCGGTGCACTCGATGACCGTCGGGCGGACGAACCAGCCGGTGGCGTCGTCGTAGCTGCCGCCGGCGACGATCGTGCAGGACGGGTCGGACTTGGCGCGGTCGATGGCGGCCTTGTTCTTGGCGAAGGCGCGCTCGTCGATGACGGCGCCGACGAAGTTGGACAGGTCGGTGACGTCGCCCATGGTGATGTAGTCGACCTCGGCGGCGAACTCCTCGCGGAAGCCGTCGTTCCACAGGGACGCCGGGATGTAGGCGCGGGAGGTCGCCGAACACTTCTGGCCCTGGTACTCGAAGGCGCCGCGGGTCAGGGCGGTCTTGAGGATGGCGCGGTCGGCGCTCGGGTGCGCGACGACGAAGTCCTTGCCGCCGGTCTCGCCGACCAGACGCGGGTAGGAGCGGTAGTTCTCGATGTTGGCGCCGACCGTCTTCCACAGGTACTGGAAGGTCTTGGTCGAGCCGGTGAAGTGGATGCCGGCGAGGTCGCGGTGGTTGAGGGCGACCTCGGAGACCTCGATGCCGTCGCCGGTGACGAGGTTGATGACGCCCTTGGGCAGACCCGCCTCCTCCAGCAACCGCATGAGCAGCACGGCGGCGTGGGTCTGCGTCGGGGACGGCTTCCAGACGACGACGTTGCCCATCAGCGCGGGGGCGGTGGGCAGGTTGCCCGCGATCGCCGTGAAGTTGAACGGCGTGATCGCGTAGACGAAGCCCTCCAGCGGGCGGTGGTCCAGACGGTTCCACACGCCCGGGGAGTTCGCCGGGGGCTGCTCGGCGAGGATCTGGCGGGCGTAATGGACGTTGAAGCGCCAGAAGTCGACCAGCTCGCAGGGGGTGTCGATCTCGGCCTGCTGGGCGGTCTTGGACTGGCCGAGCATGGTGGAGGCGGCCAGCGTCTCGCGCCAGGGTCCGGCCAGCAGCTCGGCGGCGCGCAGGATGATCGCGGCGCGGTCGTCGAAGGCCATCGCGCGCCAGGCGGGCGCGGCGGCGAGGGCCGCGTCGACGGCGTCCTGCGCGTCCTGCTTGGTGGCGTTGCGGTAGGTGCCGAGGACGGCCTTGTGGTTGTGCGGCTGCACCACCTGGAAGGCGTCGCCGCCGCCCATCCGCTTCTCGCCGCCGATCGTGCACGGCAGGTCGACCGGGTTCTCGGCCAGCTCCTTGAGCTTGACCTCCAGCCGGGCCCGCTCGGGCGAGCCGGGGGCGTAGCCGTGCACCGGCTCGTTGACGGGGGTGGGGACCTGGGTCACAGCGTCCATGGGTTCCGTAACTCCTTACTGAGCGGTGTTGCGAGCGGGGTGGTGCGGGCTAGCCCTTGGTGATCATGCTGCGGGCGAAGAAGCGCAGGTTCGCCGGCTTCTCCGCGAGGCGGCGCATGAAGTAGCCGTACCAGTCGGTGCCGTAGGCGGTGTAGACGCGCATGCGGTGGCCCTCGGCGGCGAGCCGCAGGTGCTCCTCGCCGCGGATGCCGTACAGCATCTGGAACTCGTACTCGTCGAGCTTGCGGCCCGCGCGCCGGGCCAGCTCCTGGGCGATGGAGATCAGACGCGGGTCGTGCGACCCGATCATCGGGTACCCCTCGCCCTCCATCAGCGTCCGCAGCACGCGCACGTACGCCTTGTCGATCTCGTGCTTCTGCTGGTAGGCGACCTCGGCGGGCTCCTTGTACGCGCCCTTCACGAGCCGTACGCGGCTGCCGTCGGCGGCGAGACGGCGGGCGTCGGCCTCGGTGCGGAAGAGGTAGGCCTGGATGACGCAGCCGGTCTGCGGGAAGTCCTTCCGCAGTTCCTCGTGGATGGCGAACATCGAGTCGAGGGTGGTGTGGTCCTCGGCGTCGAGGGTGACGGTGGTGCCGATGGCGGCGGCGGCCTCGACGACCGGGCGGACGTTGGCGAGCGCGAGCTCGTGGCCGCCGGGGAGCGCCTGGCCGAACATCGACAGCTTGACGGACATCTCGACGCGCTCGCCGAGCTCCAGCTCCGCGAGCCGGCCGATCAGCGCCAGGTAGGCGTCCCGGGCGGCGGCGGCCTGCTCGGGGGTGGTGATGTCCTCGCCGACGACGTCCATCGTCAGCTCCAGGCCCAGGGCGGTGAGGTCCTCGATGATCGGGACGACGTCGTCGACGGTCTCGCCCGGGATGAAGCGGTCGACGACCTGCTTGGTCACCGGGGCCGCCGAGATCAGGCGTCGCATCCGGTCGCTGCGCGACGCGGCGAGAATCACGGGACCCAGCACGGGGCACCTCCACATACCAACCCACACGAGGCTGTTCCCGACGATTCGGGAACAGCACGGAGAACCACCGTGAAACCTAAGGATCCCTCCGATCGTCGGCCATCGACAGCTGTCACGCATCCGTGCCGCAGATCTCAGACAGATGTATGAAGGGTTCCGGCCGGTGCGGGAGAATGACCGAGTGACGTCGGATTTCAGGGACCGGGACCGGGACTTCAGGGGCGACTACCAGGAACTGGTCGACGAGCTGTCGGAGCTGCTCGGCGCCCCGGCGACGCTGGAGAACCGCGACTTCGAGCTGATCGCCTTCGGCGCGTACGACAGCGACGACGAGCTGGACGCGGCCGCCCTGGACCCCGTGCGCACCCGTTCGATCCTGACCCGGCGCTCGACGGCGGCGGTGCGGGCATGGTTCGAGGGCTTCGGCATCACCCGGGCGACCGGCCCGGTCCGCATCCCCCCGACCCCCGAGGCGGGCGTCCACCGGGGCCGCGTCTGCCTCCCCGTGCGCCATCGGGGCGTGGTCCTCGGCTACGTCTGGCTGCTGGAGGGCGAACCCGGCCCCTCGGACGCCCAGTTGGCCGCCGCGATGGGCGTCACCGCCCGCATCGGCGCGCTGCTCGCCGACGAGGCACAGCACGGCGCCGACCTCACCCGCGAACTGCGGGCGGTGCTGACCGCCGAGCGGGGCTGGCAGCGGGACATGGCGGTGGCGGAACTGCGCACCGCCCTCGGCCCCCGCGCCGACGGCCCCCACACGGTGGTCTGCGTGGCTCCCTGGCCCTCCCCCGACCCGTCCGACGCCCCGTCCCTGCGCACCCTCCCGGGAGCGGAGGCCCTGTGCACGGCCCCCTGGGGCGCGACAGGCCAGTGCCTGGCAGTCCTGGTCCGCCTCCGCTCGACACACACCCTGACGCCGGCGAGCGGGGTGGCGGGGCGGTTGTTGGAGCGGGTGGGGGGTGCGGGGGGTGCGGCGAGTGCGGGTGCTGCCGGGCCCTGGGCCGGTGCCGGGGGTGCGGCGGGGGCGGGCGGCGCGGGGGCCGCCGGAACCTGGGGCGGTGCGGGCGGTGCGGCGGCGGGCGGCGCGGCGGCCAGCGGGTCCTGGGGCGGCGGTGCGGCGGCGGGCGGCTCGGCGGCCGGCGGGTCCTGGAGCGGCGGTGCGGCGGGAGCGGGCGACGGGCGGGGGGCGGCCGGGGGCGCGGCGAGGGGGGCCGAGGATCGGGGTGCCGGCGGCGGAACGGGCCCGAAGGGGGCCGACCGCGCTGCCGGAGCGGGCGCAAAGGGGGCCGACGGTCGCGGTGCCGGTGGCGGAGCCGGCACGAAAGGGGCCCGCCCCGCCGCAGCGGGCGCAAAGGGGGCCGACCGCGCCGCCGGAGCGCCGACACAGGGGGCCGACGGTCGCGGGGCCGGTGGCGGAGCCGGCACGAAAGGGGCCCGCCCCGCCGCAGCGGGCGCAAAGGGGGCCGACCGCGCTGCCGGAGCGCCGACGCAGGGGGCCGACGTTCGGGCCGCCGGTAAGACGGGCGACGTTCGGGCTGTCGGCAAGGCGGGCGACGCGCGGGGCGTCGGCAAGGCGGGCGACGCGCGGGTGGCTGTCGGGATCGCCGGTGGGCGGGTCGGTCTCGCGGAGTTGGGGACCGCCTGGCAGGAGGCGTCGGCCTCGGCGCGGGCGGTGCTGGCCGAGCCCCGGCTCGGCCCGGTCGCCGAGTGGGCGTCCATCGGCCCGTACCGTCTGCTGACCGCGCTCCTCCCGGAGGCCGCCCACGACCCGACGGTCCGCGAGCTGCTGACCCCGGCGCACCGCGAACTCGCCCACACCGCCGAGACCTACCTGGACTGCGCGGGCCAGGCCGGCCGCACGGCGGCGGAACTGGGCATCCACCGCCAGACGCTGTACTACCGGCTGTCACGCGTGGAACAGCTGACGGGCCTGGACCTCGACGACGGCGAGGACCGCCTGCTGCTGCACATGGCACTGAAGGCGCGCCGCCTGTGAGCAGCTAGGAACCCCCGCCCTCCCCGGCCCCGGCCCCCCGCACCCCCGAGATCACCCTCCGCAGCCCCTCCGCCAGCTGTTCGCCCCCGGGGGCGGTTCGCGGGTCGAAGGTCCACTGGGCGATGAGGCCCGTCATCAGGGTCACGTAGAACATGCCGAGGGTGTCCGCCTCCTCGTCCGAGACGTCCTCCTCGCGTCCGCCCATGAGCAGCGGGACAAGGCCGCGCCCGGCTTCCCGCTGGGCCCGCGCCAGGTGGTCGCGGAGCTCGGGCAGCTGGTCGCCCATGACCAGGATCTCCATGCTGAGGCGCCAGATCGAGCCGGGCTCCCGCATGGTGTCCACGATGTTCGACCACACCGCCTGGAACCGTTCGAGAGAGCCCGGCTCCCCGGCGAGCCCGTCCTCGGGGCTCCCCTCGAAGGAGTCGCCCACCGTCTCGACCAGCGCCACGTACGCCTGCGCCAGCAGCGCGTCCTTCGAGCCGTAGTGGTAGCCGATCGAGGCCAGGTTGGCCCCCGACTCCTTGACGACGTCGCGCGCCGTCGTCCGCGCGAACCCCTTCTCCAGCAGGCAGCGCTTGGCGCCTTCGAGCAGATCCTCACGGTGTCCCATGCGATCACATGGTAGCCGCCGATCCATACAAGCGTCCCATACGGCTGTCCCATACGTCTGTCCCATACGGCCGTTCTATACAACCGTCATATACAAACGTTTAAAACGCTCGTACAGTCCTCCCATGACACAACCCGCCCCTGCCCGCGCCGGCCGTCGTGAGTGGACCGCCCTCGCCGTGCTGATGCTGCCGCTGCTCCTCGTCTCCATGGACGTCTCCGTCCTCTACTTCGCGCTCCCGGCGATCAGCGCCGACCTGGAGCCCAGCGGCACCCAGGTGCTGTGGATCTTCGACATCTACGGGTTCGTCCTCGCCGGCCTGCTCATGACGATGGGCTCGCTGGGCGACCGCATCGGCCGTCGTCGGCTGCTGCTGGCCGGGGCGGCGGCCTTCGGCCTCGCCTCGCTGGTCGCGGCGTACGCAGACGGCGCGGCGACCCTGATCGCGGCCCGCGCGATGCTCGGCGTCGGCGGCGCGACGCTCATGCCGTCGACGATGGCCATGATCCGCACGATCTTCACGGACCCCGGTCAGCGGGCGAAGGCCATCGCGGTCTGGTCCGGCGTGATGACCGCGGGCGTGGCCCTCGGCTCGGTGCTGAGCGGGGTGCTGGTGGAATTCTTCTGGTGGGGCTCGGTCTTCCTGGTGAACCTGCCGGCGATGGCGCTGCTGCTCGTCCTCGGGCCGATCCTGCTGCCCGAGTCGCGCAGCCCGGACCCGGGCCGTTTCGACTGGCCCGGCGTCCCGCTGTCGATGGCCGCGGTGCTGCCCGCCGTCTACGGCCTGAAGGAGATTCCGTCGGAGGGCTGGAACGTCCGCTACGTCGTCTCGATCACGGTCGGTCTGCTCTTCGCCGCGCTCTTCGTCCACCGCCAGCGCACGGCGTCCGCCCCGATGATCCCGCCAGCCCTGTTCCGCGGGCGCGGCTTCGCCCCGGCGGTGGGGCTGAACCTGCTCGCCGCGTTCGGGATGATGGGCTCGGTCTTCTTCACCACGCAGTACCTTCAGTCGGTGCTCGGCAAGAGCGCGCTGGAGGCGGCCCTCTGGGCGCTGCTCCCGTCGGTGCCGATCGGGTTCGCCGCCCCGCTGGCGACCTGGCTGGTGCGGAGCGGTGTGCCGCGCGTCCACGTGGTGACGGCGGGCTTCGTGATCGCCGCGAGCGGCTACGGGATGCTGGCCCTCATCGACCGGGACGCGTTGTGGCTGCTGCTGGCGGGGTGCGGGGTGCTGGCGTCCGGCATCGTGATGGTGATGTCCCAGATCATGGACCTCGCCCTGGGCGCGGCGCCGGTGGAACGGGCGGGCGCCGCGTCCTCACTGATGGAGACCGGGACGGAGTTCGGCGGCGCCCTCGGCATGGCGGTGCTCGGCTCGATCGGCACGGCGGTCTACCGCCACGAGATGCCGGCGTCGGCCCCGGCTCCGGCGCGGGAGACGCTGGGCGGCGCGCTGGCGGTCGCCGACCGGTTCCCCGGCCTGGCGCCGGTGGCCCGGGAGGCGTTCACCGACGGGATGCGGGCGGCGGCGCTCGCGGGCGCGGTGGTCCTGGCGGCAGCGGGAGCACTGGCGGCGGCCACTCTGCGCCGAGCGCAGACACGGGAGCACACAAAAACGCCGGACGAGCAGTGCAGCCCGTCCGGCGTTTGAGGACGAGGCCCGTTCAGGGCCGAAGCGGGGGCCCGGGGGCGGCAGCCCCCGGGGACGGTCACCGCAAAGAACGGTCACCGGGACCCGACGGCCACCGACCTCCCCGGTCAGACCAGGTTCACCGCACGCGCAGACGTCGCGCCGATCTCCTCCGCGACCTCCGCCAGCACCACGGAGGACACCGTGTCGTCCACCGTCAGCACGGCCAGCGCCTCGCCGCCCGCCGCGGCGCGGGCGACCTGCATGCCGGCGATGTTGATGCCGGCCTCGCCGAGGATGCGGCCGACGGTGCCGACGACGCCCGGACGGTCCTCGTAGCGCAGGACGACCATGTGGTCGGCGAGGGCGAGGTCCACGTCGTAGTCGCCGACCGCGACGATCTTCTGGAGGTGCTTCGGACCGGCCAGCGTGCCGGAGACCGACACCTCCTCGCCGCTGCCGAGCGTGCCGCGCACGGTGACGACGTTGCGGTGGTCGGCCGACTCCGAGCTGGTCGTCAGCCGCACCTCGACGCCGCGCTCCTGGGCGAACAGCGGGGCGTTGACGTACGACACCGTCTCGTCGACGACGTCCTCGAAGACGCCCTTGAGGGCGGACAGCTCCAGCACCTTCACATCGTGCTGGGTGATCTCGCCGTACACCTCGACGTCGAGGCGGACCGCGACCTCGCCCGCGAGCGCGGTGAAGATGCGGCCGAGGCGCTCGGCGAGCGGCAGGCCCGGCTTGACGTCCTCGGCGATGACGCCGCCCTGGACGTTCACCGCGTCCGGCACCAGCTCGCCGGCGAGGGCGAGACGGACCGACTTCGCGACGGCGATGCCGGCCTTCTCCTGGGCCTCGTCCGTGGACGCGCCGAGGTGCGGGGTGGCGACGACCTGGTCGAACTCGAACAGCGGCGAGTCGGTGCAGGGCTCCTTGGCGTACACGTCGAGGCCGGCGCCGGCGACCCGGCCCTCCTTGAGCGCCGAGTACAGCGCCTCCTCGTCGACGATCCCGCCGCGCGCGGCGTTGACGACGCGCACGCTCGGCTTGACCTTGCGCAGCGCCTCGTCGCCGATGAGACCGACCGTCTCGGGGGTCTTCGGCAGGTGGACGGTGATGAAGTCGGAGACCTCCAGCAGCTCGTCCAGCGACAGCACCTTCACGCCCATCTGCGCGGCTCGCGCGGGCTGCACGTAGGGGTCGTAGGCGACGACCTTCATGCCGAAGGCGGACATCCGCTGGGCGACGAGCGCGCCGATGCGGCCGAGGCCGACCACGCCGAGGGTCTTCTCGGCGAGCTCCACGCCCGTGTACTTGCTGCGCTTCCACTCGGCGTTCTTCAGCGCGGCGTTGGCCTGCGGGATGTTGCGGGCGGTGGCGAGGATCAGACCGCAGGCCAGCTCGGCGGCGGTCACGATGTTGGAGGTCGGGGCGTTGACGACCATCACCCCGGCCTTGGTGGCGGCGGAGACGTCGACGTTGTCCAGGCCGACGCCGGCGCGCGCCACGACCTTCAGCTTCTTCGCGGCGGCGATCGCCTCGGCGTCCACCTTGGTGGCGGAGCGGATCAGGATGGCGTCGACGTCGGCGATGGCCGGGAGCAGTTCGGCCCGGTCCGCTCCGTTGCAGTGCCGGATCTCGAAGTCCGGGCCGAGCGCGTCCACGGTCGCGGGCGACAGCTCTTCAGCGATGAGTACGACGGGTTTCGAGCTCACGTGAGTCCTCACAAATCCAATGCGTGCGGACGGCCGTCCCGACGGCCGCAGGCGGAGGAGGGGAGCGGCACCTCGGTGTCGCTTTGCCGCGTGGAAGACGCACGACGCTGTGGGCCTGACGCGTATGTAGTGCAGCAGTCTAGTGCCGCGGCAAAGGTCGTCTTGCGCCTCTGCGGAAGGATCACCCGTCCGTGGCCGGACGGGGTGGACAACACCGTCTCCTACGACGTTACCCGGGGTTCGCCGAAAGGGCCGGAGCGATCCGCTCCGGCCCCGGCGGTGAGGCTTACGCCTCCTCGTCGACCCAGCTCATCAGCTTGCGCAGCTGCTTGCCGGTGGTCTCCAGCAGGTGCTCGGAGTCCTGGTTCTTGTACTCGTTGTACTTCTTCAGGCCGCCGTGGTACTCGTCCATCCACTGCTGGGCGAAGGTGCCGTCCTGGATCTCGGCGAGGACCTTCTTCATCTCGGCCTTGGTGGCGTCGGTGATGACGCGCGGGCCGGTGACGTAGTCGCCCCACTCGGCGGTCTCGGAGACGGACCAGCGCATCTTCTCCAGGCCGCCCTCGTACATGAGGTCCACGATCAGCTTCAGCTCGTGCAGGCACTCGAAGTAGGCGATCTCCGGCTGGTAGCCGGCCTCGACCAGGGTCTCGAAGCCCGCCTTGACCAGCGCCGAGGTGCCGCCGCACAGCACGGCCTGCTCACCGAACAGGTCGGTCTCGGTCTCCTCGGTGAAGGTCGTCTTGATGACGCCGGCGCGGGTGCCGCCGATCGCCTTCGCGTACGACAGGGCCAGGTCGAAGGCGCTGCCCGTGGCGTCCTGTTCGACGGCGGCGATCGCGGGGACGCCGCGGCCCTCCTCGTACTGGCGGCGGACCAGGTGGCCCGGACCCTTCGGGGCGACCAGGGCGACGTCCACGCCGGCCGGGGGCTTGATGAAGCCGAAGCGGATGTTGAAGCCGTGGGCGAAGAACAGCGCGTCGCCGTCGCTCAGGTTCGGGGCGATCGACTCCTCGTAGACCTGGGCCTGGATCGGGTCCGGGATCAGGATCATGATGACGTCGGCCTCGGTGGCGGCCTCGGCCGGGGTCACCACGCGCAGGCCCTGCTCCTCGGCCTTCGCCTTGGACTTGGAGCCCTCGTGCAGACCGACCCGCACGTCGACACCGGAGTCACGGAGCGACAGGGCGTGGGCGTGGCCCTGGCTGCCGTATCCGATGACGGCGACCTTGCGGCCCTGGATGATGGACAGGTCGGCGTCGGCGTCGTAGAACAGCTCGGCCACTTGGGTTCTCTCCTTGGGTGCTGGTGTTGCGTCCCACCGTATGACGGCGGGCGGAAGGGAAGTCTCGGGGTCTCGGTATACGGGCGGCCGGTGTCACCCGGCCGCCCGTACCGGCGTTACGCCGAACGGTCGAGTGCGCGCAGGGACCGGTCCGTGATCGAACGGGCGCCGCGGCCGATCGCGATCGTGCCGGACTGGACCAGCTCCTTGATGCCGTACGGCTCCAGCATCTTGAGCATGGCGGACAGCTTGTCGCTGCTCCCGGTGGCCTCGATGGTCACGGCCTCCGGGGAGACGTCCACGGTCTTGGCGCGGAACAGCTGGACGATCTCGACGATCTGGGAGCGCGTCTCGTTGTCGGCGCGCACCTTCACCAGAACGAGTTCACGGTGGACGGCCTGGGCCGGCTCCAGTTCGACGATCTTCAGCACCTCGACGAGCTTGTTGAGCTGCTTGGTGACCTGCTCCAGCGGCAGGGCGTCGACGCTCACCACGATCGTGATGCGGGAGATGTCGGCGTGCTCGGTGACGCCGACCGCGAGGGAGTCGATGTTGAAGCCGCGGCGGGAGAACAGGGCGGCGATCCGGGCCAGGATGCCCGGCTTGTTCTCCACCAGGACGGAGAGCGTGTGCTTGGACATTTCTCTTTCGTCTCTCTCGCTCAGTCGTCTTCGTTGTCGCCGAAGTCGGGGCGGACGTCCCGGGCGGCCATGATCTCGTCGTTGGAGGTGCCGGCGGCGACCATCGGCCACACCATCGCGTCCTCGTGGACGATGAAGTCGACGACGACCGGGCGGTCGTTGACCGAGTTCGCCTCCTCGATGACCTTGTCGAGGTCGTCCGGGGACTCGCAGCGGATCGCGTAGCAGCCCATGGCCTCCGACAGCTTGACGAAGTCGGGGACGCGGGTGCCGCGGGCGTCCGGGTTGACGTCGTTCGGGCCGGAGTGCAGCACCGTGTTGGAGTAGCGCTGGTTGTAGAACAGGGTCTGCCACTGGCGGACCATGCCGAGCGCGCCGTTGTTGATGACCGCGACCTTGATCGGGATGCCGTTCAGGGCGCAGGTGGTGAGCTCCTGGTTGGTCATCTGGAAGCAGCCGTCGCCGTCGATCGCCCAGACGGTCTTCGACGGGGCGCCCGCCTTCGCGCCCATCGCGGCCGGCACCGCGTAGCCCATCGTCCCGGCGCCGCCGGAGTTCAGCCAGGTGGCGGGCTTCTCGTACTGGATGAAGTGGGCGGCCCACATCTGGTGCTGGCCGACGCCCGCGGCGAAGATCGTGCCCTCGGGGGCGAGCTGTCCGATGCGCTCGATGACGTGCTGCGGGGAGAGCGAGCCGTCCTCGGGCTGGTCGTAGCCGAGCGGGTAGGTGTCGCGCCAGCGGGACAGGTCCTTCCACCAGGTGCCGTAGTCGCCCTGGTTGCCCTCGCTGTGCTCCTTCTGGACGGCTTGGATCAGGTCCGCGATGACCTCGCGCGCGTCCCCGACGATCGGCACGTCGGCGGCGCGGTTCTTGCCGATCTCCGCCGGGTCGATGTCCGCGTGGACGATCTTGGCGTACGGGGCGAAGCTGTCGAGCTTGCCGGTGACGCGGTCGTCGAAGCGGGCGCCGAGGGCGACGATCAGGTCGGCCTTCTGGAGACCGGTGACGGCGGCCACCGAGCCGTGCATGCCGGGCATGCCCAGGTGCTGCGGGTGGCTGTCGGGGAACGCGCCCAGCGCCATCAGCGTGGTGGTGACCGGCGCGCCGGTCAGCTCGGCGAGGACCTTCAGCTCGGCGGTGGCGCCGGCCTTGAGGACGCCGCCGCCGACGTAGAGGATCGGCCGCTTGGCGGCGGTGATCAGCTTGGCGGCCTCGCGGATCTGCTTGGCGTGCGGCTTGGTGACGGGCCGGTAGCCGGGCAGGTCCATGGTGGGCGGCCAGGAGAACGTCGTCCGCGCCTGGAGTGCGTCCTTGGCGATGTCGACCAGGACGGGCCCCGGGCGGCCGGTGGAGGCGATGTGGAACGCCTGCGCGATGACCCGCGGGATGTCCTCGGCCTTGGTGACGAGGAAGTTGTGCTTGGTGATCGGCATGGTGATGCCGACGATGTCCGCCTCCTGGAAGGCGTCGGTGCCGATCGCCTTGGAGGCGACCTGGCCGGTGATCGCGACCAGCGGCACGGAGTCCATGTGGGCGTCCGCGATCGGGGTCACCAGGTTGGTGGCGCCGGGACCGGAGGTGGCCATGCAGACGCCGACCCTGCCCGTGGCCTGCGCGTAGCCGGTGGCCGCGTGGCCGGCGCCCTGCTCGTGACGGACCAGGACGTGGCGCACCCGGGTCGAGTCCATCAGCGGGTCGTAGGCGGGAAGGATCGCACCGCCGGGAATGCCGAACACCGTGTCGGCCCCGACCTCCTCGAGAGAGCGGATGAGGGACTGCGCGCCCGTGACGTTCTCGACGGGAGCGGAGTGTCCTCCGGATCGGGGCCGCGGCTGCGGGTGACTGGCCCCGGTGGCCTGCTCGGTCATCGGCATTCTCTTCTCGATGCTGAGGGTTTTAGCGTGTTTTGTACGGAGTGCGACTGCTGCCTGTGCAACAAAAAACCCCTCGTGCCAAAAGGCAAGCGAGGGGAGCGCGCCGGGTGGGGTCGCTGGGAGTTCCGGGTCTGTCCGGAGCGTCACCAGCTTCAGCCGACGCGCTTTCCAAGTACGAGAATTCGGGTGCGCATGGCACTGACCCTCCCCCCGGCGCGCACCGACTGTCAAGTGGGTGGGACATGAGTCTCATTATGTGAGCGTACCGGCGTCCCGCCCAGGACCGTGGTGACGCCGCCGGTGAACGTCGGCGGGCCGCCGATCGCGAACATCGGTTCGACGGGTCCGTGCGGCACCGGGTAGTCGCCGCGGCCGAGCGCCCGGCGCAGCCGGTACTCGTCGAGCGGCCCCGAGAACGCCATGCCCTGGCCGTGGGTGCAGCCCATCGCGCGCAGGGCGACGACCTGTTCGGGCAGGTCCACGCCGTCGGCCACGGACTGGAGTCCGAGGTCGCCCGCGATCCGCAGCAGCCCGCTGGTGATCTTGTGCAGCCGCGCGGACTCGACGACTCCCTCGACCAGCCCGCGGTCGAGCTTGAGCACGTCGACGGGCAGCCGGCGCAGGGCCGTTATGGCCACACAGCCGCCGAAGCCGTCCAGGGCGATCCGCACACCGAGTCTGCGCAGCGCGCCCAAGCGGCGTTCCAGGTCGTCCAGCGGCACCCGGGAGTCGATGTCGGCCAGCTCGATCACCAGCGATCCGGACGGCAGTCCGTGCCGGGTCAGCAGGGCCTCGACGGAGCCCAGCGGCATCGACCGGTCCAGCAGCCGCCGGGCGCCCACCCGGACGACCACCGGCAGGTTCAGTCCGCTCGCGGCCCGGTCGGCGGCCTGGGCCACGGCCTCCTCCAGCATCCAGCGGCCCAGCTCGGCGGTCTTGTCGCCGTCCTCCGCCACCCGCAGGAACTCCGCGGGCGTGAACAGCACGCCTTGCGAGGACCGCCAGCGGGCCTGCGCGGCGACCGACGCGATCCGGCCGTCCTCCAGCCGCACCACCGGCTGGTGCAGCAGCGTGAACTCGCCGTCGTGCAGGGCGGCCCGCAGCCGCGTGGCCAGCTCCGCCTTGCGTACGACGTCCTGCTGCATCTGCGGCTTGTACAGCTCGACCCGGCCCTTGCCGCCCGCCTTCGCCCGGTACATGGCGAGGTCGGCGTTGCGCAGCAGTTCCCCGGCGCCGAGTCCGGGTTCGGCGAAGGCTACGCCGATGGACGCGGCCACCCGGACCTCGTTGCCGTCGATGAGGTAGGGCTGCGAGAGCGTGATCCTGAGGCGGTCGGCGAGGTCCACGATGTGGCGCTCGCGCGCGCTGCGGTCGCGGGTGCCGTCCCCGACGATGAGCGCCGCGAACTCGTCGCCGCCCAGCCGGGAGGCCGTGTCGCCCTGGCGGACGGCATCCTGGAGCCTGCGGGCGGCCTGGACGAGCAGTTCGTCCCCGGCCTGGTGGCCGATGGTGTCGTTGACGGCCTTGAAGCCGTCGAGGTCGATGAAGAGGACGGCCGTGTTGCGCAGCGCGGGGCCCCGGTCGGAGCTGCGGCGGCCGGAGAGCGCCTGCTGGACGCGGCGGGTGAACAGCGCCCGGTTGGGCAGGTCGGTGAGCGGGTCGTGCTCGGCGTTGTGCTGGAGCTGTGCCTGGAGGCGCACGCGTTCGGTCACGTCCCGGCTGTTGAAGATCAGGCCGCCGTGATGGCGGTTGACGGTCGACTCGACGTTGAGCCAGCCCCCGTCGCCGGAGCGGAACCGGCACTCGATGCGGGTGGTGGGCTCCTCCTGGGGGCTGGCGGCGAGGAAGCGGCGCACCTCGTGCACCACGCAGCCCAGGTCCCCCGGATGGATGAGATGGGCCAGTTCGGTGCCGACCAGGTCCTCCGCGGGCCGTCCGTAGACGCCGGCGGCGGCCGGGGAGACATAGCGCAGGATGCCGCTGGGCGCGGCGATCATGATGACGTCGCTGGAGCCCTGGACCAGGGAACGGAAGTGGTTCTCCTTCTGGGCCAGTTCCTGGGTGAGGGTGATGTTGTCGAGCAGCATGATGCCCTGGCGGACCACGAGGGCGAGCACGACGGTGCCGCCGGTCAGCAGGACGACCCGGTCGACGCTGCGGCCGTTGAGGACGTTGTAGAGGATCCCCAGGGTGCAGACGGCGGCGGCGAGGTAGGGCGTGAGGGCGGCGAGGGAGCCGGTGATGGGGCGGGTGGCCGGGTACCGGCTGTGGTCGCCCGGTGCACTGGGCTTGGCCGGAGTGGAGGAGTGCGCCGGAGTGGAGGAGTGCGTCGGCGAGGAGGAGTGCGTCGACGCGGGGAGCTGGGTCGGCGCGGGGAGTTGGGCCGGCGGGTGCGGCTGGGCCGGGGCGGCGGCGGTGCGCCGGCCGGGCAGGTGCTCGTGCACCACGCGTGTGTGCCCGTCCTCGCCGCGCCGGTGCTGCCGGCCGGCGGCCCAGGGGGCGTACGCGAGGAGCAGGGAGCCCGCGAACCAGCCCGCGTCGAGGAGTTGGCCCGAGCGGTAGGAGTGGTGCAGCAGCGGTGAGGTGAACAGGGCGTCGCACATGACGGTCAGCGCGAGCGCGCCGACGGCGGTGTTGACCGCCGTGCGGTTGACCGGCGAGCGCCGGAAGTGCAGCACCAGCACCATGCTGACCAGGGCGATGTCGAGCAGCGGGTAGGCGAGGGAG
The DNA here is from genome assembly GCF_042890065.1 of Streptomyces sp. NPDC002328. NCBI lineage: Bacteria > Bacillati > Actinomycetota > Actinomycetes > Kitasatosporales > Streptomycetaceae > Streptomyces > Streptomyces sp. NPDC002328. The sequence continues at coordinate 90,427 of NZ_JBIARQ010000010.1, read as the reverse complement.
AGCGCCGCGTGGGCCACGCTCGGTCCGTCGAGCTGCGCGGCCTGGGCGAGCGCGAGGCTCCAGGACAGCGTGAGCAGCGAGCCGGCGATCAGCCAGGCGTCGAGCGCCAGGCAGACCCAGCCCGCCTTGGTGACGGGCCGGGCGGCGAGCACCAGCAGCCCCACGATCGCGGGCGGCGCGAAGCACAGGAAGAACAGGTCGGCGTAGCTGGGGCTGGGCACGGGCCGGTTCAGCACGACCTCGTACCAGCCCCAGACCAGGTTGCCCAGGGCCGCCATCGTCGAGGAGAGCGCGAACAGCAGCCAGGCGGGTCGAAAGCGGACGCGGCGGTTGCGCGCGTAGAGGAAGCAGGACACCGCGGCGGTGCCCGCAGCGGCGGCGAGGCCGAAGTCGCCCATGATCAGGGCGGTGTGGTCCGAACCCCAGCCGAACGCGGAGCCGACGGCGTATCCCGCGCACACCAGGGCCAGCACCAGTTGACGGACCGCTCCCGGTCCGGGGCCGCCGGCGGACGGCGGCTTCGGCAGCGACGTCCCCGCCATCGGCTGGGCGCGCAGCGCTCCGTCGAGGAGGGTCGTGGAGGTCGGCGGCGAGCTCACCGGGGCCTCCCGGTCCGCGCCGCTCCCGGTCCCTGCGGGGCCTGGTGCGCGGGGCGCGCCGCGTGCGCCGAGGGCGCTGTGCGGAGGTGGTGGCTGCGGTGGTGACGACAGCGGTGCCGGTGACTGTGGTGGTGCCAGTGGTGGTGACAGTGGTGCCGGCTGTCGCGCCGGGTCGGGTGCCCGGTCGCGCCGCCGCGTCGTCGGCGCGTAGCCGCGCGGCAGGGCCGCCGGCGGCGGCTCCGCCGCGTCGGATCGTTCGTCCATTGGCCGTGCATCGCCCGTCGCCCCCCTCACAGTCTGAAATGTCCGTCCCCGGCGCCGAACGGTGCGCGGCGCAGCCCCTGTCGGGACGATACACCAGTCTCGTCACTCAGGGACATAGTTCCTCTACGCTCAGTGACGATCAGCGGCAACGCGCGCACGTACCGCGTCCGGAGGACTGCGGAGGGTGCCCTAAGCGGATTACGCGCGTGCCATGGCCGTCATGCCTCGTCCGTGGCGCCCGTCGTAAGGATCACGTTGCGCAGCGGCTCCCGGTTCACGAAACGGCCCAACTGGTCCACCAGGAGTCGCTTGGCGCGCGGCAGGAACGCGGAGGTGGGTCCGCCGACGTGCGGGCTGATCAGGACGCCGGGCGCCTGCCACAGGGGGTGGCCCGGGGGCAGCGGTTCGGGGTCGGTGACGTCCAACGCGGCGGTGAGGCGGCCGGTCTCCACCTCGGCGAGCAGGGCCTTGGTGTCGACGACCGCGCCCCGGGCCACGTTGACGAGGAGCGCGCCGTCCTTCATGCGGGCGAGGAACTCGGCGTCCACCAGGCCCCGGGTGGTCTCGTTCAGGGGCGTCGAGAGGATCACGACGTCCGCCTCGGGGAGCAGGGCGGGCAGCTCGGTGAAGGGGTGCACCGGGCCGCGCGCCGTGGTGCGCTCGGAGCGCGCGACGCGCGCCACCCGCGCCACCTCGAAGGGCACGAGCCGGTCCTCGATCGCCTCACCGATGGCCCCGTAGCCGACGACGAGCACGTTCTTGTCGGCGAGCGCCGGATGGAACTCGCTGCGCCAGCGGCCCTGTTCCTGTGCGCGGACGAACTGCGGGACGCCGCGCAGGGAGGCGAGGGTCAGGGTGAGCGCGAGCTCCGCGGTGCTCGCCTCGTGCACCCCGCGCGCGTTGCACAGCCGCACTCCCGGCACGAGGTCCGACAGCCGCGCGGTGACGTCGTCGACGCCCGCGGTGAGGGTCTGCACGACCTGGAGACGGCTCATCTCGCGCAGCGGGCGCACCTTCACCGGCTGGCGCTTCATGTAGGGCACCACGTACAGGACGCAGTTCGCGGGGTCGCCGGGGAACTCCTGGTCGCCGGCCTCGCCGCCGTCCCAGAAAAGGTAGTCGGGGCCCTCGGGGAGCCCGTCGATCTCGTCGGGCGGGATGGGCAGCCATACGTCGCGGGGTGTGTCCGTGGTCATGGTCACGAGGCTATGTGCTGCACGCGCGCGTGCAGAGGTTAGGTTGGTGGGCCGGGACAGGGAGGATCACGAGCAGGTGGAGCGCAGGACGATCGGCGCGGCGGCGCTCGCGGTGGGGGCCGTCGGACTCGGGTGCATGCCGATGAGCTGGGCTTACAGCGGGTCGCGGCAGCGGGGCGACGAGTCGCTGAGGGCATTGCACCGGGCGCTGGACCTGGGCGTCTCCCTTCTGGACACGGCCGACATGTACGGCCCGTTCACCAACGAGCTGTTGGTGGGGCGGGTGTTGAAGGAGCGGCGCGGGGACGCGTTCGTGTCGACCAAGGTCGGTCTGCTGGTCGGGGAGCAGCACGTGGTGGCCAACGGCCGCCCGGGATACGTGAGACGGGCCTGCGACGCCTCGCTGCGGCGGCTCCAGACGGACGTCATCGATCTCTACCAGCTGCACCGCGCGGACCCCGAGGTCCCCGTGGAGGAGACCTGGGGGGCGATGGCGGAACTCGTACAGGCAGGCAAGGTGCGGGCGTTGGGGCTGTGCGCGGTGGGCGCGCGGGGCGGCCGGCGGTCGGGCGGGCGGCTGTACGACGCGACGATCCGGCAGTTGCGGCGGGTGCAGCAGGTGTTCCCGGTGAGCGCGGTGGAGGCGGAGCTGTCGGTGTGGTCGCCGGAGGCGCTGGACGCGCTGCTGCCGTGGTGCGGGGAGCGCGGGGTGGGCTTTCTGGCGGCGATGCCGCTGGGGAACGGTTTCCTCACCGGGACGCTGACCCCGGGGCAGGGCTTCGAGCACGACGACATGCGGGCCCGGCATCCCCGGTTCACCGCCGAGATGACGGCGGCGAACCAGCCGATCGTCGCCGGTCTGCGCCGGGTGGCCGCTCGGCACGGCGAGGCGGTGACGGCGGCGCAGGTGGCGCTGGCGTGGGTGCTGGCGCAGGGCCGGCACGTGGTCCCGGTGCCGGGGGCCAAGCAGGAGCGGTGGGTGACGGAGAACGCCGGGGCGTGCGGGCTGCGGCTGACCCCTCAGGACGTCGCCGAGATTTCGGCGCTGCCCGCGGCGCAGGGTTCGTGGGACTGAGTCCGCTCGGACCGCGGTTCGTTCGCATCGGGTTTCGTTGATCGGGAACTCGGGGGGCACGAGCGGTGTATGACAGGTAGAACCTGCCGTTGGACCGCCGCGTCGAAGGGACCAAGATCGTGCATCGTCGAGCAGTGACGGCCGTGGCGGCCGCGAGTGCGCTCCTGTTGGCGGCCGGCTGTTCCTCCGACGGCGGAGGAACAGCCGGCGGCGCGGCGAGCCCCTCCGCCGCCCCCACGTCCGCGCCGGCCTCGTCCGCGCAGTCCGCCGCCGAGGCGACGCCGCCCGCGAAGGGCACGGTGAAGGTGGTGCGCACGGTCGCCGAGGGCCTGAACAGCCCCTGGGGTCTCGCCCCGCTGCCCGAGGGGGGTCTACTGGTCGCCTCCCGCGACGAGGGGACGATCACGCGGGTCGACGAGACGACGGGCAAGAAGACCCTGCTCGGCGAGGTGCCGGGGGTCTCGGCGGCCGGCGAGGGCGGTCTGCTCGGCCTGGCCCTCTCCCCCGACTACGCCTCGGACCACATGGTCTACGCGTACTTCACCTCCGCCTCGGACAACCGCGTCGTCCGCATGCGGTACGACGCGGCGCGGCCCACGGGCGAGCAGCTGGGCGCGCCCGACACGGTGTTCAAGGGCATCCCCAAGGGCATGATCCACAACGGCGGCCGGATCGCCTTCGGCCCGGACCGGATGCTCTACGCGGCCACCGGCGAGGCCGGCGAGCAGGGCCTGTCCCAGGACAAGGAGTCCCTGGGCGGCAAGATCCTGCGGCTGACCCCGGAGGGCGAACCGGCGCCGGGCAACCCGTTCCCGGACTCCGCGGTGTACTCGTACGGCCACCGCAATGTGCAGGGCCTCGCCTGGGACTCCAAGCAGCGGCTGTTCGCGGCGGAGTTCGGCCAGAAGACGTGGGACGAGCTGAACGCGATCACGCCGGGCGGCAACTACGGCTGGCCGGAGGTCGAGGGGAAGTCGGACGACGCGGCGTACGTCAACCCGATCGACCAGTGGGACACCGACGACGCCTCCCCCAGCGGGATCGCCTACGCCGAGGGCTCGGTGTGGATGGCGGGCCTGAAGGGGAAGCGGCTGTGGCGCGTTCCGCTGAAGGGCACGGAGGCGTCGGCGGACTCCCAGGCGTTCCTGGAGGGCGAGTACGGCCGGCTGCGCACGGTGGTCGCGGCGGGCGGCGACAAGCTGTGGGTCACGACGAGCAACACGGACGGCCGGGGCGCGCCCGAGGAGGGCGACGACCGAATACTGGAGCTCCAGGTGAGCTGAGCCCCGCCGCTCAGGAGTCGGCCTCGGCGGGCGGCCTGGTACGCGGCTCGGCAGGCTGCCCGGTGCGCGGCTCGGCGGGCTGCCCGGTGGCCTGGTCGGTCTCCTCGGGCGGGCGGACGACGACCTTGCCGGAGGCGAGGTCTATCGGCCCGCGCCCGGGGTCGGCGTCGCCGACGTCCTCGCGGGTCAGCTCCAGGCGGTTCTGCTCGTCGCGGGTGTGCTTGCGGCCGGGCGCGAACAGTTCCTCGAACATGTTGAACACAGCGCCTCCCCGGCCGGTTCCTCACAGCGTACGCCTCGGGGGTCCTCGCACCGGGCCCGTCAGCCGACGGACGGCGACGGGAGCGTCTCGGCCGGGAACAGCCCCAGCCGGTGCGCCACCGCCGCCGCCTCGCCGCGTCCGGAGACCCCGAGCTTGCCGAGGATGTTGGAGACGTGGACGCTCGCCGTCTTCGGGGAGATGAAGAGCTCCTCGGCGATCTGGCGGTTGGTGCGACCGGCGGAGACCAGGCGCAGCACATCGCGTTCGCGGTCGGTGAGGCCGAGGGCGCGGACGGGGTCCTGCGGGGTGCCGGCCGGGCCGACGGTCAGGGCGAGGCGACCGCGCTGGGCGAGCCGGGCGACCGCGTCGGCGAGCGGCCGGGCGCCGAGGTGTTCGGCCACGGCGTGGGCGAGGCGGAGCAGTTCGGCCGCGCGGTCGCGTTCGTCGTCGCCGCCGGCGGTGAGGAGCGCCTCGGCCTGGCGGTAGCGGGTGCGGGCGAGGTCGTAGGGACGCTCCAGCGTCTCGAAGGCGGTGACCGCCTCGCTCCAGTCCTCGGGCCGGGCCCGGCCCTCGGCGCGCAGGAGCTCGGCGCGCAGCCACTGTGCGTGGGCCTGCCAGACGGGGACGATCGCGGCGAGCTGGCGGGCGGCCTCGCGGATGCGGTCGAGGAGTGCGGCGCGGCCCTGCTCGGCGGCGGGCAGCGTGCGGGCGTCGCCCTCGGCGGCCGCGGCGGTGAGCAGCAGGGGCCAGGCGTAGCGCTGGGCGCCGGGCGGGAAGCCCCGGTCGAGGACGCGGGTGAGGTGGGCGCGGGCGTCCAGGACACGGCCCTCGGCGGCGGCGAGGCCGACGGCGAGGCGGGCGAGGGGTATCTCGTGCTGGGGCGAGCGGTCGAGCGAGCCGAAGCAGTCGCGGGCCGCGTCCAGTCGGCGGTGTGCTTCGGCCAGGTCGCCTCGGCAGGCAGCGAGTTCGGCGCGCAGGGCGGCGTGGAAGCCCTGGATGGCGACGCCGATGCCGATCCGTCCGGCGACGGCGCAGGCGCGCTCGGCCTCGTCCCAACGCCCCAGGGACAGCAGGGATTCGGCGAGGTTGGCTTGTATCCACGCCTCGTTCTCGGGCAGTTGACGCCGCTGTGCGAAGGCCACGCCCTCCGCGATGATCGGCAGGGCCTCGCCGGAGCGGCCGACGGCCTCCAGTTCGCTGGGCAGGTTGACGTAGACGTTCAGCGCCACGGCCGAGACGTCCTCGGCCAGCGCGCTCTCCTTGACCTCGTACAGCTCCGTGAGACCGGCCTCGACATGACCGGCGTCGACCATGAGGACGCCGAGGGTCTGGCGGGCGTTGAGCTCGATCTCGCGGGCGCCGATCATGCGGGCGTACTCCACGGCGTGTTCGCCGGCCGAGTAGGCGTCGGGTCCCGGGGCGTGCAGCAGCGACCAGTTGGCCATGTGGGTGAGGACTTCGGCGTGCACCTCGCTGGGCGGCAGGCCGCGCACCAGGTCCTGGGCGGTGGCCAGTTCCTCACGTCCGGTGCCCCGGCCGAGGGAGCGCACCAGCCGGGAGCGCTGCACCCAGAACCAGGCGGCGCGCAGCGGGTCGTCCTCGTCCTCCAGCAGGCGCAGCGCCCGCTTGGTGATCTTCAGGGCGCGTTCGCGGTCCCCGCCGAGGCGGCCCGCGTCGGCGGCCTCGGCCATGAGGTCGAGATAGTGCAGCGGGACGTCGGCGGGGTCGCAGCCGCGGAGCGCGAGGACCTCGGTGTAGTCGGCGGGGCGCAGCCGGTTCCTGACGTCCTCGGGGGCGCTCTCCCACAGCTCCATCGCCCTTTCCAGGAGACGGAGTTGCTCGCAGTAGGCGTGGCGGGAGCGGGCGGCGGCGGAGGCGTCGAGGACGGCGGGCAGGGCCTTGGCCGGGTCGCGGGCGTGGTACCAGTAGCTGGCCAGCCGCATGACGCGCTCGTCGGCGGGGACGAGCGTCGGGTCGGCCTGGAGGGCTTCGGCGTAGCGGCGGTTGAGGCGGGAGCGTTCGCCGGGCAGCAGGTCGTCGCTGACGGCCTCGCGGACGAGGGAGTGGCGGAAGCGGTAGCCGTCCCCGGCGGACGTGGCGAGCAGGAGGTTGGCGCCGACGGCGGCGCGCAGTGCCTCGATGAGGTCGTCCTCGGCGAGCCGGGCGACGGCGGCGAGCAGTCGGTGCTCGACGGTGGAGCCGCCCTCGGCGACGATCCTGGCGACGGTCTGGGCGCGCTCGGGCAGCGCCTCGACGCGGACGAGGAGCAGGTCGCGCAGGGAGTCGGTGAGGCCGGTGCAGCTGCCCTCGTGGGCGGCGACGGCGAGTTCCTCGACGAAGAAGGCGTTGCCGTCGGAGCGTTCGAAGATGTCGTCGACCTGGTCCGGGTCTGGTTCCTGGGCGAGGATGCCGGCGATCTGGCGGCCGACCTCCTCGCGGGTGAGCCGGGCGAGTTCGAGGCGGCGGACGGTGCGCAGCCGGTCGAGTTCGGCGATCAGGGGGCGCAGCGGATGGCGGCGGTGGATGTCGTCGGAGCGGTAGGTGGCGAGGACGACGAGGCGTCCGGTGCGCAGGGTGCGCAGGAGGTAGGAGAGGAGGTGGCGGGTGGAGGCGTCGGCCCAGTGGAGGTCCTCCAGGGCGACGACGACGGTGCGGTCGGCGGCGACGCGTTCCAGGAGACGGGCGGTGAGTTCGAAGAGGCGGGCCATGCCCTCCTCGTCGTGCCGGCCGGCTCCGGTCTCCCCCAACTCGGGCAGCAGCCGGGCGAGTTCCTCCTCCTGGCCGGCCGCCGCGGCGGCGAGTTCGCCGGGCAGGGCGCGGCGCAGGGCGCGCAGGGCGGTGGAGAACGGGGCGAACGGCAGCCCGTCGGCGCCGATCTCGACGCAGCCGCCGAGCGCGACGACCGCGCCGGGGCGGCCGGCGGCGGCGCGCCCGGCCGCGGTGGCGAACTCCTCGACGAGTCTGGTCTTGCCCACCCCCGCCTCGCCGCCGATCAGCAGTGCCTGCGGCTCTCCCGTTGCGGCGCGGGAGAGCGCGTCGTTCAGGACGTCCAACTCGTCGGCACGGCCCACGAAGACGGGGCTGACGGACTTGTTCTCCACGGGGGCGAGCATCGCACAGGGCCGCCGGGCGGCCCCAGTGGATATCGCCGCCGCGGTGCGTCTTCGCGGATCCCGCGGGGGCGGGTCCGCGACCCCGGCCCGCGCGCCGCCGCTCACGTGGTCCGGGCGGACCGCGGCCGGCGCGGACGGCCGGTATCGGATGCGCTCGCCCCGGCGGCGCCGGCGGGGTCGCCGGCCTCGCGGCGGGCAGTGGCCTCACGGCGGTCGGCGGCCTCGCGGCGGGCGGCGCGACGGGCGCGGACGGCCTCACGGGCCAGCCGCTCGTCCTCGGCCCGTCGGAGCAGCTCGGCGGAGCGGGCCTGCTGGTGGACCTGCTGGTACGCGTGCTCGTACATGGTGTGTCCCCCTGGGAGAGCCGGTGATCGCGGCTCGTTCGCCGCGATGCCTCGACTCTCGTCCGCCAGGCGGGTCCACCGCATCGGGAGAGTTCCGCATCTTCGGGCCGGGGAGGGGGCCTTAGACGCGCCTGAGGGGCCCCGGGCCGGCCGTAAGGTGCTCACGGCGCGGGCCTGAGGCCCCTCGTGCGACGCTCGGTCGAACCGGCGCGGCGCTCAGCTCGCGGACGGCAGTCCGAGCAGGACGTCGGTGTACTTGAGGACGGCCAGCAGCAGGCCGATCACGCCGAGCGAGACGCCCGCCCAGGCGACCGACTTGATCCAGGGCGCCTGCGGCCTGCCGGGCGCGCCGAAGGCGGGCCGGGCGAGGACGACGACGCCGACCACGAGCGCGGTCAGGGCGAACACGCCGCCCCACAGGGCGGTGGCCTGCCAGGCGTCGCCGTAGCCTTCCTTGATCATCTTGGCCACGCTGGAGGACTGCGTGCTCTGGAGCTGGCCCATGAGGGACTCGCGCGCCGAGGCCACCGTGCCGACCCAGCTGCCGGTGAGCGACACGATGCCCAGTCCGGCGGACACGACGGCGCCGGCGCCCTGGCCGACGCCGGAGGGGCCCTCCTCCACCGCCTCGGCCTCGAGCTCCTCGACCTCGTCCACCTCGGTCTCCGCGACCACGTCCGGCGCGTCTGTCGCCTCGCCCTTCGTGGCGTCCACCGTCGTCTCCTCGTCGCGCTTCGCCTGTGCGGCCGCGCCCGTCGTGGCGGCGGCCTCGTCTTCAGTCCTGGTTGCCATGTCCCGCACCGTACGGACGCTGTATGAGAGGTTTCTTAACGCCCGCTGTGAGCGGTGCGCGCGCGTGCGGCGCGCCACTCGGGGGCCAGCACGGACCAGGTTTCGAGGTCGTGCCGCACCCCACGATAGGGGTAGGCCTCCCGCTGCACCCCGTCCCGGCTCATCCCCAGCCGCCGGGCCACGTTCAGGCTGGCCTCGTTGCCCGCGGAGGCGACCCACTCGACGCGGTGCATCCCGCGCTGCTCGACGGCGAAGTCGATCAGCACCCGCATGGCCCGGGTGACCAGTCCGCGTCCGGTGCCGGCCGGCTCCAGCCAGCAGCCGACCTCGCAGTTGCCCTGCTCGGCGTCGAAGTTCAGGAAGAGCACGCCGCCCACGAGCCGGCCCTCCAGCCACAGGCCGTGCAGGGAGCCGGTGTCGGCGGCGCGCATGTCGGCGTACCGCTGGAGCGCCTCACGGGCGCCGGCCACATCGGTGGCCTTCGAGCCGAAGGGGACGAACCGGTTGATGAACTCCCGGCCGCGTTCGAGGTGGGCGAGGAACTCCTCGGCGTGCCAGGGCTCCAGGGGGCGCAGTTCCGCTCCGTCGTCACCCAGCGATATCGCGTACATCCGGCTGCCGCTCCTCTTCGAGACCGTCCACGACCTCGGTGAGCCTCTCATGGGCGGCGCGGGCCTCGGGCGGCTCGATGCTGATGCGGGGCAGGCGGCGGTCGAGCCAGCGGGGCAGCCACCAGTTGGCGCTGCCGAGCAGGTGCATGAGGGCGGGGACGAGGAGGGTGCGCAGGACGAAGGCGTCGAGGGCGACGGCGGCGGCCAGCGCGATGCCGAACATGGCGATCACGCGGTCGCCGCTGAGGACGAAGGCGAGGAAGACCGAGATCATGATGACCGCGGCGGAGTTGATCACCCGGCTGGTCTCGGCGAGGCCGACGCGCACGGCCCGCCGGTTGTCGCCGGTCTCCAGCCACTCCTCGTACATCCGGCTGACCAGGAAGACCTGGTAGTCCATGGAGAGCCCGAAGAGGACCGACACCATGATCACGGGCAGGAAGGGCTCGATCGGGCCGGCCCGGCCGAGCCCCAGCGGCTCGCTCCCCCAGCCCCACTGGAAGACGGCGACGACGATGCCGAAGGCGGCGGCGACGGCGGCCACGTTCATCGCGGCGGCCTTCAGCGGTATGCCGACGGACCGGAAGGCGAGCAGGAGCAGCAGACAGCCGAGGCCGATGACGACGCCGACGAACAGGGGCAGTTTGCCGACGATGACCCCGGCGAAGTCGTCGTAGCCGGCGGTCACCCCGCCGACCTGCACGTCGAGCGAGGTCCCGCGTTCGGCGCGGGGCAGCACCTCGTCGCGCAGCCGGTCGACGAGTTCGCTGGTGAGCTGCGACTGCGGGGCGGCCTCCGGCACGACCACGAGGTACGCGGTGTCGCCGGCGGTGCTGTACCTGGCGGGCGTCACCGCGGCGACGCCCTCGGTGGCGCGCAGGGCGGCGTCGAGGTTGTCGAGGGCGAGCCGGTCCTCGCCGCCGCCGACGTGCGTCACGAGGGTGAGCGGGCCGTTGACGCCGGGGCCGAAGCCGTCGGCGAGGAGGTCGTAGGCCTGGCGGGTGGTGGCGGTCTCCGGGCCGTTGCCCTGGTCGGAGGTGCCCAGGCGCAGGGAGAGCGTGGGCAGGGCGAGGACGGCGACGACGGCGAGGGCGAGCGTCCCGAGCAGCTTGGGATGGCGTTCGACGAACGCCGACCAGCGGGCGGCGAAGCCGGTCGGCAGCTCCGGCTCTGGCCCGTGCTCGGCGAGCCGGCGCCGTTCCCGGCGGCTGAGGGCGCGCGGGCCGATGAGGGAGAGCAGCGCGGGCAGCAGGGTCACGGAGGCCGCGACGGTCAGCACGACGGTCAGGGAGGCGGCCACCGCCACGCCGTTGAGGAAGTTCAGCCGCAGGATCAGCATGCCCAGCAGGGCTATGCACACGGTGGCGCCCGCGAAGACGACCGCGCGTCCCGTGGTCGCCACGGCGTCGACGGCGGCCTCGGCGACCGGCAGCCCGCGCTTCAGTCCGCGCCGGTGCCGGGTGACGATGAACAGGGCGTAGTCGATGCCGACGCCGAGCCCGATGAGCATGCCGAGCATGGGCGCGAAGTCGGCGACGGTCATGGCGTGTCCGAGCAGCACGATCCCGGCGTACGCGGTGCCGACGCCGACCAGGGCGGTGGCGATGGGCAGCAGTGAGGCGGCGAGCGAGCCGAAGGCGAGGAAGAGCACGACGGCGGCGACGACGACGCCGACGGCCTCGGCGAGATGGCCCCCGGAGGACTCGGTGAGCGCGACGGCCCGGCCGCCCAGCTCCACCTGGAGCCCGTCGCCGCGCGCCGACTTCGCGGTGTCGACGACGGCCCGCGCCTGCGCCTCGTCGATGTCCTCGGCCCGGTCGGCGAAGGCGACCGCGGCGTAAGCGGTCCGCCCGTCCTCGCTGATCTGGGCGGCGCCCCGGTCGCCGTAGGGGCTGGTCACGGAGGCCACGCCGGGCAGGCCCGCGATCCGCTCCAGGGTGCGCGTCATGGTCTGTTCGACGTCGGCGGCGCGCACAGTGCCCGACGCGGTGCGCCAGACGACGGTGTCGCTGTCGCCGCCGAGGCCGGGAAAGCCCTCCGCGAGGAGACGGGTCGCGCGTCCGGATTCGGTGCCGGGGACCTCGTAGTCGTTGGAGTAGGCGGAACCGGCGAGCACGGCGGCCGCGCCGGCCGCGCCGAGGGTGAGCAGCCAGATCAGGACCGCGACGAGGCGGCGTCGTACACACCACTGCGCGAGGGCTGCCACGTTCGTGCTCCCGGGGTGAATTGTGGATCTTTGACCGGGAGTCGTACTCGAACTGAACAGCCCGCAAAGAACGCATGTGCAAGAAGCGATGCATGGTCACTCTCGCAGGCGGGCGTGATCGTTTGCCGCGTTCGCGGGGCGGCTCACAGGAGTGGGAGACAGATCACAGGACAATAACGCCGCAGGTGTCAGGCTTCGTCACCGTGGTCAGTCGGACTGGTCACCCACCGCCATGATCATCACTCCGGCGATCAGCAGCCACAGCGCGCGCCGGGTGCGGCCCCGGGAGCCCAGGAACGCGGCGAGCGCGCAGACGGCGGCGCCGAGGGCGTACGCGGCGGGGACCAGGGCGGGGGCGGAGCCGGTCAGACGCAGCAGCGCCGCCGCGACGCCGGCCAGGGCGAGCAGTGCGCCGGTGCCGGTCGCCGTCCAGCGGGCCCGCCGGGCGTCCTCGATGCCGTACTCCTCGTCCTCGTCGGTCTCTGTGCCGTCCTGGACGTCGCCCTGCCTGTCGGAGTCGGTTCGTGCACTCATGGCGGGCGAGCGTAGCGCCTCCGGTTGTGGGGCGGCGCAGGGGGGACGGGCGGAGACGGCGCAGGGGGACGCATCGAGACCGATGCGTCCCCCCTCACTCCGAATGCCGTGAAGGCACGCCGGAACGCCGTGAATCAGCCTTCGTCGACGCCGAGCTGCTGAAGGATCAGCTCCTTGACGCGGGCCGCGTCGGCCTGGCCGCGGGTGGCCTTCATGACCGCGCCGACCAGGGCGCCCGCCGCCGCCACCTTGCCGCCGCGGATCTTGTCCGCGATGGCCGGGTTGCCGGCGATGGCCTCCTCGACGGCGGCGGTGAGCGCGCCCTCGTCGGAGACGACCTTCAGACCGCGCTTGTCGACGACCTCGTCCGGGCCGCCCTCGCCCGCGAGGACGCCCTCGATGACCTGGCGGGCGAGCTTGTCGTTCAGGTCGCCCTTCGTGACCAGCTCGGTGACCCGGGCCACCTGCGCCGGCGTGATGGCCAGTTCGTCGAGCGCCTTGCCCGACTCGTTGGCGCTGCGGGCGAGTTCGCCCATCCACCACTTGCGGGCGGAGGCCGCGTCGGCGCCCGCGTCGATCGTCGCGACGATCAGGTCCAGGGCGCCGGCGTTGAGGATCGCCTGCATGTCGACGGCGGAGACGCCCCACTCGCCGAGGAGGCGGTTGCGGCGGACCAGCGGCAGCTCCGGCAGCCCGCCGCGGATCTCCTCGACCCACGCGCGGGACGGCGCGACGGGCACCAGGTCGGGCTCGGGGAAGTACCGGTAGTCCTCGGCCTCCTCCTTCACCCGGCCCGAGGTCGTCGACCCCGTGTCCTCGTGGAAGTGCCGGGTCTCCTGCACGATCAGGCCGCCGGTCGACAGCACCGCCGCGTGCCGCTGGATCTCGAAGCGGGCCGCGCGCTCCACGGACCGCAGCGAGTTCACGTTCTTCGTCTCGGACCGCGTGCCGAACTTCTCGGTGCCGTTCGGGCGCAGCGAGAGGTTCACGTCGCAGCGCATCTGGCCCATCTCCATCCGGGCCTCGGAGACGCCGAGTGCGCGGATGACCTCGCGCAGCTCACGGACGTACGCCTTCGCCACCTCGGGAGCGCGCTCGCCGGCGCCGACGATCGGCTTGGTGACGATCTCGATGAGCGGGATGCCGGCGCGGTTGTAGTCGAGCAGCGAGTGGGACGCGCCGTGGATACGGCCGGTGGCGCCGCCGACGTGGGTCGACTTGCCGGTGTCCTCCTCCATGTGGGCGCGCTCGATCTCCACGCGGAAGACCTCGCCGTCCTCCAGCTGCACGTCGAGGTAGCCGTTGAAGGCGATCGGCTCGTCGTACTGGGAGGTCTGGAAGTTCTTCGGCATGTCCGGATAGAAGTAGTTCTTCCGGGCGAAGCGGCACCACTCGGCGATCTCGCAGTTCAGCGCGAGACCGATCTTGATCGCGGACTCGACGCCGGTCGCGTTGACGACGGGCAGCGCGCCGGGCAGGCCGAGGCAGACCGGGCAGGTCTGCGTGTTGGCGTCCTGGCCGAGGGCGGTCGAACAGCCGCAGAACATCTTGGTCTTGGTGCCGAGTTCGACATGGACCTCAAGGCCCATGACGGGGTCGTACGACGCCAGCGCGTCCTCGTACGACACCAGGTCGGTCGTGGTGGTCACGGTGAACTTTCCCTCTCAGCCCAGCAGGACGTCGTCGTCGCCCAGCCGCTTCAGCTCGCGGTACAGGACGGCGAGGCCGGTGACGATGGCGGCGGCGGACACGGTGGCGTCGATCACGACCAGCACGTCGTTGTCGGCGCGGGCCTTCTTGAGCCGCTTGGCGACGCCGAACGCGCCGAACGCGGTGGCGGCCATGGACAGGTACAGACCGGACTTGGACTTGTTGAAGCTCTTGGCCTTGGTCAGTGCGCTCACAGCGACGGAGCCTCCTCGAGAAGCGGGTGCCCCCACCTTTCCACGAAGGCGGCCTCGACGGCGGCGCCGACCTTGTACAGCCGGTCGTCCTTCAGCGCCGGGGCGATGATCTGGAGGCCGACGGGGAGGTTGTCCTCCGGGGCCAGGCCGCAGGGCAGCGACATGGCCGCGTTGCCCGCCAGGTTGGTGGGGATGGTGCACAGGTCGGCGAGGTACATCGCCATCGGGTCGTCGGCGCGCTCGCCGATCGGGAAGGCGGTGGTGGGCGTGGTCGGCGAGACGATCACGTCGACCTGCTCGAAGGCCTTCTCGAAGTCGCGCGTGATGAGCGTGCGGACCTTCTGCGCGGAGCCGTAGTAGGCGTCGTAGTAGCCGGAGCTCAGGGCGTAGGTGCCGAGCATGATGCGGCGCTTCACCTCGGGGCCGAAGCCGGCCTCACGGGTGAGGGAGGTGACCTCCTCGGCGGAGTGGTTCCCGTCGTCGCCGGTGCGCAGGCCGTAGCGGAGCCCGTCGAAGCGGGCGAGGTTGCTGGAGCACTCGGACGGAGCGATGAGGTAGTACGCCGACAGGGCGAGGTCGAAGGACGGACAGTCCAGCTCGACGATCTCGGCGCCCAGCTCCTTCAGCAGCGCGACGGACTCGTCGAACCGCTGGATGACGCCGGCCTGGTAGCCCTCGCCGCGGAACTGCTTGACCACGCCGACGCGCATGCCGGCGACGCTGCCGTTGCGGGCGGCCTCGACGACGGGCGGGACGGGCGCGTCGATCGACGTCGAGTCGAGCGGGTCGTGCCCGGCGATGACCTCGTGCAGCAGCGCGGCGTCCAGGACCGTGCGGGCGCAGGGCCCACCCTGGTCGAGGCTGCTGCTGAACGCCACCATGCCGTACCGGGACACCGCGCCGTACGTCGGCTTCACGCCGACCGTGCCGGTGACGGAGGCGGGCTGGCGGATGGAGCCGCCGGTGTCGGTGCCGATGGCGAGCGGGGCCTCGTAGGAGGCGAGGGCCGCGGAGGAGCCGCCGCCGGAGCCGCCGGGGATGCGGGTGAGGTCCCAGGGGTTGCCGGTGGGGCCGTAGGCGCTGTTCTCGGTGCTCGACCCCATGGCGAACTCGTCCATGTTGGTCTTGCCGAGGATGACGACGTCGGCGGCCTTCAGCCGCTTGGTGAGCGTCGCGTCGTACGGCGGGATCCAGCCTTCGAGGATCTTGGAGCCGACGGTGGTCGGGATGCCCTCGGTGGTGAAGATGTCCTTGAGCGCGAGGGGGACGCCGGCGAGCGGGCCGAGCTTCTCGCCCCGGGCCCGCTTCTCGTCGACGGCGCGGGCCTGCGCGAGGGCGCCCTCGCGGTCGACGTGCAGGAAGGCGTGCACCTTCTCGTCGACGGCCTCGATCCGGGCGAGGTGGGCCTCGGTGACCTCGACGGCGGTGAGCTCGCCGGAGGCGATCCTCGCGGCGATCTCGGCGGCGGTGAGCTTGATGATGTTGACGTTGTCCGTCATGGCGGTTAGTCCTCCCCCAGGATCTGCGGCACCTTGAAACGCTGCTGCTCCTGGGCCGGGGCGCCGGAGAGCGCCTGCTCGGGGGTGAGCGACGGACGGACCTCGTCCGCGCGCATGACGTTCGTCAGCGGGAGCGGGTGCGAGGTCGGCGGTACGTCTTGGTCGGCGACCTCGCTGACGCGGGCGACCGCGCCGATGATGTCGTCCAGCTGTCCCGCGAAGTGGTCGAGCTCTTCGGGCTTCAGCTCCAGACGCGCCAGCCGGGCGAGGTGGGCGACCTCCTCGCGCGTGATGCCAGGCATGCAGCGTTCCTCTGGGGTGAGTGTGTGTGGTTTGGAGCCAATCCTAGGGGGCGGGCCCGGATACACGTTAAACGGCCGGGGGCGGGTGAGGGGGGCTCCGCGGGTTTCGCCGGGTGCGGGTGAGTGGGGGTGCGCGGGTTTCGCCGGGTGCGGGTGAGTGGGGGCTGGTCGCGCAGTTCCCCGCGCCCCTGGGGTGGGGGTGGCGGGCCGGGGTGCCCAGACCCCGGGGGTGCAGGGGGCGCAGCCCCCGCCGGGGGTCGGGGCGGAGCCCCGAGGACCTCCCCCTCTCACCCAACCGAGTCGGGCGGGCGGGTGGGCGAAAGGGGTGCAACCCCCAGCGGGTAGTCTTCCGCCGCCGGGAGGGCGGCAGCCGGCCGCTGCCAGCCGCGAGACCCCCGCGCGCGGAGCCACGCCGTCGTCTCCTCCGGAGGCATCGCCGCCGCGACCAGCCACCCCTGCACCGCGTCACAGCCGAGATCCCGCAACCGCTCCCACGTCTCGTCGTCCTCGACGCCCTCCGCGACGACGAGGAGGCCGAGCGAGTGGGCGAGGTCGACCGTGCAGCGGACGATCTCCGCGTCCTCGTTGTCCACGGCGAGCCGCGCCACGAACGAGCGGTCGATCTTGAGCTCGCTGACCGGCAGCCGCCGCAGATGGACCAGCGAGGAGTACCCGGTGCCGAAGTCGTCCAGGGACATCTTCACGCCGTGCCCGGTCAGCCCGTTGAGGGTGTCGGCGGCACGCTGTGGGTCCTCCAGGAGGACGTGTTCCGTTATCTCCAGCTGAAGCGCCCCCGCGGGCACCCCGTGCCGGGCCAACCGGGCGGCGACGGAGCCGGCGAAGCCGGGGGTGTGGACGTCGCGCGGGGAGACGTTCACCGCGACCGGCACGTACAGCCCCTGGGACCGCCACACGGCGACCTGCCCGAGCGCCGTCTCCAGCACGTACTCGGTGAGGTGCGGCATCAGCCCGGAGGACTCGGCGATCGCTATGAACTCGTCCGGCGGCACCTTCCCCCGCTCGGGGTGCACCCACCGCACCAGCGCCTCCAGCCCGGCGACCTGCCCGTCGAAGCGGACCTTGGGCTGGTAGTGCAGCTGCACCTCGTGCGCGTCGAGCGCGCGCCGCAGATCGCCCAGGAGGCCGAGCCGGTCCGGGGTGTTGGAGTCCCGCTTGGACTCGTAGACCTCGACGCCCGTACGGTCCCGCTTGGCCTGGTACATCGCCACATCGGCCCGCCGCAGCAGCCCTTCCGCGTCGACGGCGTGGTCGGGGAAGACGGCGACCCCGGCGCTGGCCTCCAGCACGAGGGTGAGCCCGTCGAGGTCGAGGGGGGAGCTGAGGGCGGAGACGAGCCCGCGGGCGACCCGGGTCGCGGACGTCGTGGAGTCGGCGACGGGCAGTAAGACGGCGAACTCGTCACCGCCGAGCCGGGCGACCTCGGCCCCGCGGGGCAGCGCGAGCCGCAGCCGGTCGGCGATCTGGAGGAGGAGCCGGTCCCCGGCGAGATGACCGAGGGTGTCGTTCACCGAGCGGAAGCGGTCGAGGTCGATGAGCATCAGCGCGGCCCGCGCGCCGATGCGTTCGGCGTCGTCGAGGGCGGTCCAGATGCGTTCCCCGAGCCACTGGCGGTTGGGCAGCCCGGTCAGCGGGTCGCGCAACTGCTCCTCGGCGCGGGCGCGGGCCATCCACAGGGTGGAGTCGAGGGCGATGAGCGGGATGGCGAACAGCGGCAGCAGAATCGGTTCGGCCACGGCCACCACGCACACCAGCGGGGCGATCCCGAGCAGCGCGACCGTGACCAGGCCCTGCCGGACGAGGGCCGTACGGGCGACGGTGGGCAGCCCGCCGGAGCGGGGCGCGTGCAGGTACCACAGCAGGACGCGGGTGACCGAGAGGTAGGCGACGGCGACCAGCACCACCTGGGGCGCGGTGTAGAGGGTCCAGGCGTCGGGGGCCCAGGGGCGCTCGACGGAGGGCACGCGCCCGCAGGCCGCCAGGAGCAGCGCGGCGAAGCCGATGCCGAGGATGTCCACCGCGCCGTGCAGGACGCCCTGCCGCCAGCGGTGGCGGCGGGCTATGCCGACGAGGACCACGACGGTGAGGCTGACCAGGCCGGCCGGCACCCAGCCGTAGAGCAGCAGGACGGCGAGGGTGAGGGCGGCGCCGGATCCGGTGCCGCCCCACCAGCGGGCCCGGCCGAGCATGACCAGATGGCCGACGATGACGCCGGTCAGCACGGCCAGCGACCAGCCGGTCGTGCCGGACGGGAAGAGCGCGTGGTGGCCGCTCCAGGCGCGGTAGAAGCCGGCGCCGAGGGCGAATCCGGCCGCCGCGACGATCGCCGCGGGCAGCGCGGGCCAGGACTGCTGCCGTTCGGATTCGCCGTCGGGCAGGCCGGGAGCGGTCCCGACGGTCGGTGGGACGGGGGCGCGGCGGTCCAGGGGGGCGTGCGGCGCCCCGGTGCGCGTCCGCGCGCCCGGGGGCGGCTCTGACCACGCCACCCACCGGCTGCCCCACCAGACGCCGGTGACCCGGCGCCGGCGCAGCCCTGAGTCGGGGGCGGCGCTCTCGGTCGGTTCCATTCCCGTCCCTCTCACAGCCGGCGGTGCCCACGCCCCGCGGCACGATGCCCGACAACCCTCGGGCGGCGCCGCGTCGGAAAGCCCTTCGCCCCGGTCCCGACGGCCCGTCGGGTTTCACGGGGATGCGCCGACCGCAGCGGGGCACGGCAGGCGCACACCTCAACAGTAGGCCGCATAAGGCTTTTACGGGCAGCGGTCGTCGACGGTTGCCCGAATGCGACCCGGCCACCCGTATGCATCTGGTATGCGCCGATCGGGTGGTCTTCAACCGCGCTTCCGGCCTCCGGCGCCCGCTACTCCTCGACCGGGAGAGCCGCTTCGGCCGCCGCCTCCGGGCCCTGTTCGAGGAGGACGGTGAAGCCGTCCTCGTTCAGGACGGGGACCTTGAGCTGCATCGCCTTGTCGTATTTCGAGCCGGGACTGTCACCCACGACGACGAACGACGTCTTCTTCGACACCGAGCCGGTCACCTTCGCACCGCGGCTTTGCAGGGCGTCCTTCGCGCCGTCCCTGGTGAAGTGCTCCAGGGTGCCGGTGACGACGACGGTGAGGCCTTCGAGGGGGCGCGGCCCCTGGTCCTCCCCGGAGCCCTCCTCCTCCATGCGCACTCCGGCGGCCTTCCACTTGCGCAGGATCTCCTGGTGCCACTCCTCGGCGAACCACTCCTTGAGGGAGGCGGCGATGGTCGGGCCGACGCCTTCGGTGTTCGCCAGCTCCTCCTCGCTCGCCTGCTGGATGCGCTCGACGGAGCGGAACTCCCGTGCGAGCGCCTCGGCGGCGACCGGCCCCACGTGCCGGATCGACAGGCCGGTGAGGACGCGCGCCAGCGGGCGTTCCTTGGCGGCCGCGATGTTCTCCAGCATGGCGACCGCGTTCTTGCGCGGCTCGCCCTGCTGGTTGGCGAAGACCGTGGCGATCTTCTCCTCGCCCGTCTTCGGGTCGCGCTTGGGCAGCCCGCTGTCCTGGTCCAGGACGTACGCCCGGATCGGCAGCAGCCGCTCGATGGTGAGGTCGAACAGGTCCCCCTCGTCGGCCAGCGGCGGGTCCTCGGGCTCCAGCGGCCGGGTGAGGGCCGCCGCGGCGACGTACCCGAAGTGCTCGATGTCCAGGGCCTTGCGGCCGGTCAGGTAGAACAGCCGCTCGCGCAACTGGGCCGGGCAGGTACGGGCGTTGGGGCAGCGCAGGTCGACGTCCGCCTCCTTCATGGGCCGCAGCGCCGTCCCGCACTCGGGGCACTCGGACGGCATCACGAACTCCCGCTCGCTGCCGTCGCGCAGGTCCGCCACCGGGCCGAGGATCTCCGGGATGACGTCACCGGCCTTGCGCAGCACCACCGTGTCCCCGATGAGGACGCCCTTGGCCTTGACGACGTCCTGGTTGTGCAGCGTCGCGAACTCGACCTCGGAGCCGGCCACCGTCACCGGCTCGACCTGCGCGTACGGCGTCACCCGGCCCGTACGGCCCACGCCCACCCGGATGTTGACGAGCTTGGTGTTGACCTCCTCCGGCGCGTACTTGTACGCGATCGCCCAGCGCGGCGCGCGCGAGGTGGAGCCGAGCCGCCCCTGGAGGGGGATCTCGTCGAGCTTGACGACGACCCCGTCGATCTCGTGCTCCACCGAGTGGCGGTTCTCGCCGTAGTACGCGATGAACTCCCGTACGCCGTCGAGTCCGTCGACCACCTTGTTGTGCGCGGAGGTGGGCAGGCCCCAGGACTTCAGGAGGTCGTAGGCCTCGGAGAGGCGGGTGAGCCCCTCGTAGCCCTCCAGGGCGCCGATGCCGTGCACCACCATGTGCAGGGGGCGGGTGGCGGTGACGCGCGGGTCCTTCTGGCGCAGCGAACCCGCCGCCGCGTTGCGCGGGTTGGCGAAGGGCTTGTCGCCGGCCGCGACGAGGCGGGCGTTGAGCTCCTCGAACTTCTCCATCGGGAAGTAGACCTCGCCGCGGATCTCCACGAGCGTGGGCACGCCGTCCCCGGAGAGCCGCTCCGGGATCTCGGCGATGGTGCGCACGTTGGGCGTGATGTCCTCGCCGGTGCGGCCGTCGCCGCGGGTCGCCGCGCGCGTGAGGCGGCCGTTCTCATACGTGAGGTTGACGGCGAGGCCGTCGACCTTCAGCTCGCACAAGAAGTGGTACACGGACGCGCCCACGTCCTTGTGCACGCGCTCCGCCCAGGCGGCCAGCTCCAGATCGTCGAAGGCGTTGTCCAGGGAGAGCATGCGCTCGCGGTGCTGGACGGCGGTGAACTCCGTGGCGTACGCGCCCGCGACCTTCTGGGTCGGCGAATCGGGCGTGCGCAGTTCCGGGTACGTCTCCTCCAGCGCCTCCAGGGAGCGCAGGAGCCGGTCGAACTCCGCGTCGCTGATGACGGGAGCGTCCTTCACGTAGTAGCGGAAGCGGTGCTCCTCGATCTGCTCAGCGAGCTGCGCGTGCTGCTCCCGTGCCTCGCTGGGCACCGTCGTCTCCGCTTGCCTGTCGCCGGCCACCGTGTTGTCCTCCCGTTACTCTGGGTTGTCCGCGAGGGATCTCGCCGCCCGGACGCAGTGGGCGAGCGCCTGCCGCGCGTACGCGGGGGAAGCCCCCGCGAGGCCGCACGCCGGCGTGACCGTGACGGTTTGCGCGAGCAGCCCCGGTCGCAGCCCCAGCCTGCGCCACAACGTCCTGACACCCATGACGCTACCGGCAGGGTCTGACAATGCCGTGTCCGTGCCGGGCACGACACCGGCGAAGAGCCGGGTGCCCGCTTCCACCGCCTCGCCGATCGCGTCGTCGTCACGCTCGGTGAGCAGGGAGAAGTCGAAGGAGACCGCCGCCGCACCGGCCCGGCGCAGCAGGGCGAACGGCACGTCCGGCGCGCACGAGTGGACCACGACGGGGCCGTCCCCGTGCACCCCCATGACGTCCCGGAGCGTGGCCTCGACGAGCTGCCGGTCCACGGCGCGGTGGGTGCGGTAGCCGCTCGCGCTGCGCACCTGGCCCCGCAGGACGGCGGTGAGGGAGGGCTCGTCGAGCTGGAGCACGAGCCGGGCGCCGGGGATGCGGCGGCGCACCTCGGCGAGGTGCAGGCGCAGGCCCTCCGTAAGGGAGGCGGCGAGGTCCCGTACCGCGCCGGGGTCGGAGAGGGCGGCCTCGCCGTTCCGCAGCTCCAGGGCGGCGGCGAGGGTCCAGGGGCCGACTGCCTGGACCTTCAGCGGGCCCTCGTAGCCCTGCGTGAACTCCTCCAGCGCGTCGAGGTCCTCCCCCAGCCATGACCTGGCCCGTCTGGTGTCCCGGCCCGGGTGGTCCCCCATGCGCCAGCCGCTGGGCTCCACGCGCGCGTAGAGCTCCACCAGGAGGCCCGCGGTACGTCCGATCATGTCGGCGCCGGGGCCTCGTGCGGGGAGCTCGGGGAGGAAGGGGAAGTCCTCGAAGGAGCCGGTGGCCGCCTTCGCGGCCTCCCTGGCGTCGCCGCCGGGCAGTGACCCTACGCCGGTGGCGGAGCCGAAACTCAAATCTGCGTTCACGCGAGAAGCCTACGGAGTCCGGTCCCGCCCCTGAGGGCTCCGCCCCCAGGGACGGAACCCGTCAGCGGCCCGGGCGGACCGTCAGGTCGTTGATCTCCGCGTCCCTCGGCAGGTCGATCGCCGTGAGGATGGTCGACGCCACCGACTCGGGGTCGATCCACCGCTCGGGGTCGTACTCCTTGCCCTCTTGCTGGTGCACCTTGGCCTGCATCGGACTGGCCGTCCGCCCGGGATAGACCGACGTGACGCGGACGCCGTTGGCGTGCTCCTCATGGCGCAGGGAGTCCGCGAGGGCCTTCAGGCCGTGTTTGGAGGCGGCGTAGGCGGACCAGTCGGCGTGGGCGTTCAGCCCCGCCCCGGAGTTCACGAACACCACATGGCCCCGAGCCGTCCGCAACTGCGGAAGGAAGTGCCGCGTCAGCTCCGCGGGCGCGACGAGGTTGACGTTGAGCTGGTGACGCCAGGACTTGGGTGTCAGCTCCCCCACCGGCCCGAGATCGACGACGCCCGCGACGTGCAGCAGGCTGTCCACCCGCTCCGGCAGCGTCTGGTGCGAGAAGGCCCAGGACAGCTTGTCGGGATCGGCGAGGTCGCCGACGAGCGTCCGCGCCCCGGGGAACCGCGCCGCCAGCTCCTTCGCCCGCCCCGCGTCACGCGCGTGCAGCACGAGGTCGTCCCCGCGCGCGTGCAGACGGCGGGCGACGGCCGCACCGATGCCGGAACCCGCTCCGGTGATCACATGAGTAGCCATGCCCGCCATGCTCGCATCACCGCGGGCTCACTCGATGCCCTGGCTCTCTTCCAGGTAGGCCAGCGCTCCCACCGGCTCCTCCGCGAAGAACACCAGGTCGGTCAGCGGCCTCGGCAGGAACCCCTCGTCCTCCATCCGCCGGAACTGCTCCTTCAGCCCGTCGTAGAAGCCGGCGGTGTTCAGCAGGACCACCGGCTTGTCGGTGTGGCCGTGCTTCTTCAGCTCCAGGATCTCGGTGGCCTCGTCCAGCGTCCCGGTCCCGCCTACCATGATCACCACCGCGTCGGCCTTCTCGAGGAGCAGCTTCTTGCGCTCGGCGAGGTCCCGCGCGACGACCATCTCGTCGGCCCCGGGCCGCGTCTTGGCGACGAGGAAGTCCACCGACACCCCGCACAGCCGGCCGCCCGCCTCCTGGACGCCGTCGGCGACCACCTTCATCAGTCCGACGTCGGAACCGCCCCACACAAGGGTGTGACCGCCCTTGCCCAGCAGACGCGCGAACTCGCGCGCGGGGCGGGTGTAGCGGTCGTCGAGGTCGGCGGCGGAGAGGAAGACGCATATACGCATGGCGTCACCGTACGCGGGAAGAACCGGCGGCCCGCGAGCGCTGTCGGAACATGGACCGAGGACACACGATCACGATCGAGCAGGGCGACCGGCGCGTCAGGGTCGTCCACGAAGGGCGGGTGCTGGCCGAGAGCGACCGGCCCCTCGTCCTGAAGGAGACCGGCTGCCCGGTGCGGTACTACCTCCCCGCCGAGGACGTGCGCATGGACCTCCTCACCCCCTCCGACGCCCACACGTACTGCCCGTTCAAGGGCACGGCGTCGTACTGGTCGCTGCCGGACACGCCCGACGGCCCGCCGGGCGTGTGGGCGTATCCGGACCCGAAGCCCGAGGTGGCCGCCATCAGGGACCACCTCTGCTTCTACGAAGTGGAGGTGTCGTAGACCGCTGACCGCCGTGTCGTGCGGCAGTCTGCACAGGCATGGACAAGAAGACCTTTTCGCGCGACGGCACCGAACTCGCGTACACGCGCGCGGGGCAGGGTCCCGCGGTCATCCTGGTCAGCGGGGCGATGTCGACGGGCGGCACGGTGGCGCCCCTGGCCGGGCTCCTCGCCCACCGTTTCACCGCCCTCTGGTACGACCGCCGGGGCCGCGGCGAAAGCGGCGACACGGCGCCGTACGCGGTCGAACGGGAGCTGGAGGACCTGGCCGCGCTGATCGACGCGGCGGGCGGCGAGGCGGCGCTGTACGGCGTCTCCTCGGGCGGTGCGCTGGCGTTGCGGGCGGCGGCGAGCGGGCTGCCGGTGAGCCGGGTGGCGGTGTACGAGACGCCGTTCGCGGACTTCTCCGAGGGCGGCGCGGAGGAGCGCGCCGCCTACACCTCACGGTTGACCGAGGCGCTCGCGGCGGACCGGCGCGGGGACGCGGTCGAGCTGTTCCTGCGGCTGACGGGCCTGGCGGAGGCCGTGATCCAGGGCGCCCGTCAGTCGCCGATGTGGGCCGCGATGGAGGCGATCGCCCCGACCTTGGCGTACGACGACGACGTGATGGGCGACGGGCTGCTGCCCCGGGAGGCGCTGGCCGCGATCGGCGTCCCGGTACTGGCCGTGGCGGGCTCGGAGAGCCCGGCCTGGCTGCGCCGGGCCGTCGAGGCGGTCGCGGAGGCGGCCCCGGACGGCGTCCACCGGACGCTGGAGGGCCAGACGCACATGGTGGATCCGAACGTCCTGGCGCCGGTCCTCACCGAGTTCCTCACGCCCTGAAAGGGACGGGCGGTGGGGAGGCCACCCAGGGGTCACACCGCCGCGGTCGTCGCGCGCGTGGTCGACGCGATCGTCGCCGAGCCCACCACGCGCGTGCCGTCGTACAGCACGATCGCCTGGCCGGGGGCCACACCGCGGACCGGCTCGGTGAAGGCGACCTCCAGGAGGCCGTCGACGAGTTCGGCGCTCACCTCGGTCTCGCCGCCGTGCGCGCGCAGCTGGGCGGTGCAGACGGCGGGGCCGGTGGGGGCGGCGCCGCACCAGCGGGGCTTGACGGCCGTCAGGCCCGTCACGTCCAGGGCGGCCGCGGGGCCGACCGTCACCGTGTTGTCGACCGGCGAGATGTCGAGGACGTAGCGCGGCTTGCCGTCGGCGGCCGGGGTGCCGATCCTGAGCCCCTTGCGCTGGCCGATGGTGAAGCCGTACGCGCCCTCGTGCGTGCCGAGCTTGTTGCCGGACTCGTCGACGATGTCGCCCTCGGCCCTGCCGAGGCGGCGGGCGAGGAAACCCTGGGTGTCGCCGTCGGCGATGAAGCAGATGTCGTGGGAGTCGGGCTTCTTGGCGACCGCGAGGCCGCGCCGCTCGGCCTCGGCGCGGATCTCGTCCTTGGTGGTGACGGTGTCGCCGAGGGGGAACAGCGCGTGGGCGAGCTGCTTCTCGTCGAGGACGCCGAGGACGTAGGACTGGTCCTTGGCCATGTCGGAGGCGCGGTGCAGCTCGCGGCTGCCGTCCTCGCGGACGACGACCTGGGCGTAGTGGCCGGTGCACACCGCGTCGAAGCCCAGCGCGAGCGCCTTGTCGAGGAGCGCGGCGAACTTGATCTTCTCGTTGCAGCGCAGGCAGGGGTTGGGGGTGCGGCCGGCCTCGTACTCGGCGACGAAGTCCTCGACGACGTCCTCGCGGAAGCGGTCGGCGAGGTCCCAGACGTAGAACGGGATGCCGATCACGTCGGCGGCGCGGCGGGCGTCGCGGGAGTCCTCGATGGTGCAACAGCCTCGCGCGCCGGTGCGGAACGACTGCGGGTTCGCGGAGAGCGCGAGGTGGACGCCGGTGACGTCGTGGCCGACTTCCGCGGCGCGGGCGGCGGCGACGGCGGAGTCGACCCCGCCGGACATGGCGGCGAGTACGCGGAGGGGGCGGGGCTGCGAGGTCTCAGTCATAACCCTTCCAGGGTACGGGTCGCCGGGAACCGGATCCCGTGCGTATCCGTTGTGGATCTCGAAGGGCCCGAGAGCGACGCGGTTCGCACGGTGGGGTCGTGGTGGGGGTGAGGATCAGGGATCCAGAGGGGCAGGGCGGGCGCATGGGGGCGAGGAAGAAGGACGGGGACCGGCGGATCGGGCGGCGGGCCCTGCTGGTCGGCGGCCTGGGGGCCGCGGTCGGCACGGCGGCGCTGGCGCGTGACGAGCTGGCCAGGCTGTGGTGGCGGGTGCCGGGCGTGGAGAAGCCCCGGGTGGCGGGCGCGGTCGACTTCACCGGCGCGCAGTGGGTGGCGGCGTCGGACGGGAACTACCGCGGGGCCGACCGGCCGGACGACTACGGGATCGACATGGTGATCGTCCATGTCACGCAAGGGGACTTCGCGAGCGCGGTGAAGGTCTTCCAGGACCCGTCCCACAAGGCGGCGACCCACTACATCGTCCGGCAGGACGGCCGGATCACGCAGATGATCCGCGAGCTGGACGTGGCGTACCACGCGGGCAACCGGTCGTACAACGAGCGGAGCATCGGCATCGAGCACGAGGGGTTCGTGGACCGGCCGCAGGACTTCACCGACGCGATGTACGCGGCGTCGGCGCGGCTGACGGCCGGGATCTGCCGCCGCTACGGCATACCCGTCGACCGCGCGCACATCATCGGGCATGTGGAGGTGCCGGGGACGGACCACACCGATCCCGGCAAGCACTGGGACTGGGACCGGTACATGAAGCTCGTCCGGGAGGCGCACACCGCGTCGGCGTGACCTGCGTGGACGGGATGCGGGGGGCTAGGTGAGTCCTGCCGCGCGGGCGCGTTCCACGGCCGGGCCGATGGCCTTGGCGACGGCCTCCACGTCGGCCTCGGTGGAGGTGTGGCCGAGGGAGAAGCGGAGGGTGCCGCGGGCGAGGTCGGGGTCGGTGCCGGTGGCGAGGAGGACGTGGCTGGGCTGGGCGACGCCGGCGGTGCAGGCGGAGCCGGTGGAGCACTCGATGCCCTGGGCGTCCAGGAGCAGCAGCAGGGAGTCGCCCTCGCAGCCGGGGAAGGTGAAGTGGGCGTTGGCGGGCAGGCGGCCCTCCGGCGCGGGGTCGCCGCCGAGGATCGCGTCCGGGACGGCCGTGCGGACGGCGTCGATCAGGGAGTCGCGCAGGGCGCCGATCTCGCGGGCGAACCACTCGCGTCGCTCGGCGGCGAGACGGCCGGCGACCGCGAAGGAGGCGACGGCGGGGACGTCGAGGGTGCCGGAGCGGACGTGGCGTTCCTGGCCGCCGCCGTGCAACACGGGGACGGGGGTGTACTCGCGGCCGAGGAGGAGGGCGCCGATGCCGTAGGGGCCGCCGACCTTGTGGCCGGAGACCGTCATCGCGGCGAGGCCGGAGGCGGCGAAGTCGACGGGGACCTGGCCGAAGGCCTGGACGGCGTCGGCGTGCAGGGGGACGTCGAACTCGGCGGCGACGTCGGCGAGTTCGCGGACCGGCATGAGGGTGCCGATCTCGTTGTTCGCCCACATGACGGTGGCGAGGGCCACGTCGGCGGGGTCGCGGGCGATCGCCTCGCGCAGGGCGTCCGGGTGGACCCTGCCGTGGGCGTCGACCGGGAGGTACTCGACGGTCGCGCCCTCGTGCTCGCCCAGCCAGTGCACGGCGTCGAGGACGGCGTGGTGCTCGACGGGGCTGGCGAGGACGCGGGTGCGGGCGGGATCGGCGTCCCGGCGGGACCAGTACAGGCCCTTGACGGCGAGGTTGTCGGCCTCGGTGCCGCCGGAGGTGAGGACGACCTCGCTGGGGCGGGCGCCGAGCGCGTCCGCGAGGGTCTCGCGGGACTCCTCGACCGTGCGGCGGGCCTGGCGGCCGGATGCGTGGAGGGACGAGGCATTGCCGGTGACGCCCAGGTGGGCGGTGAGTGCCTCTGCCGCCTCCGGGAGCATGGGGGTGGTCGCGGCGTGGTCGAGGTAAGCCATGGTGAGGCGATTCTACGGGGCGACTCCAGTGGGCCTGGGGCGAGAGTCACCCGGGGTGCCTGTGCGGGCCCTGCGCCCTGCCTGAGCTGCACTTGACGTCACTCGCGCGGCACCCGGCGCTGCCGGCTGTGCCCACCCTCCCCCACTCTCGACTCCGCTCGAGCGGGGGGACCCCATCGCCCTGCGGAACGACTGCCCACAGCGGGAGCGGTAGCAGGTCAGAAGCTCCAGGAGATTGTTGCGTCTGCCTGCATGAAGGCTGCCAGGACCACCAGGTCCGCTATGCCCAGGGTGAGGCCGAGCCAGGCGCGGCCTCGGCGGGTGGTGCCGCGCCAGAGGGCCAGGGAGGCCAGGACGATCGCGATGGGGCCCAGGAAGACGTTCAGGACGAGGAGGCCGACGAGGCCCAGGACGAAGGATGCGACGGCCATGCCGTCGGTGTCGCGGACGCCCGTGCGGCGGGAGGCCGGTGCGGTGAGCTGCATGGTCGTTCTGCTCCTTCCGGATCAGTGGGACGAGGTGTGGTGCCGGCGGCCGTGCCGCTCGCGGAGCGCGAAGATGCCGAGCCAGACGGCGATCACGGCGGCGGCGACCAGGGAGAAGCTGAGCGGCGCGTGGGCCACGGTGCCCAGGACGACGCCGAGCAGCAGAAGTGCGGCGACGAGGAACAGCATGGGATCGAATCCCCCTCCGTAAAGTTTCGGTGAACAGTTGTAGTAACACTTGTTCACTGACTTCCCAGTCTAGCGCGCTTCACAACTTGCAAATCCAGAGAACAGTTGTTAACTGGATGACATGAGTCACACCCTCGGGATCCGACAGGCCCAGAAACAAAAAACCCGGCAGGCGCTCCTGGACGCCGCGCTGAGGCTGCTGGAGGAGCAGAGCCTGAGCAGTCTGGGCCTGCGCGAGGTCACCCGCGCCGTCGGCGTCGCCCCGACCGCCTTCTACCGGCACTTCCGCTCCACGGCGGACCTCGGCGTGGCCCTGGTCGAGGAGGCCCTGGGCAGCCTGCACCCGATGATCAGGACCACCGTGACATCCGCCGAATCCGGCGACGAACGCATCACACGCGCCGTCGAGTTGATTGCCCGTCACGTTCACGCGTACCCCGCGCACGTCCGTTTCATCGCCCGCGAGCGACATGGCGGAGTCCAGCCGGTCCGGGAGGCCATCCGCGAGCAACTCGACCGGTTCGCCGAGGAGGTGAGGGCCGAACTGGCCAAGGACCCCGAGTCGGAGGGCTGGAGCGACGACGACCTGCTGATGCTCTCGCATCTCTACGTCGACCAGATGCTCGTCACGGCGTCGCTGTTCCTGGAGGCCCAGGAACAGGAAGCCGAGGAAGGGCAGGAGGGTCAAGGAGGGCAGGAAGGCCAGGGAGGCCAGGGAGGCCTGGAGACCGTCCGGGAACGTGTCACTCGGCTGGCCACCCGGCAGATGCGGCTCATCAGCATCGGCCGCCGTCACTGGCTCGGCTGAGGCCTCACGCCGGCCCGCACGGGCACACGCGAACGGGCGGCGCACTCGGTATGAGCGCGCCGCCCGTTCGCGTGTGCCCGTGCCGTGGAGAGATCAGCCCTGCTGCTGCGTCTGGCCGGCCTGGCCGCCCTGCCGGCCGCCGCCCGGCCCGCCGCAGCCGCCGCCCTGGCCCCCGCCGGGCCCGCCCTGGCCGCCTCCGCCGGGCCCACCGCTCGGCGCACCCGAGGGCGCGCCCGACGGAGCCCCGGACGGCGCCGCACTCGGCGCGCCGGACGCGCCCGACGCGGCGGCACCGGTCGGAGCGCCCGACGGAGCACCCGAGGGCGCCCCGGAAGGCGCTCCCGACGGAGCGCCGCTCGGCATCCCGGACGGCGCCTGGCACGCCTGCTGCCCGGAGGTGCCGCTGTTGGAGGTGGAGGACGAGGAGTCGCCCGAGCCGCAGGCCACGAGGGCGAGGGGCGAGAGCGCCAACAGCGCCACCGCGGGGGCGAGTCGAGCCGACTTCAGTGCACGCTTCATGGGAACCAGCTCCGGAGAGGATGAGGAACGCTTGCGGCGGGACTCAACCAACGGCGGCTGGGCCTTTCTTGGGGCCTTCCTGTACGCCGTCTGTCAGCCGGGTAAAGCCCGCCCCAAGGGAAGCCTCTGACCTGCCGTTTCTCTCCCGGTGCGGCTCAAGGCGCTGGTACAGCTCCGTGACAGAGGAGCACCGCCCCGGCCTCCACGGACGCCGGCCGCCGGACTCCGGACGCCGGCTCCGCGGACGTCAGACGAGCCGCACCCGCGCCAACTGCCGTGACTGCGCGACCAGTCGGTCCTCGCTGTCCCAGACCTCGGCGTCCTCCTCCAGGAAGCCGCCCGCGAGGTTGCGGGTGGTGATGGAGACCCGGACCGGTCCGGGGGCCGGGCGGGAGCGTACGTGGACGGTGAGTTCGACCGTCGGCACCCAGCCGGCGATGCCGAGGTCGAAGGCGGTGGGCGGCAGGGCGTCCACGGCGAGCAGCAGGGAGAGCGGGTCGGCGTCCCGGCCGTCGGCGAGGCCGAACCAGGCCCGCATCTCGCCCTTGCCGGAGGGCTGTCCGAGCGCCCAGCCGATGGTCGACGGGTCCAGCTTGAGCATCAGCCGCTGGGCGATGGGCTGCTGGTCGGCGTCGGGGGCGGGGGCGGGGCCGTCCTCGGGGCCGAAACACTGGCTGATCGGCGGGATCGCCGGCGGCTTCGCGGACGTGCGGACGTCCTCGGGGAGGGCGTCGAGGTCGCCGTAGGAGGCGAGGACGCGGATGCGTTCGACCTCGCGGCCGTCCTCGTCGTACTGGAAGAGGGACGCCTGACCGGTGGAGAGGGTGCGGCCGACGCGGACCGTGTCCGTGCGCACGACCGCCGGGCCGGGGCGGGAGGCGCTCAGGTAGTGCGCGGAGACGGTGAACGGGTCGCCGTGCGGCAGGGTGTCCGCCAGCGCGCGGCCCAGAACCGCGAGGAGGTAGCCGCCGTTGACGGCGCCGAAGATCGTCCATCCGGCGGAGAGGTCGGTGTCGTAGACGCCGGGTTCGCGCAGGGTGACGGCGGTGTCGCGGTCGAACTCGCTGTCGCCGAGGGTGGCGGGGGCGATGGCTGCTTCAGGCATGCCTGAACCGTACAACAGTTGATTACTAAGCGGTAGCTTTTTAGGTCGCACCCCACACGCCGCACCCCGCACGGCCGATCCCGCACGCCCACCCCGCACACCGGGCCGCCTCCCCTCCCCCTACTCCTCCCGCACCGTCGAGCGCCGGTTCCACGCCCGCGGCGCCCGCCAGTGGAACCGCATCGCGAACAGCCGCAGGACGAACGCGGTGACGGCGGCCCCGCCGCTGGCCCACGGGGTGAGGACGTCGTAGCGGATGAAGAGCACGACCATCGTGGCGCCGACGATCGCCGGGACCGCGTAGAGGTCGCGGTCCCAGCGCAGCAGCGAGGGCACCTCGTTGGCGAGGACGTCGCGCAGCACGCCGCCGCCGACGGCGGTGGCCAGGCCCAGGGCCGCGGAGGCGGTCAGGCCGAGGCCGTAGGCGTACGCCTTCGTCGTGCCCGTGACGCAGAACAGCCCGAGGCCGGCCGCGTCGAAGACGTTCACGCCGATCTGGATGCGCTCCACCTGCGGATGGAGGAAGATCACGAGGAGGGCGGCGAACAGCGGGGTGAGGAAGTACCCCAGATCCGTGAAGGCCGCGGGCGGCACCGCTCCGATGATCACATCGCGGAAGATGCCGCCGCCCAGCGCCGTGACCTCGGCGAGCACGGCGATGCCGAAGACGTCGAAGTTCTTGCGGACGGCCAGCAGCGCGCCCGAGATGGCGAACACGAAGATGCCGATCAGGTCGAGCGTGTGCTGGACGGAGGGGCTGAAGATTTGCTGGAGCACCCTTCCATTCTCACCCAGCACTGAGCCCCCGCCTTACATTGCAAGGCGGGGGCTCGGTGTCGCTTACTTCTCTTTGGAGGGGCTCTCCTCGGAGACAACGGGCTCGGCGGCCTTCTCCGTCTCCGCGGCGGCCTTCTCCGTCTCCGCGGCCGTCTTCTCCGCCTCCGCGGCCGTCTCCTCCGTCAGGGAGGCCACCGCCGCCGACGTCTCCGCCGACTCCGCGAGCACCTCGTCGGCCACCAGCTCCGCCGCCTCCTTCGCGGCGGTCAGCAGAACGGTGTCCTGCGGGGCCTGGTCCGCGAAGTTCTCCGGGTGGTGGCAGGCGACCTGCTGGCCGGGCCGCAGCTCGGTCAGCTTGGGCTCGGTCGTCTTGCAGATCTCCGTCGCCTTCCAGCACCGGGTGTGGAACCGGCAGCCGCTGGGCGGGGAGATCGGCGAGGGCACGTCGCCCTTGAGCAGGATGCGCTCGCTCTTGGCGTCCTTGCGCCGGGGGTCCGGGATCGGCACCGCCGACATCAGCGCCTTGGTGTACGGGTGCATCGGCGTCTTGTACAGCGCGTCGCGGTCGGCCAGCTCGACGATCTTGCCGAGGTACATCACCGCGATGCGGTCCGAGACGTGCCGGACGACCGAGAGGTCGTGCGCGATGATCACGTACGTCAGGCCCAGCTCCTGCTGGAGGTCGTCCAGGAGGTTCACGACCTGCGCCTGGATCGACACGTCCAGCGCGGACACCGGCTCGTCCGCCACCACGAGCCTGGGGTTGAGCGCGAGCGCGCGGGCGATGCCGATGCGCTGGCGCTGACCGCCGGAGAACTCGTGCGGGTAGCGGTTGTAGTGCTCGGGGTTGAGGCCCACGACCGACAGCAGCCGCTGCACTTCCTTCTTGATGCCGCCCTCGGGCGTGACGCCCTGGAGCTTGAAGGGAGCGCCGACGATCGTGCCGATGGTGTGACGCGGGTTCAGCGACGAGTACGGGTCCTGGAAGATCATCTGCACATCGCGGCGCAGCGGGCGCATGCCGCTGACGTTCAGGTGCGTGATGTCCTTGCCCTGGAACTCGACCGTGCCGCCGGTCGGCTCCAGCAGCCGGGTGATCAGCCGGCCCATCGTGGACTTGCCGCAGCCGGACTCGCCCACCACGCCGAGCGTCTCACCGGAGCGGACCTCGAAGTCCAGGCCGTCGACCGCGTGCACCGCGCCGACCTGCCGCTGGAGCAGGCCCTTCTTGATCGGGAAGTGCTTCTTCAGACCCGAGACCTTCAGCAGCACCTCGCCGTCCGTGCGACGGGACTCCTGGGCCTGCGCGGGAATCGTCACCGCTTTGTCGTCACTCACAGCTTCGGCGCAATCTCTTCGGTCCAGATACGCTCCCGCTGCTCCGTGCTCATGTGGCAGGCGGCCCAGTGCCGGCTGCCGACCTCGGCCAGCTCGGGGCGGACCGTGCGGGTGACGTCGTCCTTCGGGATGTCAGCGTACGGGCAGCGCGGGTTGAAGGCGCAGCCGGACGGGACGTTGATCAAGGAGGGCGGGGAGCCCTTGACCGGGATCAGGCGCTCCTGCTGGTCGCGGTCGAGCCGCGGCATCGAGCCGAGCAGACCCCAGGTGTAGGGGTGCCGGGGCTCGTAGAACACCTTGTCGGCCGGCCCGCGCTCGACGCAGCGCCCGCCGTACATCACCAGGATGTCGTCGGCCAGTTCGGCGACGACGCCCAGGTCGTGGGTGATGACGATGACCGCGGAGCCGAACTCCTTCTGGAGGTCGCGGATGAGGTCGAGGATCTGCGCCTGGACGGTCACGTCCAGGGCGGTGGTCGGCTCGTCCGCGATGAGCAGCTCGGGGTTGTTGACCAGCGACATCGCGATCATCGCGCGCTGGCGCATACCGCCGGAGAACTCGTGCGGGTAGCTGTCCACCCGCTTGTCCGGCTGCGGGATGCCCACCCGGTCGAGCATCTCGACCGCGCGGCGCTTGGCGGTCTTCTTGTCGACGTCGTGGTGGATCCGGTACGCCTCCACGATCTGCTGGCCGATCGTGTAGTACGGGTGCAGCGCGGACAGCGGGTCCTGGAAGATCATCGCCATCTCGCGGCCACGCAGCTTGCGCACGTAGTCCGGGTCGGCGGAGAGCAGTTCGGTGCCGTCCAGCCAGATCTCGCCGGAGATCTGCGCCTTGCGCTTGCCGTACTGGCCCGCCGTGTGCAGGCCCATGATGCCCAGCGACGTCACCGACTTGCCGGAGCCGGACTCGCCCACGATGCCGAGGGTCTTGCCCTTCTCCAGCTGGAAGCTGAGTCCGTCGACGGACTTGACCAGGCCGTCGTCGGTGGGGAAGTGCACCTTCAGGTCGCGCACTTCGAGGAAGGAACTCGGGGCCGGAGAGGGCGCCGTGGGCTCGCCCACGGCCGCTCCGGTCTTGCTGAGTTCGGTCATGAGAGCCTCACTCGGGGGTCGATCACGGCGTACAGGACGTCCACCACGAGGTTGGCGATGAGCACCGCGAGAGAAGTGATCAGGACGACGCCCAGAATGATGGGCAGGTCCTGGTTCCTGATGGCGTTCAGCACCGCCTGGCCGAGGCCGGGGAGGCTGAACGTGGTCTCGGTGAGGATCGCGCCGCCGATGAGGGCGCCGAGGTCCATGCCGAGCATGGTCAGGATGGGCGTCATCGTCGAGCGCATGGCGTGCTTGCCGATGACGGTCTGTTCCTTGAGGCCCTTGGCGCGGGCGGTGCGGATGTAGTCCTCGCCGAGGATCTCCAGCATGGTGGCGCGGGTGATCCGGGCGTACATCGCCGCGTAGAGGAACGCGAGCGTGATCCACGGAAGGATCATGCCGCCGAACCAGCCGCCGAAGCTGTCCTCCAGGGGCACGTACTGCGCGTTGAACCACTTCAACCCGAAGGCGAAGACGGCCAGGCTGAGCATGCCCGTGAAGTAGATGGGGAGCGAGACGCCCGCGAGGGCGACGACCATCGCGCCGCGGTCCCACAGGGTGCCGCGCTTGAGCGCGGAGAGCACGCCTGCCGCGACACCGAGGATCAGCCACAGCACGGCGGCGCCGAGCGCGAGACCCAGGGTCACCGGGAAGCGGTCGGTCAGCACCGGCCAGACGGCCTGCTCGCTGCGGAAGGAGTAGCCGAAGCACGGCGCGGAGCAGTGGATGGTGTCCCCGCCACCCGTGTAGGTGCGACCGGCGAAGATGCCCTTGAAGAACTCCCAGACCTGGAAGTAGATCGGTTCGTCCAGGGACAGCTTCTCGCGCACGCCCGCGATGGCGGCAGGGTCGGCCTGCTTGCCCACGAAGCTCAGCGCGATGTCGACTCCCGCCCACTTGGGGACGAGGAAGAAGATGCCGAAGACCACCATGATGATGACCACCAGCATCACTGCGGCGGCGAACAACCGCCTGATGAGGTAAGCGAGCACAGCTCTCGGCCCGCCGCGGACCGCGGGCCACCGGGGGTTTCCCGATGGCCCGCGGTCACGCTGCGCCGGCCTTCACCTGCCTTTCGTGCCGTGTGGCGGGTGCGCCGGGTCTACTTCTGCGGGTTCTTCAGACCGAGGTTGACGAAGTCGTACTGACCGCTGTAACCGTCGGTCGTGTAGACGTTCGCCAGGTTGCTCGAGCGCCAGTTGATGAACTTCTCGAAGACGAAGGGCAGGTAGTACGCGCCCTCCATGACCTTGTGGTTGATCTCCGTGGAGATCTTCTCCTTGCCGGCGTCGTCGAGGGTGTTGACGTACTGGTCGAACAGGCCGTCGATCGTCTTGTCGTTGATGAGCGCGTAGTTGTTGTTACCGCTCTGCTGGATGTACTTGCTGTTCCACAGCGGCAGACCGAAGCCCTGGACGGACGGGAAGTCCGGACCCCAGCCCATGATGATGATGCCGTAGCCCTTGGTCTTCACGTTCGAGGGGCTGCCGATGATGCCGGAGGTCTGCGAGCCGTCGTACTGGTCGATCTCGGCGGTGATGCCGATCTTCTTCAGCGACGCCTGGAGCGACTGGGCGGTGGCCACCTCGACCGGCTTGTTGTTGCGGACGGCGATGGTGGTCTTGAAGCCGTTCGGCTGACCGCAGGCCTTCAGGGCCTCCTTGGCCTTGGCCTCGTTGCCGCTCTTGTTGGCCCCGTTGAGCTCGTACGGGTCGTACTTCTGGCCCTCGGCGCCCGGGACGGACGGCGGGAGCATGTTGGTGCCGATGTCGCCGCCCGCGACCGGGCCGCCGCGCGCGGTCTGGAGCGAGACGTGGTCGGCGCCGAGGATGACGGCCTTGCGGCACTCGATGTTGTCGAACGGCTTCACGCTCTGCGGGAAGACCGCGTAACGGACGTAGCCGGAGACCGGGTTGTCCAGGTTGGCCTTGTGCTGCTTCAGGGCGGTGGTGCGGCCCTGCGGCGACATGCCGGTCTGGTTCAGGTCCAGGTCCAGGTCACCGTTGAGCAGACGCTGGTCCAGCTGGTTGGCGTCCGAGAAGAACTGGATGGTGATCTTGTCCGGGTTGGCCTTGCGGACCGGGTCCGAGGCCTGCTTCCACTGGTCGTTGCGGACCAGCGTCAGCTCCTTGCCGGGCTGGTACGACTGGAACTTGTACGGACCGGAGGAGAACGGCTTCAGCTGGTACTGGGCCTTCGTGTCCTTGTCCTGGCGGACCGGGGACGCGGAGATCAGGCCGAGCATCTCCTCGAAGTCCGAGTTGGCCTTCGGCAGCTTGAAGACGATGGTCTTGTCGTCCGGCGTCTCGATGGCCTTCAGACCGAGCTTGTCGGCGGAGGTGTCCTTGTACGGGCCCTTGTACTCGCCCTTGGGGTCCAGCACGTCCTTCAGGTACGTCGGGCCGCCGGACAGCACGTCCTGCGCCCACACGCGCTCGATGCCGTACTTGACGTCCTTCGACGTGATCGGCTTGCCGTCCTCCCACGTGACGCCGTCACGCAGGGTGTACGTGTAGGTCTTGCCGTCGTCGGTGACCTTGGCGAGATCGGTGGCGAGGTCCGGGGTGAGCTCGGCGCCCGCCTTGCCCGGCTCCGGCTTGTTCGTCACCAGCTGACGGCTGTAGTACCGGGCGAAGTTCCACATCATGCCGTAGTAACCGCGCGTGGTGTCCCACGAGTCGGCGTCCTGGGCGGCGCCGAACTTCAGCGTGCCGCCCTTCTTGGCGAGCGAGGCCTGGGCGACCTTGTTGTTCGCGGCGTCGAAGCCGGCGGCGCCGTCCTTCGAGCCGTTGCCGCCGTCGTCTCCGCCACCGCCGCACGCCGCCGTGGTCAGCAGCGCGGCGACCGCGGCGGCAGCGGCAAGCGCCTGCTTCCGCCGGCCTGAGGTGCGTTGGGTAGTCACGATCTCGGATCCTCCGGATTAGATGAGAGACCCCGTGTGAGGCCACGGGACGGTTGTGGTGCGGCGGTTCAGCGGGAGGCCTTCGGGTCGAGCGCGTCCCTGACGCCGTCGCCGAAGAGGTTGAAGGCAAGCACGGTGATGAAGATCGCCACACCCGGAACCACCATGTACATGGGGTCGGACTCGTAGTAGTCGATCGCGCTGGAGAGCATCTGCCCCCAGGAGGCGGTGGGCGGCTTGACGCCCACGCCCAGGAAGCTGAGCGCGGCCTCGGTGAGGATGTTGGTGGGGATCATCATCGTGGTGTAGACGACGATCGGGGCCACGAGGTTGGGCAGCAGCTCCTTGAACAGGATGTACAGCCGTCCGGCGCCCAGCGAGCGGGCGGCCTCGACGTACTCGCGCTCACGCAGCGAGAGCGTCTGGCCGCGCACCACTCGCCCGATGTAGGGCCAGCCGAAGAATCCGATGACGAGGATCATCACGAAGACGCGCACGTTGGAGCCGGTGAGACCCATCAGGTTGCTCGGCATGACGGAGACCAGCGCGATGATGAACAGCAGCTGGGGGAAGGCGAGCAGGCCGTCCATCACCCGGCTGATGAGGGAGTCGACCCAGCCGCCGAAGAAGCCGGCGAGGATGCCGAGCACCGTTCCGAGGATCACGGCGACGACGGCGGACAGGAAGCCGACCAGCAGCGAGATGCGGGCGCCGTAGAGGATGCGGGCGAAGATGTCGCGGCCGTTGACCGGTTCGACGCCGAGCAGGTGCTCGCCGCTGATGCCGCCGAGGGTGCCCGTGGGGGTGCCGAACAGCGGGTCGATGAGGTCCTCGTGATACTCGTTCGGGTCCTGCCCGAGCGCGCCGGTGATGACCGGGGCGAGCAGCGCGATCACGACGAGGAAGAGCACGATGATGCCGCCCGTCAGCGCGAGCTTGTCCCTCTTCAGGCGCTCCCAGGCGATCCGGCCGAGGGAACGACCCTGTACGGCCTTCGTGTTGGACGCGGCGACCGCCGCTTCCTCGACCGGGCTCGGGGCCGCTTCCGCGGTCGGCTCGTGCAATGGTGCCGTCATCTGGCAGGGACCCCTCTCAACCGGCGGTAGCCGGCCCGCACTTGCCGCTGTAGCGGCGTGATCAGTCCGTTCGTGTGCAGGGGTGAAGCACCCCTGGTGCGGGAGTCTTCAACGCTTTGGCGATCTGTTGCCAGACTTGGCAGGAAAAGGATGCGTAAACGTGATGCGGTCAGGTGGATTCCGTTATCCGGACGGTGGGTAATGGCTGCCGGACGCGGACGTGTTGGGGCATTTGCTCAGCAAAACGGACCAACTGCCGCTATCTACGCGCGAAGACGACCGGTGCCTTACGCGGCTGGGGAACGCTGAGTGAGGGCCCGGACGCCAAGATCAGAAGCGGCCGGCGGGCGGGTAGCCGTAGCCGGCCACGGGCGCCTGAGCCGGGGCGGCGGGGGCGGGGGCGTGGGCCTCACGGTCGTAGAAGGGGCGGGCGTGGGCCCGCATCCACATCACGATCGGGTCGTGGTCGTCGCTCATGGAGACCGTCGACACCGGCAGCCCTTCCGGCACCGCGCCGATCGACTGCTGCATCATCGCCCGCACCGCGTCCACGGCCGGCGGGGAGGTGTCGTACACGTCCAGGCCGATGACCAGGTACGGCGCGCCCAGGGCGGGCTGGACCCAGGCGCGGCGCAGTGAGCGCAACGCCGGTGTGCGGTGGGCGTTCTGCGCGAGGAGGGCGTAGAACTGCGGGACCTCGACGCCCGGTTCGGACAGCCGCAGGGGGCCGGCGGGCTGGCGGTCCAGGCCGGTGGCGATGCGGCGCAGGTCGAGCCAGGGGATGCCGACGCCGCCGCCGGGGGCGTGCGGGTTCAGCCAGAGGCCGTAGTGGTCGGGGTAGAGCGTGCGGGCCACGTCCAGGCCGTCGATGACCTCGTACGATCTGTTCCAGCCGCTCGCCGAGAGCTCCTGGGCGGAGGTGACGCAGGGGGCGTAGCCGTGGCCCTCGACCTCCATCGTGCCGTACTGGGCGTCCGGGGAGCCGGCCTGGCCCTGCCACAGCAGCATCCAGACCTGGCCGGCCGTCGGGGTGGCGAGCGCGCGCAGGAGCGCCTCGTAGGCGTCGTAGCGCCCGGGCGTCACCTGGCGCAGCATGTGCTCGACCTGCCCGGCCGCGATGCCGCTGGCGCTCACCTGTACCGCCCCTTCGATTGGTTGGCCGCGTTGCGTGGTCCAGCTTAGGTGGCTTCGCCGACAACGGGTGCCCATGGAGTGTCGAGTTGTTCGCCGTCCGCGGCTGCGGGTTGTGGGGGCTGGGCGCGCAGTTCCCCGCGCCCCTGGGGTCGGGCCGGGCGCCCTGGGTGGAAGGGGGCCCTTCGGTCGGGGGTCAGCGGGTGTAGAAGGGGCGGACGGATTCCTTCAGCCAGCGGGCCACCGGGTCGGCCGTCACGTCGAGGAGGACCAGGTTGACCGGCCAGTTGGCGGGGGCGCGGGTGAGGGCGCGGCCGAGGGCCTCCAGGGGGAGGGCCCTCAGGTCGCCCTCCCACTGGGAGAGTTCGACGCCGACGAACATCACCGGGGCCGCCGTCTCGATGGCGGCGAGGCAGCGGCGGGCGGTGACGACCACGCCCGTCGCCTCGAACTCGGCCGAGGCGGCGGACAGGAAGTCGATCGGGTCGTCCTGCCAGTCCGGCTCGAAGAGGCGGACCCGGCCGCCGGCGGCGGGGCCGTCCAGCGGGGTGCGGCCGGCCCGGCACAGCTCGGCGACGGCCGGCGGGGGCAGCGGGACGCCGACCACGCCCTCCGGGTTCACCGCGATGCCCACCTGCGGCGGCAGCCCCCGCGCGAACTCCACCGCCGGCGCGATCGTGTACGCCATGTGCGGGCCGACGACCTGGCGGAACTGCTCCTCTGAGCTGAAGACGGGCACGTAGACCTGGCCGTCGAGCTCCAGCGTGGGCAGGTCCAGCGGGCCGCTGTGCGGGCCGCCGCCGCTGGGCAGCGGGATCCACACGAAGCTCCGGCCCAGCACCTCCACGATCCGCCCGCCGGCCCCCGGCACGCCGAGGGACGCGGACAGCGCCTCCTCCAGCTCGTTGCCGGGCCAACCGCCGTGCGAAGGGGGGTGCGCCTGTGCCGGGAAACCCGCGGAGAAGTCCGCCGGGAAGTCCGCCGGGGGGAATTCCATCTGCCTACCGCCGCCTGCCGAGAACCACTGGTGCAGAAAGGCTAGCGGCAACGGCCGTCCCGTCCAGATCCAGGCGCACCCCGGGGCTCAGCCGGTGAAGCCGACGCGGCGCAGGGTGTCCGCCGCGTCGCGGTCCAGCAGGATCGCCGAGCCGCAGCCGGAGGGCAGCCGCCCTTTCTCCACCGCCCGCAGCAGCCGGGACGCGGCCCGGCGGTGCCGCAGGAACGCGTACCGGGAGACGCCCCGCCCCCGCTCCCGCTGCCCCTCCAGCGCCGTGTCCACGGTCACGTCGAGCAGCAGCAGATGCAGCATGCCCCCGCGCCGGCGGGCCTCCCGGGCCAGCCAGTCCCGCACCCACGCCTGCGTGCCGCAGTCGTGCACCACGACCCCCTTGCCCGACCGCAGCGCCCGCCACAGCCCCGCGTAGTGGGCCAGCCGGACGAGCGGCCGGTAGAGGGCGTACGGCAGCGCCCGCGGCATCCGCGCGTCCCAGCGGTCACGGGTGTCCTGGGAGTCGATGCGGACGCCCTTCACGGCACGTTTCATCAGCGTGGACTTGCCGCTGCCCGGCAGACCGGTGACCACCACCAGGTCCCGGGGCCCGAACAGCAGCCCGTGCGGGCTGTGCCCGGCGCGGGCGCGCAGGTCGCGGACGACGGGGGCGGGCCGGGTGCCGCACGCCCCCCGGACCGGCGTCGCCGGCTGGGCCGGCAGCCCGATCGCCGTGGTGGTCGCGTACGCCGAGGTCGTCGCGTACGTCGAGGTCCTGTTCACCGTGATCGTCCTCCCCTGGGGTCAGACAAGTCTTCTCCCCATCGAGCGTAAAGAGAAGGTAATGCGCGGTGTCTTCCGTTTTCGTGCGCGTACCGCCACAAGCCGGTTACAGACGGGGCCTGCCCCGACCGGGGCGTGCCGTGCAATGATGGCCGCGCCAACTGCATACCGGCCGTTTGAATCCGCGCGGGAGAGTTCCCAGCGGCGCTTCCCGCAAGCGCCGGGCTGGGGCGCCGAAGGAGCAAGTCCCTCCCTTGAATCTCTCAGGCCCCGTTACCGCGCGGGCGAGGCACATCTGAAAAGCGGGCCGGCCCCTGTCCGGGGGCGGCTCCACCCAAGGTGCAAGCCACTGACCGTCCCGTTCACGGACGGGCTTCATGGCGAACCTCTCAGGTTCCGATGACAGATGGGGAGGAACGACCTCACAGTCATGCCTTGGGAGACGAACGCCCGATGAGCAGTACCCCGCTCCGCCATACCGCCCTCGACGCCCTGCACCGCTCGCTCGGCGCGACCATGACCGACTTCGCCGGCTGGGACATGCCCCTGCGCTACGGCTCCGAGCGCGACGAGCACCTCGCCGTGCGCACCAAGGCCGGCCTGTTCGACCTCTCGCACATGGGCGAGATCACGGTGACCGGACCGCAGGCCGCGGCCCTCTTGAACTACGCCCTCGTGGGCAACATCGGGACCGTCGGCGTCGGCCGTGCCCGCTACACCATGATCTGCCGCGAGGACGGCGGCATCCTCGACGACCTGATCGTCTACCGGCTCCAAGAGACCGAGTACATGGTCGTCGCCAACGCCTCCAACGCCCAGGTCGTCCTCGACGCACTCGTCGAGCGCTCCGCCGGCTTCGACGCCGAGGTGCGCGACGACCGGGACGCGTACGCGCTGATCGCCGTGCAGGGCCCCGAGTCCCCCGGCATCGTGAAGTCCCTCACCGATGCCGACCTCGACGGCCTGAAGTACTACGCCGGGCTGCCCGGCACGGTCGCCGGCGTCCCGGCGCTGATCGCCCGCACCGGCTACACCGGCGAGGACGGCTTCGAGCTGTTCGTGAAGCCGGAGCACGCGGTCGAGCTGTGGCAGGCGCTGACCAAGGCCGGCGAGGGCGTCGGTCTGATCCCCTGCGGTCTGTCCTGCCGGGACACGCTGCGCCTGGAGGCGGGGATGCCGCTGTACGGGCATGAGCTGTCGACCTCGCTCACCCCCTTCGACGCCGGGCTCGGCCGGGTGGTGAAGTTCGAGAAGGAGGGCGACTTTGTGGGGCGCCAGGCGCTGCGCGAGGCCCTCGAGAACCTCAACCACGACATTCCGCGCGTCCTCGTCGGCCTGATCGCCGAGGGCCGCCGGGTCCCCCGCGCCGGGTACGCCGTGGTCGCCGACGGCCAGGTGATCGGCGAGGTCACCTCCGGCGCCCCCTCCCCCACCCTGGGCAAGCCGATCGCGATGGCGTACGTCGACGCCGCGCACGCCGTTCCGGGCGCCGCGGGCATCGGCGTGGACATCCGGGGCAGCCACGAACCGTACGAGGTCGTGGCGCTGCCGTTCTACAAGCGCCAGAAGTAGACACTGGGCGCGGTGCTTCGCCCCACGGCGTGACCCTGCGCACATTTCCGCTGCTCACGTGCGTTCCGAGCAGGTCCCCCTTCACCAGCACTCCCCCGCGTACAGGAGAATTCAGGCCATGAGCAACCCGCAGCAGCTGCGCTACAGCAAGGAGCACGAGTGGCTGTCGGGCGCCGAGGACGGCGTCTCGACGGTCGGCATCACGGAGCACGCGGCCAACGCGCTCGGCGACGTGGTCTTCGTCCAGCTCCCCGAGGTCGGCGACACGGTCACCGCGGGCGAGTCCTGCGGCGAGCTGGAGTCGACCAAGTCGGTCAGCGAGCTGTACTCGCCGGTCGACGGGGAGATCGTCGAGGTCAACCAGGACGTCGCCGACGACCCGTCGCTGGTGAACTCCGCCCCCTTCGAGGGCGGGTGGCTGTTCAAGGTACGCGTCGCGGGCGAGCAGGAGGAGCTGCTGTCCGCCGACGAGTACACCGCCTACACCGCCGGCTGAGGAGTCGTAGACGCATGTCTGTCCTGAACACGCCCCTGCACGAGCTCGACCCGGAGGTCGCCGCGGCGGTCGACGCCGAGCTGCGCCGTCAGCAGTCCACGCTGGAGATGATCGCCTCGGAGAACTTCGCTCCGCTCGCGGTCATGGAGGCGCAGGGCTCGGTCCTGACCAACAAGTACGCCGAGGGCTACCCGGGCCGCCGCTACTACGGCGGCTGCGAGCACGTCGACGTCGCCGAGCAGATCGCGATCGACCGGATCAAGGACCTGTTCGGCGCCGAGTACGCCAACGTCCAGCCGCACTCGGGCGCCTCCGCCAACCAGGCCGCCCTGTTCGCGCTGGCCCAGCCCGGCGACACCATCCTGGGCCTGGACCTGGCGCACGGCGGTCACCTCACGCACGGGATGCGGCTGAACTTCTCGGGCAAGCAGTTCGAC
The DNA here is from genome assembly GCF_042890065.1 of Streptomyces sp. NPDC002328. Taxonomy (NCBI): domain Bacteria; kingdom Bacillati; phylum Actinomycetota; class Actinomycetes; order Kitasatosporales; family Streptomycetaceae; genus Streptomyces; species Streptomyces sp. NPDC002328. The sequence goes on along the minus strand of NZ_JBIARQ010000010.1, from coordinate 46,973 downwards.
GTGGTCGCGTACCACGTGGACCCGGCGACCGGTCTCGTCGACATGGCCGAGGTGGAGAAGCTCGCCAAGGAGCACCGCCCGAAGGTGATCATCGCGGGCTGGTCGGCGTACCCGCGTCAGCTGGACTTCGCCGAGTTCCGCCGGATCGCGGACGAGGTCGAGGCGTACCTGTGGGTGGACATGGCGCACTTCGCGGGCCTGGTCGCCGCGGGGCTGCACCCCAACCCGGTCGAGCACGCGCACGTCGTCACCTCCACCACGCACAAGACGCTGGGCGGCCCGCGCGGCGGGATCATCCTCGCCAAGAAGGAGTTCGCGAAGAAGCTGAACTCGTCCGTCTTCCCGGGCTTCCAGGGCGGCCCCCTGGAGCACGTGATCGCGGCGAAGGCGGTCTCCTTCAAGGTCGCGGCCGGCGAGGAGTTCAAGGAGCGCCAGCGGCGTACGGTGGAGGGCGCCCGCGTCCTCGCCGAGCGGCTGACCGCCGCCGACGCCCGTGATGCCGGGATCAACGTCCTGTCCGGCGGCACGGACGTGCATCTGATCCTCGTCGACCTGCGCGAGTCGGAGCTCGACGGCCAGCAGGCCGAGGACCGTCTGCACGAGGTCGGCATCACGGTCAACCGCAACGCCGTCCCGAACGACCCGCGCCCCCCGATGGTCACCTCGGGTCTGCGGATCGGCACGCCGGCCCTGGCCACCCGCGGCTTCACGGCCGAGGACTTCGCCGAGGTCGCCGACGTGATCGCGCTGACACTGAAGCCCGCCTACGACGCCGAGGCGCTGAAGGCCCGGGTCGTCGCCCTGGCCGAGAAGCACCCGCTGTACCCCGGTCTGGGCAAGTAGTTCCGTAGTTTCCGTTTTCCGGCGGACGCCCCGCACACACGTACACGTACACGTACACGGGTGGGCGGGGCACCCGGCGGAAGACTTCTGCACCACCCCGTATGGAGGAGTTCCCGTGGCCATCTCGGTCTTCGACCTGTTCTCGATCGGCATCGGCCCGTCCAGCTCCCACACGGTCGGCCCGATGCGGGCGGCGGGCCTGTTCGCCCGCCGGCTGCGCAACGAGGGCCTGCTGCCCTCCGTCGCCGCCGTCCGCACCGAGCTGTACGGCTCGCTGGGCGCCACCGGCCACGGCCACGGGACCCCGAAGGCCGTCCTGCTCGGCCTGGAGGGCGACTCGCCGCGCACGGTTGACGTGGAGACGGCGGACGAGCGCGTGGAGGCGATCAGGTCGACCGGCCGCATCCGCCTCCTGGGCGAGCACGAGATCCCGTTCGCCTTCGACGACGACATGGTCCTGCACCGCCGCGAGACCCTCCCGTACCACGCCAACGGCATGACGGTCCGGGCCTACGACGACCAGGGCGCCGAGCTGCTGTCGAAGACGTACTACTCGGTCGGCGGCGGCTTCGTCGTCGACGAGGACGCGGTCGGAGCCGACCGGATCGTGCTCGACGACACGGTCCTGAAGTACCCCTTCCGCACGGGCGACGAGCTGCTGCGCCTGACGAAGGAGACGGGCCTGTCGATCTCCTCGCTGATGCTGGAGAACGAGCGGGCCTGGCGGACCGAGGAGGAGATCCGCGAGGGCCTGCTGGAGATCTGGCGGGTGATGCAGGCGTGCGTGGCGCGCGGCATGTCCCGCGAGGGCATCCTGCCCGGCGGCCTTCGCGTGCGCCGCCGCGCCTCCATGACGGCCCGTCAACTCCGCGCCGAGGGCGACCCGTTGGCGCATTCCATGGAGTGGATCACGCTGTACGCGATGGCGGTGAACGAGGAGAACGCGGCCGGCGGCCGGGTGGTCACCGCTCCCACCAACGGCGCGGCCGGCATCATCCCCGCCGTCCTGCACTACTACATGAACTTCGTCCCCGGCGCGGACGAGGACGGCGTCGTGCGCTTCCTCCTCGCGGCGGGCGCGATCGGCATGCTCTTCAAGGAGAACGCCTCGATCTCCGGCGCGGAGGTCGGCTGCCAGGGCGAGGTGGGCTCGGCCTGCTCGATGGCGGCGGGCGCCCTCGCCGAGGTCCTCGGCGGCTCCCCGGAGCAGGTCGAGAACGCGGCCGAGATCGGCATGGAACACAACCTCGGCCTCACGTGCGACCCGGTCGGCGGCCTCGTCCAGATCCCCTGCATCGAACGCAACGGCATGGCCGCGGTGAAGGCGGTCACCGCCGCCCGCATGGCGATGCGCGGCGACGGCTCGCACAAGGTGTCCCTGGACAAGGTCATCAAGACGATGAAGGACACGGGCGCGGACATGTCGGTGAAGTACAAGGAGACGGCGCGGGGCGGGCTGGCCGTGAACATCATCGAGTGTTAGGGAAACTGGCCCTGCCCAGCGCGTTCGTTTCTTTCAGCGCTGTCGGGGCCTTCCCTGCTTACGCGGCGGGAAGTCCCTGAAAACTCCCTGGGACAGACGTGAAAGTCCCTGAAAAGTCCCCAGGATGTCCCCAGACGCAGGTCGCTCATCGGGGTTGGCACGAACCGGTTTCAGGACCGACCCGGCACCCTGAGCTCCGCGAACGGGGCTGGCTCTCCAGCACCCGCCTCTGACAATTCGGGCCGCCGAAGGGCTTCTTTCAGTCGTCCCGCCGCACCCTGAAAGCCGGCGGCCGCAGAGGCGAGGACGGGCCCGGCAGCCCCTGAACCCTGCGGCACATCGGGCCTATATGCCCTGGTCCAGGCCGTGGACCCAGCCGGACACGGAGCGCTTTTCCGCCGACGGTCGGGAAGCCCCATGCGGTGGGGATCGAGCTCGACGGTGCGCAGCGTCTTGCGGTGGCCGGCGCCACGCTGTCGCCGCGGAACCCACTGCCTCCGTAGGGACGTCCCGTCAGGCGACACCGGTCCGCAGCACATACATGACTCCCGCGAGGATCGCCCGGTCGGGAAGTGTCGGGAACGCGCAGTCGGCCGGGATGGCGCTGCCGTCGTTCGGGAGCGGGCAGCCACAAAGGTGTTGGCCAATTGCCACGAGCTGCACCTGCCCAGAGCGGCCGTCCTGGAGCCGTGGAGAGTTTTCATTTGTCTTGTTCGCGCCGTTTTGCCAATTGAACGGGAAGGGCTGATTCCTGCCCGCATGAGGGATGAATTGCCGGGAACGGCCCGGAAGTTTGTGCGAGTTCTGTGACAACTTGTGGGCGCCCGGTGGCCGCTGGGGCCGCCGGGATCTGCCTTCCTGTGGGGGGAAGTCATGCACGAGCGTGCCTTCGGCATGCCGTTTCGGCGTGCCCGCAAGAGATCAGCAACCGGCGTTTCCCTGGCAGCCATCGCCTCGATCGCCCTGGCCGTCTCCGTCCTGCCCGGCGCGGGAGTGGCGGCGGCCGACGACAAGCCGGTGTCGGCCTGGGGCAAGGACAGCCCGGACTTCGCGATGCCGGCGGTGAAGGTCGGTGAGAACCGCCCGGTGGCGTCCGAGCGGTCCGAGGACCCGACGGACGAGGCGTTCCTGCCCTGGCAGCGCGAGCAGCGCGAGCGCGTCAAGGGCCCCGCGGGCAAGGCGGGCGGCGGCAAGCAGGCGCCAAATCGGGGCGCCGCCGCGGACGCCTCGGCACTGAGCATCATCCCTGAGGGCCAGGGCAATGTCCCCTGGCACCGCTACACCAGCTTCGCGATCACTGACGCGCTCACCGCGAAGATCGACTACTCGACCGGCAACCTGATGCTGACGGCGACGGACTTCGACATCGCCGGCGTCGGCCAGCGCCTGCAACTGGCGCGGACCTACAACTCCCTCGACGCTCCCTGGGGCCGGGTCTCGCAGCGCTGGTGGCAGCAGTACGAGCGCTACCTGTCCATCGGCTCCTCGGAAGTGATCTTCTACGACGCCTCCGGTGCGACGGTCCGCTTCGCCAAGAACAGCGACGGCTCCTTCACCACGCCCAAGGGCTACTCGCAGGACCTGAAGAAGAACGCGGACGGCACCTACACGCTGACCAAGTGGAAGTCGGGTGCGAAGGAGACCTACAACCAGTACGGGACCTTGACGAAGATCACCGACCGCAACAAGGGCACGATCACCGTCACCCAGCACGACGAGAACGGCGAGAACAAGGGGTTCAAACTCACCGAGACCCGCTCGGGCCGCTTCATCGACCTGGTGAAGACCTACGCGTCGCAGTGGCAGGCCAAGGACAACACCGGCCGCACCGCCGTCTACAACCTCGACGCCGACGGCAACCTGACCTCCACCACCGACACCGAGGGCAAGACGGTCTCCTTCCGCTACGACCCCTCCGGCCGCATCGACAAGATCACCACGGCAGAGGGCCGGGTGACGGTCTTCAGCTACGACGACGTCAACCGGGTCACCTCCATGCTGCGTGGCACCGGCTTCCACAGCGACGGCCACACCGGTCCGACCTGGACCTACAGCTACACCGCCGCCTCACCCACGGCCGCCGGGACGACCACGGCCAAGGACCCGGAACTGCACGCCACCACATACGCCCATGACGGCGACGGCCGGGTCACAGAGGTGACCGACGCGCTGGGCCGCAAGCAGTCCACGAAGTTCGACGCCAACAACAACATCGACTCCACCACGGACGCGATGGGCTCGGGCACCACCCCGGGCAACGTCACCGACTACGGCTTCAACACCCGCAACAACGTCGAAACCGTCACCGTCCCCACCGGCGGCAAGACGGTCAACACCTGGCAGACCATCGCCGGCGGGGACGTACCCAAGGACTCCACCAACGCCGACGGCGAGAAGACCAGCTTCACCTACGACACAGTCGGCAACACCACCTCGGTCGCGCAGACCGGCACCGGCGGCGGCAACGTCTCCTACGACTACAACCCCGCCACCCCCACCTGCGGCGGCTTCGAGGGCCAGCGCTGCAAGGCGAAGACGAAGATGACGTCCACGAAGACCGTCGTCACCGACTTCCACTACGACGCCAAGGGCAACCTGGAGTGGGTCAAGCCCCCGGCGCCGCTGGGCAAGACCACCTTCACCTACGACGACCTCGGTCGCACCAAGACCGTCACCGACGCCCGCGGCATCACCAAGACGTACACCTACGACAACCTCGACCGCATCCGAACCGTCACCTCACCGAACACGGTCAAGGTCGAGTACTGGTACGACGGCGACGGCAACCTGGTCCAGCGCTCCGACGGCACCGGCACCATCAAGTACGAGTTCGACCCGCTCCAGCGCGAGACGGTCCGCCACCTCCAGGACGGCTCCCAGACCCTGCTCGCCTACACCCCGGCCGGAAACGTCGACTACTACCAGGACCCGGCCGGCAAGGTCGACTACACCTGGAACGAGGCCAACAAGCTCAGCGAGCTGAAGGACCCGCAGGGCCGCGTGACAACGTACAAGTACAACAACAACGACGTCCGCACCACGACCACCTACCCCGGCGGTACGGTGCAGAAGGTCGACGTCGACAACTCCAGCCGCCCCAAGGCCATCAGGGCGACCTCCCCGCAAGGCACCCTGGTCGACCTGGCCTACACCTACGGCTACGGCACCAACGCCGCCACGGACGGCTCCAAGATCCGCACCCTGACGGACAACGTCCGCAACATCAAGCGCACGTACTCCTACGACGGAGCGGGCCGCTTCTCCTACGCCAAGGAGGAGAAGTCCGGAGCGATCACGGACTCCTGGCAGTACTGCTACGACCTGGCCGGCAACCTCACCTCCCAGGGCGTCGAGCAGGGCTGCCCGCGCGGCACCACCTACACCTACAACGACGCCCAGCAGCTCACCGCCAAGTCCACGACGAGCGGCCCCTGGTCCTACGACGCGATCGGCAACGAGACGGCCGGCGCTTCCACGGACGACCACGCCCGCACGGGGGAGTCGTATACGGACCACTCGCAGCTGAAGTCGATCACGGTAGGCGGCAAGGCGTACGCCGGTCAGTACGGCTCGACCGACCAGAGCGAGCGCATCAAGCTCGGTGACACCTTCTTCCACAACGGCCCGCTGGGTCTGTCGGCGAAGACGACTGCCGGTGTGGACATGGGCTTCAACCGCGAGCCCGGGGGCACGTTGAACTCCATGACGACCGGGGGCAAGACGTACTACTACCTCACGGACGCCATCGGCAGCGTGATCGCCTTGGCGGACGCGGACGGCAACAAGGTCAACACCTATGCCTACAGCCCCCGCGGCGTGCGCATCCTGACCCAGTCGTCCGAACCGGTCGCCCAGCCCTACCGCTTCGCCGGCGGCTACCAGGACCCCACCGGCCTATACCACTTCCAAGCCCGCTACTACGACGCCAACATCGGCCGGTTCACCCAGCCCGACCCCTCCGGCCAGGAGAAGAATCCCTACCTCTACGCCGAGGGCGACCCCGTCAACCGCATCGACCCGACCGGCACCATCAGCCTCAACGGGGTGATGGACACCGTCGGCAAGGCCGGAGACGCCATTGCCATCGGCGAATTCGGGGGCCAGTTGCTGACGGGAGACTACAAGGCAGCTGCCGGAACGGCTATCAGCTTCGCTGCGGACAAGGCTTTCACGGCTGGCTGTACGTACCTGACCGGCGGAGCAGGAGCGATTCCGTGCGCGGTCGGCGGAATGGCAGTCGGTGAGGCTACGGAGGCTGCTTACGAAGACGCAACGAGCTAGAAACCCCACACGGTCAGCGCATCACATGGAGGAGATCTCGTGCAGTCACACATCGCTTCGACGTCGTTAGCCTACAAAGGGCTTGATGGCGTTCCCCTCTGGCTGCTGTTCGGAATCGTCATCGTAGCTTTCATCATTTTCGGCGTGACACAGGCCCGTAAACGCAAGTAGCACCCAAAGCAGCGCTGAGGGAAGGCCGGGCGAGTACGGACTCGCCCGGCCTTCCGCGATATTCCACTGAGGTTTTCAGGGTGGCCCCCGGACGGGTGACGGCGGGACCATAGGCAACGGACAGGGCTCCCGTGCCGTTGAGAGAGGTGTCCAGGTCTCAACTCTCCAGCTCAGGAGCCCTGTTGGTCCCGTCGTCACCCGTGAGGGTGACCGACGCTGCAAACTCCGGCCGTCCGAGCGTGCGGTGATCGCTCTCGCGTACCTGCGCCGACGCGACTCCCTGGCTCAACTCGCCGCGGGTTCCCGTATCTCCGTCGGCACCGCCCACGCGTACGTCACCACCGTCGACGAGCACCTGGCCGACAAGGCGCCGGGCCTGCTGAAGGTCCTGCGCGAGACAGACCCCGACCATGTTCTCGTGGACGGCACCATCGCCGAGTGCGACCGGGTCGGCGACGGGCACGCGGACTACTCGACGAAGCACAAACGACACGGCGTGAACGTGAGGTCGATCATGGCCTCGGGGCGGGCGGGGAGTGGCTGCTAGTCGTGGGCACAAGGTCCGGGCGGGTGCCGGCCACGGAGACGGCGCGGGGTGGGCCGGCTGTCAACATTATTGAGTGTTGAACTCCATCGGGTGAACCTGGGCGGAGGGTGAGGTTCCGGTGTGGTGGGGGCGGGCATGAGAGAACTCCCTTACCTCCCCCAGCACTTCGGGAGTGCACCATGCTCCGCGGCATCGACGTCAGCGTCTACCAGTCCTCCTCCTACGGCACGGACGGCCTCTCCTTCGTCTTCGTGAAGTCGACGGAGGGGCGTACGTACGTCAATCCGAAGCTCGCCGCCCAGACCAAGCACGCGCGTGAGGCCGGGCTGGTCGTCGGCTTCTACCACTTCCTGTGGCCAGGGAACCTCACCGACCAGGCCGAACACTTCGTCGCCAAGACCCCGGAACGGGCGGGTGACATCCTCGCCGTCGACTGGGAGACGACCGGCGGCGGGACCCACGCGAGCAACGCGGAGAAGGACCGCTTCATCCGCAAGGTGAAGGAACTCCGGCCGCGCCACCGGGTGATCCTCTACTGCAACCGCGACTTCTGGCTGAACGTCGACACCACCTCGTACGACGGCGACGGCCTCTGGATCGCCGACTACGGCACCGCGGGCAAGCCCCGCATCAAGGCCCCCTGGCTCTTCCACCAGTACACCGACGACCCCATCGACAAGAACGTGGGCAGATTCGCCGACAAGGCGGCGCTGCGGGAGTGGGCCGGGAGCGACTGAACGGAGGAGGGGGCGCCCCCTCCTCCGTGGCCGTGCGTCACCCGTGCGGGGACGTCACTTGCTCAGGTGCGTCCAGAACTCGTCGAACGACAGGAGCTTGTCGCCGTTGAGGTCACGGCTGTTGATGAGCGCCTCGGCGACGGACTCGGTGACGTTCCAGTCGCCCTGCTGGGCGAGGGCGGTCTTGAACTCGGCCGCGGTGATGAAGCCGTCACCGTCCGTGTCGATCCGCTGGAACTGCTTGCGTGCTTCTTCGATGTCGGCCACCGGGTCCGCCCCTTGTTTCGTAGCGTTTCGTAGCTTGCTGTCGTACTGACGCAGGTCAGATTAACGGGCCGGGTGAGCGCGCAGCGCGGCGACCACCCACGCGAACTCCTCGCGGTGCGGGGGCAGCGGCTCGTCCTTCAGGACGGAGAGCAGTTCGCGGTAGCGGGCGAGCCGGTCGTTCGTCGTCCCCTCCATGCGCTCCAGTGACCGCGGTCGGCCGCGTTGAACTCGGCGGCCTCCCGCATCCGCGCCCTGAACTCCGTCCGGCAGGTCCGCGGCGGCGCCCCGCATACGGTCCCGGATCACCGGGTCCGCGGTGTCCAGCCCGTGGAACATCTCGTCCACGAACTCCTCGACGATCGCCTCCGTTCGGCTGTCGAAAGCCGTGCCAGCTTGTTCATCAGTGTCGTCTCCTCTGCGGTCGAGCCGCGTCGCGCCACGGTCGACAGCACCGCCCGGGTCACCTTGAGCGAGCGGATCTGCGCGTCCAGCGCGGCCACATGGGCGGCCGCCACCCGCGCCACCGTCGTCTCGCCGGCCAGCACCCGTCGTACGGCGTCCAGGCCGAGGCCCGGTTCGCGCAGGGTGCGGATCAGCTCCAGGCGGGCGGCGGACTCCGCGTCGTACAGGCGGTAGCCTCCCGGCGAGCGGGTGACGGGGGTCAGCACGCCCTCGTCGGACCAGTAGCGGATGGTGCGCACGGTCAGTCCGGTCGCCCTGGCCGGCTCTCCGACGGTGAGAAGTCCGGTGCCGTTGTCGATCATGTGTGTGAGTCTGGGTCTTCCAGTGGGTGGAGACTCAAGAGGTGGCGTGGTGGAGACGTTGCGGGACATTCTCGACTCGGCGGCGCGGGGGGTCTTCCCGCCCGCGGACGGCGGCGTGACCGTCGTGCCGCAGCAGTCCGCCCGGGACGCCGGCGTGCTGTCGTTCACCGCGCACTCCGTCGTGTTCACGGACGAGGACCCGGCGTGGGTGCGGGGAGCGCTGGCCGCCGCGGAGGCCGAGTGCGACGCGCTGGCCGCGAGCATGAACCCCCGGTTCCTGTCGGGCTTCCTGGAGCGCACGGGGCGGGTCTGCGAGACCGTCGACGCGATGCTGGTCGGGTCGCCGGCGGCGGGTGAGCCGGCGGTCGCGCTGGATGAGGTCGTCGACGCGGCGCATCCTCGCGCGGTCTACGCCCGGCGTCGGCGGGACGACGTGCGGGTCTGGACGGCGGAGGGCGGAGTGCTGGTGCTGGGCCGAGGCGTCGCCGGGCGGCTGGAGGTGTCGGTCGAGGTGGACGCGGCGGCGCGGCACCGGGGGCTGGGGCGGGCGCTCGTCGCCGCGGCCCGGCATCTCGTCGACGAGCCGGTGTGGGCGCAGATCGCGCCGGGCAACGCGCGCAGTCTGCGGGCGTTCCAGGCGGCGGGGTACGTCCCCGTCGGAGCGGAGGCGCTGTTCCTGGCCCCGAGGTGAGCCCCGCTCGGCCGCACACCCTCAGCCGCACCCCCTCAGCCGCACACCCTGAGCAGCAGCACCGAGCGGGCCGGGATCGTCAGCGCCGTCGCCGCGCGGTGAGGGGTCAGCGGCGGGGCGGACTGGGACTCGTCGGACGTGTCCACGAGCAGTTCGTAGTGGTCGGCCCAGGGCGGGCCGGGGAGGATGAAGGGCGCCGGACGGTCCCCCGCGTGCAGGACGGCCAGGAAGCTGTCGTCGGTGATGGGCGCGCCGCGCTCGTCGCGGCCCGGGATGTCGCGGCCGGAGAGGTACATGCCCAGCGTGGCCGCGGGGGCGTACCAGTCCCGTTCGGTCATCTCCGTGCCGCGCGGCGTGAACCAGGCCAGGTCCCGCAGCCCGTCCGCCGAGTGCGCCCGGCCGGAGAAGAACGCCCGCCGCCGCAGGACGGGGTGGTCGTGCCGCAGGGCGATCAGCCGGGCGGTGAGGTCGAACAGGGCCTTCCAGCCCGGGTCCTCCAGCAGGTCCCAGTCGACCCAGCTGATCTCGTTGTCCTGGCAGTACGCGTTGTTGTTGCCCCGCTGGGTGCGGCCCATCTCGTCGCCCGCGACCAGCATCGGCACCCCCGTCGACAGCAGCAGCGTCGTCAGCAGGTTGCGCAGCTGGCGGCGGCGCAGGGACCGTACGCGTTCGTCCTCGCTCTCGCCCTCCGCGCCGCAGTTCCAGGCGCGGTTGTCGCTCGTGCCGTCCCGGTTGCCCTCGCCGTTGGCCTCGTTGTGCTTGTGCTCGTAGGACACCAGGTCGCGCAGGGTGAAGCCGTCGTGCGCGGTGACGAAGTTGACCGAGGCGTAGGGGCGCCGGCCGCCCCAGGCGTACAGGTCGCTGGAGCCCGACAGGCGGTAGCCCATCTCGCGGACGTCGGGCAGCGCGTGCCGCCAGAAGTCCCGGACGGCGTTGCGGTAGCGGTCGTTCCACTCGGTCCACAGGGGCGGGAACGCGCCCACCTGGTAGCCGCCGGAGCCGACGTCCCAGGGCTCGGCGATGAGCTTCACCCGGCGCAGCACCGGGTCCTGGGCGATGACCGCGAGGAACGGGGAGAGCATGTCCACGTCGTGCATGGAGCGGGCCAGCGCCGCCGCGAGGTCGAAGCGGAAGCCGTCGACCCCCATCTCCGTCACCCAGTACCGCAGGGAGTCGGTGATCAGGCGGAGCACGTGCGGCTGGACCACGTGCAGCGTGTTGCCGCAGCCGGTGTAGTCGGCGTACCGGCGGGCGTCCGACTGGAGGCGGTAGTAGCCGCGGTTGTCGATGCCCTTGAGGGAGAGCGTCGGGCCCAGCTCGCCCGCCTCGGCGGTGTGGTTGTAGACCACGTCGAGGATGACCTCGATGCCGGCCGCGTGCAGCGCCCGCACCATCCGCTTGAACTCGCCGACCTGCCCGCCCGTCGTCCCGGAGGAGGCGTAGCCGGCGTGCGGGGCGAAGTAGCCGATGGAGTTGTAGCCCCAGTAGTTCTTCAGGCCGCGCCGCAGCAGATGGTCCTCGTGGGCGAACTGGTGGACCGGGAGCAGCTCGACGGCCGTGACGCCCAGCTTCACCAGGTGCTCGATCGCGGCCGGGTGCGCCAGCCCGGCGTACGTGCCGCGCAGTTCCTCGGGGATCCCCGGGTGCCGCATCGTGAAGCCGCGCACGTGCAGTTCGTAGATGACCGAGTCCGCCCAGGGCGTCTTCGGCCGCCGGTCGTCGGCCCAGTCGTCGTCATCGTGGACGACGACGCCCTTGGGGACGAACGGCGCCGAGTCCCGTTCGTCGCGCACGGTGTCGGCGACATGCTGCTCGGGCCAGTCGCGCACATGCCCGTACACCTCGGGCGGCAGCACGAACTCGCCGTCCACCGCGCGCGCGTACGGGTCGAGGAGCAGCTTCGCCGGGTTCCACCGGCCGCCGGTCCACGGGTCCCAGCGGCCGTGCACCCGGTAGCCGTAGCGCTGGCCGGGCATCACGCCGGGGACGAAGCCGTGCCAGATCTCATGGGTCAGCTCGGTGAGCCGGGCCCGCGTCTCGCGGCCCTGCTCGTCGAAGAGACACAGCTCGACGGCCTCCGCCCCGGCCGCCCACAGGGCGAAGTTGGTGCCGGCGACGCCGTCCGGGCCGACCCGGAAGCGGGCGCCCAGCGGGGTGGACGCGCCCGGCCACACGGGCACGCCCGGCGTCCTGCGCCGTGCCCCGTTCACGACGGTGGACGCGGCGGCGCGCTTGTCCGCCACCGCCTCCTGCTCGGCTGCGCTGGACACCGTTCCGCCTCCCGCGGCTCGTGGAACGACGGTGGCCCAGGGCGTACGGCGTCCCGGCCGCGGCTCCCTTAGCGTCGTCCTCCCCCCTGTTCTGCCCAGACCGTGCCTCGCACTCACGTTTCCCCGGAGCGTGCCCCGTCGTTGGGTACTGCGTGAGGCACGTACAACGGCGCGCGCGGCGCGCGGGGGCCGCGCTGGCCGCCGTACTGACATGGGCAGGACTGCTGGCCGGTGCGTCCGGCTGTACCGGGGAGGGCGGCCGCGGCGGCCTGGACCGGATGCTGGGCAAACCGCCGCCGGCGGCGGCGGAGGACGTCATCCGCGTCTCTCCGCGCGACGGCGCCAGGGCGGTGCGCCCCGACGGGGAGCTGCGGGTCCGGGTGACCGAGGGGCGGCTGGAGTCGGTGAAGGTGGTGAAGTCGCAGGACGCGCAGGAGGCGGAGGTGCCGGGCCGGATCTCCGCGGACGGCCGCGCCTGGAGCCCCCGCGACGGGCGGCTGGGGCTCGCCGCCCGGTACACGGTGGACGCGGTGGCTGTCGACGGCGAGGGCCGCCGCTCGGCCCGGCACACCACCTTCACCACGTACGTCCCCGAGGAGCGCTTCATCGGTTACGTCTCGCCGGAGAACCGCTCGACCGTCGGCACCGGGATGATCGTCTCCCTGGAGTTCAACCGGGAGATCGCCGACCGGGCCGCCGTCCAGCGCGCGGTGCGGGTCACCGCCGAGCCGGCCGCCGACATCCGGCCGCACTGGTTCGGCGGCACCCGGCTGGACTTCCGTCCGCAGGAGTACTGGAGGCCCGGCACCCGGGTCACCGTCGCGCTGCGCTTCCGTGACGTCGAGGCCGCGCCGGGGGTGTACGGGCTCCAGGACAAGACGTTCTCGTTCACGGTCGGCCGGCATCAGGAATCCCGCGTCGACGCCGCCGCGCACACCATGGAGGTGCGGCGCGAGGGCGAGTTGCTGGCCACCGTGCCGATCACGGCGGGGGCGCCGAAGACGACGACGTACAACGGGAAGATGGTGGTGACCGAGATGCTGGAGCTGACCCGGATGAACGGCGCCACGGTCGGCTTCAAGAAGAAGAACGGCAAGGGCGAGTACGACATCCCGGACGTGCCGCACGCGATGCGGCTGACCACCTCCGGGACCTTCCTGCACGGCAACTACTGGGCGCCGGCGGACGCCTTCGGGCGGGAGAACCTCAGCCACGGCTGCGTGGGGCTCAGGGATGTGAAGGGCGGCGCCTCGGACACGCCGGCGGGCTGGTTCTTCGACCGCAGTCTCGTCGGCGATGTCGTCGAGGTGGTCAACAGCAAGGACAAGACGGTCGCGCCGGACAACGGGCTGGGCGGCTGGAACATGGACTGGGAGGAGTGGACGGCGGGCAGCGCCGTGGAGTGACCGACGCCTCCTGCGCGCCGGCGCCCCCTCCGCGCCGGACGCTTCCTCCGCGCCGGGCGTTCCCCTTGTCGCCTGTCTCTCCTCCCCGTTTCGGGAACCTTTCCTCCCAAGGTCGAAGTTGGGACTGAACGGTGACATTTGGGGGCCGCCGACGCCGTTGACCTTGTGGTTACTATGCGGCCAGCGCGGGGGACGCGCCGGTGCACGGGCCTGACCGGCCCGGGGGAGGGGAAGAGAAAAGTGAACGTGCGACCGATATCGGGGGCATCGGTTGGCAGGCGCTCGCGTGGCCGCGACAAGCGGCTGGCGCTGATCGTCGGAGGACTCCTGCTGGCCGTCACGGCCTGCGGCGGGGGCGGGGACTCGGGCTCGGAGAAGCCGAAGGCCGAGGGGAGCTCCGGCTCGGGCACCGCCCAGAGCGAGCAGTCGGCGGCGGTCGTCAGCATCGCCCCGAAGGACGGCGCGAAGGCCGTCGACACCAGCGGCGCGCTGAAGGTCACCGCCGCGAAGGGCAAGTTGACCGAGGTGGTCGTCAAGGACGCCAAGGGCACGGCGATACCCGGCGCGATCTCCGCGGACGGTGCCGGCTGGACGCCGAGCACGCATCTGGCCGCCGCCACCAAGTACCAGGTGCACGCGGTCGCGAAGGACTCCGAGGGCCGTACGGCCGCCGAGGACGCCACCTTCACCACGCTGACGCCGGAGAACACCTTCCTCGGCAACTTCACGCCGGAGGACGGCTCCACGGTCGGCGTCGGCATGCCGTTCTCGGTCCGGTTCACCCGGGGCATCACCGCTCCGGCGGACGTCGAGAAGGCGATCACCGTCAAGACCGAGCCGGCGGTGGACGTCCAGGGCCACTGGTTCGGCAACGACCGGCTGGACTTCCGTCCGGAGAAGTACTGGAAGGCCGGCACCAAGGTCACGGTGACGATGAACCTGAACGGTGTCGAGGGCCGCAAGGGCGTCTACGGCAAGCAGTCCAAGACGGTCTCCTTCACCGTCGGCCGCAACCAGGTCTCCGTCGTGGACGTCGACAAGCTCACGATGCAGGTCACGCGGGAGGGCAAGACCGTCAAGACGATCCCGGTCACCACGGGCCAGCCCGGCATGGAGACCTGGAACGGCCAGATGGTCATCAGCGAGAAGCTCACGGTGACCCGGATGAACGGCGAGACGGTCGGCTACGGCGGCGAGTACGACATCAAGGACGTGCCGCACGCGATGCGGCTGACCACCAGCGGCACCTTCATCCACGGCAACTACTGGGGCGGCGGCGCGTTCGGCAACTACAACGCCAGCCACGGCTGCATCGGTATGCGCGATGTGCGCGGCGGCTATGACAGCGGGGTGCCGGCCGCGTGGTTCTTCAACAACTCGATGATCGGCGACGTGGTCGTCGTGAAGAACTCCAACGACGCGGTCGTGGCCGCGGACAACGGGTTCAACGGCTGGAACATGCCGTGGGCGGAGTGGACGAAGTAGTCCGCTCGCCTTGTCGGCCACGCGCTGACGATTCGCTCGCGGTTCGCTGACGTCCGGGCCCGGTGTCGTGATTTACGACACCGGGCCCGCTTCCGTTAGTCCCCGTGCTGTGCCTGCCCGGGGGCAACCCCCGGACCCCCGGCCGACTGTGACCGACCGCACGGAAACGGCAGCCGTTAGTCACCGTTAACCTGCTGCCATGACCGTGAATCTCGAAGTCGCCGAGGGCGTCGGCACGCTGCGTCTCGACCGCCCGCCCATGAACGCGCTGGACGTCGCCACGCAGGACCGGCTCAGGGAGCTGGCCGAGGAGGCGACCCGTCGGGACGACGTGCGGGCCGTCGTCCTCTACGGCGGGGAGAAGGTGTTCGCGGCGGGCGCGGACATCAAGGAGATGCAGGACATGGACCACACCGCGATGATCCTGCGGGCCCGCGACCTCCAGGACGCCTTCACGGCGGTGGCCCGGATCCCCAAGCCGGTGGTGGCGGCCGTGACGGGCTACGCGCTGGGCGGCGGCTGCGAGTTGGCGCTGTGCGCGGACTTCCGGATCGCCGCGGACAACGCGAAGCTGGGCCAGCCGGAGATCCTGCTCGGTCTGATCCCGGGCGCGGGCGGCACCCAGCGGCTCTCCCGGCTGGTCGGCCCGTCCAAGGCGAAGGACCTGATCTTCACCGGCCGGATGGTCAAGGCGGACGAGGCGCTGAGCATCGGCCTGGTGGACCGGGTGGTCCCGGCCGACGAGGTGTACACGCAGGCGCACGCGTGGGCGGCGAAGCTGGCGCAGGGTCCCGCGATCGCGCTGCGTGCGGCGAAGGAGGCGATCGACACCGGTCTGGAGACGGACCTGGAGACGGGTCTCGCCGTCGAACGGAACTGGTTCGCGGGCCTGTTCGCCACCGCGGACCGCGAGATCGGCATGCGGAGCTTCGTGGAGGAGGGGCCGGGCAAGGCCAAGTTCCTGTGACCCGGTTCCCCCGGTTCCCTCGATGGGGCGGTTTATCGGAACCTTAAAGCGACCTTAAGCCTGCCTTGTCGAGGGAGCCGCGGACTCCCCTCCGGACGGTTGGTCGCCGCAGGTGAGCGGCGGCTTCCGAGGCCCCGTACTGCCGTTGGCACATGCCCGTCGCAACGGGCGGAATGTTATCTTCCGGGGGGTGTATTCCCTCGGAACCGCCCCGGCGACCATGCCGGACGGCCATGATGGGGGGCATGGCGGGGCTGGAGGGTTTTGAACAGCCGCGGGGGCACGGTCGCGTGGCCGCGGCGCGCTGGTCGCCCGCGGTCGAGGACGAACGGGCGCTCAAGGCTCTGGAGTTGTTCGGCGACCCGACGGAGGCGGAGGTTCCGCTGCCGTCCCGTCCCGAGTCCGCCGCCACCGCCCGCCGGCTCACCCAGGTCATCGTGCTCCGCCGCTGGCAGCTCACCCCCAAGATGACCGAGGACGCCGTCTTACTCGTCTCGGAACTCGTCGGCAACGCCGTCCGGCACACCGGCGCCCGCGTCTTCGGCCTGCGGATGCGACGGCGGCGCGGCTGGATCCGCGTCGAGGTCCGCGACCCCTCACGGGGGCTGCCCTGTCTGATGCCGGTGCAGGAGCTGGACGTCAGCGGTCGAGGCCTGTTCCTCGTCGACAAGCTGTCCGACCGGTGGGGGGTCGATCTGCTGCCCCGGGGCAAGACGACCTGGTTCGAGATGCGGGTGACGGACCGCTGACCGCGTCGGTCGTCGACGAAGAGCAGGAAGACCGGATCCCGGTCCGTGGACGGTGTCTTGACGGTGCGGTGCGCTGCTGGCAGCGTGCGTGATCATGAGGGCTTCCGCTGAGCACCGTTGCGCGCGCGTCGCGCTCGTGGAGCGGCGTCACGTCGACCTGTGCCGGCAGTCCAGCGCCATCTGTCGCTGAGCCGTAGCAGCCCTCCCCTCTCTTCACCTTCCCTCCCGCCTCTTCCTTTTCGCCTTCCTTCCCTCCCCCCTTCCTTTCGCGTGCCCGCGCGAGCCGGCGCGCCGACTGCGAGGAGTCCGCATGCCCGAAATATCCCGTCGTACGTTCGGCGGCCTGGTCGGCGGCAGCGCCGTGACCGCCGTCGCCGCCCCGGCCGCCACCGCCGAAGCCGCCACCGCAGACGCCCCCGCCGAACGCCCCTTCCGCGCCCGGACCGCCTCCGCCGGCACCCGTCGCCGCCCCAACTTCCTGGTCATCCTGGGCGACGACCTCGGCTGGGCGGACCTGTCCTCGTACGGCGCCCCGCACATCCGGACGCCGAACCTCGACCGCCTCGCCCGGCAGGGCGTGCGCTTCACCGACGCCTACTCCGGCTCCGCGACCTGCTCCCCCACCCGGTTCAGCCTGTACACCGGGCGGTATCCGGGCCGCACGCCGGGCGGGCTGGCCGAGCCGATCGCCAACCGCGCGCAGGGCCTCGACCCGAACCACCCCACCCTCGCCTCCCTGCTGAAGCGCGCCGGGTACGAGACCGCCCTGATCGGCAAGTGGCACTGCGGCTGGCTGCCCGACTACAGCCCCACCAAGTCGGGTTGGGACGAGTTCTTCGGCAACTTCGGCGGGGTGCTGGAGTACTTCTCCAAGCTGGGCCAGCTCGGCGACTACGACCTCTACGAGGGCGACGCCGAGTACAAGGACCTGCGGTACTACACCACCGTGCTGACCGAGCGGGCGGTCGACTACGTCCGCCGGGACCATGACGCGCCCTGGCTGCTCAACCTCAACTTCACCACCCCGCACTGGCCTTGGCTCGCGGAGGGCGACGCGGAGACCGGCGCCGAGATCGCCGCGAAGATCCGGGCCGCCAAGAGCCAGGCGGAGGTCTCCAGAGCGCTCAACCACTACGACGGCGGCTCGGTCGCCAAGTACGCCGAGATGGTGGAGAGTCTGGACGCCGCCGTCGGCGAGGTGCTGACCGCGCTGCGCCGCTCCGGGCAGGAGGAGAACACGGTCGTACTGTTCGCCAGCGACAACGGCGGCGAGCGCTACTCCTACAACTGGCCGCTCAGCGGGCAGAAGTTCGGGCTGCTGGAGGGCGGCATCCGGGTGCCGGCCATCCTGCGCTGGCCCGCCCGCGTCGACGGCCACCAGGTCAGCGCGCAGCCGAACTTCTCCCCCGACTGGACGGCGACCCTCCTCGAACTGGGCGGCGCGCGGCCCGATCCCGCGTACCCGCTGGACGGCGTCAGCCTCGCCGGATACCTGCTGCGGGGCGAGGAACCCGCGCAGCGGGACCTGTTCTGGCGGGTGCGGGCCAACCGGGCGCTGCGGCGCGGCGACTGGAAGTACTACCGGGACGCGGCCGGCGCCGACCACCTCTACAACCTCGCGGACGACACCCGCGAGCAGGCCGACCTCGCCCCGGACCGCCCCGAAGTGCTGGCCGAGCTGAAGGCGTCCTGGGAGCGGATCGCGGGCGGGCTGCTGCCCTACCCGATCGGGTGACTCGGGCGTACGGCGTTGCCGTCGCGAGGCCGGTTCGGAGGGTCGAACGCGCAGGTCGTAGGACCGAAGCCCGAGTGCGATCCGGCCAAAACTCGGTGGGCGATGTCAGTGGCGGTCCGTAGGCTCGCCGGTGATGTCGACGACACGTGCAAGCACCAAGGATCGTTCCGCCGTCCGGACGCTGCTCCGCCTGTGGCCGTACGTGCGGCCGGTGCGGGTGCGGCTGTTCACCGCCGCGTTCGTCGCCGTCGTGGCCTCGTGCGCGGGGCTGGTGATCCCGCTCGTCCTGAAGTGGATGGTGGACGGGCCGGTCGCCGACCGTGACCACGCCGGGGTCTGGCTCGGGGCGCTGTACCTGCTGCTGCTCGGCGTCGCGGAGTCGGTGCTGTTCGGGCTGCGGCGGTGGCTGGTGGCCCGGCCGCTGGCGCACGTCGAGGCGGAGATGCGGGCGGATCTGTACCGACGGCTCCAGCGGCTGCCGGTGGCCTTCCACGACCGGTGGCCCTCGGGACAGCTGCTGTCCCGGGGGACCACGGATCTGATGCTGCTGCGGATGTTCCTCGCCTTCCCGCTGACGTTCCTGCTGGTCAACGGGGTGACGATCATCATCGGCGTGATCATCATGCTGATGCAGGACTGGTCGCTGGGGCTGGTCATCCTCGGGCCGGCGATCCCCGTGATGGTCATGTGCGTGATCTTCGAGCACCGGTACGCGGTCGTGGCGAGACTGGCGCAGGACCAGGTGGGCGATCTGACGACGGTCGTCGAGGAGAGCGTCCTCGGGATCCGGATCATCAAGGGGTTCGGACGGCACCGGAGCCAGGCGCGGGCGTTCCGGGAGCTGTCGCACACGCTGCGGGGGACGGAGCTGCGCAAGGCGCGGCTGCTGGCGGCGATCTGGGCGGTCATCGTGACGCTGCCGGAGGTGGCGATCGGGGCGGCGCTGGTGCTGGGGTCGGTGCAGGTGGCGGACGGGGAGCTGTCGGCGGGGACGCTGGTCGCCTTCCTGTCCACGGCGCTGGCGCTGCGCTGGCCGGTGGACTCGATCGGGTTCCTGCTGGCGATGAGCCAGGAGGCGGCGACGGCGACGGAGCGGTACTTCGAGGTGATGGACGCGGAGCCGGAGGGGCCCGGCGGGCCCGGGGGTTCCGGTTCGCGTGAGCTGCCGGCGGCCGGGGGTGGAGAGCGCGCCGCGGAGGCGGAGGCAGCGGCGGACGGACTGGTGTTCGAGGGTGTCGTGTTCCGGTATCCCGACGCGGAGCCCGACTCCGCTCCCACCATCGCCCGGGTCGATCTGCACATCCGGGCCGGGGAGTCCATGGCGCTCGTCGGGGCCACCGGGAGCGGGAAGACGACCCTCACCGCGCTCGTGCCGCGGCTGCACGAGGTGACCTCCGGGCGGATCCTGCTCGACGGCGAGGACATCGCCGCGATGTCGCGGGAGGAGCTGCGGGCCATGGTGGCCGTCGCCTTCGAGGAGCCGACGCTGTTCTCCGCGAGCGTCGGGGAGAACGTGCTCATGGGGGCGGGGGACGGCGCGGGCCGGGAGGAGCTGGAGCGGGCGCTCGCCGTGGCGCAGGCCGACTTCGTGCACGCGCTGCCGCAGGGAACGGGAACCCAGGTCGGCGAGCAGGGGCTGAGCCTGTCCGGCGGGCAGCGGCAGCGGCTCGCGCTCGCGAGGGCGGTCGTGGGCCGGCCCCGGTTCCTCGTGCTGGACGATCCGCTGTCCGCGCTGGACGTCCACACGGAGGCCGCCGTGGAGGCCGCGCTGCGGCAGGTCCTCGCCGACACCACCGCGCTGATCGTGGCCCACCGCCCGTCGACCGTGCTGCTCGCGGACCGGGTCGCCCTGCTCTCGGGCGGCCGGATCACCGCCGTGGGCACCCACCACGAACTGCTCCGCACCAACGCCGAGTACGCGCACCTCATGTCCGGCGAGACGGCCGGCGCGACGGCCGGGAACCAGGCCGGGAACCAGGCCGGAATCCAGGAGGACGACCGTCGATGACCGCCGCCACGACCCCCTCCCCCTCCCCCTCCCCCTCCCCCTCCCCCACCGCCGACGGTGACGACGACGCGCACGACCTGTCGCACACGCCGGGCGACGGCGACCCCTTCGACCGGGACGTCCTGCCCACCCCGCCGGGCGCGACCTCGGCGCTGCTGCGCTCGCTGCTCGCCCCGATGAAGGCGCGCGTCGCCCTCACCACGCACCTGCTGCTGCTCCAGCAGGCGGCCGTGCAGGCGGGCCCGCTGCTGGTGGCGTACGCCATCGACCGCGCCGTGCCCGCGTTCCGCGCGGACGACCACGGCCCGCTCGTCGCCGTGGCCGTCGGGTACCTGCTGTGCGCGCTGGCCTCCGGCGCGCTCCAGTACGCGTTCCTGGTGGCCTCCGCGCGCGTGAACCAGGACGTGCTGCTGGACCTGCGCGGCCGGATCTTCCGGCACGCGCAGGCGCTGAGCATCGACTTCCACGAGCGGTACACCTCGGGCCGGCTCATCTCCCGTTCCACCACGGACGTGGAGTCCCTGCGCGAGCTGCTCAGCGAGGGGCTCCAGGAACTGGTCACGGTCGTGCTGTCCTTCGTCTTCATCTCGGCGATGCTGCTCTGGCTGGACCTCGGTCTCGGCGCCGTGGCGGTGGCGTCGTTCGTGCCGCTCCACCTCCTCGTACGGGTCTACCAGCGGCGCGCGGGCCGGGTGTACCGGGCGCGGTCCACCGCGATCGCGGCCGTGATCGTGAAGTTCGTGGAGACGATGAACGGCATCCGCCCGGTGCGCGCGTTCCGCCGCGAGGCCGTCAACGACGCCGAGTTCCGGGCGCTGAACCAGCGGCACGAGCGGACCAACGGCGACGCGCTGCTGGAGATGGCCCGCTACGTCGTCGGCTCCCGGCTGGTCGCCAACACGGCCGTCGCGCTGATCGTGCTGTGGGGCGCCTTCCGGGTGGCGGAGGGCACGCTGGCGCTGGGCGTGCTGGCGGCGGCCGTGCTGTACCTGCGGCGGCTGTACGACCCGATCGACCGGCTCGCCATGTTCCTCAACTCGTACCAGTCGGCGGGGGCCTCGCTGGAGAAGATCGCGGGGCTGCTCGCCCAGACGCCGTCCGTGCCCGAGCCGTCGACGCCCGGCGAGCTGCCGGCCCGGCGGGGCGAAATCCCCGGCCGTGAGGTCGTGTTCGACGGGGTCGGCTTCCGCTACCGCACCGGCGGCGAGGTGCTGCCCCGCTTCGATCTGACCCTGCCGGCCGGGCAGACGGTCGCGGTGGTCGGCTCCACCGGCGCCGGCAAGTCCACCCTGGCCAAGCTCCTCGCCCGCTTCTACGACCCCACCGCGGGGCGGGTCCTCCTCGACGGCGTCGACCTGCGCGAGCTGGCGGTGCCCGAGCTGCGGCGCGGGGTGGTGATGGTGACGCAGGAGGCGTTCCTGTTCTCGGGCACGGTCGCCGAGAACATCGCGATCGGGCGGCCGGAGGCGAGCCGGGAGGACATCGAGCGGGCGGCGAAGGCGATCGGCGCGCACGAGTTCATCAGCGCCCTGCCCGAAGGCTACGACACGGACGTACGCAAGCGGGGCGGCCGCATCTCCGCCGGTCAGCGCCAACTGGTGGCGTTCGCCCGGGCGTTGCTGGCCGATCCGGCGGTGCTGATCCTCGACGAGGCGACCAGCTCGCTCGACGTGCCGGGCGAGCGGGCGGTGCAGGCGGCGATGACGACGGTGCTCAAGGGCCGTACGGCGGTGGTGATCGCGCACCGGTTGTCCACGGTGGAGATCGCCGACCGGGTGCTCGTCATGGAGCACGGACGGATCGTCGAGGACGGCAGCCCCGCCGAACTCGTCGCGGGTACGGGCCGGTTCGCCGATCTGCACCGGGCGTGGCGGGACAGCCTGGCGTGACGGCCTGGCGTGACGCGCACCGAAGGCTCGTGAGGACCGGCGAGGGGGACAGTTGATCGACGCGTACGAGGATCCGGGCCCGCCCGACTGCCGTGGCGGCTCCCGGTACCTGTGGTGGCTGGTGCGCCGTCAGCCGGGCCGGGCGGTGGCCGGCGCGGTGCTGGCCAGCGTCTGGATGGTGCTGATGGCGTCGGCCCCGTACCTGCTGTCGAAGGCCGTCGACGAGGGGCTGGAGCCCGGCGACACGGCGGCGCTGGCCGGCTGGACGGCCGCCCTGTTCGTCGTCGGCGCGGTCAACGCCTGGGTGAGCATCATGCGGCACCGCACGATGACGCGGCTGCGCATGGACGCCAACTTCCGCACGGTGAAGGTGGTCGTGGGGCAGGCGGCCCGGCTGGGCGCCGCGCTGCCGCGCCGGGTGGGGGCCGGGGAGGTCGTCACGGTGGGGGTGGGCGACGTCGGCACCATCGCCGGCTCGCTGACGGTGATCGGGCCGGGCGTCGGCTCGGTCGTGGTGTACGTCGTCGTCGCCGGGCTGCTGCTGTCGGTCTCGCCGCTGCTCGCGGGGGTCGTGCTGCTGGGGATGCCGGTGTTGGCCGTGCTGGTCGGGCCGTTGATGGCGCGGTTGCAGGGCGCGGAGGGCGAGTACCGGGAGCGTCAGGGCGTGCTCACCGCCCGGATCGGCGACCTCGCGGGCGGGCTGCGGGTGCTCAACGGGCTGGGCGGCAAAGGGCTGTTCGCGGACGCCTTCGCCCGCGACTCGCAGCGGCTGCGCGCCCAGGGGTACCGGGTCGGCTCGGTCACCAGCTGGATGCAGGCGCTGGGCGTGGGCCTGCCGACGGTGTTCCTCGCCGTGGTGACCTGGCTGGCGGCCCGGCTGGCCGCCCAAGGGGAGCTGACGGTGGGCGAGTTGGTGTCGGTGTACGGCTATGTCGCCGTCCTGGTGGGCCCGGTGTCGTTCCTCGTCGACCTGGGTTACGAGCTGAGCCGGGGCGTGGTGGCCGCCCGGCGGGTGGTGCGCGTGCTGCGGACGGAGCCCGACCCGGACATCGGGACCGCCGACGCGCCCGCCGAGCCGTCGGCGCTGTACGACCCCGCGTCGGGCGTGCGGGTCGCGCCGGGGCGGCTGACCGCGCTGGTCGGCGCGCGGCCCGCGGACACCGCCGAGGTCGTCGACCGGCTGGGCCGGTACACGCCGTCGGACGTCACCTGGGGCGGCGTACGGCTCGACTCGGTCGCCCTGGCGCAGGTCAGGGCGCGGATCCTGGTCGCCGACAACGAGGCCGACCTGTTCGCGGGCAGTCTGCACGAGGTGGTGGACGGTCGGCGCGAACGCGCCCCGGAGGCGGTGACGCGGGCGGTGCGGGCGGCTGCCGCCGAGGACGTCGTGCAGGGGCTGCCGGAGGGGCTCGACTCGCCCGTGGCCGCGCAGGGCCGCAGTCTCTCCGGCGGCCAGCGGCAGCGCGTACGGCTGGTGCGGGCGCTGCTCGCCGACCCCGAGATCCTGCTCGCCGTCGAGCCGACGTCGGCGCTGGACGCGCACACGGAGGCCGCGATCGCCGAACGCCTGCGCACGGCCCGCGCCGCCCGCACGACCGTCGTCACCAGCACCTCCCCCCTGCTCCTCGCCCACGCCGACACCGTCCACTACCTGGTGAACGGCAAACTGACGGCAACCGGCAGCCACCGGGAGCTACTGGAGACGGAGCCGGGGTACCGCGCGCTGGTGGCGCGGGATGCGGAGGGGGAGGCGGGGGAGACCGAAGACGGCCCGGAGACCGGGGGCGGCCGGGAGGTCGAGGGTGTGGGCCGGGGTTTCGGGCGGCAGGGCGGCGATGGTGTCGGGGAGGTTGCGCGGTGACGGTCGGCAGTGGGGGCGGGGCGGGGGACGGCGGGACGGAGGCCGGCGGGACGGAGGCCGGGCGGCTTCCCGTCGCCGGGGCGGGTGAGGTGCGGCGGGCCGCGGGCCGGCTGGTGCGGGCCGACGGGCGGGCCTTCGCCGCCGTCCTCGCGCTGAACGCGCTCGCCGCCGCGGCCGGGCTGGCCGGGCCGTGGCTGCTGGGCCGGATCATCGACGAGGTGCGCGACGGCGGCGGGGTCGGCGCGGTGGACCGGCTGGCGGCGGCCATCCTGGTGTGCGCGCTGGCCCAGCTGCTGCTGGCGCGCTGGGCCCGCTACGCCGGGCACCGCTTCGGGGAACGCACGCTCGCCCGGGTGCGGGAGCAGTTCGTCGACCGGGCGCTGTCCCTGCCGGCGTCCGTCGTGGAGCGGGCCGGCACCGGCGATCTCACCACGCGCGGCACCGCCGACGTGGCGGCCGTGGGCACCACCCTGCGCGACGCGGGCCCCGAGCTGCTGGTCTGCTCGGTGCAGGCGCTGTTCCTGCTCGGCGCGGTGTTCGTGATCGACCCGCTGCTCGGCGCGGTCGGGGTGCTAGCGCTGACGCCGATCGGGTGCGTGCTGCGCTGGTACCTGCGGCGGGCCCGCGCCGGCTATCTGGCGGAGGGCGCGGCCACCTCGGAGGTCGCTGAGATCCTCGCGGCGACGGCGTCCGGGGCCCGTACCGTCGAGGCGTTCCGGCTCCAGGAGCGGCGGGTCGCGGCGAGCCGGGAGGCGTTGGAGACCTCGCGGCGGGCCCGCTTGCACACCCTGTATCTGCGGACCGTGTTCTTCCCGGTGGTCGAGGTGACGTACACGCTGCCGGTGGTCGGCGTCCTGCTGCTCGGCGGGGCGCTGCACGCGCGGGGCGCGGTGAGCCTGGGCGCGGTGGTGGCGGCGGCGCTGTATCTGCGGCAGTTCACCGAGCCGTTGGACCAGATCCTGATGCGGGTCGACCAACTCCAGAGCAGCGGGGCCTCGTTCGCGCGCGTGGAGGGGCTGGGCGGCGCACCGCGGCCGGCGGCGACGCCGACGACAGCCGACGGCTCCCCCGCTCCGGCCGCCGCCGTCCCCGTGGACGATCTGATCGAGGTGAAGGACGTCCGGTACGCCTACGAGCGGGGCGGTGAGGTGCTGCGCGGGGTCGACCTGACGGTGCGGCCCGGCGAGCGGCTCGCGGTCGTCGGCCCGTCCGGTGCCGGGAAGACCACGCTGAGCCGGCTGATCGCGGGCGTTGACGCGCCCACGGCGGGCTCGGTGACGGTGGGCGGGGTGCCCGTCGCGGACCTGGAGCCGGAGGCGCTGCGCCGGCAGGTCGTGCTGGTCACCCAGGAGCACCACGTGTTCATCGGCACGGTCCGCGACAACCTGCTGATGGCCGAACCGGCCGCGTCCGACGAGCAGTTGTGGGCCGCGCTGAAAGCCGTCGGCGCGGCCGACTGGGTACGGGAGCTGCCCGACGGCCTCGACGCGGAACTCGGCGCGGACCGGAACCGTACGGACGGTTCGCAGGCGCAGCAACTCGCCTTGGCACGGGTGGTGTTGGCGGACCCGCACACGCTGATCCTGGACGAGGCGACGGCCCTGCTGGACCCGGCGACCGCGCGGCACGCCGAGCGCGCCCTGGCCGCCGTGCTGCGCGGCCGGACGGTCATCGCGATCGCGCACCGGCTGCACACCGCGCACGACGCGGACCGGGTAGCCGTGATGGAGGACGGCCGGCTGACCGAACTCGGCACGCACGAGGAGCTGGTGGCGGCGCGGGGCGCGTACGCGGCGCTGTGGGGGACGTGGCACGGGGAGCGGCGAAGTCCGTGACAGCCGCCGAAGTCCGTGACAGCCACCAAAGCTCATGACAGTCGCCGAAGTTCGTGACAGCCGCCGCATGCAAGCGAGTTGCCCCTTTTTCGCACGATGACCCGGTCCGTGAACAGGACATGGTCCGTATATCGAACATGAACTCCCGGACAACGAACCGTTTCCGGCCAACTTTCTGACGCGCTCCTGACAGACAGCGCTGCCACCTGCCACTCTTCCCCCTGCTACTGCACAGCAACCCCACAGCATCACCCCGTTCTGCGTACCGCCCTTAGCCGTGCCCGGACGGCCGATCCGCCGTCCGGTCTCCCCTGGCCGCGTGATCCGTGGCCGCGCAGAAGGAGTCAGTGTGAGCAGCAGTTCTCGCAGACGCACCCCCCACACCCCGCACCGCAGAGCCGCGGCCGTCGCCCTCGTGGGCGTGGCCGCGCTCGTCGCCGCCGCCGTGCAGTCCGGCGCCGCGACGGCCGCCCCGGAGAAGGCACCGCAGGCGGCCGGTCAAGCGATCCCGGGCTCGGAGTCGGTCCGGATCTCCCCCGCCCAGCGCGCCGAGCTGATACGCGAGGCGAACGCCGACAAGGCGCAGACCGCGAAGGACCTGGGCCTGGGCGCCAAGGAGGCGCTGGTCGTCCGTGACGTGGTCAAGGACGCGGACGGCACGGTCCACACCCGCTACGAGCGCACCTACGCGGGCCTGCCCGTCCTCGGCGGCGACCTGGTCGTCGAGAGCACCCCGGCCGGCGCCACCGAGGGCGTCGTCAAGGCGACCGCCGCGGCCATCGCGCCCGCCACCACCACGGCCAAGCTGCCCGCCGCCAAGGCCGAGGCGCAGGCCCTGGCCGCCGCGAAGGCGGAGGACGCCAAGAGCCCCGACGTCAACCGCGAGCCCCGCAAGGTGATCTGGGCGGCGAACGGCAAGCCGACGGTGGCGTACGAGACGGTCGTGGGCGGGTTCCAGCACGACGGCACCCCGCAGGAGCTGCACGTCATCACCGACGCCACATCGGGCGCGAAGCTGTACGAGTGGGAGGCGATCGAGACCGGCACCGGCAACACGGTGTACAGCGGTCAGGTCCCGCTCACCACCACGCAGTCCGGGTCGACGTACAACCTGACCGACGGCGCGCGCGGCAACCACAAGACGTACAACCTGAACCGCGGCACCTCCGGCACCGGCACCCTGTTCTCCGGCGCCGACGACATCTGGGGCAACGGCAGCCCGTCCAACCTGGAGTCGGCCGGCGCCGACGCCCACTACGGGGCCGCGCTGACCTGGGACTACTACAAGAACGTGCACGGCCGCTCCGGCATCCGCGGTGACGGCGTCGGCGCGTACTCCCGCGTCCACTACGGCAACAACTACGTCAACGCGTTCTGGTCGGACAGCTGCTTCTGCATGACGTACGGCGACGGCTCCGGCAACGCCAACCCGCTGACGTCGATCGACGTGGCCGCGCACGAGATGACGCACGGCCTGACGTCCAACACGGCCGGCCTCAACTACAGCGGCGAGTCCGGCGGTCTGAACGAGGCGACGTCCGACATCTTCGGCTCGACCGTCGAGTTCTACGCCAACAACTCCTCCGACGTCGGTGACTACCTCATCGGCGAGGAGATCAACATCAACGGCGACGGCACCCCGTTGCGTTACATGGACAAGCCGAGCAAGGACGGCTCGTCCAAGGACAGTTGGTACTCGGGCATCGGCTCGATCGACGTGCACTACTCGTCGGGCCCGGCGAACCACTTCTTCTACCTCCTCTCGGAGGGCAGCGGCACCAAGACGATCAACGGTGTCACCTACAACTCGTCCACCGCGGACGGGCTCGCGGTCACCGGCATCGGCCGCGACAAGGCGGAGAAGATCTGGTTCCGCGCCCTGACCACGAAGTTCACCTCGACCACCAACTACGCGGGCGCCCGCACCGGCACCCTCGCGGCGGCCGGTGAGCTGTACGGCACCACGTCGGCCGAGTACGCGGCGGTGGCGCACGCCTGGGCGGGCGTCGCGGTCGGCGCGCGTCCCGGCGGCGGCGGCGGTGGCGGCACGTCCTTCGAGAACGCGGCCGACGTGTCGATTCCGGACAACGGCGCGGCGGTCAACTCCTCGATCACCGTGACGGGCCGGCCGGGCAACGCGCCCTCGAATCTCGCGGTGGCGGTGGACATCGTCCACACCTACATCGGCGACCTGCGGGTGCAGCTGATCGCTCCCGACGGGACGGCGTACACGCTGAAGGCGTACAGCACCGGCGGCAGCACGGACAACCTCAACACCACGTACACCGTGAACGCCTCCTCCGAGGTCGCCAACGGCGTCTGGCAGTTGCGGGTCCAGGACAACGCGGCCCA
The DNA here is from genome assembly GCF_042890065.1 of Streptomyces sp. NPDC002328. Taxonomy (NCBI): domain Bacteria; kingdom Bacillati; phylum Actinomycetota; class Actinomycetes; order Kitasatosporales; family Streptomycetaceae; genus Streptomyces; species Streptomyces sp. NPDC002328. The sequence goes on along the minus strand of NZ_JBIARQ010000010.1, from coordinate 18,632 downwards.
GGACACGGGCTACATCAACAGCTGGAAGCTGACCTTCCCGTAGGCCACTGCCAGGAGGCCTCCGTGCGGTGACGCCGAGGCCCACCCCCCACATACAGGGCGCCGTCCCGGAGGTTCGACTCCCCGGGGCGGCGCCCTCCTTCTGCCCACCCCGCGCCCTCTTTTTGCCCACCCCTTACCCGCGACCTGTTGGCCCTTTACCGAGGTCAAGTCCGTTTACACGGCGGCAATGTTCACCGTCTGATCGATTTTTGGCCAACATCATGTGGGGGTCCTGACATGTACGCGACCTTGATGCCACTCTTCCTCTCACCCGCCGCACAACTTCACAGCAGCACCGGCCGGCCTCCCCACGCCGCCCGGGCTCCCCCACACCCAAGGAGCTTGTGTGACCTCCCTCTACGCGCGTCACAAGCGCACCTCTCTGGCCATCGCCACCGCCGTCGCGGCCGGAGCCCTGGTCACCACCGGCCTGACCTCCGGTCCCGCCGCCGCCCAGACCCCGGCGGACTCCACGAGCGCCAAGCCGCTCGCCGTGCCCACCACGCTGGCGCCGGCCGCCCGCACCGCCCTGATCCAGGACAAGCAGGCCGAGGCCCCCGCGACCGCGCAGGAGATAGGCCTGGGCACGCAGGAGAAGCTGGTCGTCCGTGACGTGATCAAGGACGCCGACGGCACGGTCCACACCCGCTACGAGCGCACCTACGCGGGCCTGCCCGTCCTCGGCGGCGACCTGGTCGTCCACGAGTCGGCGGCCGGTGCCCAGCAGGGCGTCACCAAGGCGACGAACACCGCCATCAAGGTCGCCTCGACCACGGCGGCGGTGCCGGCGGCGAAGGCCGAGTCCCAGGCGCTCACGCTGGCGAAGGCCGCGGGCTCGGAGGACACCGACGCCTCCCAGGCCCCCCGCAAGGTGATCTGGGCGGGCAACGGCAGCAAGCCGACCCTCGCCTACGAGACGGTCGTCGGCGGCCTCCAGGAGGACGGCACCCCGAACGAGCTGCACGTCATCACCGACGCGGCCACGGGCGCCAAGCTGTACGAGTACCAGGGCATCGAGACGGGCACCGGCAAGAGCGTCTACTCGGGCACCGTCACCCTCGGCTCGTACCTCTCGGGTTCGACGTACCAGCTGTACGACACCACCCGCGGCGGCCACAAGACGTACAACAAGGCGCGCGCCACGACCAGTTCGGCGGGCACGCTGTTCACGGACGCCGACGACGCCTGGGGCACCGGCGCGGCCTCCAGCTCCTCCACCGACCAGTCGGCGGCGGTGGACGCGGCGTACGGCGCGCAGACCACCTGGGACTTCTACAAGAACACCTTCGGCCGCAACGGCATCAAGAACAACGGCGTGGCCGCGTACTCCCGCGTCCACTACGGCAACGCGTACGTCAACGCGTTCTGGTCGGACAGCTGCTTCTGCATGACGTACGGCGACGGCGAGGGCAACGTCAAGCCGCTCACCTCGCTGGACGTGGCCGGCCACGAGATGACCCACGGCGTCACGTCGAACACGGCGGGCCTGAACTACTCGGGCGAGTCCGGCGGTCTGAACGAGGCCACCTCCGACATCTTCGGCACGGCGGTGGAGTTCTACGCCGCGAACTCCAAGGACGTCGGCGACTACCTCATCGGCGAGAAGATCGACATCAACGGCGACGGCACTCCGCTGCGCTACATGGACCAGCCGAGCAAGGACGGCTCCTCGGCCAACTACTGGTCGTCGACGCTGAAGAACCTGGACGTGCACTACTCGTCCGGCCCGGCGAACCACTTCTTCTTCCTGCTGTCCGAGGGCAGCGGCGCGAAGACGATCAACGGGGTCTCGTACAACTCCCCGACCTACAACAGCTCGACGATCACGGGCATCGGCCGCGCCAAGGCGGTCCAGATCTGGTACAAGGCCCTGACCTCGTACATGACGTCGACCACCAACTACGCGGGCGCCCGCACCGCGACCCTGAGCGCGGCCTCGGCCCTGTACGGCTCCACCAGCACGGAGTACAAGACGGTGGCGGCGGCCTGGACGGCGGTCAACGTCAGCTGATGTCAACCGAGTTGCCGTGAGACGACCCCCGGGAGGAGGACATTCCCGGGGGTCGCCCTACTCTTGGGACCCATGTCTGTTGGGGACTTCACCTATGAGGACGTCGGCGCGACGCGTGAGCCCGGGTTCTGCCCGCCGGGGTTCCGTCCGCTGCACGTGCGGACCCGCCTGGGCGAGGGCGAGCAGGTCTTCCGCCGGGCCGCCGAGGCCGTCCTCACCTGGGAGATGCACCGCGCCCTGGGCGTCGGCCTGACGACGTCGGCCGACCGCGCGGCCCCCGACGTCGACGTCACCGTCACCCTGGCCGGCATGATCAAGGCGCCCTGCCGCGTCGTCTGGACCCTGGAGGAACACCGCCGCGCGGGCTGGGCCTACGGCACGCTCCCCGGCCACCCCGAATCCGGCGAGGAATCCTTCATCGTGGACCGCACGGGAGACGGCACGGTCTGGCTGACGGTCTCCGCGTTCAGCCGCCCGGCGAAGTGGTACGCCCGAGCGGGCGGCCCGGCGACACGGGGCTTGCAGCAGGCTTATGCGCGGCGGTGCGGGGTGGTGTTGCGGGGGTTGGCGGCGGCCGGGGAAGGTTAGGCCGCATCACCGAGGCCGCTTTCGGCCGGACTACTGCTCGACCACTCAAGATTCTGATGCTCGCCGACCCGGCACCCACTCGGCAGAGCTACGAGCACCTCGCACTCGCCATCCGGCCACTTCGCCGACCAGTTGTCCATCACCTTGAGCGAGACCTGCAACACCGCCGCAGCATCATTGATTTCGCTTATGTCACGACTCCACAGTCCCGACCCGGTCGAACGTGGGATCGCCTTCGATAACGGGAATCTCAAGTTCCCCAAGAAGTGCAGCCCACAAGAAGTCCGTGAATGACATCTGCAGTTCAACCCATTGCCCCACGTCGAGCATTACGGACCAGCAGCTCGTTCCATTACCCGGAGGAGCCAAGAAGACATAATTTCCGGAAATTGACCGGGCGACTGGAATACACCCTCCGGGCGCCGGGTACACAGGGTGCGGATACATTTCGGGCGCGCTCAGAGAAAGCTCCGAGTAGCCATACGCGGCCTGCTCCCACAGGGATTCGAGGCGCAACCCCTCGTCCCCGCCTTCCGCTCTGGGGTGGAAGAGGTAGAGCTGATCGTTCACGCAACCAGGACCGTAGGCCGTTACGAACTCCTTGTAGTCGTCGGGAAGGCCCACACCAGAGCGCATCTCCAGTGTCCGCCAATCACGGATCACATCACCGTTGACTTTCGATTGCCCTAGAAGTTCACGGAATCGAGAGATTTCCACCGGATGTCCTTTCGGAGCAAGAGTAACCACCAGACGGACGATTATAGACGGTGCAGTTCAGCCGGTATCCGCCATCCCCAACAGCATTCATCCGTATCTCCGTCGGAATCGCAAGATCTTTCCCGCCATAGACGGGAACTACGCCGAGCGCGACATGTTGCCCAGATTTCACGGTTCTAGTGATCTCGTCCTCCAGCGAACGCATGTGCGGAGAGTTCGCAGGAGTCTGATAGCCGGCTACAAAATTGCGCAGCGTGTCATTTGCGCCTCCCATCTGATTACCAATCAGATGCAGAGCCGCCCTATTGCCGACCGGTAGACGGTCGTACCCGGCAGGCTTCCACTTCGGATCCAGACGCCACGGCCGCAGATCGAACGCGTCGATGTACGCGACTGCTCCTGTGGCTCGGCAGTCCTCGGGACCTGGGCCAAAACGGGTCATCGGAGCATAGTAGAAAGACGGGTCGGTGGACGGGAAATCCCGAGAGCATGCGTGCCTGGTGCGCTTCGCATTCGGGTTCGCTCCGGATTGTCCGAAGCCGAGGTCAGGATCAACATTCTGATCCGGGAACAGATCTTCAAGAGCAGCAAGGCTCAGCATGTCCTGCGGTGTGTACTGCCCGTCGGCCAGGCCCAGCATTTCGCCTGTATCGAAGACCGCGTCCCAGCCTTTGCTCTTATCCCACTTTCCGATATTCGGGTCCAGATCCACCTTGACCGGCCCACGGTTGGGTGCGGGCAGTGGCTGAGGTCCGTTGTTGGGGTTCTGGTCGATGGGCGGCTTGGGCGGCTTGACGACGCAGCCGTATCTGCAGCCGCCCGTCCCCATGCCCGTCCCCATGCCAGGCCGAACGCCTGTGCTGGCGGCTGTCCCCGGCCCGGTGCGAACGAGCCACGACGTGCCGGACGCCTGCTGGGCACCGCCACCACCGCCACCACTGCTCGGCGGAGGCGGCGTGTAACCCGGCGCGTAAGCCGGGGTGTTCCACCCGATCACCTGAAGGAAGACATCGGCCGCGAACCCCGACGCGCGGAGTCCCCTCCTGCCGAAACTCTTGAGGTACCGGATCCCCGTCGAGAAGGAGGGGAACCATCCTCCGCTGCTGGGCTTGTCCGGGCGCGGCCTTACAGGGCCCGGCGCGACGATTGTGTGTCCATCGTGTCCACTTGGATCGATGTAGTTCAGGGGCCCGGCGTTGGCGTAGGCATACCGGTTCGCCCGACCGGACGGCATAGGGTCCAACTGCCAGGTGTCCCGTGAGGTGAACGCCCCCGAACCCGGCTGATACCACCGCGCCTCCATGTTGACGTCCGCACTGTCCGGGTCGGTGTAGCCCGACTGGTAGCCGACCGCAGGAGTAGTGCCGCCGCTCGCCGTTTCCTTACCGAACGGGTCGTACGAGGTCGAGCCGCCCAGTTGAGTGGCGTCGGGGGTGAGGCCGGCGACCAGGTCGGTGTGCTGGTCGGTCAGGGCCCACTGCTTCGTCGTGCCGGTGGAGAAGGAGAGAAGGGCGCCCTCGGGTGTGCGGTTGTAGTCCGTCGTACCGTCGCCCGTCAGGTTGTTGGAGCCTCCGTCGTAGGTGAAGGTCGTCGTGCCACGGCTCTGGACCCGGTCCAGGGAGTCGTAGGCGTACGTCGCGTCGCCGTCGGTGATCTTGCGTTCGAAGGCGTCGAACGTCAGCGCGCGAGGGTTGCCGCTGCCCGCGGAGGCCGAGGACAGGGTGCCCCGTGCCGTGTACGCGTACGTCGTCGTGCCGTCTGTCAGTCGGCGGTTGCGCGCGTCGAAGACGGCCGTCGTCGAGCCCGCCTTCGTGCGGTTGCCGGCGGCGTCCCACTCGTACGGCGTCGTCGTGCCGTCCTTCGTCCACGACGTCAAACGGCTCGCATGGTCATAGGCGTAGGTGTTCGCACCGGCGCCTGCCGTGCCTGCCGTCGTCTTCGACGTCAGGTTGTCGTCCAAGTCGTAGCCGTACGTCGTCGAGGCGACGTTCGTCGCGCCGTCCGCCGAGGTCACGGAGTCCGTGTGAAGGCGGCCCAGGTCGTCGTAGCCGTACGTGCGCTTCGCCGTGATCGTGTACGTCGCGGCGCCCGACGGCTTGGCGGCGTACTGCTCCCGGCTCGGGCGGCCCGCCGCGTCGAAGTCGTACAGGACGTTGTTGCCGGTGATCGAGTCCCAGACCGCGTCGATGCGTCCGGTGCCGTCGTAGGTGTAGTCGGTGGTGCCCGCGTCCGTGGTGCGCTGGGTCATGCTGCCGTCAGCGTTGTAGGCGTAGCGGGAGGCGCCGCCCGGGCCGTCGGCGGTGAGGAGTTGGCCTCGGTCGTTGTAGGTGTAGGTGTTGCGGGTCAGGCCGTCTGCCGTGCCGATTGCGGTGAGGCGGCCGGTCAGGTCGTGTTCCAGGGTGCGGGTGGCCGTGGCCGCTTCCGCGCCGGTGCCGGTCTCCCTCGTCAGGCGGCCGAGGCCGTCGTAGGTGCGCTCACGCTGTACGCCGCCCGGGAGGATTTCCTTCACCGCCTGGCCGGCCTTGTCGTAGATCGTTGTCCAGGTCCGGTCGGCCGGGTTCGGATGCGCGGGCGTCGACGGCTCGATCGTGGACTCGGGCAGACCCCAACCGGTGAAGGTGTAGACGGTCTTGCTGCCCCGGCCGTCTGTCAAGCGGGTGAGATTGCTTGCCGCGTCGTAGCCGAATGACGTGGTGGTCGACGCCGTCGCCGAAACCGGTTCGACCTGGGTGGTCCTCCGGCCGAGCGCATCGTACGCCCAGGTCGTGCGCGCCTTCGTCTGCGCGGAGACGGCCGCCGTGCGGTTGCCTTCAGCGTCGTACTCGGCGCTCGCCGTGCGCAGTGCGGTCGCGCCCGTGCCGTAGTCGGTGGTCGCGGTGACGTCGCCGAGGGCGTCGTATGCGGTCGTCGTACGGCGGTTGGTCGGGTCGACGGCCTCGGTCTGACGGCCCAGGCCGTCGTAGTCGAACCGAGTCGTACCGGCAGGATCCGTCACCGTCCGGGGCTCACCTGCGGCGTTGTACGTGCCGGTCGTGGTGAGGCCGGACGGCGACACCGACGCGGTCTGGTTGTTCGCGTCGTCCCAGGTGTAGCGGCTGACCAGGTTGGCAGGGCTGGGGTAGCGCTCGACAGCGGTTGCCGTCAGCTTTCTGCCCAGTTCGTCGTACGTCGACTCCGAGCGCGCGCCCATCGGATCGGTGACCGACAGTTGGAGGCCGGTCGGCGTCCAGGTGTAGCGGGTGATTCCGCCGCCGTCCGTGCTGGTCGGGTTGAGGAGGTCGGAGTCGGTTTCCGCCGCCAGGGCCGCGGTGGCGTCGGCCGCCGGGTCGGTCTTGGCGGTCAGCTGGCCGAACTGGTCGTAGGCGTAGCGGGTGGTGCGGCCCAGCGGGTCGGTCACCGTCCGGGGCCGGCCGAGCGCCGTGTAAGTGGTGCGGGTGGTCGCTGTCAGGGGTGTGGTGGAGCCGGGCGGGGTGTAGTCGGGCAGGGTGACCGCGGTGGTGCGGCCGAGGCGGTCGAGGTCGGTGTGGGTCACCTTGCCGCGGGCGTCCTTGGCGTGGGTGGCCTCGCCGAAGGTGTTGTAACCGGTGAGGGTGGTCGGCTGGACGGTGGTGGCCGGTCCGCCGTTCTCCTCGGCCTGGACGGGCGGGGCGGTCTGCTGCACCAGGCGGCCGAGCGCGTCGTAGCGGTAGGTGGTGGTGTGCGCGGCCGGGTCGGCGCCGGTGACGTTGCCGCGGGGGCTGACGGTGGTAAGCGGCAGGCCTCGCTTGTCGTAGGCGCTGGTGGTGGTGTGGGTGGTGGCGCCGTCGGTGACGGTCTGCTTGGTGACGTTGCCGGCCGCGTCGTAGTCGGAGGTCGTGGTGAGCTTCTTGCTCCCGGAGACGGTCTGCGTCTGCTCCTTCACCCGGTCGTCGCTGTCGTAGGCGTACGTGGCGGTGCGGTTCAGGCCGGCCGGGTCGAGGACGCTGGTGAGGGTGCGGCCCAGGGCGTCCACCGTGAACGTCTGTGTGGTCGTGCCGCCGCCGGTGACCTGCTTGGTCAGGTTGCCGGCCGGGTCGTAGGCGTTGGCCTCGAGCACGATGTCGTGGCGGCTGCCGTCGGCCTGGGTGATCTGCTGGGCGGTGGTGGCGGCCGCGAGGCTGTCGTCGTAGTAGGTGTAGGCGGTCGTCGCGCCCATCGCGTCCGTCGTGGAGGCGAGGCGGCCGGCCGGGTCGTAGGCGTTGGAGACGACGGTCAGGTCGCGGGTGGTGCCGGACGGGTCGCCGGTCCAGCCGTTCAGGACGGTCGTGGCGTGCTGGCCGCGCGCGGTGTACGTGTACGTGACGTGCGTGCCGACCGGGTCGGTCATACCCACCACGCGGCCCAGGTCGTCGTGTTCGAGCAGCGTGGTGTTCTGCTCGGCGTCGGTGACGGAGTCGTTCAGGCCGTGCGCGTTGTAGCGGTAGGCGGTGGTGCGCTCGGTGTCACCGCCCGTGGTGTCCTTCGTCGACTCCGACAGAAGGTTGCCGTCCTCGTCGAAGGCGCGGGTGATCACACCGGTGTGAGTGGTTTCGCTGATCTCGTTGCGCACTCCGACGCCGGTCTCCGTGACGACGTGCGACGCCGCGTCGTAGGCGTAGGTGGTCGTGACGCCGTCGGGGAAGGTGTCGGAGGTCTGCTTCTCGGCCGTCTTCCGGCCGAGGCCGTCGTAGGTGTACGACGTCACGAGTCCGGAGGGCGAGGTCGCTTCGGCCACGTCGCCGTTGGCGTGGTAGCGGTAGGACGTCTTCGCTCCCCCGGGCGTGGTCTGGGTCAGTACCAGCCCGGCCGGGGTGGTGCCTCCGCCGACCGCGGCTTCGGTGCCCGTGGTGTAGGCCGTGGTGGCGGCCGAGCCGTTCGGGCGGGTCACGGAGGTGGGCAGGCCCTTGTCGTTGTAGGCGTACTGCGTGCGGTAGCGGGTGTCCTTGGCGTCGGTCGAGCGCGCGTCGCTGGAGGTGAGGGGCTTGTCGTTGCGCGGGTCGAGCGGGTCGGTCGTGTTGAGGTAGTACGAGGCGAAGCTCGTCGCGCACGAGTCGGCGTCCCGGCAGGCCGTGGTCGACACGACGTTGCCGCGCGCGTCGTGGCCGGTCACCGTGGAGTGGCCGTTGGGGTCGGTGACCGTGTGCAGGAAGCCGCCCGTGTCGTACGCGTAGGTGGTGACGCCCTGCTCGGCGTCGGTGGAGGCGGTACGGCGCCGGCCGCGCAGCGCGTCGTAGGTGGTGCTGGTGGTGGCGCCCGTGGGGTCGGTGACGGTGATCGTCATGGCGAGGGCGGAGGAGTTGGAGTGTTCGCGCGAGCGGTAGTGCTCGGCGACCTGGTCGGCGGTCAGGCCGTTGCGGTAGACGGCTACTTCGTCGATCTGGCCGGTGAAGTGGCTGACTTCGCCGGGTGTTGCGGGCCAGCCCTTGGCGTAGCCGGCGCCGATGTAGGTGCGGGTGTTGGACTGGTGGTTGACGGCTCCGGTCAGGGTGGCGGCCTGGACGCCGTCCAGGTAAAGGGTCTGGGCGGTGCCGGCGGCGGTGATGACGGCGTGGTGCCACTGGTCGTCGTTGACGCTGTCGGCGGAGGCGACCTTCGCGGTGCCGAGGCCGGGTGAGTAGAACTTGCCGTGCAGCTTGCCGTCCGTGCCCACGTACAGCAGCGGTGCGTAGGTGCCGGTGGCGGTGGTGCCGCTGACGGGCTGGGACTGGTCTCCGATCAGGACGCCGGGCTTGGTGGTCTTGAACCACAGCTCGATCGCCAGGTCGGTCGATCCTCGCAGGATGCCGCCGGGTATCTCGGCGTGGCCGTTGCCGTTGAGGCTGAGGGCAGTGTTGTCGCCGGTGCCGAAGACGCCGTCGGCACCGAGGGTGGCGTTGGTGTAGGAGCCGTCGCCGTCGAGGGCGGCGGACTGGCTGTGTGCCACGCTTCCGCTGGTCTCGTCCAGGCGCCAGTAGCCGGCCGGGGCGTCCGCGGTGACCGCGCCGCGGTAGTGCGGGCCGTCGCCGGTGACCATGCCGGTGCGGGAGCGGTAGTGCTCGCCGGCCTCGGCGGCGGTGAGGGCCTTGGGGTAGAAGGCGACCTCGTCGATGGCGCCGCTGAAGTGGCCCCACGGGTCGGAGGAGTCCAGCGCGGCCCAGCGTGATCCGGTGCGGCCCTTGCCGAGGAAGATCCTCGTCTGGTCGAGGTGGGTGATCGTGCCGGAGACCTGGCCCGCGAGCACGCCGTCGACGTACAGGGCGGAGGTGTTGCCGTTGCCGGTCAGCACGGCGTGGTGCCACTGGCTGTCGTTGACCTTGTTCTTGGACACCGGGGGTGTCCAGTTGGTGGTCTCCGAGTAGAACTGGCCGTGCAACTTGCCGTCCGTGCCGACGTACAGCAGGGGGGTGGCGCGGGTGGGAACGGCGTCCTCGCTGATGTCGGCGTTCGCCTCGGTCAGCAGGATTCCGGCCTTGTCGGTGCGGAACCACAGTTCCGCTGACAGGGCGGTGCCGCTGAGGGAGGCGTCGGCGACCTGGATGTGGGAGTCGCCGTTCAGGCTGGCGGCTGTGTCGTCGCCCGCGGCGAAGGCGCCGAAGGTACCGAGCGCGACATCGTCGCCGTATTCGCCGTCCGAACCCTCGGTCAGAGCGCTTGCCGCGGTGAGGCCGCGGCGGTCGCCCAGGCGCCAGTACTCGGTGGGCCCGGAGGCTCGCACGGCGGCGCTGTAGGCGGCGGAGCCAGCCGAGTAGGACGGGGCGGAGATCTTCCAGGCGCCGTTGCCGGCTTCCTTGACCTGTGTGACCCGCTCGGTGTCGGAGTCGTAGGTCACCTCGGCGTCGACGCGTCCCGAGGGCAGGGTGACCTTGGTGATCCGGGAAGCGGCGGCCTTGGCCGCGAAGTGGTCGGCGACCGTGCTCGCGTCGATGGTGTGGTCGTAGACGGCGACCTCGTCGATCAGGCCGTCGAAGTGGCCGAGCTGGTCGGTCTTGTCGATCCCCTGCCAGGGCACGTCGGTCCAGCCGAGGCCGACGTAGGTGTAGCGCTGTTCGAGGTGGTCGATCGCGCCGGTCTTGGTGCCGAGCGCGGTCCCGTCGAGGTACAGCGTCTGCGAAGTGCCCGCGCCGGAGAGCACCAGGTGGTGCCAGGCGCCGTCCGTCACGGCACCGGTGGACGTCATGGGCGTCCAGGTGGTGCCAGGGTAGTAGAACTGACCGCGGAGCTTGCCGTCCGTGCCGACGTACAGCAGGGGTGTGGACTGGCTGACGGACGGGTCGACGTCCTCCATGCGCTCGTTCGCCTGCGACAGCAGCACGCCGGCCTTTGTGGTCTTGAACCACATCTCGACCGAGGCGAACGGTGAGGAGCCCAACGCGTCGTCGGGCAGCGCGAGATGGGACTCGCTGCCGTCGAAGGCGCCGGCCTTGTTGCCCGTCCCCGCCAGCACGCCCGCCGAATCGCGGGTGACGTCCCGGTACAGGGCCTCGTTCAGGCCGGTGCCGGAGACGGCCTCACTCGTCGCGCTCTCGCCGTCGGCCTCGTTCAGCCGCCAGTACGCGGACGGGCCCGCGTCCAGCACGGTGCTGCGGTACAGGCTGCCGTCCTCGTAGGAGTAGACGGTGCACGCGGTGACCGACGACGGCGGGCACACCTTGACGAGCCGGTCGCCCTCGTAGGTGTAGCTCCACTTCAGCCCGGTGCCGGCGCCGTTCACGGCGTTCGTCTCCGCCGCCGTCACATGCCCGCCGGACCAGGTGAACGTCAGGGTGCGGCCCGACAGCACGTCCTTGGCCTGCGTCAGCTTGCCGTCTGTGTAGGTGAGTTGCTGAACCTGGCCGTGCCCGTCGGCGATCTTCGTGAGCAGACCGGCGGGGCTGAAGGTGTGCAGCGTCCCGGAACCGTCGCGCAGCGTCCAGCCGCCGCCGGTCTCCGCCTTGAGCAGGCCGGTCGAACCGGACGGCGCGGCATAGCTGCCGTCCGCGTTCTTGCCGAAGCGGACCTGGCTGCCGGCGGAGAGTGTGATGACGACGCTGCCCGTGCTCTCCGCGGTCGCCCGCATGTCCCAGCGTGTCGACCAGCCGGCGCCGAACGCGTTCTTCTGCCGCGGGTCCTGCGAGTTGTAGGTACGCGTCACGGACAGTTCGGGGCCGACGGTGGGCACCGCGGCGTCGGTGGCCGCGGTCACGTAGTTGCCGGAACGTTCGCCGAAGCTGCGGTCGCCGTCGGAGCCGCCGAGGTGGCCGGTGATCGCCGGCTGGGCCACCTGCGTCGTCAGCAGTGACGGGCCGGGACGCACCGAGGTGCCGCTGCCGTCGTAGGCGTACCCGTACCAGGCGTAGGTCTTCGACCAGGACAGCCAGCCGCTGGTGACCGCCCATTGCTGGGACGCCACGCGCGGCCCCGTCTTGCAGTTCTTGCGGAGGTTCTTGCCCTCCACCTCACAGACCTCGAACTGGTACTGCAAGGCCTTGGGGTAACGGTCGCGGTCGGCGCCGGACGCCCACAGGGTCGGCGTGAGCGTGGTGACCACGGCCCCGCTCGCCGGTGCCTCAGCGGTCAGATACGGCGGGATGTTGACGGCGGACACCCTCATGGCCACGGCAGGGACGCCGGAACCGCTGAATGTGGCCACGCCGTTGTCGTTCATGGTCCAGGCCAGGGTGTAGTCACCCGGCGTCAGCGGTGCGATCTTGGCGTCGACCGTGACCGTTCTGCCCGGAGGGACGTCGACGGGCATCGGCGACCAGCGGATCTTCGAGGTGTCCGTGATCTCCTTCCCTGCCGCGTCGTACAGGTGGTAGCGCAGGGAGAAGTTGCCGTTCTTGGGCCACGTCTGCTGACCGCGGTTGGTGACCGTCACCTTGAAGACGCTCTCCGCGGTCGCCGTGATCGGGGTGACGAACGCGCCGAGCTTGTAGGTGGCGCCGTACTTGGTCCAGGTGACGTCCAGGCTGGGCTTGCCGTTCGGGTAGTCGTCGGAGCCGAACTGCTTCCAGGACTTCGAGTCCGTGGTGGAGGCCTTCACCGCCAGGCCGTAGTTCTTCTTCCGGGCGTGCGTCCAGTCGTCGACCAGTTGCCGTCCCGCCGAGCCCAGGTTGATCGACTCCCACGCCGGGCCGCACGCCCAGGTCGTCGTGCCTCCGGGACGCCAGCCGTGGGCGAAGCTCTTCGACGCCAGCGACGCGCCGGTCGACGGGCCCGGCCACTTCGACGTCGTCGTCTCCGCCCAGTTCGAGGTGATCGGATGCACCGTCACCGGCCGTGCGGTGCAGGACTGCGACCAGGCGTTGTACAGCGAGAGGTTGGCACCGACCACCCAGGCGTTCTTCAGGCTCGTCTCCAGGCCCGCGAAGCGCAGGAAGGCCGCAGCCTTGTGGCTGCCGCCGTCGTACGTGCCGACCTTCAGCACCGTGTCCGAGGCGAAGTTCTGGTTGTAGGGGTACTGGACGTAGGTACCGGAGGTGGCGTCGACCGACTTCACCGACGGGTCCACACGGACGGGGAAGACCCGCTCGGGCGCGGACAGCCACGCCTTGTCGAGCTTGACCACCAGGACCTGCCGGCCGTCCTCCACGGTCAGGCTGTAGGTGACGCCGGAGGAGATCACGCCCTCGTTGGCGTCGGGAGCGAAGTTCGAGTCCTGCATCCAGCCGGCCGGCGTCCACGCGCGGACGGCGCCCCCGGCGTCGGCGAACACCACGTTGCCGTGGACGTCGAGCGCCGCGGTGAGCCCCTCCAACTCCAGCGGGAAACGCCACTCGGTGGGGGCGCCGGCGTCCTTGAGGACCAGGGTCTCCTTGACCGAGTCGCTGCCCGCGAGAAACTCGACGTCGGAATGGGGGCGTACGTTCTCGTAGGTGAGAGTGCTGGCCTCCGCCTGCCCGGCAACGCCGTGCGCGTCGTCCACTCCATAGCCGACCGACACGCCCTCGTCCACCTGCACGCGCACCACGGGGTCGGCGTCGGCCGTGCCGGCGAACTCGATCCGCGCCTCGGTCGAGGAGGTCTCCCAACCTTCCTCGTCCGCGCTCATCGTGCTGGGGCCGGACGACTCCCGGGGGACGAGCGTCGCGTCGATCGGCTTCCAGGACCCGTCCTCGGACCGGAAGTTGACCGGCTCCGTGTAGAAGCGGGTGGTGTAGGTCCCGTCGGGGTTGAGATACGTGCTCTCACGCTCCGCGCGCTCGCCCGCGACCTCCTCACTGCGCCCGGCGTCGAAGCCCTGGGGCGTCGCGGAAGCCGGAGGCGCGACCGAAGTGACGGGGCCGGGCTGCGGCGTGGGCGCAGCGCCGGGCAGATCGACGGCACCGGCCGCGCTCTCTGCGGGCAGTTCGCCGGGGCCGGACAGCGCTCCGGCGCGCCCGCCCTTGGCGACGGCGTCCGTCGCGTCGGCGGTGGCGGCGTGGCCACGGCCGACAGCGGTCCCCCACCACTGATCCGGTGCCTCCCCCGCACCGGAAGCGGACGACGACTGCCCTACAGCGAGAGCGACTTGCTCGGTTCCTGCCAGTACAGACAGAACGAAAGCGACAGCAAGAACCAGCGGACGTGCCGGACGCACGGAATCCCCCCACCCAAATGATCACGAGTGGGCAAGGTCTAAATGATCTCCCAATAAAGACACAAGAGTTTCACAAGATTTCCCGACTTGAAGTGAACATGCTCACATGGCATTCACTGCCAAATGCCGCTGATCGCCCGCCCTCGAACGCGACTTTCCACCACTTCCCGCCGCATGGCATCCGGCCACAAGAAGGGGGTGATCTCATACGTCGCGGCCGCGCCGGGGATGGTCCGGCGCGGCCGCGTTCAGGGAGGGGACGGGGGTATCCGCTGGGGCAGGGGGCTTGGGTCAGCGCAGTAGTACGCCTGCCTCCTCCGCCAGTTCCTCCGACGGGCCCGCCACCAGGCCCAGTTCCGCGCGGGAGGCGAGGAGGGGGTGGTCGGGGAGGATGCGGACGGTGTAGCCGTAGGGGCCCGTGCGGTCCAGGGAGAGGGGGCCCTCGTAGGTCCAGCGGGAGTCGGGGCCGGGGCCGGACGCCGGTTTCAGGGGGACCGTCGTCGCGTCCGTGATGCTGTCCTCCTCGTCGACGCGGCCCGAGACCGCCTGGACCTCGACGTCGTCGGGGGTGAGGTCGCCGAGGCTCAGGCGGACGCGGAGGGCGAGCGTGGTGCCCAGCTCGGCGGTGGGGGTGCCAACGGAGGTCTCGACGTGGTCGACGGTCACTCCGTGCCAGGCGGCGCGCACCCTCGCCTTCCAGGCCGCCAGGTCGCGTGCCGCGTCCGGGTTCAGGGCGCGGTGCGCCTGGGCGGCGGGCGCGTAGAGGCGTTCGACGTACTCGCGGACCATGCGGCCGGCCAGCACCTTCGGGCCGAGCAGGGTGAGGGTCTGGCGGACCATCTCGATCCAGCGGTCCGGCAGACCATGGCGCCCGCGTTCGTAGAAGCGCGGGGTGACGCGCTGTTCGAGGAGGTCGTAGAGGGCCGCCGCCTCGACCGCGTCGCGGTGGTCGGGGTCGGTGCCGGCGCCGTCCGCCGTGGGGATCGCCCAGCCGAAGTCGGGCTGGAACCACTCGTCCCACCAGCCGTCCAGGACGGAGAGGTTGAGGCAGCCGTTGAGGGCCGCCTTCATCCCGGAGGTACCGCAGGCCTCCAGGGGGCGCAGGGGGTTGTTCAGCCAGATGTCGCAGCCGGGGTAGAGCTTCTGCGCCATCGCCATGCCGTAGTCGGGGAGGAAGACGATGCGGTGGCGGACCCGGGGGTCGTCGGCGAAGCGGACCAGTTCCTGGACGAGCCGCTTGCCGCCGTCGTCCGCCGGGTGCGCCTTGCCGGCGACCACGATCTGGATCGGGCGCTCCGGGTGCAGGAGCAGGTCCATCAGCCGGTCGCGGTCGCGCAGCATCAGCGTCAGGCGCTTGTACGACGGGACGCGGCGCGCGAAACCGATCGTGAGGACGTCGGGGTCGAGCACGTCGTCGATCCAGCCCAGCTCCGCCGTCCCCGCGCCGCGCTGCCGCCAGGACGCCCGCAGCCGGGCCCGCACCTCCTGCACCAGCTGTTCGCGCAGGTCACGCCGGAGGTCCCAGATGTCCTGGTCGGCGATGTCGGCGACGGAGTCCCACCGGTCGGAGCCGCCGACGCTGAGCGCGTCCTCGGTGCGCTGGACGCCGATCTGGCGGGCGCCGAGCCGCAGCACCTCGGGGGCCACCCACGTCGGGGCGTGCACGCCGTTGGTGACGGAGGTGATCGGCACCTCCTCGGCGTCGAACCCGGGCCACAGGCCGGCGAACATCTCCCGGCTGACCTGGCCGTGCAGCAGGGAGACGCCGTTGGCGCGCTGGGCCAGGCGCAGGCCCATCACCGCCATGTTGAAGAGGTTCGGTTCGCCGCCGGGGTACGTCTCGATGCCCAGGTTCAGGATGCGGCCGACGTCCATGCGCGGAAGTTCGGCGTCGGGGCCGAAGTGCCGGGCGACCAGCTCGCGGTCGAAGCGGTCGATGCCGGCGGGCACGGGCGTGTGCGTGGTGAAGACGGTGCCGGCGCGGACCGCCTCCAGGGCCGAGTCGAAGTCGAGCCCCGCGTCGCACAGCTCGGCGATCCGCTCCAGGCCGAGGAAGCCGGCGTGCCCCTCGTTGGTGTGGAACACCTCGGGCCCGGCGTGGCCGGTGAGCCGGCAGTACGTCCGTACCGCCCGGACACCTCCTATGCCGAGCAGCATCTCCTGGAGCAGCCGATGCTCACTGCCGCCGCCGTAGAGCCGGTCGGTCACCCCGCGTTCGCCGAGGTCGTTCTCCTCGACGTCGGAGTCGAGCATGAGGAGCGGTACGCGGCCGACCTGGGCCAGCCAGATCCGGGCGCGCAGCCGCCGGCCGCCGGGCAGGGCGATCGCCACGTGCGCGGGGCTGCCGTCCTCCTCCTTGAGCAGGGTCACCGGCAGTTCGTTGGGGTCGAGGACGGGATAGTGCTCCTGCTGCCAGCCGTCCCGCGACAGGGTCTGGCGGAAGTAGCCGTGGCGGTAGAGGAGCCCGACGCCGATCAGCGGGACGCCCAGGTCGCTGGCCGCCTTGAGATGGTCGCCGGCGAGGATGCCGAGGCCGCCGGAGTACTGGGGCAGGGCGGCCGTGATGCCGAACTCGGGTGAGAAGTAGGCGATGGCGGCGGGCAGGCCCTCGGGCTGGGTCTGGTACCAGCGGTCGCCGGTCACATAGTCGTGGAGGTCGTCGGCCGCGGCGTTCAGGCGGCGCAGGAAGCGGCGGTCGTCGGCCAGCTCGGCGAGGCGGGCGGGGCGCAGGCCGCCCAGCAGCCGTACCGGGTCGCCGCCGGACGCCGCCCAGCGTTCCGGGTCGACGGACTGGAAGAGGTCACGGGTTTCCGCGTGCCATGACCAGCGCAGATTGCGGGCCAGGTCACTGAGCGGCCGGAGGGGTTCGGGCAGAAGGGGTCGGACGGTGAATCGACGGATCGCCTTCACATTCCACCTCGGGCGTGCGGTCTAAGGAGGCGCACGGCAGTGTGCGTCCACGTCTCCTACGACGTTACCGGTGCAGGTGTCGCCACCGCTGAGGGCAGGCCGAGCCGGGGCCGACCGGCGAGACTTCCGCACCGGCGGCCCTCCGCCCCGTTATGGCCGATTCCGCCCCTGTAGGCCACCTTGTAGCCCTTCACCTCGCACGAGAGGCTGCCCAGGGGCGTGCACGGCACGGCCGCCGCGCGCCCTCGCGCGAGAATCGGGCCAGTCTTGTGTGTAGACATACGCGCGAGTAGTTAACAAAGTGCCGGATTGCTCACCCGAATAGGGTGGGAAGGCTCCACCGGTACGAGACCCGTACGGGACCCCTAGGGGACCCGTGCAAACCCGTACGGGGACCCCGTACGACCCGAGCGGAACCCCCGGGATGCCCGGTCAGCTGTACGACCGGGGCATATCGGGGTACCAGTACTTCCCGGCACCCCACCGCAGGACCCACCTCCCCACAGTCATCCGCCCACCATCGTTGATGCGGACAGGAGCGGTCATGCCCGCCAGGCACCACTCGTCAGCACCCCCGACACCTCCCCGTGCCAAGGATCGCGCGAAGGATCCGGCGAAAGATCCGGCGCAGGATCCGGCGCAGGCCCCCGCCGTGCGCCCCTCCGACGCCGGACCACCCGCCCCGGAGCGACCCTCCACGGCCGACGCACCCACCACGACCACAGTCCCGGCCGTCGGGCGCATCCCCGTCCTGGACGTCCGCCCGATGGTCCAGCACGGCCGCCGGCCCGCCAAGGCGGTCGCCGGGGAGACGTTCGAGGTCTCGGCCACCGTGTTCCGCGAGGGCCATGACGCCGTCGCCGCCGACGTCGTCCTGCGCGGCCCCGACGGCCGCCGCGGCCCCTGGACCCCGATGCGCGAGCTGGCCCCCGGCACCGACCGGTGGGGCGCCGACGTCACCCCTGACGCGCCGGGCCGCTGGACGTACACCGTGGAGGCCTGGAGCGACCCCGTCGGCACCTGGCGGCACCACGCCCGCATCAAGATCCCCGCGGGCATCGACACGGACCTGGTGCTGGAGGAGGGCGCCCGCCTGCTCGAGCGGGCCGCCGCGGAGGCGCCCGAGAGCGAGCGGGACGTGCTGCTCGCCGCGGTCGCCGCCCTGCGCGACGAGGACCGCCCGGCCGCCTCCCGGCTGGCCGCGGCCCTGGCCCCGGAGGTGGACGCCGTCCTGGCGCGTCATCCCCTGCGGGAGCTGGTCACCGCGTCGGAAACCCTGCCGCTTCAGGTGGAGCGGGAGCGGGCGTTGTACGGGGCGTGGTACGAGTTCTTCCCGCGGTCGGAGGGGACGGCGGAGCGGGCGCACGGTACGTTCCGGTCGGCGGCGCGGCGGTTGCCGGCGATCGCGGCGATGGGGTTCGACGTGGTGTATCTCCCGCCGGTGCATCCGATCGGGACGACGTTCCGCAAGGGCCGCAACAACACGCTGACGCCGGGCCGGGAGGACGTCGGGGTGCCGTGGGCGATCGGCTCGCCGGAGGGCGGTCATGACGCCGTGCATCCGGCTCTGGGCACGATCGAGGACTTCGCGTGGTTCGTGGAGCAGGCGCGGGAGCTGGGTCTGGAGGTGGCGCTGGACTTCGCGTTGCAGTGTTCGCCGGATCATCCGTGGGTGCACAAGCATCCGGAGTGGTTCCATCACCGCCCCGACGGGACGATCGCGTACGCGGAGAACCCGCCGAAGAAGTACCAGGACATCTACCCGGTCGCGTTCGACGCGGACATGGGCGGTCTGGTGCGGGAGACGGTGCGGGTGCTGCGGCACTGGAT
>NZ_JBIARQ010000009.1:0-313139 GCF_042890065.1 Streptomyces sp. NPDC002328 | reverse complement strand
GGAGAACTGGCCGGTGACGCCGATCGCGGCGCGGACGGCGTGCGGGTCGGCGGCGAGGTCGTGACCGCCGACCCGGGCCTGGCCGCCGTCGGCGCTGATGAGGGTGGAGAGGATCTTCACGGCGGTGGTCTTGCCCGCGCCGTTCGGACCGAGGAGCGCGAACACGGACCCGGCGGGGATGTGCAGATCGATGCCGTCGAGGACGGTCTTGTCGCCGTACGTCTTGCGCAGTCCGACGGCGGAGACGGCGGCCGGGGACGGGTGACCGCCGTCCGCCTGGCGTGATGTGGGCATGACAGAAGAAGGCATGGTGCCCTCCGTTCGGAGTCAGAGTCAGAGGGTGAGGTCGATGAGGGGAGACAGATCTGGGCGGGGAAGCGGTGCTCAGTGCTTGGCGCGGAGGATGTCGATGTTGCCCCAGTTGGTGCGGGCGCGGACCGTGACGGTGCCCTCGGTCTCCTCCGGGGCCTCGGACGCGGCGAGCCTGTTGCGCACCTTCCCGCGGTTGGAGCTGACGTCCAGCCAGGCGGCGGTGCCCTGGCGGATGCCGATCTCGATGGGACCGTTGGAGGTCTCCAACCGGACCTCGCCCCGGGCGACTTCGGCGACGCGCAGGCCGCCGTTGGTGCTCGTGCCGGTGACCGACGCCTCGGCGCGCGCGATGTCGATGGCACCATTGGCACCGCTCACCCGCAGCTCGCCGGTCACGGCGCCGACGACCGTGTTGCCGTGCGAGTTCTTCAGGACGGCGGGGCCGTCGACGAGGCCGACGCGGATGCTGCCGGAACTGGTGGTGATCTCGGCCGCCCCCTCGACCCGGTCCACGACGACCGAGCCGTGCGACACGGTCAGTTGCAGGGGTCCGGTGGTGTCGAGCCGGACGTCGCCGGAGGTCTTCGCACGGACCTCGCCGAGGCGGCCCTCGCCGATCACCTGGGCCCAGGAGCCGGTCAGTTCGAGGCGCGAGTCCGTGGGCAGATCGACCGTGACGTCGACGGCGCCGGTGGGCCCGACGAGGTAACGCTGCTTCGTCCTGACGGTCAGTACGCCGCTCGCGTAGGCGACCTCGGTCTGCTCGGCGGCCCGCACGTCCCTGTCCCGCTCGGGATCGAAGGGCCGCACCTCGACGGCGACGTCGTGGCGGTCGCTCGCGGTGAAGCGGATGGAGCCGGCGCCCACGTGGGCGGTGACCGAGATGGGTCCGTGCGTGTCGAAAGAAGGCATGGCTGTCCCGTCCTCTTGGGTCTTCGGGACGTCCCCGCTGGTGGGACGCGGTGTGGGTGAAGTGGCGCGGGCTCGGGCGGGGCGGCTAGCGCACCCACCCCGTGAAGCTCTGTCCGATGGTGCGGGTCCTCTCCGGCGTGCGCTCCCGCGTGCCGCCGTCGACCGCGGCCGACACCGCTCGCACCAGCCAGGCGTTGACCGACAGGCCCTCGCGGTTCGCGGCCTCCTCGGCGCGGGCCTTGAGGTGGGCCGGCAGCCGCAGGTTCACGCGGGCGGTGCCGCCCTCGTCGCCGTCGGCCGGGGCGGGGGCCGAGGCCCTGAACGGTTCGGCGGGCGGGGCCGGTTCCGCGGGGGCGTCGCCGTAGGCGGGCGGGGGTGTCACCACGAAGTCGGGGTCGATACCGCGCAGCCGTACGTCGACCGAGCCGGGGGCGAGTTCGCGGGTGATCTCGCCCATCGCGGCGGAGAGCACGTTGAGCATGGTCAGCCGGGCCGCCGACTCCAGCGGAGCGGAGAGCCTCTCGGCCAGCTCACGGGCTTCGTCACCGCCGGCCTCGGCGGCCACCGCGAGTTCACGGCGGAGGGTGTCGACATACGGGGTGAGATCCATGATGCCATCATGGCACCACAATGGCTCCATGAGCAAGGCGCGAGGTGTCGACTCGGGGGGGGACACCCCCGCAAGAGCCCTCTGAGCTGCAAAGATGCACCGCCCACTGCTTGCGCACGCGTGGTGCCACGCATACCCATGCGCACACAGGAGCCACATCTGACACCCGGATGGCACCGGGGTGGCACCTCACCGACGCCACACGACACCGCGTGGCACCACACCGCGCCACACCGCGCCACTCACGGAGGCCGCGGCCAAGCCCACCGATCGACTGATCGATAGGCCCGGCGATTCCTCCCATCGACATTCCGATGAGACCAGCGACTACCATGGCCTGCATGAAGAACCGGACGCCCGACACCCCGGAGACCGCGGCCGGCGTCGGCAGGCAGCTCCCCGCGCATGCCGACCTGAACCTGCTGCGCACCTTCCTCGCCGTGTACCGCGCCGGTACCTTCACCGCCGCCGCGCCGGCGCTCGGCCTGTCGCAGCCGACCGTGACCGCTCAGATCCGCACGTTGGAGCAGCAGACCGGCCGTGAGCTGTTCACCCGGCTGCCGCGCGGTGTGGAGCCCACCCCGCTCGCCCATGAGTTCGCCGCCCAGATCGCGGGCCCCCTGGACTCCCTCGCGGCGCTCGAAGGCGGCGGTCCGCTCGCCGGGCAGACTACCCCCGTGCACCTCGCCGGGCCGTCGGAGCTGCTGTGCGTACGCGTCCTGCCCGCGCTCGTCCCTCTCGTGGCCGACGGCGTCGAACTGCGCGTCACGCAGGGGCTGCCGGAACCGCTGCTGGAGGAGATGCGCGCGGGACGTCACGACCTGGTCATCGCCACCCGGCGGCCCCGGGGCCGGTCCCTGGAGTCGGTGCCGCTCGCCGACGAGGAGTACCTGCTGGTCGCCGCCCCCACATGGGCCGGGCGCATCGCCGCGCACCCGCAGGCCGACGATCTGTGCGCCGCCCTGCGCGAGGTGCCTCTCGTCACGTACGCCGAGGATCTGCCGATCGTGCGGCGCTACTGGCGGAACGTCTTCGGCAAGCAGCTCACCGGCCGTGCCGCCGTCACCGTGCCGAACCTGTACGCCGTGCTGTCCGCGGTCAACGCCGGCGCGGGCGTCAGCGTGCTGCCGCGGTCGCTGTGTCAGGAGTATCTCGACTCCGGCCGTCTCGCCCTGCTCCACGAGCCGGAGGAGTCCCCGCTGAACACCCTGTTCCTGGTCCAGCGGCCGGGCGCCGAAGCCAACCCCGACGTGATCCGGGTGCGGGACACCCTCCGACGCGCCGCACGCGACTGGTGACCGCGAGAGGGAACCCGCCTGGGCGACGGCCGCCGTCCCAGGCGTCAGGCCGCCGTCGTCGGCATCAGGACGGCGTCCTCGGCGTCAGGACAGCGTGCCCTTCTCGCAGATCCGGCGGGCCACCTCGCGGAGCTTGATGTTCTTCTCCTGTGAGTAGCGGCGCAGTACCTCGAAGGCCTGCTCCTCGGTGAGGTGGTGGCGGCCCATGAGGATGCCCATGGCCTCGCCGATGAGGTGGCGGGTGGACAGGGCCTGTTCCATCTGGGCCTGCGTGCGGGCGCTGGAGAAGGCGACCGCCGCGTGGGAGGCCAGCAGCCAGCCGGCCAGCTCGCTGACCTCGGTGAAAGCGCCGGGTCTGCGGGAGTAGAGATTGAGCGCGCCGAGGTCCTCGTCCTCGGTGAACAGCAGGAAGCCCATCATGCTGCCCACGCCGAGCTGGCGGGCCTGCGGGGCGTAGGCGGGCCAGTGCGGCTGCTCGTCGGTGAAGTCGGCGATACGGAAGACACGGTCGCCCTTCGCGCCGTGGGCGGCGTCGAAGCACGGCCCTTCGCCCAGCTGTTCCTGCAACCTGTCGCTGTCGACGACCAGTCGGTCGGTGGGGGCGAGGCTCTCCACCTCCGCGCCGTGCAGTACGAGGATGCCGGCCGCGTCGCACCCGTCCACCAGCTCGGTGGCCGAAGCGGTGATCCGCTCCAGGGTCGCGTCGACCGATTCCTGTGCCAGGAGGTCCCGCGCCATCGCCGCCATCTGCTCCGCGAACCGACCCCAGTCCACCGTGCCCTCCGTTCCTCGTCCGCCGGACAACCTCATACCCGGCTTCCGTCACTCGTCGTCACTCTTCGTCAGTCGTCATAGTCGGGGGTCCACTGGGTCCTCGTGATCGCGGCGCGCAGTTCGTCCTCGGTGGCCTCGGGCGCGACGCCTTCCTCGACGGCCGCGAGGGCCGCGGCGAGGGCGATCTCGCGTGCCGCGTCCCGCATCCGGGCCAGGGGCGGCAGCAGGGGCGCGGGGCCGCCGTCCTGCGGTGCGGAGCGGGCGGCGCAGCGGCCGACGGCGCGGGCCGCGGCCACCATCATGCGGTCGGTCACGCGGGTGGCGCGGGCCGCGGTGACGGCGAGGCCGATGGCAGGGAAGACGTAGACGTTGTTCGCCTGCGCGACGGGCACGTCACGGCCGTCGATCCGCAGCGGCGGGAACGGGGAGCCGGTCGCCACCAGCACCTTCCCGTCGGTCCAGCGGGCCAGGTCGGCGGGGTCGGCCTCGGCGTGCGAGGTCGGGTTGGACAGCGGGAAGATCATCGGGCGTTCGCAGTCGGCGGCGAGCTGCCGCACGATCTGTTCGGTGAACGCCCCGTGCGCGGTGGACAGACCGATCAGCGCGGTGGGCTTCACCCGGCGTACGACCTCGTCGAGGGCGGGCGCCCCGTCGCCGTCCCAGTGCCGGACCTCGTCGTCGTCGCGGGCGTAGGTCCGCTGCTCGTCGGTCAGGTCGGACCGGGAGGTCAGCAGCAGGCCGTCGACGTCCACGAACCAGAAGCGGGAGACGGCCTCGTCCGCCGACAGCCCCTCGTCGACGAGAGCGGTGCGGATCATGTCGGCGACGCCGACGGCAGCGGATCCGGCGCCGAGCACCACGAAGCGCTGGTCGGACAGCCGGGCGCCGGCGATCTCGGTCGCCGTGGTGAGCGCGCCGAGGACGACGGCCGCGGTTCCCTGGATGTCGTCGTTGAAGGTCAGCAGCCGGTCCTGGTAGCGGGTCAGGATCGGGCGCGCGTGGGCGGTGGCGAAGTCCTCCCATTGCAGGAGGGTGCCGGGCAGCTCCGCCTCCACCGCCGAGACGAACGTCTCCACGAGTTCGTCGTACGCCTCGCCTGTGACCCGGCGACGGCGGGAGCCGAGGTAGTGCGGGTCGCGCAGCAGCTCCTCGTTGTCCGTCCCGGCGTCCAGCAGCACGGGCAGGGTGCGCGCCGGGTGGATGCCGCCGATGGCGGTGTAGAGGCTGAGCTTGCCGATCGGGATGCCCATGCCGCCGACGCCCTGGTCGCCCAGGCCGAGGATGCGCTGACCGTCGGTGACGACGATGACGTCCACGTCGTCGTTGGGACGGTTGCGGAGGATCTCCCGGAAGCGGTCCCGGTCGTCGTACGGCAGGAACAGTCCGCGCGGCCTGCGGTAGATCTCGCTGAAGCGGCGGCACGCCTCGCCGACCGTCGGGGTGTAGACGACCGGCAGCATCTCCTCCAGGTGCTCGGTGATCAGCCGGTGGAACAGCACCTCGTTGGTGTCCTGCAACTGGCGCAGGTAGATGTGCCGGTTGAGCGGCTTGTCGTAGCCGCGGAACGCCTCGTAGGCGCGTTCCGCCTGCTCTGCCAGGGTTTCGACGGCGGGCGGGAGCAGTCCGTCGAGCGCCAGCTCGGCGCGCTCCCGCCGGGTGAAGGCGGTGCCCTTGTTGCGCAGGGGGTCGGCGAGGACCGCCGCGCCGTGGTGTGCCCGGCCGTGGGTGGTGTCGCTGGCTGTCATGGCGTTTCGGCTGCCCGGGATGTCGTGTTCCTCACCCCAAGAATCGGCAAGGCGCGGGCCGGGGTCACAGGAAACGGCGTATGGGCTGCACGGCGGTCTCGTAGGCGCGTTGCCGCAGGGAGCGTCTCTTCCAGCGGCCGGGCCGGACGGGGGCGCTGAGGGAGACGTCCTGGTCGAAGTGCGCGTCGAGGGTGGCGGTGAACTCCTCGTCCAGGACGGCGAGCATGACCTCTTCGTCGTGGTCCAGGGAGCGCCGGTTGAAGTTGGTCGAGCCGACCAGCGCCGCCGTGCGGTCCACGGTGACGATCTTGGCGTGCATCATCGTCGGCTGGTACTGGTGGATCTTCACTCCGCAGGCGAGCAGTTCCTCGTAGAAGTGCTGGCCGGCGAGCTGGCAGACGCGCTTGTCGGTGTGCGGGCCGGGCAGCAGGATCTCCACCTCCACACCGCGGCGGGCGGCGTCGCACAGGAACCGGACGAAGTACTCGTCCGGGGAGAAGTAGGCGGTGGCCAGCCGGAAGCGTTCCTCGGCGGACTCGATCATCACGCGCATCAGGGTCTGCATGTCCTGCCAGCCGAAGCTGGCCGAGCCGCGCACCACCTGGACGACGGCGTCGCCCTGCGGGCGGTGCTCGGCGAACCGGTCGCGGCTGTCGAAGAGTTCGTCGTGGCACTCGGCCCAGTTCTGCGCGAACGCCGCGGCGACGCCGTCCACCGCGGGGCCGCTGAGCCGGACGTGCGTGTCGCGCCACTCGCCGGGGTCGCGCGCGTCGCCGCACCACTCCTCGGCGATGCCCACCCCGCCGGTGAAGGCCACCTGTTCGTCGACGACCAGGACCTTGCGGTGGCAGCGGTGGTTCTGCTTGAGCGGCGACAGGTACAGCGGTCTGCGGAACCAGGCGATCTCCACGCCGGCCCGGTCCATCTCCTCCAGCAGGTCCTTCTCGATGAGCCGGCTGCCGAAGCCGTCGAGCAGCAGCCGCACCCGCACGCCCGACCGGGCCCGCTCCGACAGGGCGCGGGCGAACTGGCGGGCGATGTCGCCCTTCCAGTACACGAACGTCATCATGTCGACGGTGTGCTCGGCGGCCTTGATGCTGTCCAGCATGGCCGGGAAGATCTCGTCCCCGTTGCGCAGGACGACCAGCGCGTTCCCCTCCGTGGCCGCGATGCCGATCAGCCGCTCCAGACGCCGCCGTATCCGCGCGGCCCGCTCCTCGAAGTCCGGCCGCCGCGCGGAGTCCGGCTCCCCGACGACGTCCACGACCGCGGAGCGCCCCTCCGCCGCGCGCGTCGAGCCGCCGGGCACGTCCTGCTGCGTGCTCGTCATTCCTTTCCCCCTCCATAGCTTCCCGGGTGCCACGCCGAGCCGTCCGCCGGCGATCCCTTGTCGCCGTCCTCGTCGCCGTCCTTGTCGCCGTCCGACGAACAGATGCCTTCTGCCACGCCCCTCCCCCGGCAAACGCGGCCCGTGGGGGGACTCAGTCGGCGGCGGCACGCTCCCCCGCCGGGCGCCTGCGCCGGGCGGGCTGGGTGAGGGACCGCGGCTGCCAGACGCCGTCGGCGCGGTAGAGGTCGGCGCCGGGCGGGACGATCTCGTCGATGCGGTCGAGCACCGCGTCGTCGAGCAGCAGGTCGGCGCCCTTGAGCAGGCACGTACACCTTCGCGTTCGGCTACAACCACGACCAGGGCAACCACGACGCGGGCGCGGCGACCGCTACAACGTCACCGCCACGTCCACCGCCGGCGTCACGGAGTACCGCACGGGCGGCTTCTGAGCCGCGGTCCTGCCGACACGGCAGCCGCGGCGAAGACGTGCTCAGTCCCCCTCGGGCGTCGGCCGGTCGGCAGGTCAGTCGGGGGACTCGGCGACCGGGTAGGGGACGAAGGTGCTGCTGTTCTGGTCGATGCGGAGCGGGCGGCCGAGTGGTGGTGCCGCTCGTTGGGGGCAGTCGAGGCGTTCGCAGACTCGGCAGCCCATGCCGATGGGGGTGGCGGCGGAGGCGTTGGCGAGGTCGAGGCCGTCGGAGTACACCAGGCGGTGGGCGTGGCGGATCTCGCAGCCGAGGCCGACGGCGAAGGTCTTGCCGGGTTCGCCCCAGCCGCCGCGGTGCCGGGTGAGGGCGCGGGCCGTCCACAAGTAGCGCTGCCCGTCGGGCATTTCGGCGATCTGGACGTGGATGCGGCCGGGTGCGGAGAACGCCTCGTAGACGTTCCACAGCGGGCAGGTGCCGCCGGCCCGGGAGAAGTGGAAGCCGGTCGCGGACTGGCGCTTGGACATGTTGCCGGCCCGGTCGACGCGGACGAAGGAGAAGGGCACCCCGCGCAGCCGGGGGCGCTGGAGGGTGCTGAGGCGGTGGCAGACGGTCTCGTAGCCGAGGCCGTAGCGGTCGGTGAGCCGCTCGATGTCGTAGCGGACCTCTTCGGCGGCGGTGTGGAAGGCGGTGTACGGCAGGATCAGCGCGGCGGCGAAGTAGTTGGCGATGCCGATGCGGGCCAGGGTGTGGGCGGGTGAGCCGGGTGGGAAGTCCTCGGCGGCCTGGCGGTCGAGTTCGGCGCCGTACTCCAGCAGGGCGAGTTGCGTCGCCATGCGGAAGGCGCGCTGGCCGGGGCGCAGCCGGGCGGAGAGGTGGAGGGTGCGGGTCGGTTCGTCGTAGTGGTGCAGGTGGTCGTCGGTCTCCACGCTCAGGCGGACGCCGTGGGCGCCGGCGAGGCGGGTCGTCAGGGCCGTCACGACCTCCCCGGGCCGGATGCCGATCTCCTCGGCGAGGCGCTCGGCCGCGAGGTCGGTGTCGTGCAGGTAGTTCTGGCGGCGGTAGAAGAAGTCGCGGATCTCCTCGTGGGGCGAGCGGGGCGTGTCGTCGGAGGAGGTCTCGCGGCCGTCGGCGGCTCCGGCGAGCCGCTCGGACAGGACCTGGTTGCGGCGTCCGAGGTCGACGAGGACCCGGGCGACCGCGGGCATCCGGGCGGCGAGTTCGGCGAGGTCGGACGGCGAGACCCGGGCTGCGGAGATCTCCCCCGTCAGCGCCTCGCGCAGGTCCGCGACCAGGCGGGTGGTGTCGCGTTCGGAGAAGAAGCCGGGGTCGACGCCGAAGGTCTCCGTCAGCCGGAGCAGGACGGGCACGGTGAGCGGCCGGGAGTCGTGCTCCATCTGGTTCAGGTAGCTCGGTGAGATCGCGAGGACCCGGGCCAGTTCGGCCTGGCTCATCCGGCGTTCCTCGCGCAGCCGCCGCAGCCGCGCCCCCGCGTAGGTCTTGCTCACGTCGCAACCTCCGTCGCAGCCCTTTGTGGCAGCCCTTTGTGGCAGCCCTTTGTGGCAGCCCTTTGTCGCAGCCCTTTGTCGCAGCCCTTTGTCGCAGCCCTTTGTGTCCGGCTCCCGCGCAGCAGCGTATGCGAAGCGGCGCGCCCCGCACCCTTCGCAAGGTTGGCAAAAAGCGGCGAGAAGATTCGCAAACCTTGGCGGGCTTCCACGGTTGATGGCACTGAGTGCCAGTGCCAGAGTGTGAGTGCGGCCCGCCGGACCCGGCAGGCACCGCCCGGAACCGGGGCTCGACTCACTTGCCCTGACGTCGGAGATCCCGGCGACGGCGGCGTCCTGTACCGGCAGCATTGCTCACCTCCGCCCCTCCCGGGCGACGGCGGGCCGCACCAGTCGAAAGACACGCAGTGCCAGCCGCACCGAGTGCGGTGCCGGATTGGCAGACGCAACAGACCGAGGAGACGGTGACACTCATGGCAGAGGCGAGGACGCAGGCGGCCGAGGAACTCGCGCGGCGCTGGGCCACCGACCCCAGGTGGCAGGGCATCGAGCGCACCTACTCCGCCGAGGACGTGGTCCGGCTCTCCGGCAGCGTCCGCGAGGAGCACACCCTGGCCCGGCGCGGCGCCGAGCGACTGTGGCGCCGGCTGCACGAGCTCGACTACGTCCACGCCCTCGGCGCGCTGACCGGCGGCCAGGCCGTCCAGCAGGTCAAGGCCGGTCTCCAGGCCATCTACCTGTCCGGCTGGCAGGTCGCCGCCGACGCCAACCAGTCCGGCCACACCTACCCCGACCAGAGCCTGTACCCGGTCAACTCGGTCCCGCAGGTCGTCCGGCGCATCAACAACGCGCTGCTGCGCGCCGACCAGATCGCCACCTCGGAGGGCGCCGGCGACACCACCGACTGGCTCGCCCCGATCGTCGCGGACGCGGAGGCCGGCTTCGGCGGCCCGCTGAACGCCTTCGAACTGACCAAGGCGATGATCGCCGCCGGCGCGGCCGGCATCCACTACGAGGACCAGCTCGCCTCGGAGAAGAAGTGCGGCCACCTCGGCGGCAAGGTGCTGGTGCCGACCTCGCAGCACGTGCGCACCCTGAACGCGGCGCGTCTGGCCGCCGACATCGCCGACGTGCCGACCGTGATCGTCGCCCGCACCGACGCCCTCGCCGCCAACCTGCTCACCAGCGACGTCGACGAGCGCGACGCCGAGTTCGTCACCGGCGAGCGCACCGCCGAGGGCTTCTACCGGGTGCGCAACGGCATGGCCCCGGTCATCGCCCGCGGACTGGCCTACGCCCCGTACGCCGACCTGATCTGGGTGGAGACCGGCACCCCGGACCTCGCCCAGGCCCGCGAGTTCGCCGAGGCGATCCACGCTCAGCACCCCGACCAGATGCTCGCCTACAACTGCTCGCCCTCCTTCAACTGGAAGGCGGCCCTGGACGACGACCAGATCGCCAAGTTCCAGCGCGAACTGGGCGCGATGGGCTACAAGTTCCAGTTCATCACCCTGGCCGGCTTCCACTCCCTGAACCACGGCATGTTCGACCTGGCCCGCGGCTACGCCGAGCACGGCATGACCGCCTATGTCGACCTCCAGGAGCGGGAGTTCGCCGCGCAGGCGCAGGGCTTCACCGCGGTCAAGCACCAGCGGGAGGTGGGCACGGGGTACTTCGACCTGGTGTCGACGGCCGTCAACCCGGCCTCCTCGACCACGGCGCTCTCCGGGTCCACGGAGGAGGAGCAGTTCCACTAGGACCAGTTCGTCGCCTGCGGGGGCGTGGGGGCTGGCCGCGTCCCCGCGGCGGAGCCGCACATCAGCGCTGCCCCGCGCCCCTTAGGTTCGTCGCGAGGTGCGTGGGCGGAATTCTGTCGGACGTCCCCTCGGCGATCACCACGACGGAGCCGCGCCATACGGTGCCGGTGACTTGGTCCCCCTGCTCAAGCCCGCTCACCACCGGCCCCGCGTCGCCGAACGGCACGACCGTCCTGGGGAAGGGCTCCGGGCCCAGCAGCGTCGCCGACTGGTGCCTGAGGGACCTACGGGTGTCCTCGACGGTGAAGGTGACCAGCTGAAGGCAGTCCCGCGACTTCGGTGCCGGCGTAACGGAGGGGCACCCCTCGGCCGACTTGTACTACCGGTACAAGGTTCGATCGGTGGGCAGCCAGGTGGTGAAGACGAAACAGCAGGCCAGTGTGGCCTCCAGGGACAGAACGATCAGCGCCGCCCCCACCAGCCGGTTCAGGCCGGGCCTCTGCCGGGGAGGCGGCCCGCCCACCCCCTCGAAGGTGCCGATCCTCATCGTGGTCATCGCCGGCCCATCCCTCGTTTCCCCCGGAAAGACAGCAGTCTCTCCGACCGCCATCGAGCGGACAAGGGGACTTACGGGCAGCCAAAGGTCACTGACGTGTGGCACATCCGGGCAACGCGCTCCTCGGACACGCCTGGGCCGGCCGCAGCCCGCCGGACCCTCGATCGCGAGCCCAAGCACACCCGCCCATATCTCTCTTGCACGTGCCGCGCCTTGATCACATACAGTCTGCGAGGTTCGACAGGGGAGGGGAACCCGCACGTGAAGCACTACATCGCCGAGCGCACCGCCACCGCGCTGCTGTGCGCCGCCATGACAGTGGTCATCGCAGGCTGCGGCGCGGACAGCGCCGAGGTCGACGCGAAGAGCACCTCGACGTCGACCGGGACCGCGCATCCGTTCGACGCCATGACGTCCGAGCAGATCGACAATCAGGTCCGGGAAACCCTGAGGAACACCACGAGCATGCGCCTCACCGGCAAGGCGAGCAGCGAGGGCCGACAAGCGAAGTTCGACCTGGCGATGGACGTCCACGGCTCCTGCAACGGCACGGTGGACAACTCGCTCGGCTCCATACGCATCATCAAGAAGGGATCCCTCGTCCACGTCAAGGCCGAGGAGGAGTACTGGCGGGCCACGTTCAGCCGCGGGATGACGGCCGAACTGACCGAGGAGATGGTCGCCGCGTTCAAGGGCCGCTGGATCAAGCCCCCCAAGATGATGTCGGAGACCATCGGGCGGATATGCGAGCCTCTCGAAGGAATGATCGAGGCGATCAGCCCTGTATCCGACGGGACCGCCACCCGCGAAGCCGACGCCACGGTGGGCGGCCGGCCGGTCGTCGTGCTCACCGAGAGGAGCCCGACCCGGACCGTCACCCTCTACATCGCGAAGGAGGGCAAGCCCCACGTCCTGAGGAGCACCGTAGCGAGGGGCGACGAGCCCATGGACGATCTCATCGTCACCGACCACGACAAGCCGGTCGACACCACCCCACCGCCGCCCGACGAGATCCTCGACCCCACCACGCTGCGCTGATCGTTTCCCGGAACGGATTCCCCCGACCATGGCACTTTTTGTCGCCGCCTGCCTGCTGTCGCTCTGGTACGTACTGGGATACGGCCTGCTGCCGCTGCGATGGCAGAACTCTCGCCTCGCCGGCCCCGACGCCCCGTTGCAGCACGCGTGCAGGGCTGCCGCCCAGGGGCGTTGGGAGCCCGCCGCCCGGCTGTTCGAGGACGCCGGTCCGGACTGGGAGCGCCGCTCGCTGTACGCGCAGCGGCTGGGGTATGTCGCGGCCAGGAGGAGCGACCGTTGGCTGAAGGCGTGGGCGGAAGCCCGCCCCGGAGATCCGGACGCCGCGCTCGTGGTGGCGCGTGCCAGAGTCCACCACGCGTGGAAGCTGCGAGGCCCGGCGCGTGCGCACAGCACGTCGCGGCGCCGGTTCGAGGGATTCCACCGGGAGTTGCTGGCCTCGCAGCACGACATAGGGCGGGCCGCGGCTTTGCACCCCGACGACCCCAGCCCGCTCGTCGCGGAAATCTGGAGGGCGCTCGGACTGGGCTACCCCAACGGGGAGATGCACGCGCTGTGGTCCGAGATCACCGCTCGGGCGCCGCACCACTTCGAAGCGCACACCAGCGCCCTCCAGTTTTGGACCGCGAAATGGCGAGGCTCCAAGCGGCTCGCGCGGGAGTTCGCCGAGAATGCGGCGGCCGGAGCACCGCCGGGGAGCCTGCTGGCCGCGCTGCCGCTGATCGCCTGGTACGAGAACCACGCGTACGAGGTGAGCGATGCCGGATTTCGCACCCCCGAGGTACGTGAACTGGTCGACACGGTGCTCGCCGACGTGGCGCTCGCCGACCCGGACCACCCGAGGCTCCCGGAAGTACGGCACCTGCTGGCGTACTTCCTGTACCGGCAAGGCCGGTACGGAGCGGCCCTGGAGCAGTTCCGTCACGTCGACGGCTTCACGGAGGCGCTGCCCTGGCGGTATCTGTCCGTGAAGCCGCTCTACTACCGAGCAGTCCGTACCAAGACGGCCCGCAAGGCGCTCACGGAGCGCTCGGTGTCTTCCGATGTCACACGTGGTCCGCGGCGAGGTTCAGGAAGTGGGTCGGTGTCGGGTGTTTCGCCGGGGTGAGTGACTGGTCGGTCCAGGTGCCGACTTGTCCGTCGGGGGCCATGAAGTGGCCGAATGTGTACATCCTGTCCTCGTTGCGGGAGGTGAACGGGATCCATGAGGGGTCCCAGGCGCGGCCCCACTGGTTCGTGAACCGTTCTCGACCCGGGACCCCTCAGCCCGTCCGTCGCAGTGCGAGGACCGCCACGTCGTCCAGGCGCTGCGCGCCCACGCCGGCCTTGCTCAGGACCGTGTCGACGAGCGCGCCGAGGTCCTGTTCGTCGGCGCGGGCGAGATGGCCGGTGAGGGCGGTGATGGCGTCGTCCAGGTCGAGGCCGGGGCGTTCCACGAGTCCGTCGGTGTAGAGGAGGAGCGTGAGACCGGCGGTGAACGGGATCTCGGTCACCGGGAAGGCCGCGTCGGGGTCGATGCCGAGGAGCGGGCCCGGCGGGACGTCGAGGGGCCGGGTGTCGCCGTCGGGGCGGCGCAGGAGCGGCGGCGGGTGGCCGGCGCTCGCCAGCGTGGCGAGGTCGGCGGCGAAGTCGAGGCGGACGTACAGGCAGCTGGTGAACAGGTCGGGGCCGAGGTCGGTGAGCAGCCGGTTGGTCCCGGACAGGACCGTGTCGGGGCGCGTGCCGGCGGCCGAGTGCGCGTGGACGGCCGTGCGGACCTGCCCCATCAGGGCGGCCGCGGCGACGTCGTGGCCCTGGACGTCGCCGATGACGGCCGCGACGGCGGTGTCGCCGAGCCGGATCAGGTCGTAGAAGTCGCCGCCGATGTCCATGCCGCGGGTGGCGGGCAGGTAGCGGACGGCGACCCCCAGTCCGGGGACCGTCGGCAGGTCGCGCGGGAGCAGGGCCTGCTGGAGGCCGTGGGCGAGCTCGTGCTTGATGTCGTAGAGCCGCGCCCGGTCCAGGGCCTGGGCGATGAGCCCGGCGAGCGACGTCAGGACGGCGCGGTCCTCGGCCGGGAACTCGCGCGGTTCGTCGTAGGACAGGACGCAGATGCCGACGGGCCGGCTGGAGATGATCAGGGGGAGGAAGGCCCAGGCCTGTTTGCCGCTGATCTGCGGGGCCTCGGGGTAGATGCGCCGCATCTCCTCCGGGGTGGTGAAGAACGCGGGGATGCCGCTGGTGAGGGCGCGGCCCGCCGGGGTGAAGGAGGTGTCGAGGGGCAGGCCCTCGAAGCGCTCGATGACCTCGACGGGGTAGCCGCGGAAGCCGATGATCCGCAGCCGGCCGGCCTCGGCGGTGGACAGGACCAGGCCCTGGGCGCCGAACGCGGGCATGATCTGGTCGGCGACCAGGTCGATGACGTCCTGCACGCCGACGACCTCGGTCAGCGCGGCGGCCAGATGCGTGAGCTGGTAAAGCCGGCCGGCCCGGGGCGCGGCGGCGGACGGCGCGGCGGCGGACCGCGCGGCGGCGGACCGCGCGGAGGCGTGTGGCGCGGGCGAGGGCGGCGGCGACGCGCCGTTGGGGACGATGCGGACGCTGATGCCGCTGCCGTCGGGGAACAGGTGGAAGTCCAGCCACCGGTCCGGCGGACGGCACGCGGTGAAGGCGACGGGCTCGCGGCTGATCACGGCGGCGCGGTAGCGGTCCTCGTACGTGGGGTCGTCCAGCCACGGCAGGCTCTGCCAGGGCAGGGTGCCCAGCAGCCGGTCGGCGTCGCGGCCGAGCAACTCGCAGGCGCCGGCGCTGAGATAGGTGAAGCGGCCCTCCAGATCGAGGGCGCAACTGCCGCCGGGCAG
The DNA here is from genome assembly GCF_042890065.1 of Streptomyces sp. NPDC002328. Classification (NCBI taxonomy): domain Bacteria; kingdom Bacillati; phylum Actinomycetota; class Actinomycetes; order Kitasatosporales; family Streptomycetaceae; genus Streptomyces; species Streptomyces sp. NPDC002328. The sequence goes on along the minus strand of NZ_JBIARQ010000009.1, from coordinate 298,040 downwards.
ACGTTCGGCGAAGTCGGCGGCGGCCATCGCGGGGCCCGTCCGCCCCTCGGCGGTGGCCACGGGCAGGACGCGAGGGGGCTCGTCGCCGGCCGGCGGCTTGCCGTTGCCGAGGGCTTCCTCAAGCAGCCGGGCCAGCCGGCGGCAGCCGGCCGCGACATGGCTCTCCTCCCGCCGGGTCATCCGGGGCGGACGGGTGGCCGGCCACATCAGCAGCAGCGCCCCCCAGGTGCGGTCGCCGGTGACGGGCGCGGCGGCCAGGGAGAGCGGGTAGGGCAGCGCCACGGCGGTGCGGGGATAGGAGCGGGCCAGCTCGCCCTGGCTGCCCACCCACACCAGGCGCTCCTCCCGGACGGCGTCGGCCACCGGGGCCGGGGCGGCCGTCGGGACCCTCGCCCACGGCGCGGCGAAATCGGCCGGCGCCCCGTACAGCACGTCCAGGCAGAGGACCTGCTCGTCCGGCGCGAGCAGGTAGAGGGCGCCGATGGACGCGCCGGTCCGGCGGACCGTCTCCACGAACGCGGCGTCCAGTCCGTCGGCGACGGCGGCAAAAGCACCCGAGCCGGTCACTCGGTACCTCCAGCGGGTGAGGCGTACTCGCATTCTCCGAGGCGTTCTCCTCACCCACGCATACCCGCTCACACCCCTCTGGTGACGCTACGCCTGTGCACAGCGGTCGGCATGAAGAGAATGAAGAGAAGGCGGGCGAGGGCGGCGGGCCACCGCGCCCGCGAGCGACTCGGGCCGGGCGCGTGGTGCACGCGCCCGGCCCTGGGAGGCCCTGCCCGGGACTCAGCCGGGTCCAGGCTGTCGCCGTGCCTCGTCGGCGACCTGCCCGCCCGATCGGCGCGCCTGGTCCGTCACCTGGGCGGCCTGGTCGCGGGCCTCGTCCTGCGTGGTGCGGGCGGCTTCCTCGGCGGTGCCCTTGACCTCCTGCATCGCGCCCTGCGCGGCCTCCTTCGCGCCTTCCTTCAGGTGCTGCGCGGAGTCGGCGGCGGCCTCCTTCAGCGGCTCCAGGGCCTCGCCACCGCGTTCCATCAGGTCGGCGGCCTTCTCCTGCTCCACCTGGGAGGCCGGGAGCAGCGAGGACGCCAGCATGCCCGCGCCGAAGGCGATCAGCCCGGCGGCCAGCGGATTGCCCTGGGTCCGGCGCATCGCCTGGTCGGGCGCCTGCCGTACCGCTTCCCCTGCCTGGCCGGCCGCGTCGCGCGCCGTCTCGGCCGCTTGCTGGGTGCCTTCCTGAAGCGTGCCGGCCGCCGACTGGGCGCCGCTGCTGACCTCGTGGGCGGTGTGCGAGGCCGTTCCCATGACCCGCTCACGCATACCGGAGACGGCGCCGCGCATCCTGCGGCTGCGGCGACGGACCACCCGCCGCGGGCTGGTCCGGTCCGCGAGCCGGTCCACATCCGCGGACAGCCGCTCCCGAGTGGCGCTGATCTCGGCCCTCATCTGGTCGGGTGACGTGCCCATTGCGCGTTCTCCTTCATCGTCTCGACGGTCTGTTCAGGTCTGGGCTCCACGGTGCGCATGCGGGTGCGGCCCCGCTGGTACAGCACGGCTGCGACCACCGCCCACACGGCGGCGACGATCAGAGCGGCCCAGCCCCCGTCCATCACGTTGGCCAGCCCGAGCACGGCGGCCAGTGACAGGAACAGGAGCACCATGTAGCCGGCGAACCCGGCGCCGCCGTACATGCCGGCGGCCTTGCCCGCCTTGGTCGCCTCCTGCCTGACCTCGGCCTTGGCGAGCTCGACCTCCTGACGGAGCAGGGTCTGCACATCCGACGTCACGAAGGACAGCAGTTCACCCACCGAGTTGTCCCCGGCGCGCGACGCCACCGGGTGGGACGGAACGGAGGCCATCGCTCACACTCCCGGAACCGGCCGGCCCGGGGTATCGCCCGCGGGCATGTTGACGGACGGCGGGTACGCCGGCGCGGCGGGAGTCGCGGTCGTCCGCTGCGTGGCCGGGGCGAGTTCTCGCTGTCCCGTCCCGGACGACGTGTCGGCCTTCGCCGCCACTTTGACCAGCCGCCCGACGGCCATCCCGGCCAGCAGGGCGCCGCCAAGGAAGGCCCCGGGACGACGGCGGGCGAAGCCCTGCACGTCCGAGATGACGCCCTGGACACCGTGCTTCTCCAGGTAGTCGGCCGCCCGGTGCCCACCGTCGGCCGCCTGAGCCGCGAGACTGCGGGCGGGCGAGTCGCTCCGGGCGTTCTCGGCCAGTCCGGCCAGGTCGTCCGCCCACTGGTGCATGGCACCGGCAGCCCGTTTGGTCTGCCCCTCGACCTCGTCCATCGCGCGGGTCCGCAGGTCGCCGGCGACGGCGCCGACCTGCTGCCGCGCCTCCCCGGCCACGGTCTTGGCCTGGTCCACGGCGGTACCCGCGACCTGTCCGGCGGCCTGCTTGGCCTGGTCCGCCGTAGCCGAGGCCTCTGCTCTGGCCGTCTCGCCGGTCTGCCGCGCCCTTGTCGTGTCGCCCTGTGCTGCGTCACTCATCAGCCACTCCTCCTCGGACCACCATGTGTTGATTAATCCGTTCAGTACACGAGTGACTGTTTTGCCCCCATTAACACCCATATGAAGGTCGGGATTATTGTCATGGTTTGTCGCCGGTGGAGCGCGGCACTCGGGTCACCCACGGGCGTGCACCCCACGGGGGTGCGGAACAGAGGGCGGCCGATGACGACGATCGGTGTGGAAGAGGAGTACCTGCTGCTCGACCCGGTCACGGGCCTGCCGGTGCCCCACGCGGACAAGGTGCGTGTCGCCGCGGGCCTGGCGTCGCTCGCGACCGACCACGAGGTGCAGTGCGAGCTGCTCCAGGCGCAGGTCGAGGTGGCCACCCCGGTCTGCGGCGATCTGGAGGAGGTCGGTGGACATCTGCTGCGGCTGCGGCACGCCCTCGGGGCCGCCGCCGAGGCGCACGGTTGCCGGATCGCGGCCTGCGGCACCCCGCCGCTGCGTCACGGCAGGCCGGTGGCCGTCACCGACAACGCCCGCTACCGGGCCATGGCCGTGCAGGCGCCCCAGCTGGTGGCGGAGCAGCTGGTCAACGGCATGCACGTGCATGTGGCCGTGCCGGGCCGTGAGGCGGGCGTCCAGGTGCTGAACCGGATCCGGGTCTGGCTGCCGACGCTGACGGCGATGTCGGCGAACTCCCCGCTCTGGGACGGCCACGACACGGGCTTCGCCAGCTGGCGCACCGTGATCTTCAGCCGCTGGCCGGTGAGCGGCGTACCGCCGTTCTTCCTCGACGCCGACGACTACGACCGGCGCGTACGGCATCTCCAGGAGAGCGGGCTGATCACGGACCCGGGCCAGCTGTACTGGCAGGCGCGCCTGTCGGACCGGTATCCCACCGTGGAGGTGCGGTGTCTGGACGTTCAGCTGCGCGCGGACGACGCGGTCATGTTCGCCGGGATCGTCCGGGCGCTGACGGAGACCGCGCTCGTGGAGGCGACCGCCGGGGCGCCCGTCCCGGAGTGCGCCCCCGAGCTGCTCCAGGCCGCCATGTGGCACGCGGCCCGCCACGGTCTGAGCGACGCCCTGATCGACCCCGGAGGCGGCCGCAACCGCGCCGGAGACGTGCTGTACGAGCTGGTGCGGCGCATCGCCCCCGCGCTGGAGGCGGCCGGCGACACCCGCGAGGTGACGGCCCTGATCCACCGGCTCCTCCAGGACGGCACGGGTGCGGACCGGCAGCGCACGGCCCTCGCCGCCGGCGGTCTGCGCGCGGTCACCGAACTGATCTCCGTCGAGAGCACCACCCCGTGAGCCGGCGCGAGCGCGCGGAGCAGTGGTTCCCGCGCGGGCTCGGCGGCGTCCCGCGCCGGCCGCCGCGACTGCGCTTCGACGGCTGGATCGCGGGCGTGGGCACGTCGTCCGGGACGCGGATCGTGCTCGGTCACTGGCAGCGGTCGCCGTTCGGCCCTTTCAGCGACGTGATGCTCGAACGGGCCGACGGACAGCGGCTGTTGCTGGCGCCCACCCGGGAGACGGCGGACTTCGTCAGCGAGACGTACGCCTTCGACGCCGTGCGCGTCACGCCGGTCTGCGTGCGGGTCGCCGGAGCCACCTGGACCGTGGCCGCCGGGTCACTGGAGCTGCGTTTCGTCACCGGCCGTCGGGGTCTCCTCGGGCTCCTGCTGCGCGCCGTGCCCGGCGCCCTCGCCCGCAGCCCCGCGTGGAGCGCGCTGATCGACCGGCCCGCCCGCCTCCTGCTGCCCGGCGTGCGCACCCGCGGCCGGGGCCCCTCGGGCCGCCGCGCTTGGTACGGCGCCCGGGACCTGTGGCCGATCCGCACCGCGTCCGGGTCCTTCGAGGGCCACGGCCTCGGCACACCGGCCCCCGTCGCACCGCCCGTGCGCTTCGGCTTCGGCTCCGTGCCACGAGAACCCGCCGTCACCCGGGTCACGACGACGGTGGCGCCGGCGCACAGGAGGACAGCCGCGGCTTCGACGTCCACGCGCACAGCGTGCCCGGGATCACCCCCAGCAGTGCTCTGACGGTGACGCGCCGCGCCGCCTACCGCGGCTCGCGGGCGGGCCGCCGGTGAGCCTTCACGTCATCACCTCACGTCCTGACCGCCCCTCACCCTCCCGCCGTGACCGCTTCACTCGGACGAATGGATCGATCGGCCGTTCAGCGCAGAAACGGCCGGTATCAGGCTGCGGCGGCCGATCGCCGGGACTAGTTTCCGCTGGGCTGGTCACGCGCAGCCCACCACTTAGCACCGCCGGCGACCGAGGGAACTGATGGCGACCCATACCGAACCTGTTGCTCCGGTGCCGGCGGCGGAGCGCCGCGGCCGAGGCCAGGTGATCGTCACCTGGCTGACCACCACCGACCACAAGAAGATCGGCCACCTCTACCTCATCACCTCGTTCGGCTTCTTCCTCGTCGGCGGAGTGCTGGCGATGGCGATCAGGGCGGAGCTCGCCCGGCCGGGCGTGCAACTGCTCTCGAACGAGCAGTACAACCAGGCGTTCACGATGCACGGCACGATCATGCTGCTGCTGTTCGCGACGCCGACGTTCGCCGGGTTCGCCAACGCGATCATGCCGCTCCAGATCGGCTCCCCGGACGTCGCCTTCCCGCGGCTGAACATGTTCTCGTACTGGCTGTTCCTCTTCGGCGGGCTCATCGTGCTCGGCAGCTTCATGACACCCGAGGGCGCAGCCGACTTCGGCTGGACCGCCTACACGCCGCTCAGCGGCGGCGAGCGCACCACTCAGCTCGGCGGCGACCTGTGGGTCATGGGGCTGGCTTTCGCCGGCTTCGGCACGATCCTCGGCGCGGTCAACTTCATCACCACCGTCATCTGTATGCGCGCCCCCGGCATGACCATGTTCAGGATGCCGATCTTCACCTGGAACGTGCTGCTCACCTCGGTGCTGGTCCTGCTCGCCTTCCCCGTCCTGGCCGCAGCCCTGCTCGCCCTGGAGGCGGACCGCAAGTTCGGTGCGCACATCTTCGACCCGGAGAACGGCGGGGCGCTCCTGTGGCAGCACCTGTTCTGGTTCTTCGGCCACCCGGAGGTCTACATCCTCGCCCTGCCGTTCTTCGGCGTGGTCACCGAGATCCTTCCGGTGTTCTCCCGCAAGCCGATCTTCGGTTACATGGGCCTGGTCGGCGCCACCATCGCCATCACCGGCCTGTCCGTGACCGTGTGGGCTCACCATATGTTCGCCACCGGGGCGGTGCTGCTGCCGTTCTTCTCCTTCATGAGCTTCCTGATCGCCGTGCCGACCGGGGTGAAGTTCTTCAACTGGATCGGCACGATGTGGAAGGGCTCGATCTCCTTCGAGCCGCCCATGCTGTGGGCGTCCGGTTTCCTCGTCACGTTCCTCTTCGGCGGCCTGACCGGCGTCCTGCTCGCGTCACCGCCGATGGACTTCCACGTCACCGACAGCTACTTCGTCGTCGCCCACTTCCACTACGTGCTCTTCGGCACGATCGTCTTCGCCATGTTCGGCGGCTTCAGCTTCTGGTGGCCGAAGATGACCGGCACCATGCTCGACCACCGCCTGGAGAAGATCCACTTCTGGACGCTGTTCGTCGGCTTCCACACCACCTTCCTGGTCCAGCACTGGCTCGGCGCCGAGGGCATGCCCCGCCGGTACGTCGACTACCTCGCCGCCGACGGCTTCACCGCCCTCAACACCATCTCCTCCATCGGCTCCTTCCTCCTCGGCCTGTCCACGCTGCCGTTCCTCTACAACGTCTGGCGCACCGCCCAGAAGGGCGAGCGGGTCGAAGTCGACGACCCCTGGGGATACGGCCGCTCCCTGGAATGGGCCACCTCCTGCCCGCCGCCCCGCCACAACTTCGTCACCCTGCCGCGCATCCGCTCCGAATCCCCCGCCTTCGACCTGCACCACCCGGACCTGGCGGAGATCGAGTACCTCGAGCACGGCGGCAGGCGCGACGCCCTGGACGCCGAGAGCCACCGGGGCGAACCGCAGTGAGACGCGGGGGGCAGCACACCTCGCGCGACGTCGGCAACACGCTGGCCGACACGATCGAGGGCTACCTCCTGGCCCGCGCCCACCACGAGGAAGCCGCCCGCGAGGCCGAGGAGCTGTGCGCCCTGCTGCCCTGGCTGACCTCAACCCAGGCCGAGGACGTCAGACGACACTACGTCCGGCAGCGCATCGGCCTCACCCGCCGGATGCTGCGGGCGACAGTCGACCGAGCCGCCGAGCTGCGCCAGGAGTACGAGGACCGTTACGCCGCCCTGCGGCGCGCCCTGCTCAGGCGCCACGCCGCGTGCGCCTCCGCCGTCCTCGCCTGCGCCGGCGGACTCGGCGCGCTGGCCGGGCTGCTCAGCCGTTAGGGCTGTAGACGTCCCTGCGGGGAAGCGGACCGACGTCGGCGCGGCGGGCGCGTCGTCGACGACGCCGGTGGTGAAGGCGTGGCCTTGTGCAGGAGATCGACGACGAGCTCGGACGCGACGTGACGGCGACCGCGGAGCGTGCGGTCGCCGTCACGTCGACAGCCCGAGTCACCGCGCCGTGTCAGCGAGCCATCCGGGCTGAGCGTCCACTGCCGCCCCTGTCGGTGTCGCCCGCCGCCATGGCGGCCATGAGCGCGAGCATCAGGGCGATGACGCCCACGATGATGTTGTTGACGATGGTGCGTGTAGTGTCCACGTTCCCGGCCACCACCCACGGCGCGATGATGGTCCAGGCGCCGATCACCGCGGCCGCCCACGCCCGGGCGTGGGTGCGCTCGTAGGCGTGCCCGAAGCCGCTCAGGAGCAGGGCGTAGGCGATGCCGGTGATCAGGTTGTTCACGGTCAGGGTGGAGAGGCCGTTGAAGCCCGCGATCCACGGGGATGCGGCCAGGTACAGGCCTGTGAGCAGGGCCAGCGCCTCAACAGCCTGTCCCTGCTGGGTGCTCGCGGCTCGCTCGGCCCGTGCGTGGCGCTCGCGCATCTCCAGGATGTCCGGGTGCGACTCCATGGTCGTCTGGGTCCGGTCGGTCATGATCGCCTCCTGGCTGGGGATTCACGGTCCGTGTGTCCCGTGCGAGCCGGGTACCCCCTCGCGGGACCAACGTCCCGCCCACAGCCCATCGGTTTGCCGCGGCCGGACAACCGGTGTGCCCGGCGGTCCCGACCGTCCCGCTGACCGGTCGCCGCCCGCCGGGCGCACCGGCCGCCGTCAGCTGTCGCGGCGGTTCATCGCCTTGCGTACGGCGTCCTTGGTGCGGTCCATGAGGGCCGCGACGGGCCCGAGGGCGACGTTCGCGGTCGCGGACTCCACCCCGGGGTGCGGGCGGGTGGGCGCCATGGCCTCGGCCGCCTTGATGCCCTTGGCCATGGAGGCCAGGGTGCCCGCGTCGGCGGTGCGCCGGATGTGGATGAACTCGTACCGCTCCTCGGCCCGGGCGTGGGTCTGGACGTCCCGGCGCAGAGCGAGGAGCTGGGGCATGAACTTCGGGTCGTCGGTGTCCATGTCGTCCAGCGTGGCGAGCGTCTCCTTGGCCTCCCTCTCCTCCTCCAGGCGATCGGCCACCACCTGTTCGCCGCCGGTGACGTTGCGCCGGGCGAAGGGATGGACCACCTCCTCCTCGGCGGTCTCGTGCACGGCGAGGAGCCGCACCAGCCGGTGGAAGGCGTCCCGGCGTTCCTCACCCGTGCCGCGCTCGACCTCGTCGAAGAGGTTGCGGATGTCGCCGTGCTGGCGCATCAGGAGGGAGACGACATCGGTGTCCGGAGCGTGGTCGTCTCCGGCGTGCGGGGTGTGCTGCTGGCTCATCGGGTCCTCCGTCGTTCAGTGGGCGCGCAACTCGGGGACCGGGTGCTCGCCCTCGGTCTCCTGACGGAACTCGCGGCCGAACATCGCGTCGTGCTCGGCCATGACCCGCTCGCTCGGCGGCTCCTCGCCCCCGTGGATCTGCTCCTGGAGCTTCTCGAACCGCTCGTGCGCGTCCCGCACGTATCCGGCGCCCAGCGTCGTCAGGTCGATCTGGGTGTCCAGGAGCTCACGCAGGTAGGCCTTGTTCGGCTCGAAGGTGAGCACCGCGGGCAGCTGCGGCGCCAGGACCTCCTCGGGCTCCCGGCCGTCGAGGCGGCGCATCAGGTCGCACGCGATGTGCAGGTGCTCCAGTTCCTGGTTGAGGTGGAGTTCCCAGATCGCCTTCACCTTCGGGTCGCTCTCCTGCTCCATGAAGGAGTGGTAGAGGTAGCACTCGTTGTACTCGTGGTTGACGAGCTGCTCCCACCAGGTCTCACCCGGGTCGACGAGGGACTCGTAGTGGGTGACGTGCTCCTCCTCGATGAGACCGATCTCCTGGTAGAGCTGCCGGGCGATCGGCTCCATGTACTGCGGGCCGACGTTCATGTAGAAGTTCATGGTCTGCTGCTCCGCCGACATGACCGTCAACGCGTGCAGCTTGGACAGCGGGTCGGTGCGCGTGCGGTCGTACGGGTCGCGCACGTTGTCCGCGGGGTGGCGGTGGTGGTACTTGGTGGGGCGGCCGGGCATGACCTCGGTGAGCTGCTCGACGATGGCGTCCGCCTTGCGGTGCTCGATCATCTCGTACAGGTTGGCGTACCGGTACAGGTGGTCGAAGTCCTCCAGCACACCGAACTGGTACGCCTGCTTCAGGTACGGGTCGGGCTCCATCCGGGCCACCCACGCGGTGAGGTCGACCGCGACCTGCTCATACGCGATCGTCGTCTCGAGCACCGAAGACAGACCGGGCAGCAGCCAGTTGACGGCCTTCTGCTGCTGGGCCTCGATGTACCGGGTCTGTGCGAGCTGCCGTTTGATCTCCGGGTCGACGGTGTTCCGCGCCAGTTGATGGCTGAACATGATGGCCTCGACCTCGATGCCGTTCATCGTGATGATGCGGCAGCGGGTGTACGGGTCGCAGTGGTCGGCGTCGATGGGGTCCACGTTCAGCTCGCGCCAGTTCCTGAGCTGACGGTCGAGCGGGATGCCGCGTTGTTCGAGGGGATTGAACGTCACGGGGACCTCCTGAAGGAAGTTTGACGAAGTGCCCGTTGCGGCCGGTTGAAACCGTCCGGACGGGAGGACGTCGGTCATGCTGCGGCGTGGCGGCCACGGTCGCGGGTAGGCGCTTCGTCCTTACGCTCCTTCAGCCAGGAATCGGGACGTACGGTCACCCGGGTGGGCTCATGTGAGCCGCGTCGCCGGCGTCGCGCCGTGACGGCGGGCGTGGGCGCGGCCGGTCGCGGTGTACCACTGGGCCGCCAGGACGACGGCGAGGGCGAGTTCGGTGAGGTCGCCGCCGTAGTACATCAGCTGGGCCCCCGTGTGCAGGTCACCGGCGGTGAAGGCGGTGCCGGGCGGCGCGACGGCGTACAGGCTCTTGGCGAGCACGGAGTGGAGGCCGCCGACGGCGAGCAGGACGGTGCCGCGCACGGCGAGGCTCCAGCGGTGGCGCACGGGATCGAGCTGACAGACGGCGAAGGCGAAGAGCAGACCGGCGGCCCACACGTGTGCGTGCACCACGGCGTGCAGCGCCGGGTGGTGCTGCGCGGCGGCGAAGAGGCCGGTGCGGTACAGCAGCCACAGACCGGCGACATCCACCGCCGCCGCCACCGGAGGGAACAGCAGAACGCCCACGGGTTGCGCGTGCGCAATCGCCAGCAGGCCCCGTCGCACCCGGCCGGGCGGCAGGTTGCGCAGGCACAGGGTGAGGGGGCGGGCGAGAACGAGGAGCAGCGGGGCCGCCATGCCGGCGGCCAGGTGCTGGGCCGCGTGCGCGGTGAACGGCCCGCCGGGTGGCTCCCCCAGCACGGTCCAGGCCGTCAGGACGCCGCCCGCGACGAAAGACGCGTCCCGCGCGCGGGGCCAGGCGTCTGCGCGGGAGCGCAGCCGGTGAGCTGCCAGCAGGTACGCGGCGACCGCCAATGCCGTGGCCGCCGCGGCGCAGGGTGCGGCCAGGTCGGCCCAGCCCGGACCGGCGGGCGGGTGGTGGACGTGGACCGGCGTCATGGTGTGGACTCCGGCCGGGTGCGGCGGGCGGCGCGGACGGTCAGGGCGCAGCCGATGAGCAGCAGGGCCAGACCACCGAGGTTCCAGGCCCAGTCGTAGGGGGTGACGTCGACGCCGTAGCGGATCTGGTGCAGGCGCAGCAGCTTGTGGTCGACGATGCCGTCGAAGAGCTGGAAGAGGCCGAGGCCCAGGAAGAGGCCCGCGCGGGCGTGGGCGACGGCCAGGGCCCGCCTGCGGCGCAGGTCGGCGTAGAGGATGAGGCCGGCGACGAGGGCCAGCAGTTCGGCGGTGTGCAGCAGGCCGTCGGAGAACAGGCCGACGGCGGTGGTGGAGCGGTCGTAGAAGTGGTGCCAGCCCAGGAGCTGGTGGAAGACGATCTCGTCGACCGCCGCCATGACCGCCATGCCGATCAGGGCGCCCACCGCCAGGGACCGCCGCGGCTCCGGCCGCGCGCCGGAGCCGCGGGGGTCGTTCGCCATGGTGTACGAGTCACCCTTCGCGCCGACGCCATGCCGAGTCTGCGCCGCTGGTTCAGAGCTCCGGCGCCGGGCGGATCATCACGTCCTGGGTGACGGTGACCTGGTCGATGTCGGTGAGGCGCACGGTGACCGCCATGGTCCAGGCGCCGGACAGCGGGAGCCGCAGCCGGTCGGCGGCCCAGTAGCCGTTCCGGTCGACGAGTTTCGCGTCCAGCGGGCCGATCTGCTGCTCCCGGTGGGTGAGCGTGAGTCGGACCTCGGGAACCGACAGGATGCCCCCGTCCGCCCCGTACACCAGCGCCTCCGCGGTGTTGTCGCCCACGCGCGCCGGGGCGAACGTGATCTGCACCCTGCCGCTTCCGTTCGGGATGCCGGTGTCGAAGGGCACCATCACCATCCGCGCCGTGGGCGCCTGGGCCTCGGCGGTCGCGGCGGCGCCCCGGACGGCGGCCCGGCTGGGCTGGGTCCCGGTGAGCAGCGTGGTGATCGCCAGGACCAGCACGCCGAGGACGGCTTCGAAGGCGACCGAGCGGCGGAGAGCTCGGCGGTGGCGGTGGGGGGCGTCGGAGGCGGGCTCGGTGGGGGCGGGGGCGGTGGGGGCCGGGGTGGCATCGGTACCGGTGCTGGTGCCGGCGTCGGCGTCGGCGTCGGGTGGCGGATCGCCGGCGGGGCCCTCGGCCGGGACGGTCTGCGCCGCCCGTGAGCGTACGACCGCCGACACCGGCTTTTTCGGTACGACCTCCTCCGGTACAGCCTCCGCCGACACCGCCTCCGCCGGTTTCCGCTGGAGGAGTTGCCCGGTCAACTGGCGGGAGAAGGAGGCCACCGTCAGCACCAGGATCACGGCGCCGGCCTTGAGGGTGAGGAGCCTGCCGTAGTCGGTGGTGGTCAGGGCGTCCAGCGAGCCGACCTGGCGCCAGGACTGGTAGAGGCCGGTCACGACCAGGACGACGACCGAGGCGAACGCCAGCCGGGAGAAACGGGCGACCGCGGGCGCCGGGACGACGGTGTCGGCGGGCGCCCGGTACAGGGCGACCGCCAGCGCGGCCAGGCCTCCCAGCCACACCGCCATGGCGAGCAGGTGCAGCACGGAGACGGGGATCGCCAGCGGCACCTGGATGCCGGCGGAGGCGTGCTCGGCCGCCGCCCAGGTGAGGGCCAGCGCGACGGCGGACAGCGCGCCCGCGACCCGTACGCCGGTCCGCGGGGAAGCCCGGCCGACGACGTCTCCGGCGTCCGAGGCGGGCGACGGCCCCCGCGTCACTTCGCCGAGCCGGGCGCCGTACCGCTTCAGCAGGACGCCCGCCACGGCGAGCAGCGCCAGCCGTGCGCCGAGGGCCAGCCCGGTCCTGCCCGTGATCGTGCGCTCCAGGAGCGACAGGTCGGTCAGGGAGGAGAGGCCCCCGCCGGACTCGTACGGCCCGCGCAGCAGCAACAGCAGGACGGTGGCGGCGGTCAGCGTCGCCCAGCCGGCGAGCAGCAGCCTGCGCAGCGGACGCAGCGCCGCGCCCGCCGGCCAGCACGCCAGCAGGAACAGGGCGACGCCGATCAGCAGGGCCAGCCCGCCGTACGCGAGGTAGCGGACCCCGTCGTAGAGGCGGGACGCGGCGGTGTCGTCCGGGGAGTCCTTGCCCAGTACGGCGGTGGAGAAGGAGGGCTGGCCCAGGGAGAAGGTGAACGCGCCGGAGATCGGGTGGCCGTCCGCGGAGACGACCCGCCAGCCCACCGTGTAGGTGCCCTCGGGGAGCTTCCCGGCCAGCGTCACCTGGGCGGTGTCCGTCGTCCCGGGGGCGTGCCGGACGGATCCGGTGTCGACGCGCAGGCTCTCCGGGGACAGCACGCGCAGCGATCCGGCGTTGAGGCCGACGGTCTCGGAGAAGGTGAGGGTGATCTGCTTCGGGGCCGTCTTGATCACCGAGGAGTCGGCGGGGACGGCCCGCACGAGCGTGGAGTGGGCGGAGGCCGGGCCCGCGCCGCCGAGCAGGAGGGCCAGCACGGCGCCGACCAGCAGGAGGGCGGTCAGCGGCCTCCCGCCGGTGCGGCGCGCGGCCGTGGGGACGGCGGCCGTCATGACGCGCTCGGGGCGGCGGCGGTCGGGGCGACGCTCGGGCCGATGCCGCGCAGTTGCTGGATCGTCCCGCCGAGCTTGGCGCGGAACCGTTCCAGCATCTCCGGCTCCTTCGCGCTGACGATCCACCGGGTGCCGACCAGGTAGGTGCCGCCGTAGACGGCGGCGGAGTCCAGCCAGGCCTGGGTGAACCTGTCCTCGGGGAAGGTGGTGATGAGGTAGTCGACCTCGGGTGTGTGGCAGATGCCCTGGCGCAGTTCGTCGGCGTCGATGCGGATCTTGGGCGTGCAGCCGGTCAGGCCTGCGATCACCTCGACCTTGGCGGGGGCGACGACGCCGGCCTCCGGGGCGGCGGAGATCTTCGACGGGTCGGTGTTGACCGACGCCTCCTTCTCGGTGCCGCTGCACGCGGTGGCCAGGGCCAGCAGGGCCAGGCTCGCGGCGAGGGCCGCGCCGCGTGTCGAGCGGGCGGTGGACGAGGACGTCCGGCCGGTGCGTCCTCGCTGGGGCTGTAGTGACACGTGCCTCTCCGTATCAGATCCAGGGGCCCGCCCGCGTGGGGCGGTCAGGGGGCGGCTGTGGCAGGGGATACGGATGAGCGGAATGTTTCGTTCATTCGCGTTCATTGACGTTCATGCGCTTTTGTGCGCGCTCATTGGAGTTCACCCCGGAATGTCACGGAAGATCCGTGGGCGTGCGGGGGTAGGGAGAGCGCGGCGCCGGTCAGCCGGGCAGCCGTCAGCGGCGGAAGGTCTGGAGAACGCTCAGCGCGGGCGCGAGTCCGCTGCCCGGGCTTCGGACCTCTCTGGCGGTCCGGGGATGCGCGGGGCCGGGTGGGACGGCGGTGGCGGAGGCTAGGGCGGCGTCCGCGGTCACGTCGGCGGCGAGCACCGGTGTGCCGGCGGGGTGCCCCGCCCTGGGCGGCAGGACGAGAGCGTCGTCGTCTGCCTCGTGGTGCGGCGCGCCGAGAGCGTCGCCGTGCAGGACCGTGTGCGCGGGCGGCTCGGCCACCACAGCGGCCGTCACCGCGTTCGCCGTGGCGGATTCCGCGTTCGCCGTGGCGGATTCCGCGTTCGCCGTGGCCGTCACCGCGGCAGCCGTGGCGGTGAGGTGGTGGGGTGTGCCGAGGTGCAGCAGGACGGCCGCGGCGAGCAGCACGACGGCTGCGGCCATACGACGTACCACCACTGGTGCCCCGGCTCCTGTTGATCCTCGCCCGTATCGACGGCCTGAACGGTAACACCGGTACGGGACCGGCGTCGCACGGATCGTCAGAGCGCCGGCCCGCTGGCGACGTAGCAGTCACCGGGGTCGTCGGCGACGGTGCTCGCTCCTCCCCCGGCCGGCGACGTCCCTTCGCCGGCCGGGGGCGACGGGGGGAACTGGGGGGTGCGAGCCGCCTCGGCCAGGACGCGTACCTTCAGGCACTCCGGTGGGGTGCGGGCCACCGCGAGGGCGAGCCAGGCCGCCGCCTCCTGGTGACGGCCGGCCTCGTCGGCGCACTCGGGGCATTCGGCGCAGTGCCTCCGGAAGGCCTGCCGTTCCTCCTCGTCGAGGCCGTCCATGGCGTAGGCGCCGGTGAGGTCGTTCGCGTCGTCTTTCATCATCGGGGGGCTCCCAGACATTGCCGCATATAGGTCAGTGCCCTGCGCAGACGGCTCTTGACGGTGCCCAGCGGCAGGGACAGGACTGAGGCGACCTCGGCATGGGTCAGGCCCCGGTAGTAGACGAGCAGCACGGGCTGGAGCAGTTCGGTGGTGAGCTGCCGCAGACAGGTGCGGACCTCTTCGCGTTCGCCGATCGCCTCCACGGCTTCCGCGACGTCGTCGAAGGCGGGCACGGTGTCCCGCAGGGAGACGGCGCGCTCGCGTTCGGCGGATCTGCGCGCGGTGCGGACGCAGTCGACGGCGCGGTGGTGGGCGATGGTCATCATCCAGGTCATGGCGTGCCCGCTCTCCGGCCGGTAGCGGGGGGCTGTCTGCCAGACCTCCAGCATGACCTCCTGGGCGACCTCCTCGGCGCGGGCCGGGTCCCGCAGGACCTGGCAGGCGATTCCGTAGATGGGGCCGGCGACCGCGTCGTACAGACGGGTGAAGGCGTCCTGGCTGCCGGCGGCCACGGACAGCAGGAGCCGGTCGGTCTCGGATGCACCGGTGTGCTGGGCCCAGGGGGCCTGTCGCTTCGCCACACCCTCTCCCGCCTGCGTGCCTGCCCCGGCACGGCTGCCGGGCTCATCCGTCCCCCTTCACAGTCTGTGAGGCACGGCCGTCGACCGCATCTCGCAGCGGGGCGGAGTCGCCCGGCCGGTGGCCCGTCCACAGGTCGGGCGAGGCGACGGGGGGCGCGGTGCGGGCGGCGAGGGAGCCGGCGGCGTCCGGGCCGCCGGGGCCGAGGACGTCGTCGCCGTAGAGGGCCTGCACCCAGTTGGCCTGGTAGACGGTCTCGAGGTAGCGCTCTCCGAGGTCCGGGGCGATGGCCACGGCGGTGAGGCCGGGGGTGTCGTGCCGGGCCAGCCAGCGCATCGCGCCGCTGACGACGGTGCCGGTGGAGCCGCCGAAGAGGAAGCCGCGCCGGGCCAGCCGGTGGCAGGCGCGGATGGTGTCCGCCTCCTCCACGTGGACGGCCTCGTCGACGTAGTCCTCGTCGAGCAGCGGGGGGCGGACGCTCATGCCGAGGCCGGGGAGCATCCGGCGGCCGGACTCGCCGCCGAAGGTCACCGAGCCGACGCTGTCGACGGCGACGATGCGGACCGGCCGGTGCCACTCGCGGAAGTAGCGTGCGCAGCCCATCAGGGTGCCGGTGGTGCCGGCGCCGATGAACAGCACGTCGAGTCCGGGGAACGAGCGGGC
This sequence comes from Streptomyces sp. NPDC002328, assembly GCF_042890065.1. NCBI lineage: Bacteria > Bacillati > Actinomycetota > Actinomycetes > Kitasatosporales > Streptomycetaceae > Streptomyces > Streptomyces sp. NPDC002328. The sequence continues at coordinate 282,176 of NZ_JBIARQ010000009.1, read as the reverse complement.
GATGGCGGGCGCGGTCTGGAGGTAGTGCGCCTTCCAGTTGCCCGGGTTGGTGTACTGGCTGAGCCACACGTACCGGTCGTCCGAGGCGCACAGCGTGCGGACGTAATCGATGCGGGCGCGCAGGAAACCGCCGTCGCTGCTGGGCACCGTGATGACGTGCACATGGGCTCCGAGGGCCTCCATCAGCAGCCTGGTCGACAGGTTGCAGCGGGAGTCGGTGACGCACAGGAAGGGGTAGCCCTTGCTCGCCGCGATCATGCTGAGCGCGACGCCCATGTTCCCGGAGGACGATTCGAGCAGGACGGACCGCGATGTCAGGGCTCCCTGCCGCTCGGCGGCCTCCACCATCTCCGTAGCCGGTTTCAGCTTGATCGACCCGGCGAAGTTGAAGCCCTCGCACTTCAGGAAGAGCTTGCGACCGAGTACCGACCGGAGATCGACGTAGAGGTCCTCCTCGTTGAAGGTGTAGGGATCCGATATGACTGACACGATGGCCTCCGCGGGTTGAAGATCGGCCCGGGGCCGGATGGCGTTCATCCGTACCTGTTCAGCTCATGGAAGAAGTCGTCGATCACGTGCAGCTCTCCGGAGCCGGCCACCTCGTCGTACACGTACTTGCCGACCGCGAGGTCGAGCACTCCGAGGCCGAACGGCGAGAACACCACCGTCCGGTCCGTCGGGGGCGTGACGCGTCCGGCCAGTACGTCCGCCAGGGTGCCGGTGAGGAAGCCGCGGTGGCCGGTTCGTTGTTCGGCGAGGTGGACGGAGGTCTGCGCGGTCAGGCAGTGCTCGACGTCGTCGACGAGGTTCGCCGAGGCGAGCACCACCTCCGGAGCCAGGTCGCGCAGCGAGAGGTGCAGTACGAGCGGATGGTGGGCGAACCACGAGGGCGCCTGGATGTGCGGCCGGCCGGCGACGGTGGCGAAGACCACCAGGTCGCTCGCGCGGATCAGCGCCTCGGCGCTGTCGTGGACGACGATGTCGCCGGGCGCGCCGGACTGCTCCAGGTAGCCGCGGAAGCCGTCCGCGCTGTCGGCCGACAGGTCGTGGACGCCGACGGCGTCGAAGGACCAGCCGGTGCCGACGAGGAAGGTGTGGACGTAGCGGGCGATCAGGCCCGTGCCGACGAACCCGACGCGTGCCGGGCGGCGCCGGCCGGCGCTGAGCCGGTCCGCGGCCAGCGCGGCGGACGCCGCCGTGCGGGTGGCGCTGACGATGGACGCCTCCATGCAGGCGAACGGGTAGCCGGTGTCGTGGTCGTTGAGGACGAGCACCGCCGACGCCCTCGGGACTCCGGCCGTCACGTTCTGCGGGAAGCTGGAGATCCACTTCAGGCCGTCCACCGGGGTCTCCCCGCCGATCGAGGCGGGCAGCGCGATGATCCGGGAGGTGGGGCGGTCGGGGAAGCGCAGGAAGTGGGACGGCGGGTTCACGGTGTCGCCGGCGTCGTGCAGCCGGTAGGCGGCCTCGACGAGTTCCACGAGCTGCTTCTCCCGCCCGTGCAGGGCCTGCCGGACCTGGGCGCCGGGCAGGACCGCGAACGGGGGCACGGCGACCGGCACGGCCGGCGCGGGCCGGCTCGCGGCGGTGCGGGGGGTCGTCATCGGGGGGTCACCTCCACGGTCGGCGAGCAGTCGGCCAGCCGGACGGCGTCGGCCATCGCGACGAGCACCTCGCGCGGCCCTTCGTAGGCCTCCCGGCTGTGGGCGGTGCGGACGTTGTCGACGAGCATCAGGTCGCCGGACTGCCACGGCTCGCGCACGGTGTGCGCCTCGTAGACCTCGTTCAGCAGGCGCACGGTGTCCTCGCCGATGGGCTCGCCGTCCCCGTAGCGGGTGTTGAAGGGGAGCCCGTCGGGGCCGTAGACGTCGACCAGGTACTCGCGGATCTCGGGGGCCAGCGTCCACTCGTTGAGGAACGCGATCTGGTTGAACCAGCAGCGGCGGCCGGTGACGGGGTGGCGGACGACGGCGCTGCGGCGCTGGCGGGTGCGCAGTCCGCCGTCGGGCTGCCACTCGAAGGCGATGGCGGACGCGCGGCAGTATTGCTCGATCGCGGCGCGGTCCTCGGTGCCGAAGGAGTCGGCGAGGGACGCGCCGATCTCGTCGTTGTAGGTGCGGGTGAGCAGCCAGCCCTCCCGCAGGAACCGTGCGACGAGGTCGGTGGGCAGCGCGCTGAGCACGTTCTGCGCGTCGGCCAGCGCGGTCGCTCCGCCGGCGGCGGGGGCCTCCCGGCAGGCGAACAGCATCAGCCCGGGGAACTCCAGGGTGTAGCTGAGTTCGTGGTGCATGCACATGGGCTGGTTGGGGGGCCATTTGGCGGAGGAGTACACGCCGTCGGCGTAGGTCCGGCGGGACGCGAAGGCCTCTTTCTCGGTCATCGGACGGCCGCCGGCCAGCTCGCGCAGGACGGCCGCGGTGGTGTCCGGGTCGCTGGGTCCGAGGCCGCGGACCAGGACCGCGCCGTGCTCGACGACGACGGCGCGCAGCGCGTCCCGGTGCTCGGCGGCCCAGCCCACCGCGTCGCCGGGGGGTTCGGCGCGCAGGACGGGGGGCCTGCCGGGCCGCAGGTCGACGCCGGGCGGCGACAGGGGGATCGAGGACGGCATCTAGGTCTCCTTTCGGCGGCGGTGCGCGTGCGGCGGTGCGCGTGCGCTGCCCGCTGTGGGGGTCAGGTTCCGGTGGCGTCGGCGGCTCTGGCATCGACCGTGCGGGCCAGGTCGGCGAGGACCGGGTGGCGGGTGAGGTCGGTGAGGTCCACGGCGCGGTCGAGGGCGATCGCGAGGCGGACGGCGGCGAGGGAGGTGCCGCCGCGGTCGAAGAAGTGGTCGTGGCGGCGGATCCGGTGCTCCGGAACGTCCAGCACCTGCGCCCATCCGGCGGCCAGCCGCCGCTCGGTCGGCGTGCGGGGCGCGTCCCGGTCCGGTCCGGCGGCGGTCTCGGTCGCCGTCTCGGTCGCCGTCTCGGTCGCTGTCCCGGTGGCGGGTTCCGTCCCGTCGAGCCGGGCGGCGAGCGCGGTGAGCGCCTTGCGGTCGATCTTGCCGTTGGCGGTCAGGGGCAGGCTCCGCCGCCAGTGGAAGTCGGAGGGGACCATGTACGCGGGCAGCGACCGGCCGAGCCGTTCGCGCAGGACGTCGTCCGCCAGCGGGCCGCCGCCGGAGTAGAAGGCCACCAGGCGTCCGCCCCGGCCCGCGCCGTCGGCGGTCACCACCGCGCCGTCACGCACCCCGGGTACCCCCAGCATGGCGTTCTCGACCTCGCCGATCTCGATCCGGAAGCCGCGGATCTTGACCTGGGTGTCCCGGCGGCCGAGGAAGTCCAGCACGCCCCCCGGCAGCCAGCGGCCGTGGTCGCCGCTGCGGTAGAGCCGCTCGCCGGGGCGGTGCGGGTCGGCGGTGAAGGCGAGCCGGGTGCGCTCGGGGTCGTTGACGTAGCCGCGGCCGACGCACACCCCGGAGAAGACGATCTCGCCGGGCGCGCCCAGCGGCACCGGTGCCAGGTTCTCGTCGACGACGTACACGCGTACGTTGCCGACGGCGCGGCCGAGCGGGACGCGTTCGCCGTCGGGCGGCCGGTCCATCACATGGTGGTTGGTGTCGTCGGAGGTCTCGGTGAGCCCGTAGGCGTTGACCAGGGTGATCCCGGGCTGGGCCGCGAACCAGCGCTGGACCAGCTCCTTCTTCAGCGCCTCGCCGGTGACCGACACGCACCGCAGCTCGGGCAGGGCGCGCGGACGCCGCTCCAGATAGGTCAGGACGGCGTCGAGGTACGACGGCACGACCTGGAGCACGCCGACCCCGCCGCGGTCGACGGCGTCGACGAACCGGGGGACGTCGAGGATCGTCTCCTGTTCCACGAGCAGAGTGCGCCCGCCGGCCAGGAGCCCGGAGAGCAGCTGCCACAGCGAGATGTCGAAGCACTGGGGGGCCGTCTGGGCAACGACCTGTCCCTCGCCGATGCCGAGGTCGCCGATCTTGGCGTGCAGGTGGTTGAGCAGTCCGGCGTGCTCGCACATGGCGCCCTTGGGTTCGCCGGTGGAGCCGGAGGTGAAGAAGAGGTAGGCGAGCTGATCGGCCGAGACGGGCACGCCCAGGCCGCCGAGATCCCCGTCGCTGCCGAGGGCCCCGTGGCCGCCGAGGTCGCCGTCCTGCTGGGTCTCCGCGTACGCGGTGTCGACGGGGAGCGCCTCGACGGCGGGCAGCGTGGCGAGGGCGTCGTCGAGCGTGGCGGTGCTGCCCTGCTCGGTGAGCACGAGGCGGCATCCGGCGCGGGTGAGCATGGTCGCGACGCGGTCGGCCGGGAAGTGCGGCTCCACGGGCAGATAGGCCCCGCCGGCCTTGAAGACGGCGAGGACGGCGGCCGCCCAGTCCAGGGTCCGTTCGGTCACCACGGCGACGACGTCCTCGCGGCCGAGGCCGCGGGCGAGCAGGGCGCGGCCCAGCCGGTTGGCCCGTGCGTTGAGCTCCCGGTAGGTCCACCGGTCCTCGCCGCGCACGACGGCGACGGCGTCCGGGTGGGTCCGGACCCGCTGCTCGAACAGCTCGTGGACCCGGAGGTCGGGCAGTTCGCGGACGGGTCCGGCGAGTCCGTCGAGCTGGAGACGGAGCTCCTCGGCGGAGAGCAGGCTCCGACGGCCGTGCGGGGCGTCCGGCTCGGCGGCGATCAGGCGGAGCGCGGTGAGGTGGTAGCCCGCGATCCGGGCGGCGCTGTCGGGGTCGAGCGCGTCGGTCCGGTACCGCAGGCGCAGCGTCCACCGGGGGTGCCGGCCGTCGTGTCGCGGGAGCTCCACGCGCAGGACGGCGTCCTCGGGCAGCTCGCCCGCGCCGCCGGTCGGGTCGAACACCGCTTCGGTCGAGGGTCCGGGCAGGCCCAGCTCACGGCGCAGGGCGTCCACGGGGAAGTCCTGGTGCGTCAGCAGGCCGCGGGCGGTCCGGTGGGTGTGCTCCACCAGGGTCCGCCACGGGCCGGGGTCGACGGTCAGCCGGCAGGGCAGCGGCCGGCCTCCGTCCTCGACGACGTGGCCGGTGACGACCTCGCGCTCGCCGGTCAGGGCGGAGAGCACCTTGGCGTGCGCGGCCAGCAGCACCGAGCCGAGGGACACGCCGGTCTCGTCGGCCGTACGGTCCAGGGCGGCGAGCAGGTCGTCGGGGATCGGGACCTCGTGGACGGCGGGGAGCGGGACCTCGTGAACGGCTTCCGGGGTGGCCTCGCGGTCGGTCCCGGCCGTCCGCCAACGGGGGACCGTGGTGGCCCCGCCCGCGGTCAGGACGTCCCGCCAGTAGTCCCTGCCGGCCTGTGTGACCAGTGGTGTCGCCATGCTGACCTACCTCCCCTCGCCGCCGCCGCGAGCGCGCAGCGGTGTGGCCGGATTGCCGCCCCACGAGGCGTCCTGCGGGACGAGCTCCCCCTTCATCAGGAAGGAGTCGGGGGCGAGCACCGCGCCGTCGCCCACCGTCACGCCGTAGTGCACGAAGGCGCCGACGCCGAGGGTGCAGCGGGAGCCGATGGTGCTGCGGTCGGACTTGAAGGTGCCGTCCTCCTGCGAGTGGCACTGGACGACGCTGCCCGCGTTGAGGGTGCAGCCGTCCCCGATGACGACCAGGGACCGTTCGGTGAGGAAGCAGCCGTCGTCGAAGACCTCGCGGCCGAGCCGGACGCCGAGCAGCCGCCAGACCGCGTTCTTGAACGGGGTGCCGTTGAAGATCCGCAAGAACGACTCCGACGGCACCTTCCAGTAGCGCTCGTGCTGCCAGAAACGCCGGTCGTAGATCGAGCAGAGCAGGGGGCGCAGCCGGTGGAACGCCGTGACGAAGCGCTCCAGGAGCACGAAATACACGACCGTGAACAGCACGCCGAGCACGTCGGCCACGGCGATCGCCGGCGCGCCGAACGTGGTGTAGAACTCGGTGGCGGCCGAGGCGAGCAGGGTGAGGCCGAAGACGTAGATCCACCGCGAGCCCAGGTACCGGAGCATGGTGGACGCGTTGTGCCGGTTCTTCGCGGCCAGGGCGGGCCGCCGCTCCTCGGGGGTCTTGAACCGGTCGAACCGGCTGTCCCTGAGCACCGAGCGGGGGATCTCGAAGCTGGGCGAGCCGAGCAGTCCGACGCCTTCGCGGAGCTCGCCGTCGACCGGCACCATGACCTTCGTGGCGAGGAGGCAGTTGTCGCCCGTCCTGCCCTGCGTGGGGTACGCGATCCGGTTGCCGAGGAAGTTGCGGGGTCCGATCGAGGTCCGGGAGACGCGGAAGGCGGTGCTGGAGTAGTCGGCGTTCACCATGGACAGCCCGTCGGCGATCATCGTGCCGCGACCGACGGAGCTCAGGTAGGGCGTCTCGTGCTTCATCTCGGTGCCGAAGTTCGACCCGGTCTGCTCGACGCGGGAGAGGTCGTAGCCGAGGTACCGCAGGTAGTGGACGATGCAGGAGCTGTCGCCGAACAGCCGCTTCAGGAGCCGCCAGTTGGTGAGGAGCGTGATCGTCCGGTGCACGCTGTGGTGGTAGCCGTACAGGGGGTAGACCCGGTCGGGTTTCACCGTCTTGCCGAGCAGGCGGGGGACGGTGGTGAGGAGAAGGAGTCCGGCGGGCACGGCGCCGAAGACGACCACGAAGGACAGGAGCAGGGCGTCGACGTAGAACGATCCCTCGGTGAAGACCATGGGTCCCGGCTCCAGGGCGGCGCTGAGCTGTGGGAGCTCGGCGAGCAGCGCGAACACGCCGCCGACCGCGAGCGGTACGTACACGCCCAGCGCGACCAGCAGTTGCAGCCCGCTGTGGGTCGCCCTGCGCAGCGCGCCGCAGCGGACCGAGCCCACCGTGCGGTAGTCGACGTCGGTCGGCTGGGCCGGGGAGCCGTGCCAGCGCTCACCGGCCGGTACGGTCTGCCCGCGGTGCAGCGAGGAGGCGTGGCCGAGCTGGGCGCCGTCGCCGAGCGAGGTGTCGATGTCGAGCACCGTGGCCTCGCTGACCAGCACGTTCTTGCCCAGGGTGACGGGTCCCGGCTGGATCAGTCCGGCGTGGGCCCGGTAGCAGGTGAAGGAGGAGTCCTTGCGGACGACGGTGTCGTCGCCGACGGTGAACAGGTCGGTGCACACGGGCACGGTCTTGGAGAGGATGACGACGCCGCGCCCCACCTTCGCGCCCAGGGCCCGCAGATAGAAGAGGTAGAGCGGCGACCCGTGGAACAGCACCAGGGGGTCGGAGCGGATCAGGGTCTTGACGATCCAGAAGCGGACGTAGGGCAGGCTCCAGACGCGTATCTCGCGGGGCTTCCACCGGCCGACGAGCGCCCACTTGACGATGACGGGGAGGGCGCACAGGCCCACGAACGCGGCGGCCCCGAACAGGACCGACCGCAGGTACAGCTCGGCCGCGCCGGACCCGGCGGAGATCCACTCGTAGCCCCGTTCGGCGATCACGGCGATGAGGTAGGCGTAGCCGAGGAAGGCCAGCAGTTGCAGGACGCCGCACAGGACGTAGTGCGGGGTGCCCGCGGGGGGCGGGGCGGGCGGCCCTGACCGGGCGGGAGCGGTGGACGCCGGGAGCGCCCGCGAGCCCGGGGCGGTGTCGGTCCGTTCGAAGGCGGCCTCGGCCCGTTCGACGGCCGCGGCGTCGGCGAGGGCCGTCGCCAGGCAGCGGATCGTCGGATGCCGGTAGATGTCCTTCATGGACACCGACGGCAGGTCGGGCCGTTTCCTGATCCTGGCGCAGAAGTGCGCCATCACCAGCGAGTCGGCGCCCAGCTCGTCGAAGAAGTGGGCGTCGGCCGGGACGTGCTCGACGCGGACGACGTCCGCCAGTACCGGGGTGAGGATCCTTTCGAGTACGGCCGGATCGCCGTACCCGTCGTCCAGGAGGGTCGTGGACTCTTCCAGCGTGGATTCCGCCAGCGTGGAGGGCAGTGTCTCCACCGGCTTGTCCGCCATGTCAGCTCCGGGGGTTCCGAGGAAGTGCCGGTCGGCAATGGCCGGTTCGCGCGGCACGTCGGTATAGGCCAGGGGCCTTGGTCGCACCCATGCTCTTCATTCGACACGGAGGGGCAGGCAGATCTCCAAAAGGGTGTTTTTCTTACATTTCGGACATTGTCTCGTATCGCGAGACGTCTTGTCACCCGCGGACGAAACCCCGGCCCCGCGAGACTCACCTCTCGCACACAGAACGGCGAACCCCTCGGCCCGCCCCCGGGGCGCTGCCATATTCGGTAGCCCCTTCGGAGGTGGCTGTGACACCAGAAGCGACGACATCCCGGGTGAGGACCCGTGTGCCCGACGGCACCGCCGAGCGCATCGCCGTCCTGGAGCGGCGCCGGGCGCAGGCGGTGGCCGGGGGCGGACCGAGGAGACGCGGGGAGTTCGGCGCCCGGGAGCGGATCGGCCTGCTGCTGGACGAGGACTCGTTCACCGAGACGGGACTGTTCGTCCGGGCCCGGCCCACCGGGGACGGCGCCCGCCGCCCGTACGGCGACGGCGTGGTCACCGGGCACGGCACGGTCGACGGCCGGCCGGTCTGCGTGTTCGCCCAGGACTCCGCCGTCTTCGGCGGCAGCATGGGTGAGGCCTTCGGGGAGAAGACCGTCGCCCTGATGGACCTGGCCCTCAAGACGGGCTGCCCGGTCATCGGGCTCAACGACGGCGGCGGCGCCCGCATCCAGGAGGGCGTCGCCTCCCTCGCCCTCTACGCCGAGCTGGTGCGCCGCAATGTGCGCGCGTCCGGGGTGATCCCGCAGATCTCGGTCGTCCTCGGGCCGTGCGCCGGCGGGGCCGCCTACTCCCCCGCCATCACCGACTTCACCGTGATGGTGGACGGCGCCTCGCACATGTTCGTCACCGGGCCCGACGTCATCGAGGCCGTCACCGGCGAGCGCGCGAGCGCCGAGGAGCTGGGCGGTGCCCGCGCCAGCAACTCCGTCAACGGCAACGCGCACTTCCTCGCCGCCGACGAGAAGGAGGCCCTCGACACCGTCCGCGACCTGCTGTCGTATCTGCCCGCCAACAACATGGAGCGGCCCCCGCGGTACACCCCGGCCGAGGTGCCCGCCGGCGCGCGGCTGGACGAGGTGGTGCCCGACCGGCTCGGCCAGGCGTACGACATGCGCGACGTCCTGCGGGCGGTCGTCGACGACGGGGAGCTGCTGGAGGTCCAGGAGCTGTTCGCGCCGAACATCGTGTGCGCGCTGGCCCTGGTCGAGGGCGGCCCCGTCGGCGTGGTCGCCAACCAGCCGCTGCACGCGGCCGGCGTCCTGGACATCGACGCCTCCGAGAAGGCCGCGCGCTTCGTGCGGTTCTGCGACGCCTTCGGGCTGCCGATCCTGACCTTCGCCGACGTCCCCGGCTATCTCTCCGGGGTCCGCCAGGAGCAGGCCGGCATCATCCGGCGCGGCGCGAAGCTGCTGTACGCCTACGCCGAGGCGACCGTCCCCAAGGTCACCGTGGTGGTGCGCAAGGCGTACGGCGGCGGGTACGCGGTGATGGGCTCCAAGCACCTGGGCGCCGACGTCAACCTCGCCTGGCCCACGGCGCGCATCGCCGTCATGGGCGCGGAGGGCGCGGTGGGCGTCCTGCACCGGCGTGAGCTCGCCGCGGCCGACGACCCCGAGGCGCTGCGGGCCCGGCTCGTCGCCGCGTACGAGAGCACCTACGGCACGCCCTATCTCGCCGCCGAGCGCGGTTACGTCGACGCCGTCATCGCCCCGCGCGACACCCGCGCCCACGTCTGCCGCGCCCTGCGCGCGCTGCGCGGCAAGCGCGCCCCGGCGCCGGAGCGCCGGCACGGCAACATCCCCCTCTGATCAGCGCCGTCGATCACCCCGGCCGACCTGGACCGCTCGGCCCGCGCCCCCCGCGATGTGAGGAGCCACGCCTGATGGACAACCGCCGCCCCCCGCTCGCCCCCGCGTACCGGAGTCTGCCGGAGCACGTGCGGCACTGGGCCGAAACCGCCCCGGAACGACGGGCGTTCACCTTCGTCGACCATCCCGCCCCGCACACCCGAGGCGTCCACCGCACACTGACCTGGCGACGGCTGGATTTGCGGGTGCGGGCGGTGGCCGCCCGGCTGGCCGAGGAGGCCGGGCCGGGGGCGCGGGTCGCGCTGCTGTGCCCGCAGGGCGTCGAGTACGTCACCGGGTTCCTCGCGGCGCTCGCCGCCGGCCTGGTCGCCGTACCGCTGTATCCGCCCGGTCTGCCCGGGCACGGGGACCGGCTCTCGGCGGTGCTCGCGGACGCGGAACCGGCGGTGGTGCTGACGACACGTCAGACACTGGACGAGGTACGGGGGTTCTGTTCGGGAAGGCCGGTGCGGGTGCTCGCCGTGGACGACGTTCCCGACGCCGCCGCCGGTGGACCGCCGGACAGGGGGCACGCGGTGCCGGACCCGGATGCGGTCGCCTACCTCCAGTACACCTCCGGGTCGACCCGCACCCCGGCGGGGGTGGAGATCAGCCACGCCAACGTCGTCGCCAACGCCCGCCAGTCGCTGGCCGCTTACGGCGCCGAGGCGGATCCGGTGACCTGTGTGGGGTGGCTGCCGCTGTACCACGACATGGGGCTCGTCCTGAGCGTCGCCGCCCCGGTGGTGCGGGGTCTGCTGTCGGTGCTCATGGATCCGGTGGCCTTCCTCCACGAGCCCGTGCGCTGGCTGCGGCTGCTGTCCGCGCATCCGCGGGCGGTGAGCGCGGCCCCCAACTTCGCGTACGACTTTTGCGCCGCGGCCGTCACCGACGCGCAGAAGGCGGACCTGCGGCTGGGCGGGGTCGCCGCGCTGATCAACGGCAGCGAGCCGGTGCGGCCCGGCACCGCCGACCGCTTCCACGCCGCCTTCGCCGCGCAGGGGCTCGCACCGGAGACGCACTGTCCCTCGTACGGGCTCGCCGAGGCCACCGTGTTCGTCTGCGCCGCGCGGCCCGGGGAGCTGTTGCGGCGGTTCGCGCTCGACCGGGACGCCCTCGCCTCCGGGAAGGCGCTGCCCGCGCGCCCGGACGATCCCACGGCCGTCCTGCTGGCCGGCTGCGGTTCTCCGGCGGGCCAGCGGGTCCGCGTCGCCGATCCGGTGTCCCGCGTGGCGCTGTCGGAGGGGGAGGTGGGCGAGATCTGGGTGCAGGGTCCCAACGTGGGCCGCGGGTACCGGGGTCAGGACGGGCTCACGGGGCGCGTCTTCGGCGTGGGGCTCGCCGGTGAGGGGTGTGCGGGTGGCGCGGGTGCGGGGTGCGCCGGTGGCGCGGGCGCGGGCGACGGGTGCGCCGGTGGCGCGGGCGCGGGTGCGGCGTGCGGCTGTGACGTTCGCGGTGACGTCGGCGGCGGCTCGGGGGGCTGGCTGCGCACCGGGGATCTCGGGGCTTTCCTGGAAGGGCAGTTGATCGTCACCGGCCGGCTGAAGGACCTCATAGTCGTCGACGGCCGCAATCACTATCCGCAGGACGTGGAGGTCACGGCCCAGGACGCGCACCCCGCGGTGCGGCGCGACCGGCTGGCCGCGTTCGGGGTGCCGGGCGGCTCGGGCGAGCAGGTCGTCGTCGTGGCGGAGCACGCGCGGACCGCGCGCCTCGCGGAGATCGACGTGCCGGCCCTGACGCGCGCGGTGCGCGCCGCCGTCTCGGCCCGGCACGGGCTGCGGCTCGCGGACGTGGTGCTCGTCCCGCCGGGGACCGTGCCCCGCACGTCGAGCGGCAAGGTGTCGCGGACGCTGACCCGGGAGCGCTACCTCGCCGGCGCCTACCCGGCCCGGACCGCGGGATGACGGCCGTCGACGAGCGCGAGCTGCGCCGTCTGGTCGCCGAGCGGATCGCCGGGCGGGTGGCCGCCTGGAACGGCACGGCCCCCGGGGACGTCCCGATGGACCGGCCGCTGGCGGACCTCGGCATGTCCTCGCGGGACGCGGTGACGCTGGCCGGGGAGCTGTCCGGGGTGACGGGCCGCGAGCTGCCGGCGACGCTGGTGTGGGAGGCGGCCACCGGGGACGACCTGGTGGCGCGGGTGTGCGACGCGGCGGCGGAGCGGCCTTCGGAGGCGGTCCCTCCGGCGGCACCGGTGTCTGCGGCGTCACCGGTGTCTGCGGGGTCACCGGTGTCTGCGGGGTCCCCCGGCGGTGCTCATCCGGCGGTGGCCGACGAGCCCGTCGCCGTCGTCGGCGTCGGCTGCCGGCTGCCGGGCGGTGTGCGCGGTCCGGGCGACTACTGGCGGCTGCTGTGCGAGGGGGGCGACGCGATCCGGCGGGTTCCGGAGGACCGGTGGCGGGACTTCACCGCCTTCCCGCCCGCCGACGCTCCCCCGTACGGCGGCTATCTCGACGACGTCGCCGGGTTCGACGCCGACTTCTTCCGCGTCGCCCCGCGCGAGGCCGCGGTGATGGATCCGCAGCAGCGGATCCTGCTGGAGGTCGTCCACGAGGCCCTCGACCACGCCTCCGTCCCGGCGGCGTCCCTCGCCGGGACCCCGACCGGCGTCTTCGTCGGCGTCTCCGCCCCGGAGTACGGGCAGCTCACCGGGGCCGACGCCGCCGCCGTCGATCCCCGGGCGCCGGCGGGCGGAGCCCTGAGCGTCACCGCCGGCCGGCTGGCGTACGTGCTGGACACGCGCGGGCCGACGATGGCCGTCGACACCGCCTGCTCCTCCTCGCTGGTGGCGGTGCACCAGGCCTGCGTCAGCCTGCGCTCGGGGGAGAGCGACACGGCGATCGCGGCCGGGGTCAACCTGCTGCTCTCGCCCGTCGTCACGGTCGCGTTCCGGCGGGCGGGGGCCCTCGCGCCGGACGGACGGTGCAAACCGTTCTCGCCCGCGGCCGACGGCATCGGACGCGGCGAGGGCTGCGCGGCCGTGCTGCTGAAGCGGCTGTCGGACGCGGAGCGGGACGGCGACCGCGTCCTCGCCGTCGTCCGCGCCACGGCCGTCAACTCCGACGGCCGCTCCAACGGGCTCCTGGCCCCCAACCCGGCAGCACAGCAAGCCCTGTTGAGGACCGCGTACGCGCGGGCCGGGATCGTCCCCGCGCTCGTCGACCACGTCGAGGCGCACGGGACCGGGACCCCGCTGGGCGATCCCATCGAGGCGGGCGCGCTCGGCGCGGTGCTCGGCGCGGACCGCGACCCCGACCAGCCGCTGCTGCTCGGCTCGGTCAAGGGCAACCTCGGGCATCTGGAGTCCGCCGCGGGCATCGCCGGCCTGGTGAAGACGGTGCTGGCGCTGCACCACGACCTCCTCCCGCCGTCCCTGCACTGCGCCGGGGGCAGCGCCCTGACCGACGAACGGCTGCGGGTGGTGACCGAACCGGAGCCATGGCCCCGCTACGGCGGCACGGCCACCGCCGGGGTCTCCGCGTTCGGCTTCGGCGGCACCAACGCCCATGCCGTGCTGGAGGAATGGCGACCGGCCCCCGGACCACGGCCCGAGGCCCCCGGCGACTCCCGCTCCCCCGCGCGGGAGCCGGCCGCCCGCCTGCACCTCCTCGGCGACCTCGACGCCGTCCGCGTCCAGGACACCGCCGCCCGCCTCGCTGACTGGCTCCGCACGCCCGAGGGGAGCGCCGCGCACCCCGCCGACGTGGCGCGCACGCTCGCCGGACGGACGGGCCGGGGCCCCGTGCGGGCCGCCGTCGTCGCGCGCGACCACGACGAACTCGCCGACGGGCTGGACGCGTTGGCGCAGGGGCGCACACACGCGCGGGTCGTCACCGGTGAGCGGGATCTCGTCGGGCAGCACGGTCCGGTGTGGGTCTTCTCCGGGTACGGCAGCCAGTGGGCCGGCATGGGACGCCGACTGCTGCGCGAGGAGCCCGCCTTCGCCGCCGCCGTGGAGAAACTCGACCCGCAGCTGGCCGCGGAGTGCGGGGTGTCCCTGTACGAGCAGCTGGCGTCGGAGCTGCCTCTCGATCAGCTGGAGGTGTCCCAACCGGTGTTGTTCGGCTGCCAGTTGGCGCTGGCGGAGCTGTGGCGTTCCCATGGCGTGGAGCCCGCCGCCGTGATCGGTCACTCGCTGGGCGAGGTGGCCGCCGCGGTGTGCGCGGGCGCGCTCGACGTGTCGGACGCGGCACGGGTCGTCGCCGTGCGGGCCCGGCTGCTCAGCGGGCTGAGCGGCGGCGCGATGGCGGTCGTGGACCTCGACGACGGTGAACTCCTCGCTCTGGAGCGGGACTTCCCCGGTGTCCAGGTCGCCGTGCACTCCTCGCCCGGACAGAAGGTGGTCACCGGGGAGGAGCCGGCGGTGGCCCGGCTGGTGCGCCGGCTGGAGCGGGAGGGGCGGGCGGCGCGCGTCATGCGCGTGGTCGGCGCCGGCCACTCGTCCCAAGTCGATCCGCTGCTGCCGGAGTTGATCGAGTCACTGGCCGGTATTCAGCCCGGACGGTCTCAACTCCCCTTCTATTCCACCGTCCTGGACGATCCGCGCGGCGACTGCGTGTTCGACGCCGCCCACTGGGCCGCGAACCTGCGGCGGCCCGTGCGACTGGACCGGGCGGTCGCGGCGGCCTCGGCGGACGGCCACACCGCCTTCGTCGAGATCTCGCCCCATCCGGTGCTGACCCGGGCCGTCACCGACACCGCGCCCGGCGCCCTCGCCGTCGGCTCGCTGCGCCGCGACACCGACGGCTCGGCGGGGTTCCTCGCCCAGGTGGGCACCCTGTACGCGGCGGGCGGCCGACTGCCGCTGCCGCCCGGCCGGGTCGTGGACCTGCCCGCACCGCGCTGGCGGCACATCCGGCACTGGTGGACGGACGGGCGTCCTCTCCCGACGGCCACACCCACAACGGCCGCGTCCACGCCCACGACAGCCGCGTCCGCGCTCCCGACGGCCGCACCCACGGCGGCCTCGCCCCCGGCCCCACCCCCACCCCCGCCGCTGGAGGCCGACACCAGGCCGGACACCTCCGTCCTCGGCCGGCTCCGCCACCACATCGTCTCCGTGACCGGCCATCCCCCGGCCCGTGTCACCCCCGCCACGGCCCTCGCCGACCTCGGTCTGGACTCGTTGTCGGCGGTCCGCGTCCGTGCCGCCCTGCAAAGGGAGTTCGGGACGGAGCAGTTGCCGCTGCGGGAGCTGCTCGGCGCGGCCACCGTCGAGGAGGCGGCCGTCCGCGTCGAACGGGCGCTGTCCGCACGGCCGCCCGGCCCGCCGCCGCTCCGCACCCTGCGCCCCGGCGGCTCCCACGCCCCGCTGTTCCTCTTCCACGCCGCCGGCGGCACGACCGACGTCTACCGGACGCTCGTCGAACGCCTCGGTGCGCAACTCGTGGAGGAACGGCCGGTATTCGGGCTGGAGCGGCTCGACGAGGTCCGCACGGTGACCGGCAAAGCGCGCCGCTACGCCGAAGCGGTGGCCGCCGCCTGTCCCGACGGGCCCTGTGTGCTCGCCGGTTGGTCCTTCGGCGGCTTCGTCGCCCAGGAGACCGCACGCCAACTCGTCGCCGCCGGACGGCAGGTGGACCTGGTGGCGCTCATCGACTCGGTACGGCCGCTCCCCGGGACGGACCGCTCACCGGCCGACCGGGTCCGCGCCCACTTCGAGGGCTTCGCCCGCCATGCCGCCGACGCCTACGGGGTGCGGCTGGAGCTGCCGTACGACGAGCTCGTGGCGATGGACGACGACGGCGACCGCGTCGACGTCGTGCTGCGGGCGCTGCGCAAGGCCGCCCTCGGTGTGCCGCCGGCCGCCCTGGAGCACCAGCGCGCCTCCTACGTGGACCTCCGCATCGGCGAGGCGCACCGGCCGGGGCGCTACGCGGGGCGCGTGGTGCTGTTCCGGGCCACTGAGCCCGCGCCGCACACCGTGCGCGATCCGGCGTACGAGCGGCAGGACGAGTCGCTCGGCTGGGACGAGGTGTGCCCGGACCTGACGGTCGTACCGGTCGCCGGTCACCATCTGTCGCTCCTGGACCCGCCGTTCGTCGACGAGATCGCCGACCGTCTGCACCGCGAACTCCGCCGCCCCTGACCCGAGGAGAGCCGCATGTCCCACCGCACCGCCGAGGGCGAGCCGTACGCGTCACGGCGCGCCGTCGCCAGAGCCGCGGCGGCCGTCGGCCTGGCCGCCCTGTTCTCCGCCGCCGGGACGGGCGCGGCGCGGGCCGCGACCCGGCTCGGGCCGCGCACCTTCGACGTGTCCGTGCCGTCCCTCGCCCTGGGGCGCGCCGCGCCGCTGCGGCTGATCCTGCCGTCGAGCTTCGCCGCGCAGCCGACGCGGACCTACCCCGTGCTGTATCTGCTGCACGGGGCGCACGACGACTACACGTCCTGGACCAGGGAGACCGACATCGAGGCCTTCACCGAGGGCCGGGACCTCATCGTCGCGATGCCGGACGCGGGCCCCACCGGGATCCCCACCGACTGGCGGATCGGCCCCGACTACGAGACCTTCCAGATCAACGAGGTCCCCGCGCTGCTGGCCCGCTCCTACCGGGCCTCCGGCGTCCGGGCCGTCGCCGGGGTGTCCACCGGCGGCTACGGCGCGATGGCGCACGCGGCGCGCCACCCGGGGACGTTCGCCGCCGCGGCCTCGTACAGCGGCCTCCTCGACACCACCGCGCCGGGTGTGCCCGCCCTGGTGGACGCCATCGTGGCGCGCGAGAACCTGCTGCCCCTCTCCCTGTGGGGCAATCCGCTCCTGAATCTGCTCACCTGGCGGGACTTCAACCCGCGGGCCCGCGCGGAGGGCCTGCGCGGCACCGCCCTGTACGTCTCCAGCGGCAGCGGGATACCGGGCGGCGTCGGCGACTGGCTCCCCGGGGCGCTGGAGAGCCTGCTGTGGCCCTCGGCGCACCTGTTCACCGACGCCCTCGCGCTGCTCCGCATCCCGGTCACCACCCACTACTACCCGGGCGGGGGGCACGACTGGGCTTACTGGAGAGGGGAGTTCACGTCCTCGTGGCCGATGCTCGCCCGTGCGCTGGGGGTGCCGGAGTGAGGCCGGTGCCGTCGGGGCACGGAACGGAGCGCAGGGGACGTCCGTCCAACCCTGGACTCGTCCCTCGCCCCACGGGCAACGGTCCGCGGGTGAGCCGCTTCCGGGTGAAAGGAGGGTCCGCCGTGGCTTCCCCCACCCCGCACGGCGCACCGGAGGGCCTCGGAGCCGCCGCGGTGCCGCCGGATCTGGCCCTGCTGCTGCGCGACCAGCTGGAGGCCGTCGCCGACGAGGTGGAGGAGGAGGTGCGCCGGCAGGTCCCGGAGTACGCTCGGCCGGCCGACGGGACGTACCGCGCGCACCTGAGAGCCGGGGTGGTGCAGGCGCTGACCCTGTTCGTGGACCACATCGCCGACCCGCGCGGCCAGGGGGCCGCGATCACCGCGACGTACTACGAGCTGGGCCGCGGTGAGGCGTTGGAGGGCCGCAGCCTGGACGCGTTGCAGTCCGCGCTGCGGGTCGGCGGGCTGCACGCCTGGCGGCTGATGGGCCGTACGGCGGAGGAGGTCGGGCTGGACTCGGCGGCCGTGGCCGGGCTGGGCGAGCTGGCGTTCCGGACGGTGCACGAGGTCGCGGAGGCGGCGGCGGCCGGGTACGCGGAGGCCCGGCTGCGCAGCACGGACGAGCTGGAACGGCGCCGCAGGCGGCTGCTCGACCTGCTGCTGGGCGATCCGCCGGCGGCCCCGGAGGCCGTGCAGGATCTGGCGCACGGGGCGCGCTGGCCGGTGCCGCGGCAGGTGGCGGTGGTCGCGCTCGCGGCGACCGCGGACCAGCGTGAGGAGGACCGTCCGCTGGCGGCGGCGGGGGCGCTGGTGGACATGGAGTCCAGGCCGCCGCGGATGCTGGTGCCCGACCCGGACGGTTCGGCCCGGTTCGGCGGGCGGGCGTTCGCGCTCGCACTGCGCGGCCGGCCGGCCGCGATCGGGCCGACGGTGCCGCTCGCCGAGGCCGCCCGGTCTCTGCACTGGGCCAGCCGGGCGCTCGGGCTGATGGGCCGTGGGATCCTTCCCCGGCAGGGCGTGGTGCGGTGCTCCGAGCACCTGTCGACGCTGCTGCTGCACAGCGACGAGCCGATGCTCGCCCAGCTGCGGTCGCGGTGCCTCGCGCCCCTCGACGCGGTCTCGGAGGGGCAGCGCGGCCGGCTCGCGGAGACGCTGCTGGCGTGGCTGCTCAGCGGCAGCAACGTGCCCGACGTCGCCGCGCGTCTGCACGTCCACCCGCAGACGGTCCGCTACCGCCTGCGCCAGCTCGACAAGCTCTTCGGCGACGCCCTGCACGATCCGGGGGCCCGCCTGGACCTCATTCTCGCGCTGCGCGCCGAGTCGCTGCACGCGAATTCATCGGGCGCGCACTCCGCACTCACTTCGGCAACAGATTCCGACGCGATTATGAATTCCCGTCCATAACACTTAGCCGGTCCACGCGAATACGTTCGTGGCGTCCTTTTCCGTAGGCGCTTCCCCGCGCCCCACCCTCAAAGGATCCCCATGCGTATCCGCTTGTGCCTCGCCGCGCTCTCGCTGGTCGGCGGGGCCGGACTGGCCACCCTCTCGGCGCCCGCCGCCTCGGCCGTCCCCTCGGCCGCCGCCTGCACGAACGTCGACGTCATCGCGGCCCGCGGGACGTTCGAGCCGGGCAATCTCGGTCTGATCGTCGGCGACCCGGTGTATTCCGCGCTCCAGCGGAAACTGACGGGCAAATCCCTTTCCAGCTACAAGGTGAACTATCCCGCGGACCTTTCCCTGACGTCGGCGGCGCAGGGAAACGCGGATCTGGTGAACCATGTGCGGAGCCAGGCCGCCGCCTGCCCGAACCAGCGTTTCGTGCTGGTGGGCTATTCGCAGGGCGCGAACGTCGTCGACAACTCCATCGGCGTCAGCAGCGCGGGCGCGGTGGTCGGCAGCCCCATCGTCGCCACCATTCCCGCCGCGCTGGAGCCGCGGGTGGCCGCGGTGCTGCTGTTCGGCAACCCGATCCGGGCCCTCGGCAAGAGCGTCACCGGCACCTACCAGAGCCGCACGATCGACTTCTGCGCCGCGGGCGACCCCATCTGCGTCAACGGCGGGGACGACGTGCTGGCGCACCTCGGTTACACCGCGAACGCGGAGGCGGCGGCCACGTTCGCCGCGGGCAAGGTCTGAGCACCACAGCACCTCAGCACCTCAGCACCACCGGTCATCGGTCATTGGCCACCGGCACAAGAAATGGGCCCGGGAGGGGATGTCCTCCCGGGCCCGTCTCGTCTCTGTGCGGGGCTACTTGGGGGTTCGGGCGAACTCGGTGAGCGCCGCCGAGACCGGTTCGGGCCGGCCGTCGTTCTGCGCGGGCGCGGCGGTCAGCACGTCGAGGTGCTGGTAGCCGTCGGCGACCACGGGGTGGAGGTCGGGCGGGATGCGGCCCGCGAGCAGTCCGTCGCCCGCGAGCACGGTGAGCGTCGGGTTGGCAGTGAGGCCCACCGGGTGCGCCAGGAGCCGCTTCACCTGCGGCGAGTCGGCCAGTTGGAGGTCGGTGACGAGTTTCGTCGGGAAGTACTGCTCGGTGAAGTCGAGCGGCTGCTCGGCCAGGCTGCGGGCGAGCTCCTGGATGTCGGTGACCTCCTTGCCCGCGCCGGTGAACGGCGTCCCGTCGGCCGACCGGTGTCCGGGGTCGTCGGGATCGCCGACGCGGTCGTAATTGCGCCATGTGTACAGCGGTCCGTGCGGCCGGTCCGGGATGGCCTTGTACTCACTGCCGAACAGCGCCGGGAGCTGTCCGCTGCCGTTGGCGACGGGGAAGCTCTTGTCGGCGATCGGCCCGCCGTCGAAGAAGCCGACGCTGCTCTGGAGGAACGCCAGCGGCACGGAGTGGTCGTCCATCAGCGCGCCGAGCACGGCCTCGTTGGTGAGCCGGAAGTCCCTCACCGCGGGCGAGCCGGTGACGAACGCGGCGGCGTCCTTGGAGAACAGGAAGCGGTTGGTGGCCTCGATGTTGGTGGTCCGGGGCAGGTAGGACGGCAGGTCGGCCTCGCCGTCCGGGTCCTGCACCGCGCCCAGTCCCGCGATGGCCAGCAGGGTCATCGTCTCGGGGTTGAGCAGGACCGGCGCGGACAGCGAGCGGGAGAGCAGTCCGCTGTCGAGCCCGGCCTGGACGACGCCGTGACCGAGGCCGATGTCGGGCAGGTTGGTGTCGTCGGGGATGCTGCCGCTCAGGTCGGCGAGCGACGTGGAGACGGTGGTGTCGAGGGCGAAGTAGCCGGCGCACTGGTTGTAGCCGGCGTCGGCGGTGGTGGTGCGGTCGCCGTCGAAGTCGGCGACCGCGAAGTACCCGGTGACGACTCCGCCGAGCGAGTGCCCGCCGCACAGCACCTTGCTCTTGCGCACGCTCTGCTGCGGGAGTTCGGCGGTGAGCAGGTCGTACTGGTCGCGGACGGTCTGCTCGACGCCCAGCCGCGCCATCCATCCGAGGCGCTCGTTGCCGACGAACCCGGCGAAGGCACGGCCCTCGACCGGTCGACCCCGGTAGTAGTAGTCGACGGCGGTGTGCTGGTCGCCGGAGGCGATCCCGGTGCGGTCCTCCAGACAGTTGGAACGCCGGTCCAGGGCCCAGAACTCGATGTGCCCGCCCTGGGCCGCGGCGCGGGCCACGGTGTTGCGGGCGACGCTGTCGAAGGCCCCGGCGCCCTCCAGGATGCCCGGCTGGGCGACGAGGATCCGGTCGGCGTCGGCCGAGGCGGCCGGCCCGGCGGAGGACCGGTAGCGCAGGTAGGACAGCCAGTCGCACGCCGCCGGCCGCGCCCCGAAGGACGCCGGCAGCGGCGAGCGCATGCGGACCAGCGTCTCGGTCACGCCGGTGACCGGACTGGTCGACGCCACGGGCGTCTCGGTCCGCGCGCTCGCCGCACGCGTGTCGGTCTGAGCATCGGCCGGCGAGCCGTTTCGTGTGTCGGCCTGGGTGTCGGGGGTCGCCGCGGTGAGCGCCCCGGTGGTCAGCAGCACCGCGAGAGCGACGCCGCGCCACGTACTCCTTCTGCTGCGGGTCGTGTTCATGGCGGGACCGTAGGACCGGGCGGACCGGGTGATCCGGCGATGCTCACAAGAACGCAGCGAAGGGTGGCGCGTTTGTCACCGGTCGCGGACCGTGCCGTCGGAGACGTTCCCGCACGCCGTCTTGACGTGTTCATTTCTGTCATCAAGCATGCCCTGAGCGCGATTCTTTTTGATCGGTTCTGTTCGTCCTGCGTCTTGGTCCGTGTCCCGCCCGCATGCGGTGAAAGGGAGTGTCGTGTCCCAACGGCATTGGTTCGTACGGGCCTTGGCGCCCGCGGTTCCCCTGGTGCTCGGCGCGGGGCTGGTCACCGCGCCGGCGGCGACCGCCGCCCCGGCGGAGTCCTCGTCACCGCTGAGCGCGGTCACCGTGCGGATCGATCCGTCGTACCGGCAGCAGGAGTTCGAGGGGTGGGGCACGAGCCTCGTCTGGTTCGCCAACGCCACCGGCGGATATCCGGACCCCCTGCGCAAGCGCCTGGTCGACCTGCTGTTCGGCGAGGACGGGCTGCGGCTGAACATCGCGCGCTACAACATCGGCGGCGGCAACGCGCCCGACGTCCGCAAGGACTACATGAAGACGGGCGCGACCATGGAGGGCTTCTGGAAGGCCCCCGAGGGGACCACCCGGCAGGACGTGGACTGGTGGGACCCGGACGACGCCGGCCACTGGAACTGGGACGCCGACGCGAACCAGCGCTGGTGGGTGGACCAGGTCAAGGACAAGGTGACCCGCTGGGAGGCGTTCAGCAACTCGCCGCCCTGGTTCCAGACCGTCAGCGGCTATGTCTCCGGCGGCTTCGACTCCGGCAAGGACCAGATCCGCGCGGACCGCGTCGACGAGTTCGCCACGTACCTGGCGCGCGTCACCGAACGGCTGGAGCGGGAGCACGGCATCGCGTTCGACACCGTCAACCCGCTGAACGAGCCCAACACCACTTACTGGGGAACGCAGTTGGGGGCGGACGGGCAGCCCACGGGCGGACGGCAGGAAGGCGCGCACGCCGGCCCGGCCCTCCAGCAGAAGGTGATCCTCGCCCTCGACGAGGCGCTCCGGGACACCACGACCGAGGCGAAGGTCTCGGCGATGGACGAGACCAACCCCGGCATCTTCACCCAGAACTGGAACGCCTACGACACCGCCGCGCGGGCCGCCGTGGACCAGCTCAACGTGCACACCTACGGCACCGGCATGCGCACCAGCGCCCGCGACATCGCCAAGGGCGCCGGCAAGAAACTGTGGATGAGTGAGGTCGAGGGCACCTGGGGCACCGGGACCGACTTCACGGGCATGGACCCGGGCCTCGGGATCGCCACCCGCATGGTCGACGACATGCGTGAACTGGAGCCCTCCGCCTGGGTGTTCTGGCAGCCGATCGAAGACGCGATCCCCCAGGCCGCGGCCGGCAAGAACTGGGGCAGCATCCACGTCCCCTTCAACTGCACGGCCGAGGACACCCCGCAGACCTGCCCGATCCGCACCAACTCCAAGTTCCACACCATCCGCAACTTCACCCACCACATCCGCCCCGGCGACCACTTCGTGAAGGTCGACGACGCCTCCACCGTCGCCGCGGTGCGCGCCTCCGGCCGCGCGGCGAGCGTGGTCCACGTCAACAGCGGCGCCTCGGCCCGCTCGGTCACCCTCGACCTGTCCCGCTTCGGCAAGGTCGCGTCGCGGGCCACCGTCACCCCCGTGGTGACCAGCGCCGAGGGCGCGCTCGTACGCGGCACGCCGGTCCGGGTCGCCGACCGCTCGGCCACACTGACCGTCCCCGCGAAGTCGGTCACCACCTTCCTCGTCGACGGCGTCTCCGGTGTGGCGAAGGACGCGGCGCTCGTCCAGTCCGGGCACGTCTACCGGCTCACGGGCGCGCAGAGCGGCAAGTCCCTCGCCCCGGCGGCCGACGGCGGCGGCGCGGTCATCCACACCACCGACGCCACAACCACCGAACAGCTGTGGACCGTACGGCAGTTGACGCCCGGCACCGACCATCGCGCCCGTTACTCCCTCACCGGCGCGACCACGGGCAAGCGGCTCGCGGTGCGGGACGGCCAGACCGTCCTGGAGGCCCCGGCGGGCGCCGCGCCCGACGACGCGGCACGGTGGATCATGTCGACGACGGGCGACGGCACCTGGACGTTCGTCAACGCCGCCACCGGCCGACTGCTCGACGTCGCCGGGCAGTCCACGGCCGACGGCGCCAAGGTGTCCACCTACACGCCCACTTCGGCGGCGAACCAGCGCTGGACGGTGACCGACGAGACGGTGCTGCGCACCGAGCCGGCCGAGGCGTTCACCGTCCCCGGGCTCCGGCCGCAGCTACCGGCGACGGTGACGCCGGTGTTCCGGGACGGCGCGCGAGGCTCCCTGCCCGTGGTGTGGAGCCTGCCGTCGGACCAGGCCTGGAGCACACCCGGCACGGTCCGCGTGCCGGGCGAGGCGATCGACGCCCTCGGGCACAAGATCGCCGCGACGGCGGTCGTCACCGTCGACACGATCGCCTCGACGCTCCCCGGCCGGACCAAGACCTACGTGGGCGGGCGACCGGAGCTGCCCGCCACGGTCGTCGGCGTCGGCGCGCACGGCGGCCGGACCGCTCTCCCGGTGACCTGGGACGCCGCGCCCGACGGGGCGTTCGACACGGCCGGGGTCGTGACGCTGCACGGCGTCGCCCGGATCGTCGACGGCGGCACGGTCCCCGCGACCGTCCGCGTGCAGGTCACCCGGGCGGTGGAGACCAACGTCGCCGCCGACGACGGCGTCTCGGTCGCCGCCACGTTCACCGAGAGCGGCTACTCGGCGGAGCGGCTGCGCAACGGCGACCTCACCGAGAAGGCGTGGTCCAACTGGAAGCCGGGGAACACCAAGAACCCCTCCGACACGATCACCTTCACCCTGCCGAAGGCCCGCGACCTCACCCGGATCGTCGCCCACTTCCACCGCGACGGGGCCACCGCCTCCTTCCCCGAGAGCCTGAAGGCGCAGGTGCGGGCGACCGCCGACGGCCCGTGGGCCGACGCGAGCGACGCCGTCCCGGTCGGCGTCGAGGGCACGCCGGTCGTCGACGTCCCGTTGACTCCGACGGCGGGACCGGCGAGCGCCGTCCGCGTGGTCATGACCGCGCGCCCCGGCGGCTACATCACCCTGAGCGAGATCGAGGTGCATGCCAAGGCCCCCGGAGTCGCCTCGGACGCCGCCGCCTCGTCCATCGAGGTGGCCGGGATCCCGCTCGCGTCCTTCGACCCGGACACGACCGCCTACCGGGTCGTCACCCCCGACCCGAAGCGGACCCCGGTCACGGCGACGACACGCGACCCCTACGCGACCGTCGCCGTGACCAGGTCCGGCGGCTCGGGCCGGAACACGGCCGTCGTGACGGTGACCGGCGAGGACGGGGCGCTGACACGGACGTATGTGGTGCGACTCGTGCGGCGCTGAGGACCGCCTCGCCCTGCCCCGCGCCGGGCGGACGGGCTGTGCGGGGCGGGCTGTGCAGGGACACCTCAGGTGGCGGTGAGCCGCCGGCGGCGCACTCGCACTGGGCCCGGTCAGAACCTGACCGCCGCGCGTCCGCGCAGCGGTCAGGCGTCGGCGGGCGGTCAGGCCGTGGCGCGCACCGCGTCGCGGATCAGGTCGGCGACCTCCTTCGGCTGGGAGACGGCGACGGCGTGCGAGGCGCCCTCCAGTTCGACGACCGTCGCGCCGGCGCGCTTGGCGCCGAAGCGCTGGACCTCGGGGTTGATCGCCTCGTCCGCGCCGGCGACGAGCGCCCAGGACGGCTTGGTCTGCCAGGCGGCCGTGGCGGCGGGCTCGTCGAACGCGGCTGCGGCCAGGGGGCGTTGGGCGGCGGCGAGCACCCTGGTGACGTGTGCGGGCACGTCGGCGGCGAACACCGACGGGAACGCGTCCTCGGCGATGGTGACCTCGACGGCCGGCTCGCCGCCGGGCGTCGGGTACGTCCACTCCTTGAGGTGGCTCACCAGCGGGGCGAGCGGGAAGCGGCCCTGGAGCGCGCCGAGGCTCTCGCCCTCCTCCGGGACGTACGCGGCGACGTAGACGAGGCCGACGACGTTCTCGGCGGCGCCGGCGACGGTGATCAGGGCGCCGCCGTAGGAGTGGCCGACCAGGATGACGGGGCCGTCGATCTGGGCGGCGACGGAGGCGATGTGGGCGGCGTCGGAGGCGAGCCCGCGCAGAGGGTTCGGCGGGGCGATCACCGGGATGCCGTAGCCCTGGAGTTCGGCGATGACGCCGGACCAGCTGCCGGCGTCGGCGAACGCGCCGTGGACCAGGAGGACCGTGGGCTTGGTGGTGCTCATGTGGGTGTCTTTCTCGGGTCAGGCGGAGTGCAGGGCGCTGCGCAGGGTGCCGACGGCGAGCGTGATGGCGGCCTCGGCGGCGTGCGTGGAGCGCAGGGCGTTGAGCATGACGAAGTCGTGGATGACGCCCTGGAAGCGGACGGCGGTGACGGGGACGCCGGCGGCGCGGAGCTTGTTGGCGTAGGCCTCGCCCTCGTCGCGCAGGACGTCGGCCTCGCCGGTGATGACGAGCGCCGGCGGCAGGCCCGTGAGCTGCTCGGTGGTGGCGCGCAGCGGGGAGGCGGTGATCTCGGCGCGCTGGGCGGGGTCGGTGGTGTACTGGTCCCAGAACCACTGCATGCCGTCGCGGCGCAGGAAGTAGCCCTCGGCGAACTGGTGGTAGGAACCCGTGTCGAAGGCGGCGTCGGTGACCGGGTAGAACAGCACCTGCTGCACCAGCGGAACTCCCCCGCGTTCCTTGGCCATCAGGGTGAGGGCGGCGGTCATGTTGCCGCCGACGGAGTCGCCGGCCACCGCGAGACGGGAGCCGTCCAGGTTCTTCGACGCGCCCTGCTCGACGACCCAGCGCGCGACGGCGAAGTTCTGCTCGATGGCGACGGGGTAGCGGGCCTCGGGCGAGAGGTCGTACTCGGGGAAGACGACCGCCGCCCCGGCCCCGACGGCGAGTTCGCGGACCAGGCGGTCGTGGGTGTGGGCGTTGCCGAACACCCAGCCCGCGCCGTGGATGTAGAGGATGACCGGCAGGGTCCCCTCGGCGCCGGCGGGCTTGACGATCCGGGCGCGCACGCTGCCCGTCGGACCGCCCGAGACGGTGATCCACTCCTCGTCCACGGCGGGCTTGTCGATCTCGCCGGACTGCACCTCGTCGACGGCCTTGCGCCCCTCCGCCGGCGGCAGGTCGAACAGGTACGGCGGGTTGGCGGTCGCCTCGGCGAACGCCGCGGCCTCGGGCTCCAGAACCGGCTGGACCGGCTCGACGACGTCGGACATGGGCATCTCCTGCTGTGATCGGTGTGCTGAACGGTGCCGATCCGTGCTGACCGGCCGTGCGTTGAGTCGCCCCGAAACGCTAGACGCGGGACACGGCTTTCCCTTGCCCGTGGGTGCACGGCTGATGTGCTCTCAGCGCACAACGCGCGGTGCGCTGTGGGTAATTGTTCGGTGCGCTCAGGGAACACACAGGCATCGCCGCACCGGTTGGAATGACCGGCGAAACAACTCACCGCATTCCAGGAGGGTGTCGCACGGTGTCAGCCATGCCCGTCCGCGGACTGGTTCCCCGAGCCGCCGCCGACCATGCCGCGGAACTCGTCGTCCGCAACGCGCGGATCCACACCCAGGATCCGCGCCGCCCGCAGGCGGAGGCGCTCGCCGTGCGCGGCGGGGTCGTCACGGCCGTCGGCGACGACCGGGACATGGCCGCGCACACGGGTCCGCACACCCGGGTGGTCGACGCGCTCGGCCGGCGGGTGGTGCCGGGCCTCAACGACGCGCATCTGCACGTCATCCGGGGCGGCCTCAACTACGTCCTGGAGCTGCGCTGGGACGGGGTGCCCACCCTGCGGCAGGGCCTGGCGATGCTGCGCGAGCAGGCGGCCCGCACGCCGAAGGGGCAGTGGGTGCGGGTGGTCGGCGGCTGGTCGGCGGAGCAGTTCGCCGAGCGCAGGCTGCCGACGCCGGCGGAGCTGAACGCCGCCGCCCCCGACACCCCCGTCTTCGTGCTGCACCTCTACCAGTCGGCCGTGCTCAACCGCGCCGCCCTCAAGGCCGCGGGCTTCGACCGGAACACGCCGGAACCGAAGGGCGGGCAGATCGTCCGCGGCCGGGACGGCGAGCCGACCGGCATGCTGCTGGCCGCGCCCAGCGCCCTGATCCTCTACTCGACGCTGGCCAAGGCCCCGGTGCTGGACGGCGAGCACCGCAGGACCTCCACCCGGCACTTCCTGCGCGAGCTCAACCGGTTCGGGCTGACCTCGGCGATCGACGCCGCCGGCGGATTCCAGAATTTCCCCGAGAACTACTCGACCGTCGTCGACCTGGCGAAATCGGGCCGGTTGTCGCTGCGTATCGCCTATCACCTCTTCCCGCAGACACCGGGACAGGAGATCGACGATCTCACCCGGTGGACCGAAACCGCCCGACCCGGCGACGGCGACGAATGGCTGCGCCTCAACGGCGCGGGCGAGAATCTCACCTGGGCGGCAGCCGATTTCGAGAACTTCACCCAGCCGAGGCCGGAACTCGCCGAATACGAGGCGGAATTCGAGAAGGCCGTGCGGCTGCTCATGGAGAACGGCTGGGGATTCCGGCTGCACGCCACCTACGACGAGACCATCCGCCGTGATCTCGCGGTCTTCGAGAAGCTCGCCGCGGACGGCCTGTTCCCGGCCGGGAACCGCTGGCTGTTCGACCACGCCGAGACGGTCTCCCCGGCGAGCCTGGACCGCATCGCCGCGCTCGGCGGCGCCGTCTCGGTCCAGAACCGGCTGTCCTTCCAGGGCGAGGCGTTCCTTCGGCGCTACGGTCCCGGCGCCGCCGCCGACGCCCCGCCGATCACGGCGATGCTGGAGCGCGGGCTGACCGTCGCCGCCGGCACCGACGCGACCCGGGTGTCCACGTACAACCCGTGGGTCGCGCTGCACTGGCTGGTCAGCGGTCGCACCGTCGGCGACCTGGCGCTGCGCCCGCCGTCCAACCGCGTCGACCGGCGCACCGCGCTGGACCTGTTCACCCGCGCGGGCGCGGCGCTGACCGGCGAGGAAGACGTCAAGGGCGTGCTGCGGCCCGGCTGTTACGCCGACCTGGCGGTCCTGTCCGAGGACTACTTCGCCGTGCCCGAGGCGGACATCCCGCACATCGAGTCGCTGCTGACGGTCACCGGCGGCCGGATCGTGTACGCGGCCGGCGAGTACGAGGGCCTCGACGAGGAGTTGCCGCCGATCGCCCCCGACTGGAGCCCGGTCGCCCGCTTCGGCGGCTACCAGGCGGGTTCGCGTCCGGGCCGGGCGGGCGCCCGTCAGGCCGAACTGCTCGGCGGGGCCGTCGCCGAGTCCGAGGAGCAGCGGCGGTGGCGCGCGGCACGCGGCCTGCTCCCGGACGTCGCGGACGGCGGGCCCGGCACGGACACGCCGTTCGACCCCTGCTTCTTCTGAGCCGGCTCCCTCGCTTCTCCCTCTGAGCCGGCCGTCTCCGAGCCGATCGGCTCCCTCAAGACCGACCGAACCGTTTCCCGCATCACTCACCCCCTACCGAAAGGTCTCACCATGGTCGACATCGCCGAGGTCACCGCGTCCCCCAGCCCCGACCTGCTCACCCCGGACAACTGCGCGGTCCTGTTCGTGGACCACCAGCCGCAGATGTTCTTCGGCACCGGCAGCGGCGACCGCACCGCGATCATCAACTCCACGGTGGGGCTGGCGAAGGCCGCGAAGGCGTTCGACGTGCCGGTGGTGCTCAGCACCGTGGCCGCCGAGTCGTTCTCCGGCCCGATCCTGCCGCAGCTCGCGGACGTCTTCCCCGAGCAGAAGATCGTCGACCGCACGACGATGAACGCCTGGGAGGACCTCGCGTTCGTCGAGGCCGTCAAGGCCACCGGCCGCAAGAAGCTGGTCATCGCCGGTCTGTGGACCGAGGTGTGCGTGGTGCTGCCCACCCTCTCCGCGCTCGCCCAGGGCTACGAGGTGTACGTCGTCACCGACGCGTCCGGCGGCGTCAGCCCGCAGGCCCACGAGCACGCCGTCCAGCGCATGGTGCAGGGCGGCGCGGTCCCGGTCACCTGGGTGCAGGTGCTCCTGGAGCTCCAGCGGGACTGGGCGCGCACGGAGACGTACGAGGCCACCACGGGCGTCGTGAAGGAGCACGGCGGCGCGTACGGCCTGGGCATCGTCTACGCCCAGGCCGTCATCGGCGCCCACGCGGCGGGCTGACCCCGCACGGCGCGGTAAGCGGGCGGAACACGACAGGCGGAACGGAACAGGCGGGTACACGATGGACGCTGGACTGCTGGTGCTCCGGCTGGTGGTGGGTCTCCTCATCGCCGGGCACGGAGTGCAGAAGGTGAGTCACCTCCTCGGGGGCGAGGGCCTCGCGGGCGGGACCGAGGAGTTCCGCCGCGACGGCTTCCGGGGCGGCCGGCTGACCGCGCTGGCCGCGGGCGGCAGCCAGCTCGGGGCCGGTCTGTTCCTGACCGCCGGGCTGCTCACGCCGCTCGCCGCGACGGCGGCGATGGGCGTGATGACGGTCGCCGCCACGGTGAAGCGCCCCAAGGGCCTGTGGGTGCAGAACGACGGTTACGAGTATCCGCTCGTCCTCGTCGTGGTGTCCGCGGCGCTGGCGCTCACCGGGCCGGGCCGCTGGTCCCTAGACGCGGCGCTGGACCTCACGCCCTGGCCGGGCTGGCTCGTCGCCTCGGCGCTGTCGGCCGGCCCGGTCAGCGGGCTGCTCACCCGCCTGCTGCTGCACGTGCCGGGGCCGAGCCAGGAGGCCCGGTATGCGCCGGCTGCTGACTGACGCGCTGCGCACCCTCGTGCCGCGCGGGGAGGAGCGGCACGGTCCGCTGCCGCCGCTGATGCTGGCCCTGACGGTGGTCACCGGGCTGGTGGACGCGGTGAGCTATCTGGCGCTCGGGCACGTCTTCGTCGCCAACATGACCGGCAACGTGGTGTTCCTGGGCTTCGCGCTGGCCGGGGCGGCGAACCTGTCCGCGACCGCCTCCCTCGTCTCCCTGGCGGCCTTCCTCACCGGGGCGGTGGCGGGCGGCGGGCTCGGTACGCGGTTCGCGGCGCACCGGGGGCGGTTGCTGGCGACGGCGACGGCAGTGCAGACGGCGCTGGTCGCCGTCACGGTGGTCGTCGCCGTCGTCGCCGACGGGCGGGGCGGGGTCGGCGACGGCGTCGGCGTCGGCGTCGGCGTCGGCGTCCGGTACACGCTGATCGTGGCGCTGGGGCTCGCCATGGGCCTCCAGAACGCGGTCGCCCGCCGGCTGGGCGTGCCGGACCTCACCACCACCGTGCTGACGCTGACGCTGACGGGCCTGGCCGCGGACTCCGCCCCGGCCGGCGGCGAGGCCCCGCGGCCCGGCCGCCGGATCCTGTCGGTGCTGGCCATGTTCCTGGGCGCGCTGGTCGGAGCGCTGCTCCTGCTGCACGGTCACCTCGCGCTCGCGCTGGGGCTGGCCCTGCTGCTGCTGACGGCCACCGCGGCGGTCACGCACCGCGTGTCGACACCGGACGCGCCCTGGGCGGGCCCTCCCCGGTGAGGGAGGGCGTCAGGCGCGCGCCGCTGAGTCCCGCCACTCCCTCGGGGACATCCCGTAGGCGGTGCGGAAGACCCGGCTGAAGTGCGTGGCGCTCGTGAAGCCCCACCGGCCGGCCACCGCCGCGATGGTGCGGCTCCCCCGGCCGTGGCGGCGCAGGTCGCGCCGGCACTCCTCCAGACGGCGGCGCAGGATCCACCGGCCGACCGAAGTGCCCTCGTCCTGGAACAGCTTGTGCAGATAGCGCACCGAGATGTGGTGCGCGCGGGCGATGGTCTCCGGGGACAAGTCCGCTTCGGTCAGGTGCAGTTCGACGTACTCCAGGATCCGGCCCAGCACCGGCGTCTGCCCGTCCGGTGCTCCCGGCGTGCCCGGTGCGCCCGCGCCGAGCTGCTCGGCGGCGAGGGTCGCGAGGAGGTTCACGGCGTTCCAGGCGAGCATCTCGCCGACCGGCGGCCTGGCCTCGGAGGCGGTGCGGGCGAGGTCGGACAGCAGCGGCGACAGCAGCCCGCCGAGCCGGGAGGCGCGGGCCACCGGCGTCCGGGTCAGGCGGCGCACGTCGGAGGGCGTCAGGCCCAGCAGGTCGCTCGGGACGAGGAACACCGTCGCCCGGAACCGCTGGGGGAAGTCCAGCTCCGCCGGTCGGCGCACGTCGTAGAAGCAGACGTCGCCCGGGGCGAGCCGCAGCGTGACGGGCTCAGGGCCGGCCGGCGGGACGGGGGTACCGCGCAGGCCCACGAAGAGGTACTCCCCGTCGTCGCGGGCGCGCAGCCGCTGCCGCGGGTGCGGTGCGCCCTCGCCCGGCAGGAGGCCGGGGCCCCTGTCGCAGGTGACGATCTCGACGCCGGAGGAGGTCGGACGCGGCGGCGCGACGCGAAGGTCGGCGGTCCCGGCGCCGGCGCTGCTCCCGGCGCTTCTCCTCGTGATGCCGGTACTGGTGCTGACGATGATTCTGGGGGTGGTGCTGGTGATGGACATCTTCCGCCGTTGCCTCCTGAGCGATCGTCGTTCCCGTCGCCCGGACGGTAGGTCGGAGGTTGTGCAAAAAGAGTGACGGTGAAGTGACAACGCCCCTGCGGACGGCTTCCGTTCGGCTCAGATCGGCTCAGGTCGGCGTCGACGGGCCGTGTTCGGCGGCGAGTTCGGCCGCGTGCGCGCGCACCAGGGGGTGCAGGGAGTAGCGGGCGGGCGCGTGCTCGGTGACGAGGTGGGCGTCGGCGAGTTCGCCGAGGAGGAGCCGGGCCCGGCGCACCGGCACTCCGGCGAGGCCGGCGGCGGTCGCCGGGGTGAGGTCCGGGCCGGGGTGCCGAGGCAGCAGCCGGAACAGCAGGGCGGCCTGCGGGGACAGGATCCGGGACGAGCCGAGAAGGGCGGCACGCACATCGCCCCCCGCGCCTTCGTCGTCCCCACCCTCGCCGTCCCCGCCTCCCGAGAAGAACTCCAAGTCGCCTTCATGTGCGCGGAGTTCGGCGACCAGCTCCGCGAGCGTGACGTCCCGCCGGGCCGCGGACCGCGCCGCGACGGCGGCCAGCGCGAGGGGCAGCCGCCCGCACCGGGCGACGATCTCGTCGGCGGCCCCGGGCTCGGCGGCCACCCGGTCGGGGCCGAGCCGACGGGCCAGCATCGCGCGCGCGTCCTCGGCGGTCAGCGGATCGAGGCGCAGCGGACGGGCGCCCGAGGCGACCAGGCCGGGCAGGGCGTTGCGGCTGGTGACGACGGTGAGGCAGCCCGGCGAGCCGGGCAGCAGCGGGCCCAACTGCTCGGTGCTCAGGGCGTCGTCGAGGACGACGAGGGCACGGCGGCCCGCCAGCAGGGTGCGGTACAGGCCGGCGCGGGCGGCCGGCCCGTCCGGGACGCCCGACTCGGGGACGCTCAGCGCCGTGAGCAGCCCGTGCAGCGCCTCCCCGGGGTCCAGGGCGGGCCGCTCCGGGTCGGAGCCGCGCAGGTCGACGTGCAGACGGCCGTCAGGGAAGCGGTCGGCGGCCCGGTGCGCCCAGTGCGCGGCGAGCGCGCTCTTGCCGACGCCGGCCATCCCCCCGATCAGCACGACGGCCGACTCGTCACCGCCCGACTGCGCTTCCAGCCAGCCGAGTTCGAGCCGTCGACCGGCGAAGGACGGGTGCGGGACCCGGGGCGTCTTCGCCTGCGCGACCCGTACGACCGGTGCGGCGCGGCCGAGGTGCACCGTGGGGCCGGAGCGCAGGCGGCCCACCTCCTGGCGGAGGACGCTCGTGTGGGCGGCGGCGAGTTCGGGGCCGGGGGTGATGCCGAGGTCCGCGGCCAGGCGTCGGCGGACGTCGTCGTAGGCCTTCAGGGCCTCCGCCTGGAGGCCGCAGGCGGCCAGCGACAGGACGAGACGGGCGTGCAGCGGCTCGTCGAGCGGGTCGAGCGCGGTGGCGCGGCGCAGGGCGGGCAGGACCAGTTCGGCCCGGTCGCACCGCAGGGCCGCGTCGGCCGCCAGCGAGGCCGTGTCGCGGAGTTCGCGTTCGACGGCCGTGAACTGCACGTGCTCGCGCGCTGCTTGGGGGATGCCCATGGCGACGACCGGGCCGCGCCACTCGGCCAGCGCCTCGGTGAAGCGTCCGGCCGCCGTCTGTGCCCGTCCGGTTGCCGCGGCCCGCTTGCCCTGCCGGGTCAGTTCGCGGAAGCGCAGCAGGTCGACCTCGTCGCCGTGCGCCTCCAGCAGATAGCCGCCGGGCCGGCGCAGCAGCCGTCGGCCAGGGGCGCGGGGCGGCAACTCCGGTTCCAGCAACCGCCGTAGCGCGCCGACGTAACGGCGCACCACGGCGCGGGCGGTGGCGGGGGGACGTTCCGCCCAGAGCACGTCGAGGATCTCGCCGGTCTGGACGGTCCGGCCCGTGTGGGTCAGGAGGAGGGCGAGCAGGGCGCGTTGCTGGGGGAAGCCGAGGTCGAGTTCGTCGCCCGCCCTCATCACCCTTACCGGGCCCAGCACTTCGAACCGCAGCGGCTCACCCATCTCCGTCTCCGTCTCCGGGGCGCGGCGTGCAGGGGGTCGGCGCGCGGAGGACGTCAGCCGGCACCGGCGTGACCGTCCCGTCCGGCGAGGCGGGCCTCGACGCCCTCGGCGTCGGGGTGGTCCAGTTCCCTGAGCAGGGCGAGGGCCTGTTCCCAGGCGGTCCGGGCGCCGTCGAGGTCGCCCGTCGCCCGGTGGGTGTCGCCGACGCGGACGAGGATGTC
The DNA here is from genome assembly GCF_042890065.1 of Streptomyces sp. NPDC002328. Classification (NCBI taxonomy): domain Bacteria; kingdom Bacillati; phylum Actinomycetota; class Actinomycetes; order Kitasatosporales; family Streptomycetaceae; genus Streptomyces; species Streptomyces sp. NPDC002328. Next base: position 248,501 of record NZ_JBIARQ010000009.1, on the reverse strand, counting down.
GGCCTCGATGTAGGGCGCGCCGAGGTCGCGCAGGAGGGCGAGGGCGTTGCGGTAGCCGAGCAGGGCGTGCGGATGGCGGCCTTGGTGCTGGTGGACGTAGGCGATGCTGTCCCAGGTGGCGGCCTGGCCGAAGCGGTCGCCGAGGGCCTGGAGCATGGGCAGGGCCTCGAAGCAGTGGGCGAGCGCCTGCTCGTGCTCGCCGAGCAGGGCGTGGTACCAGCCGACGGAGTTCAGGACGCTGGCCTGCGCGGCGCGGTCGCCGAGGGCGCGGAACAGCTCCAGGGCGAGCCGGTTGTGGCGCAGGGCGCCGGGCAGGTCGTCGAGTTGCTCCCGCTCGTAGCCGAGGCTGCGGTGGGTGTGGGCGCGGCCGGTGTCGTCGCCGAGCCGCGCGAACAGCTCCAGGGCGCGTTCCAGCCGGGGGACGGCATCGGCGTGCAGGCCGAGGCGGCCTTCCGCGCGGCCCAGTCCACGCAGGCCGCGGGCCTCCAGGGCGGGGTCGGCGAGCCGGCGGGCGGCGGCGAGCGCGGTGCGCTGCACGGCGAGCCCGTCGTGCCAGTGTCCGCGCCGGTCGAAGAACGGCTCCAGGGACCAGGCGAGTTGGCAGGCGATACGTTCCTGCCCGGAGGCGGCGGCCGTCTCGACGACGGCGAGCAGCACGGCGTGCTCAGCGGTGAGCCAGGCCAGGGCCCGGTCGTCGTCGGCGAGCGGTTCGAGGTGCACGCCCTCGGGCGCGGGCGGCGGGGGCAGCGGGTCGGCGGTGGGGGCGAGGAGCCGGTCCGCGGTGTGCGCGGTGTGCAGGTAGTGGTGGTGCAGCCGGTGCAGGGCCGCCTGCCGCTCGGCCTCGGTGTGGTGTTCGCGGACGAGTTCGGCGGCGTGGGCGCGGAGCAGGTCGTGGAAGGCGTAACGGGCGGGGCTGTGTTCGGAGATGAGGTGCAGGCCGGTCAACTCGCCCAGCAGTGGCCGTACTCGGCGGGGCGGGAGGCAGGCCAGGGCGGCGGCGGCCGGCAGGGAGAAGTCGGGTCCGGGGTGCAGGGCGAGCAGCCGGAAGAGCCGTTCGGCGGCGGGCGACACGGCCTGGGTGGACCAGGAGAACACGGTGCCGACGTCGACGGAGGCGTCGGAGCGGGCGAAGGCGTCGAGGCTGCCGTGCGCCTCGCGCAGTTCGGCGGCGACGGCGGCGAGCGGGAAGTGGGGGTGGGCGGCGGCGCGGGCGGCCACACAGGCGAGGGCGAGCGGCAGCCCGGCGCACAGCTCGCCGATCTCGTCGGCGGCCCCCGGCTCGGCCTCGACGCGCTCGGCGCCCAGACGGCGGACGAGGAACGCCCGTGCCTGGCCGGCGTCGAAGGGGCGCAGGCTCAGCGCGTGGGCGCCGTGGCCGGCGACCAGCCCGGAGAGCTCGTCGCGGCTGGTGACGATGGTGAGGCAGCCCGGCGAGCCGGGCAGCAGCGGGCGGACGTGGTCGCTGTCGCGGGCGTTGTCCAGGACGACAAGCACCCGGCGTCCGGCGAGCACGCTGCGGTAGAGCGCGGCCTGCGCGTCCTCGCCGTGCGGCACCCGCTCGGGCGGCACCCCGAGCGCGCCGAGGAACCCCCGGACGGCCTCCCCGGCCTCCATGACCGCGCCGGACGGATCGAAGCCGCGCAGGTTCACGTACAGCTGCCCGTCGGGGAAGCGGTCGGCGACCCGGTGCGCCCAGTGCACGGCGAGCGTGGTCTTGCCGACGCCGGCCATGCCGCCGATGGCGCTGATCACGACGGTCCGCCCCGCCGCCACGGCCCCGCCGGACAACGCGAGCACCCGCTCCACCTCGCTCCGCCGTCCGCTGAACACGGGGATGTCGAGGGGAAGTTGAGCGGGGACGGGCATCCCGGCGACGGCCGCGGGCGCGGCGGCGGTGCCGTGGTCGGGGGCGGTGCCGGTGCCGGAGGTGGAGACAGTGGCAGGGGCAGGGGCAGCGACAGGAACAGGGGCGGCACCTCCGAGCGCGCCGTTCGACGCCGCTTCTCCCGCTTCCCGCAGTTCCGGGCCCGGGTCGATGCCCAGTTCCTCGGAGAGACGCAGTCGTACGGCGTCGTACGTGTTCAGCGCCTCCGGGCGGCGGCCGGCCGCGGTCAGGGTGTGGATCAGCGCGGTCTGGACCGGTTCGTCCAGCGGGTGCGCGGTCGCGGTCCGCCGCAGTTCGGGCAGCACCGCGTCCGGCGTGCCCGCGCGCAGCGCCGCGTCGGCGGCGGCCCGCGCGGCCGTCAGCCGTTCACGGTCGACCGCGCCGAACGCCGGGTGCTCACGGGCCTGCTCGGGGATGCCGGCGGCGGCCGGCCCGCGCCACAGCGCCAGCGCCTCGACGAACCGCCGGACCGCCCGCGCGGGCGACTCCCCCGCCGCCCGGCGGCCCGCCTCGCACAGCGCGCGGAACCTCAGCAGATCGAGGCAGCCACCGTCACCGTCAGCACCGCCTCCGCCATCACCGCCGTCGCCGCCAACCCCAAGGCCGCCCTCGCCGACGTCACCGTCGGTCACCAGTCGATAGCCCCCCGCCGCCCGCACCAGCCAGCGCCCCTCGGCGCGCACGGCGAGCCCCGGCTCCAGCAGCCGCCGCAGCGAACCCGCGTGCCGCCGGATCACGTTCACCGCGCTCCGCGGCGGGCTCGTCCCCCACAGCGCGTCGACGATCTCGTCGAGGCCGACCGGCTCTCCCGCCCTGACCAGCAGCAACGCCAGGAAGGCGCGCTCCTGCGGCCCTCCGGGATCAAGTTCCGTCTCCCCCCGCCACACCCGCACGGGCCCCAGGACCGCGAACCGCACGGACCCCAGCGGCACGGACTCAAGCGGCAACGTCGTCCCCCTCCGGTGTTCCTCCCCGGAAGCCGACTCTACGTCAGCGCGACGATCACCACGTCAGGGAAAGGATCACCGAGCGTCACCCGGGCCGCCGCGCGCGGACCGCGCCGACGCCCGCCCCGCCCCGCCCCGCCCTGCTCATTCCATCCGGCGCTGATCCTCCTCGCTCCACGCGCGCGTGTCGCGAGGCGGGACGTACGGTTCCTCGCCCTCGGGCAGTCCGCCGGCGACGGCGCGCTGGCGCAGCAGCTCCGCGTCGAACTCCAGGCCGAGCAGAATGGCGATGTTGCTGATCCACAGCCACACCAGGAACACGATCACACCGGCGAGCGTGCCGTAGGTCTTGTTGTAGGAGGAGAAGTTGGCCACGTAGAACGCGAAGCCGGCGGAGGCGATCAGCCAGATCAGCAGGGCGAGCACACTGCCCGGGGTGATCCACTTGAAGCCGCGGCCCTTGACGTTCGGGGTCGCCCAGTACAGCAGCGCGATCATGACGGTGACCAGGACGACGAGGACGGGCCACTTGGCGATCGACCACACCGTCAGGGCCGTGTCCCCGATGCCCAGCGTGTCGCCCGCCCGGCGGGCCAGATCGCCGGTGAAGACGACGATCAGCGCGCTGATCACCGCCAGCACCAGCAGCACCACCGTAACGCCGACGCGCACCGGCAGCACCTTCCACACCGGACGGCCCTCCGGCATGTCGTACACGGCGTTCGCGCTGCGGATGAACGCGGCGACATAGCCGGACGCCGACCACACGGCGAGGACGATGCCGACGAGCGCCATGATCGAGCCGACCCCGCCGCGGCCCTGGAGCTGCGTCACCGCGTCGCTGATGATGTCCCGGGCCGAGCCCGGGGCGAGTTTCCTGACGTTCGCCAGGACCTCGTCGGTCGCCGACTTGCCGGCGACGCCCAGCAGGGACACCAGGACCAGCAGGGCGGGGAACAGCGACAGGATGCCGTAGTACGTGAGGGCCGCGGCACGGTCGGTGAGCTCGTCGTCCTTGAACTCCTTGACCGTGCCCTTCAGCACCGCTCCCCAGGACCGCTTGGGCAGCTGGGTGGGCTCGTCGGGGGCCTGCCGCTCCACCCGCTCGTCCGGGCCCGGCGCCCCCTGCCGGTCGGACGCGGTCGAGCCGTCGCTACGGTGATCGGATTTGGATGTCCGTGCCATAGCACCGGAGTAACCCCAGGACAGCGGAGTAACCCCGGCGCGGCGGAGGAACCTCCGCGCGGGCATGTCACCCGCGCCCGTCGACGCCTCACCGCCGGACCGGCGCTCGCACACGCCCCCTCGTCGCCGCTTGCCAGCGCCTTTATCCGGGCATTACTGTCACCACGCCTTGGTGCTCGGGAAATCCGGTGTGATGCCGGTGCGGCCCTCGCCACTGTGAACGGGAAGTTCTGCTCCACGCCCTCGCGGGCAGCCACTGGGTCCCCGGACCCGGGAAGGCGGAGCAAGAGCGGTGGTACCCGTGAGCCAGGAGACCGGCCAGGGCGCGTCAACCATCCACGAGGTGCTGGAGAGGGTCTGCCAAGCCATGCACATAGCCGAGGGTTTCCTTCCTCCGGCGCACGCGGTCGCCTGGGGTGTCGCGTCGGCGCCGTTCGTCGTCCACGGTGTCCGCTCGCTCAACCGTGAAGTACGGGAGCACCCCGAGAGCACTCTGCTCCTGGGCGCCTCCGGAGCCTTCACCTTCGTCCTGTCCGCCCTGAAGATCCCGTCCGTCACCGGGAGCTGCTCCCACCCCACCGGCACGGGGCTGGGCGCCATCCTGTTCCGGCCGCCGATCATGGCGGTGCTGGGCACGATCACCCTGCTCTTCCAGGCGCTGCTGCTCGCCCACGGCGGTCTGACCACGCTCGGCGCCAACGTCTTCTCGATGGCGATCGTCGGCCCCTGGGCCGGCTACGGCGTGTACCGGCTGCTGCGGCGCTTCGACGTTCCGCTGATGGTCGCGGTGTTCTTCGGCGCGTTCGTCGCCGACCTGTCCACCTACTGCACCACCAGCGTCCAGCTGGCCCTGGCCTTCCCCGACCCGGGGAGCGGGTTCGTGGGCGCGCTGGGCAAGTTCGGCTCCATCTTCGCCGTCACCCAGATCCCCCTGGCCGTCAGCGAGGGGCTGCTCACCGTGCTCGTGATGCGTCTGCTGGTGCAGTCCAGCAAGGGCGAGCTGACGCGCCTCGGCGTGCTGCTGACCGGCAAGAAGACCGAGGCCGGCACCGCGGCCGACACCGAGGCGGTGGCCCGATGAACCGCAACACCAAGATCAACGCGCTGCTGCTCCTCGTCGTCGTCGCGCTGGCCGTGCTGCCGCTGGCCCTCGGTCTCGGCGACCACAAGGAGGAGCCCTTCGCCGGCGCGGACGCCGAGGCGGAGACCGCGATCACCGAGATCGAGCCCGACTACGAGCCCTGGTTCTCCCCTCTCTACGAGCCGCCCTCCGGCGAGGTCGAGTCGGCGCTCTTCGCGGTCCAGGCCGCGCTGGGCGCGGGCGTCCTCGCGTACTACTTCGGTGTGCACCGCGGCAGGCGGCAGGGCGAGCAGCGGGTCCTGGCGCAGGCGGACGCACCGGGCGCGGCGGACGCGCCGAACGGCACGGGCTCCGCGAGCGCCCCGGCGAAGCCCGCCTCCGAACAGGCCTGAGCATCTCGTGCTGCCGATCGACGCGGCGGCGCACAGCAGTCGCTGGCGCCGCCGCCACCCGGTGGACAAGGCCGTGCTCGGCCTGGGTCTGACCGTGCTGGCCATCTCGCTGCCGCCGTGGCCGGGCGCCGCCCTGGTGCTGGTGACGGCGCTGGTGGTGCTGCTGGGCCCGGCGGGCGTCCCGGCGCGCCGGCTGTGGCGCGCCTACCGGGTGCCGCTGGGGTTCTGCGCGACCGGCGCGGTCACCCTGCTCGTCCAGGTGGGCGGGCCCAGCGCCTTCGTGGGCTGGGCCCCCGACGGGCCGGTCCGCGCGGGGGAGTTGATGCTGCGCACCTCGGCGGCCTCCCTCGGCGTCCTGCTGTTCGCGTTCACCACCCCGATGTCCGATCTGCTGCCGCGTCTGGTGCGGGCCGGCGTGCCCGCGCCGGTCGTCGACGTGGCGCTGGTGACGTACCGCATGAGTTTCCTGCTGCTCGACTCGGTGCGCCGGATCCGGGAGGCGCAGGCGGCCCGGCTCGGGCACGGCAGCCGGGCGGCGGAGTGGCGTTCGCTCGCCGGCCTCGGGGCGACCGCGTTCGTGCGGGCCTTCGACCGGGCGGCGCGGCTCCAGGCCGGGCTGGCCGGCCGCGGCTACGACGGCACCCTGCGCGTGCTGGTGCCCGAGGCCCGCGTCTCCGTCCGTTTCGTGGCGGCCTGCCTCGTGCTCCTCGCCGCCGTGGCCGCCCTGACCTTCGTCCTGGAAAGGCCCCTGTCTTGAGTGAGCTGGTCGCGCTGTGGGGCGCCTCCTTCGCGTACGAGGACGGTCCGACCGTGCTCGACGGTCTCGACTTCGAGGTCCGCGAGGGGCGCGCGCTCGCCCTCCTGGGCCGCAACGGCAGCGGCAAGACGACGTTGATGCGGCTGCTCAGCGGCGGACTGCGGCCCCGGGACGGGGAGTTGAGGGTCGAGGGGCAGCGGGTCGGGTACGACCGCAAGGGGCTGACCCGGCTGCGGACCACCGTCCAGCTGGTGGTGCAGGACCCGGACGACCAATTGTTCGCCGCGTCGGTCGCCCAGGACGTGTCGTTCGGGCCGCTGAACCTCGGCCTGTCCGACGGGGAGGTGCGGGCCCGGGTCGACGAGGCGCTGACCGCCCTGGACATCGCCGCGCTCGCCGACCGGCCCACCCATCTGCTCTCCTACGGGCAGCGCAAGCGGACGGCGATCGCGGGGGCCGTGGCGATGCGGCCCCGGGTGCTGATCCTGGACGAGCCGACCGCCGGGCTCGACCCCGACGGTCAGGAGCGGCTCCTCGCCACGCTGGACGCCCTGCGCGCGTCGGGGACGACGGTGGTGATGGCGACGCACGACGTCGACCTCGCCCTGCGCTGGGCCGACGACGCGGCCCTGCTCACCCCTTCCGGCGCGCACACCGGCCCCGCCGCCACGACCCTGGCCCGCACCGACCTCCTGCGTCAGGCGGGCCTGCGGCTCCCGTGGGGCGTCGCGGCGGCCGAACTCCTGCGCGCGCAGGGGTTGTTGACCGCCTCCGAGCCGGGACCTCGCAGCCCGGAGGAGCTCGACGCCCTGGCGGCGGCGCACACCGCCCGACCGACGCCGTCCGACGGCTGACCCGTTTCTCGGCCGTCCGACGGCTGACCGACTCCTCGCCGCCGGTCAGCCGCTGTAGACGCCGACCTCGTAGAGCGAGTACCCCCAGTCGGTGCCCCGGTCGACGCCCTGGACGCGGACGTAGCGGGCCGGTGTGCCGGTGAAGCGGGCCGTGTCCAGGCCGCCGTCCCCGGCCGTGGTCGACCAGGCGGTCTGCCAGGTCACGCCGTCGGCGGAGAGGTCGATCCGGTACGCCTTGGCGTAGGCGCGTTCCCATTCGAGAGTGACGCGCTTGACCAGCTGGGTGGAGCCGAGGTCGACGCGCAGCCACTGGTCGTCGCTCCAGTCGCCGGCCCAGCGGGTGCCGGCGTCGCCGTCGAAGGCCCGGCCCGGCGCGTAGCTGGTGAAGGGGTTCGACTCGGCCGAACTGGCCGTCGCCGCCGCGCCCTTGGCGAGGTTGACGCCGGCCCGGTGCTGCTCGGCGCCGCCCCAGGTGCCGAGGTAGGACTCGGCGCCCCGGAAGAGGTCGTTGACGACGTCCTGGCCGCCGACGAGCCGGATGTCCTCGATCCAGTCGGGGATCAGGCCGGCGTGGGCGGCGCCGTCGGTGTTGTAGTCCCAGGTGCGCTGTCCGGTGGTCTGCCGGTCGATGACGGAGCCGCCGTCGACGCTCTTGAAGGGGTACGTCACCGGGTTGGCGGCGTCCGCTCCGCGCGGGGCGGGGTGGTCGCCGATGCCGTTGAAGTCGGTGCCGTAGCCGTAGCCGACGCCGTACTTGTCGCGCAGGGCGTCGGTGCGCTTCGCCTCGGCGGCGAAGCCCTCGGAGCCGTGCATGTACTGGGCGACGAAGCCGCCGAGGGAGTAGACCCGCTCGGTCCAGTTCAGGTCCATCCAGCTGTGCGAGGAGATCACGCCGGGGTAGGAGTCGGCTTCGAGGATGTCGAGCACACGGCCGGTGGCCTTCACGCTCATGTGGTCGATCTCGACCATCATCTTGCGTTTCATCATGCCGCGCAGGGCGTATTCGCCGAGGCCGGTGAGGCCGCGGACGTTGCACTGGGCGTCGGCGGCGTACTCCGGGGCGTCGGTGCCGGCCGGGAGGTCCGCCGCGGCCTCGGAGGCGGCCACGTCGCCGATGGGGTTGTCCTTCTGCGGGCCGGTGCACTTCTCGGTCTTCCAGAAGGTGCCCGTCGACAGGAACTGGCCGACGTTGATCGCGGTGCCGAGGCCGTGCTCGTCGAAGCGGACGCCGCACAGCGCGTTGTCGAACTTGTGGCACAGGAACATGCTGCGCACGCCGAGCGCGTACAGCTCGTCCAGGCCCTTGTCGATGTCCTCCTTGCTGCACTGCGCGATGTCGAGGATCTGCTTGCAGCCGAACGGCTCGGAGGTCTCCACGCCGAGGACGACGGCCAGCTTGCCCTGCTGGATGACCTGGCGGGCCTGCGCGCTGTCGGTGACGACGCGGAACCAGCCCTTGCCCGTGCCGCCGTACATCTTGTCGATGAAGGCCTGGAGGTCGTAGGTCAGTTTGGCCTGGAGCCGGATGGAGGTCATCTCGTCGCAGCTTCGGTCCTTGAAGAAGTAGACCGAGCAGATCATGCCGTTGGTGACGAGGTCGTTGACGAGGACGCGCTGACCGCCGCGCCAGGCGCGCTCGACCCAGGCGTAGTAGTTGGCCTGGTGGGTCATCGAGTCGTAGGCGGGCCAGTCCTTGAAGGTGGGCCAGCCGGCCGGGTCGTGCTTGCCGTCCCCGCCGTGGGTGATGTAGTCGAAGATCGCGAGGGTGCCGTCCGGGTAGTGCTCGGGACAGTCCTTGAGCGCGTCGGCGACGCCCGCGGCGGAGAAGGTCTTGCCGCAGATGAGGCGTCCGCCGAACGCCTCGTTGGACATGAGGTGGTTGTGCGCGTCGACGAACCCGCGCACCTCGCCCTGGGCGTCGGTGCCGGTGAAGGGCTCACCGGTGACGTTGATCTGGGAGTCGGGGGCGGGTCGTGCGGTGGGCGTCCACCAGTCGGCCCCGGCCGCCGAGCTCGGCGTGGGGCCGAGCACCGTGGCGAGCACCAGGAGGAGCAGCGACACGACGGTGACGTCTTTGCGTCCGCGGTGGGGGCGTCGAGCCTTGGTCACTGCTCACGTCCTTGGGTTGTCATGACCGGCACAGATATTGCGATGAGGATCACCACTGGCGCACTCCACGTCAAGAGGTGTGTGAGCGGGGGCAGTTGATCGATCAACGCCGGCCGTCCGCGGCGGGGGGCCCTCAGGGGGTCGGGATGCCGGCCGGGCGGTCGGCGCGTCCGAAGCGGGCCGGGACGCCCGGCGAGTACAGGACGCTCACCGGCTCCCCGACGGGCGCGGGCAGGCCCGCCGCCGCCACCAGGTCCTCCTCGCAGCCGACCAGCGAGGCCCGGTGCAGGGTCCACCTGGGGTGGGCGTTGCGCAGATAGGTCGGCCGTCCGAAGAACGCGCCGTGCATGCCCCAGCGGGCGGTCAGGAAGTGCTCCGACTCGTCCGGCTCGTCGATGAGTTCGCCGACCCGCACGGTGATGCGGCTGCGCGCGCCGCGCGGTTTGGGCCAGCGCCGGGAGCTGGTGTACGTCACGGTGTCGCCGTCGGTGTCGACGGTCATCCGGGACCACAGGTACGGCATCCGGAAGCCGATCCTGCCGACGGCGACGGGCACCAGCCGGGAGGCGTCCAGGGACAGGAACACCACCCCGCGCCGCCCGTGGGCGTCCACGGAGTAGAGCCGGACGTTGGTCTCGGGGAAGTTCCCGAGATACGGCACGCCGGGCAGGCCCAGCCAGCCGACGCGATGCATCCGGAACGCGACCAGCCCGACGTAGGTGACGCCGTCCAGGGTGTCGGGCACGGTCCCCGGCGGCAGCAGCGGGGCCACGTCCGCCGGATCGGCCGCCCAGTGCAGGAGGGTGAGGTCGAGCCAGGACTGCGTGAGCAGCGGCCGGGCGATGACGTCCGGCGCGTCGGCGGTTATCGGGTGCGGGGGGCGCGGCTGCGAGGTCGAGGACATCGCGTCAGTATCACCGCGGGGGCACGGCGGGCGGCTCGCCGCCGCCGTAGGCGGCGATTACGGTCGAGACATGGATGAAAGCCGCACCGGGGAAGGTTCCGCCGCGGAACGCCCCGACGAGGCGGCCGTGGCCGCTCTCGTGCGGGTCGCGCGGGAGTGGGCCGCCGCGATCGTCGCCGACGATCCCGTGCGGATCGCCGGGTTCATGGCCGACGAGTGGGTCATCGTCTCCGGGTCGGGCGTGACCTCGAAGGAGCGGTTCGTCGCGCTCGTCGCCTCCGGGGAGCTGAGCCACTCGGCGATGGAGCTGGTGACCGCGCCCCGGGTCCGGTTCCACGGCGACACGGCCGTCCTCACCGCGCGGATGACGAACACGGCCCACTACCGGGGCGAACGCCATGACGCGGACGAATGGACGACCGACGTGTTCGTCCGGCGGGACGGCCGCTGGGTGTGCGTGCTCAGCCACATCACGCCCGCCGCCTGACGCCCGCGGCCCTTTGCGACCCGTCAGCGCATCAGCCCGTCGGCGCATCAGCCCGTCAGAGCCGGGCAGCGCCCTCGTCCGTGAGGTCCTGCTCGGCCCAGATGCACTTGCCGTCGTCCATGTAGCGGGCGCCCCAGCGGCGGGAGAGGGCCGAGACCAGGTACAGGCCGCGTCCGCTCTCGTCGGTCTGCCCGGCGCGGCGGATGCGCGGGGTGGTGAGGCTGCCGTCGTACACCTCGCAGATGAGCGAACGGCTGCGCAGCAGCCGCAGGCTCACGGGGCCCTTCGCGTGCCGGATCGCGTTGCCGACCAGCTCGCTCACCACCATCTCGGCGGTGGCCTCCAGTTCGTCGAGCCCCCAGTGCGCGAGCTGCCGCCGGACGTGCCCCCGGGCCTCAGCGGCGGCCTTCGGGTCGGCGGGGAGCGGCCACGAGGCGACGTCGGCGGGGGCGGTGCCCCGGGTGTGGACGAGGAACAGGGCGGCGTCGTCGACGGCCTGGGGCCGGTCGCCGGTCAGCGTCTCGGTGACGAGGCCGCACAGCTCGTCGAGACGCGCGCCGGCGTCCGCCTCGGCGTGGCCGGGCGCGAAGTAGTCGGTGCGCGCCACGGCGTCGCGCACGGCGTGCGCCAGCCGGTCGACGCCGTCGTCGCGGTCGCCGCTCGCGGAGCGGACCAGGCCGTCGGTGAAGAAGACGAGCACGCACTCCTCCGGCAGGCGCACCTCGCCGATGTCGAACGGCGGCCGGGCGGCCCCGAGCGGCGGGTTCGCGACCGGCTCGGGGTGGTGGACCGTGCCGTCGGGGTGGACGACGACGGGCGGCGGATGCCCGGCCCGGCAGAAGGCGCAGACCCGGCCGACGGGGTCGAACACCGCGTACAGGCAGGTGGCGTAGCTGTCCTCGCCGAGGTCCTCGACCAGGTCGTTGAGGTGCGCGAGGACCTCGTCCGGGGGGATCTCGAGGTCGGCGAGGGTGTGGACGGCGGTGCGCAGCCGCCCCATGGTGGCGGCCTCGGCGATGCCGTGGCCCATCACGTCGCCGACGACCATGGCGACCCGGTCGGCGGACAGCGCGATGAGGTCGTACCAGTCGCCGCCCACCGCGGCGCCCTCGCTCGCCGGGAGGTAGCGGGCGGCGGCGGTCGCGGCCGGCAGGGAGGGCAGCGCCCTGGGCAGCAGCGCGCGTTGCAGGGACTGCGCGCGGTCGTGCTCGGCGTCGTACAGCCGGGCCCGCTCCAGCGCCTGGCCGACGAGTCCGCCGAGCGCGGTCAGCAGGGTGCGCTCCTCGTCGCTGAAGGTGCGCGGCAGGGCGAAGGAGACGACGCAGCAGCCGATCTCCCGGCCCGACGCGACGAGCGGCAGGAACGCCCACGCGTTCTTGTCGGGGTGGGCGAGTCCGCGCAGGTCGGGGTAGCGGCGCACGAACTCCTGGGTGCTCTCGACCAGCACCGGGCGGCGGCGCCGCAGCACCTCGGCGACCAGGACGTTGGAGTCGGTCGGGATGCCTTCGAGGTGGCGGTCGAGGAAGTCCCGGCTGTAGCCGACCGATCCGACGACGTGCATGCGTCCGCGCTCGGTCGCCTGGATGACGAGTCCGTCGGCGCCGAAGGGGCCCAGCACATGGCGGGCGACGGCGTCGACGACGTCCCGTGCGGTGACGGCCTCGGCGAGGGCGGACGTCAGCTCCATCATGCGGGCGGCCCGCAGCGCGCCGCCGAGCACCGCGTACGGCCGCTGCCCGAGCCGCCGCGCCATCCAGCGCGCGACGGCCGTCAGGAACGACCGCTGGTGGGCGTCGGGCGCCTTGGCCTGCCACAGCAGCAGGGTGAGGACGCCGAGCCGGCCGTGCGCGCCGGGCAGCGGCACCGAGACCATCCCCTGGCAGCCGCTGCGCGCGCCGCGCTCCGCGTTCCAGTGCAGGGAGCCGTCGCGCAGGGCCCGTACGGGGGTGGTGTCGCGGTCGGCCGGCAGGTGCGCCCATTCCTCCGTCACCCGTTCCGGGAGGCCGCCGGCCACCACCAGGCGCAGTCCGGCGTCGGCGTCGCCGCGCAGATGGACGAACCCGCCGAGCGCGCCGGTGCCGGCGGTCGCCTGCTGGAGGGCCAGGGTCAGCGCCTCGTACGGCGAGAGGTCGTCGCTCTGCGCCTCCAGGAGGGCCAGCCTGGCCGCCGCGGAGGGTTCCGAGAGGGTGAGGGGTGCGTCGTCCGTCGTCATCGTGTCGCCCTGCCGCGGCCGGGACGCCAGGGCCTGGCGCCGGCGCGGACGGCCGCTCGGCCATCGCGTTTCATCGGCCTTGCTCCAGCTTACGACGGGGGGTGCGAGCGGACCCGTTCAGCGGCGGCGGGGCGACGCTCAGCGGTGCTATCGTTAGCACAGGGGTCGTGGAGGGGCAGGGAGCAAGAGTCATGGAACTGCGCTGGCTGTCCTCGTTCGTCGTCGTCGCCGAGGAGTTGCACTTCGCGCGGGCGGCTGACCGCCTGCATCTGGCGCCCTCCGCGCTCAGCGCCCAGATCAGGGCTCTGGAGTCGCATCTCGGGGCGCGGCTGATCGACCGGGGGCGGCGCGCGCGTCCCTCCCTCACCGGGGCCGGGCGGCTGTTCCTCGCCGAGGCCGAGCGCACGCTCGCCCAGGTGTCCCGCGCCGAGGCGGTGGGCCGGCGGGCGGGGCGCGGGGAGCTGGGGCACGCCGAGATCGCGTACGTGGCGTCGGCCGCCTTCTGCGGCGCGGTGACCGGCATCCTGGCGAGCTGCTCCACCCCGGACGCCGGACTGACCGTGTCCGTACGGGAGTTGGAGACTCCGGCGCAGCTGGAGGCGCTGGCGGCGGGGGACGTGGACGTCGGCTTCCTGCGCTGGCGGCCGTCGTACCCGCCGGGGATCACGGCGACGCCGCTGCTCACGGAGGACGTCGTGCTCGCCGTCCGCGAGGGCTCCCCGCAGGCCGCCCTCGAGGAGGTCCCGGCCGCCGCGCTGCGCGAAGAGCGGTTCGTGGCCCCGTACTTCGACGAGGAGTACGGCTGCCGCGACCAGATCCTCCACGTGGGCGCGCGGGGCGGGTTCACCCCGGACGTCGCCCCTCCGGTACGGGACTACATCGCGGCGCTCACCCTTGTCGGCGGCGGCCACGGCGTGGCCCTCGTACCCGACTCCCTGCGCCGCGTCCACCTCCCCGGAGTCGCCTACCGCCCCTTGGCGGACACCCCCCTGACCACCCGCCTGGTCGGCGCCCACCGCCACGACGAGAGCTCCCCGGCCGTCCGCAAGGTAATCCACCGCCTACGCCGACCGACAACACCGCCGCCCACCTGACCACCGCCCCGAACGAGCGCAGCCACCACCCGCCCCCATCAACCGCGGGCAGCCACTCCCCCGCTAAGCCGCGGGCAGTCGTGCCGCAGGGCGGCACGGGTGGGCGCGGCAGCACCCCGGCCGGGCCGATACCGGCGGCACAGCGCCCCGGTCAGCCGCAGGCAGCAGCCGCAGGGGCGGACGCCCCGGACGAGGGCAGCCACTCCCCCGCTAAGCCGCGGGCAGTCGTGCCGCAGGACGGCACGGGTGGGCGCGGCGACACCCCCGCCGGGGCGAGGCCGAAGGCCCAGCGCCCCCATCAACCGCGGGCAGCCACTCCCGCTCAGCCGCGCGCAGACGTGCCGCAGGACGGCACGGGTGGGCGCGGGGGTACCCCCCGCCGGGGCGAGGCTGGGGGCGCAGGGTCCGGTTCGGCGAAGCGCCGGGCTAGGGCGCCGAGGTGTCGTCGGGGAAGACGTCGGACGTGTGGGCGCCCAGTGGCGGCGGGGGCAGGCGGTAGGTCGCTGGGGTTTCGGTCAGGGTGATGGGGTGGGCGACCTGTCGGGACGCGGGGCCCGGCGGCGGGGCCGGCACGTCGACGACCGTGGGGAGTCCCAGGCGTTCCGCGTACGCGAAGGCCTCGTCCAGCGTGTTGACGGGCCCCGCGGGCACCCCCGCGGCGAGCAGCACCCCGGACCAGTGGTCCGCCCCCGCCGTGCGCAGCCGCTCGCCGAGCAGCTCGCGCAGTTCGGCCCGGTGGGCCACCCGGTCGGGGTTGGTCCGGAACCGCTCGTCGGCCGCGAGGAACGGCCGGCCGAGGGCGGCGGCCAGCGCCGCGAACTGCCCGTCGTTGCCGACCGCGAGCGCCAGCGGCCGGTCGGCGGTGGGGAAGGTCTCGTAGGGGGCGATGCTCGGGTGGGCGTTGCCGAGCCGCCCGGGGACGACGCCGGCGACGGCGTAACCCGACGCCTGGTTGACCATGGCCGACAGCAGCGAGCCCAGCAGACTGACCTCGACCCGCTGCCCCACGCCGGTGGCGTCGCGGTGCCGCAGGGCGGCCAGGATGCCGAGCGCGGCGTGCAGTCCGGTGACGACGTCGACGAGGGCCACCCCCGCCTTGACCGGTTCGCCGTCCGGCTCCCCCGTCACGCTCATCAGGCCCCCGACGGCCTGCACGAGCAGGTCGTAGCCGGGGACGGCGGCCCCGGCACCGGTCCCGAAGCCGCTGATCGAGCAGTGGACGAGCCCCGGGTTGCGGCCCTTCAGCTCCTCGTAGGAGAGGCCCAGCCGCTCCATCGTCCCGGGCCGGAAATTCTCCACCAGGACGTCGGCCCCGTCGACCAGCTCACGGGCCCGCGCCCGGTCGCTCTCCCGGGTCAGGTCCAGGGCGACGGAGCGCTTGTTGCGGTTGACGCCGAGGAAATAGGTGGAGGTGCCCTGCCCGTCGGCCGGCGGACGCCACGCCCTGGTCTCGTCGCCGACGCCCGGCCGTTCCACCTTGACGACGTCCGCGCCGAGGTCGGCGAGCAGCATGGTGGCGTACGGCCCCGCGAGGACGCGGGAGAAGTCGGCGATCCGCACCCCGTGCAGGGATCCCGGCCCGGGAGCGGTGGGACCGTCGGGGGTGCCGGGGCCGGGCTGGGTGTCCACGTCTGCCTCCTGCTGATCGTCGCTGCGGGCATGCCCAGCCTGGCCGCGTCCGCTCCGGCCGGTCAACGCCGCGTCCACGCATCTTTGTGCGCGAAAGACGCACGATCCGCGCAGGTCAGAGGCGGTGCGGCCAGCTTAGGCTCAGCGCGGCGGAACAGGTCGTGGCGGCGTGCGCGCGCCGTCGTCGAGGGAGGAGCAGCGGATGACGGCGACGATCGAGCGGGTGGGGGTGGTGGGGGCCGGGCAGATGGGCCGGGGCATCGCGGAGGTCTGTGCCCGCGCCGGACTGTCGGTCACCCTGTGCGACACCACCGAGGAGCGGGCGCGGGCGGGGCTGGCGGCCGTGGCGGACTCCTTGCTGCGGGCGGAGAAGAAGGGCGCGCTCACCTCCGGGCAGCGGGCCCACGCGCTCTCCGGCATCACCGTCACCGCCGAGCTGTCCCGGCTGGCCGGGGCGGGCCTGGTGGTGGAGGCGGCGGTGGAGGACGAGCGGGCGAAGACGGAACTGTTCCGCCGTCTGGACCAGGCGATCGCCGGCCCGGACGCGATCCTCGCCAGCAACACGTCCTCGATCCCCATCGCCCGGCTCGCCGCCGCGACCGCCCGCCCGCAGTCGGTGGTGGGCCTGCACTTCTTCAACCCGGTCCCGGTGATGCCGCTGGTCGAGGTGATCCCCTCGCTGCACACCTCCGACGCCGTCCAGCGGCGCGTGGCCGCCTTCGCGACGGACGTGCTGGGCAAGCGGACGATCGTCGCCCAGGACCGGGCCGGCTTCGTGGTCAACTCGCTGCTGGTGCCGTATCTGCTGGCGGCGGTGCGGATGCTCGGCTCGGGCACGGCGACGGCCGACGACATCGACACCGGCATGACGACCGGCTGCGCCCACCCCATGGGGCCGCTGCGCCTGGCCGACCTGATCGGCCTGGACACGGTGGCGGCGATCGGCGAGGCCCTCTACGAGGAGTACCGCGAGCCGGCCTACGCCCCGCCGCCCCTGCTGCGCCGCATGGTGGAGTCGGGACTGCTGGGCCGTAAGTCGGGCCGGGGCTTCTTCAGCTACCCGGCGACCGCCTGACGCCGGGAAGGGCGACGCGTCCTCCGAACCCCGGCGTCTTCCGACCTCCGGCGTCCTCCGAACCCCGGCGTCTTTCGATCTCCGGCGTGAAAGTGTTGCCCTGTCGTCCGTACTGTGACCTAATCGGATAGCTGACTGCACGGATCTTGGCGGTACCCTTTGCCGCGCCGGAGGGAGCGGCTCGTATGTACGGGGATGTGACCACGGGCGGCGACGAGATCACGGCGGCGCCCAGCGGGCTGCTGGACCTTCTCAAGGTCGCCGCCGTGGTCCTGGACGCGGTCGGGCACATCGCGCTCTGGAGCCCCGAGATCGAGCAGCTGCTCGGCTACTCCGCGGAGGAGGCGCTCGGAGAGCGCGGGGACATCCTGCTGGTCGCCCCGGAGAACCGACCGAGGGTCAGGGAGCTTTTCAGCCAGGTCCGCTCGGGGTCCCGCTGGGCCGGCGTCTTCCCGCTGCGGCACCGCGACGGCACGGAACGCGCCGTCGAGTTCCGCACGATGCGCCTGCTCGACGCCGAGGGCCAGCCCCATCTGCTGGGGCTCGCGACGGACGCGCGGACCGTGCGGGTGGTGGAGCGGGACCTGGCCCTCTCGCACAGCCTCGTCAACCAGACGCCGCTGGGCATCGCCGTGTTCGACAACGATCTGCGCTGGGTGGGCGTGAATCCGGCGCTGGAGCGCATGAACGGCGTGCCCGAGTCGGCCGTAGTGGGCCGCCGGGTGGGCGAGGTGCTGCCCGACCTGGACGTGGAAGCCATCGAGAACCGGATGCGGCACGTCCTGGCGACCGGCAGACCCCTGCTGGACCAGCAGACCATCGGGCGGACGGCGGCGGACGCCCAGGACCGCGCGTACTCGGAGTCGTACCACCGCATCGAGGACACCAACGGCCGGGTGCTGGGCCTGGCGATGGCCGTACTGGACGTCACCGAACGCCAGCAGGCCGCCACCGAGATCGCGCAGGCGCGGCAGCGGCTGTCCGTGCTCGCGGACGCCGGGGTGCGGATCGGCACCACGCTGGACCTGCCGCAGACCGCGCGGGAGCTGGCGGAGGTGGCCGTGCCGCATGTGGCCGACCTCGCCGCCGTCGACGTGCTGGAGTCGGTCGTCGCCCACGGCACCATCACGCCCGTCACGGGCAAGGCGCCCGCCGAGTTCCGGGCGCTGGCGGTGGCGGCCGGGTATCCCACCGACGCCATCCACGCCGCCGACCCGGTCGGCGAGCTGGCCACCTACGGCCCCTCGCGGATCATCACCCAGTGCGTCCGCGACGCCCGGCCGGTCCTCGTCGAGCACGTGGACGAGCGGATCATGCGGCGCATCGCCCGGGACGCGCACGCCGCGCGGGCGCTGCGCGAGGCGGGCGTCCACTCCTACCTGGCGCTGCCGCTGATGGCCCGGGGCAAGGTGCTCGGCACGCTCAGCCTGTACCGCACGGTCAACGAGCGTCCCTTCGACGAGCAGGACCGCGTCCTCGCCGCGGAGC
Organism: Streptomyces sp. NPDC002328; assembly: GCF_042890065.1. Lineage (NCBI taxonomy): Bacteria > Bacillati > Actinomycetota > Actinomycetes > Kitasatosporales > Streptomycetaceae > Streptomyces > Streptomyces sp. NPDC002328. Next base: position 230,402 of record NZ_JBIARQ010000009.1, on the reverse strand, counting down.
TGGCCGCACGGGCCGCGATCTCGATAGACAACGCCCGCCTGTACGGCCGCGAACGCGCCACCGCCCTGACGCTCCAGCGCAGCCTGCTCCCCTCCGCGCCGGCCGAGCGCGAGGGGCTCGACATCGCCGCCCGCTACCGCCCGGCCCTGAGCGAGGTCGGCGGCGACTGGTACGACGTGCTGCCGCTGGGGCCCGGACGCACCGGGCTCGTGGTGGGCGACGTCATGGGCAAGGGCGTCCAAGCCGCCGCGATCATGGGGCAGTTGAGCACGGCCACCCGGGCGCTGGCCCGGCTGGACCTGCCGCCGGCGGAGCTGCTGCGGCACCTCGACGACATCGCGGGCTCGCTCGGCGACGCCATCGCCACCTGCGTGTACGCGGTGTGCGATCTGCGGCGCGGCACCTGCGCGCTGTCCAGCGCCGGTCATCTGCCGCCCGTCCTGACCTCGGCGGACGGCTCCGTACGCCTCGTCGACGTGCCCGGCGGCGTTCCGCTCGGGGTGGGCGGCGTGGACTTCGGCACCGTGGAGCTGGAGTTGACGCCGGGTTCGCTGCTGGCCCTCTACACCGACGGGCTGGTGGAGAACCGGGGCGAGTCGATCGACGCCGGCCTCGGCACGCTGACCCGTCTCCTCCAGAGCCCGGACGCCTGCCTGGAGCGCACCAGCGACGCCGTCCTGAACGCCCTGCGCCCGGAGCCCGACGACGACGTCGCGCTCCTCCTGGTCCGCACCCGGGCACCCTAGGCCCGGTCAGCCGGTCAGCCGGTGAGTCCGGCGCGGGCGCAGGCCGCTCGGAGTTCGCGGGTGCAGATCTGGCCGACGGTGAACACGCCGTCGTCGACGAGGGTGCGCCTGAGGGTGTCGGCGGTGACCGCGGTGGCGGTGAGCAGGACGGCGGGGATGTCCTTGTCGGTGCGGCTGTCGATCGTCGTCGTGGCGACGTCGGCCGGGTCCTCGCCGCGGCCCAGGGCGACGGCCATCGCGGCGGCGGCGTCGGCCTCTTCCTTGAAGGGCTTGTACACGGTCATGTACTGCTCGCCCTTGACGATGCGCCGTACGGCGTCGAGGTCGGCGTCCTGGCCCGTGACGGGCGGGAACCTGCTGACGCCGGCGCTCTTGAGCGCGGAGATGACGCCGGCGGCCAGGGCGTCGTTGGCCGCCAGGACGCCGTCGATGCGGGCGGGGCCCAGCGCCGCGATGGCCGCGGTCATGTTGGTGTGGGCGTTCTCCGTGGTCCAGCTCTGGGTGGAGTACGACCTGGCGATCCGCACCTCGCCGTCGAGGACGGACAGCGCGCCCTGGCGGAACCAGGCCGCGTTGGCGCTGGTCGGGTCGCCGTTCATCATGACGACGGTCGACCTGTCGGCCTTCGTGCCCAGCGCCTTCAGCAGCGCCTCGCCCTGGAGCCTGCCGATCTGCGCCCCGTCGAAGCTGACGTAGCCGGAGATCGGGCCCTCGGCGAGCCGGTCGTAGGCGAGGACCGGGACGCCCGCCCTGCGCGCCTCCTGGATCGACGAGCGCAGCGCCTTGGTGTCGGCGGCGTCGAGGATCAGGACCCGCACCCCCTTGGTGATCATGGTGAGCATCTGCTGACGCTGCCGGGTGACGTCGTTGTCGGCGTTGGCGTGCTCCATGGTGCAGCGGGGGCACAGCTCCTTCACCCGCTTCTCGATCAGCGGCTTGTCCGATTTCTCCCAGCGGGGGGTCACCCGGTTCGGGAGCAGCAGGCCGACGGCGAAGCCGTCCGAACTCCCTTCCTCCTCCCCCGCGCACGAGGCCAGGGAGATCGTCATGAGGGCCGCGGCGAACGTCGCGGTGAGGGTCAGGGTGAGGCGCCGGGCGCGGGCGGCCCGGGTGGGGGTGTTCACGGCGGGGCTCCCGGTTCCGTGCGGGGTCCGGTCTCCGCCCAGGCGGGTTCGCGTCCCGGGACGGCGATCTCGCAGTAGACCTGTTTGCCGCCGGCCACCGGTACCGATCCGAAGGACTCCGACATCGCCTCGACGAGGAGCAGGCCACGGCCGCCGGTCGACTCCCAGTCCACGATCACCGGTTTGGCGGGGGCGCGCGGCGAGGAGTCGCTCACGGAGACGCGCAGCCGGTCCCCGCGCAGCATGAGGTCGACGCGGACCGAGCCCTGGGTGTGCACGAGGGCGTTGGTGACGAGTTCGGAGACGACGAGGAGGACGGCGTCGGCCGACTCCTCGACCTTCCAGCGGCGCAGGGTACGCGCGGTGAAGCGGCGGGCGTGCATGACGGCGTCGGGCAGCCGCCACACCATCCAGCCGGCCCGGATCGGCCGGGTCTTCATGCCGTCGTAGCGCAGCAGGAGCAGCGCCACGTCGTCCTCGCGGCGGCCGACGTCGCCGAGCAGGTGGTCGGCCGTCCGCCCGAGGTCCGCCGGGTCGGCGGCGGCGAGCGCGACGCGGGTGCGCCGCATGCCCTCGTCCAGGGGGAGGTCGGCGGCCTCCACCAGGCCGTCGGTGACCAGGGCGAGGACGGTGCCGGGGGTCAGTTCGACGGCCGTCATGGGGAAGTCGGCCTCGGCGATCACGCCCAGCGGGGGCCCGCCCTCGACCTCCACCTCCTCGGTGCCGCCGTCGGGCCGGCGCACCAGCGGGGAGAGGTGTCCGGCGCGGACGACCAGGGTGGTGCCCTCCTCCATGTCGAGTTCGACGTAGCAGCAGGTGGCGAAGAGGTCGGTCTCCATGCCGACGAGGAGGCGGTTGGCGTGGGAGACGACCACGTCGGGCGGGTGGCCCTCCATCGCGTAGGCGCGGACGGCGGTGCGCATCTGGCCCATGATCGTGGCGGCGCCGGCGCTGTGTCCCTGCACGTCGCCGATGACCAGCGCCACCCGGTCCTCCGACAGGGCGATGACGTCGTACCAGTCGCCGCCGACCTGGAGGCCGCGCCGGGCCGGCAGATAGCGGGCGACGGCGGTCCCGCCGGGCAGTTCGGGCAGGCGCCGGGGCAGCAGGCTGCGCTGGAGCATCGTCGCCAGTTCCTGCTCGGCGTCGTGGGCGTGGGCGCGTTTGAGGGCCTGGCCGACGAGGGCCGCGGTGGCGGTGAGCAGGGACCGCTCCTCGGGCACGAACTCGTGCGGCTGGTCCCAGCCGACCAGGCACACCCCGGCGACGCGGCCCTTGGCGGGCAGCGGCAGCACGGCCAGTCCGCCGGCGCCGACGCCGGCCAGGCCGGGTTCCAGGGCGGTGCCGGCCGGCCACAGGTCCATGCGTCCGTCGCGCAGGGCGGAGCGCAGGGTGGGCAGGGCGCGTACGGGGGCGTCGGGCCACTCGGTGCGCCACTCCGCCCGCCATGACGGGGGCCAGGCGGCGGGCTGCGGCGGGTCGAGCAGGGTGACCATGAGGCGGTCGTCCTGGAGGGTGGCGAGGGCCACCCGGTCGGCGCCGAGCGGCTCGCGCAGGGCGGCGACCACCACCTCGCCGACGTCGCTGACGGTCACGGCCTCGTCGAGGGCGGCGGTCAGCCACTGGATGCGGGCGACGTCGTCGGATCCGCGGGGCAGCACCGGGGTCGCCGTCACCACGCCGAGGACCTGTTCCAGCCGGTGTTCGGTGCGGGGCTCGACGCGGCAGCTCAGGGTCAGCCAGCGGGTCTCCCCGGTGGGGCAGCGGACCCGGAACTCCAGCTCGCGCCGGCCGGAGGTCTGGGCGGACGGCTCCAGGACCGACATCAGCGCGTGCATGTCCTCGGGGAGGGCGTGCGCGAGGAGGCTGTCGACCTTGCCGTCGAAGTCGTCTGGGGTGATGCCGACCAGGTCGAGGAGCGTGTCGTCGGCCTCGATCAGTCCGGTGTCGGGGACCAGGGCGAAGGAGCCCACGCGCAGGCTGCGCAGGGCCGGCTCCAGCAGCGACGACGGCGCGTGCGGGCCGGCGCCGGGCTGGAGCAGGGAGGCGACGGCGTCGGCGTACCCCTCCAGGAAGCGGCGCTGCTCGGGCTGGAAGCCGTCGGCGGGGGCTCCCACGACGACCAGGCAGCCCAGCCGTCTGGTCTCCGTGCCGAGGGGCAGCGCGCCGAGCGAGGTCCCGGTGTGCGGCGGCCGGGGTCCGCCCTCGGGGTGGGAGGCGAGCGCGGCGGGGCTCAGCCATTGCGGGCGGCCGGTGCGGAAGGCCTGGGCGGCGGGCGAGTCGCCGGTCACGGGCAGCCGCTCCGGCAGCCGCGATCCGGTCAGGGCGGGGCCGGCCGCGTCGAGCAGCCGGAGTTCCCCGTGGCCCAGGCCGTCGCCGGCGGCGGGGGCGTAGACAGCGGTCAACGTGGCCCCGGCGAACGTCAGGGCCCGGTCCCCCGGGTCGGCCTGCGCCGGGGGCCGCGCTCCGGTGCCCGCCGCGCCGGCCTCGGACGCCCACAGCTCCGAGACCCCGGCGCGGGCACCGCCGTCATGGGGCATGTCCGCAACGACCTCCCGTCCATGCCGCAGGTGCCGGGTTGAGATCAGGGCACCCGCACACCAGAATCGCATATACGGACCAACCGAACATATCCACCCTATGGCCATCGACGGCAGGCGCCCGACGGCCGCCCGGCACTCCTGCGAAACCGTCCCGCGAGCGCTCCCGGGCCACGCGAGGCAGGGCGAGGAGGCATCGCACATGAAGGCCTGCATACGGGAGACGACCGCCACCGTGACCGCCGTCGCGGCAGCCGTCGCCCTCGCCGCCTGCGGGCCGGGCGCGGGAACGCGGTCGGGCGGGGAGAGCTCGCCGAACATCGCGGTGCTGCTGCCGGACAACACCACGGCCCGCTGGGAGACCCAGGACAAGCCGCTGCTGGAGAAGCGGATCAAGGAGCTGTGCGCCGACTGCTCGGTGGAGCACGTCAACGCCGGGGGCGAAGTGGCCGTCCAGCAGGGCCAGATGGACTCGATGATCACCAAGGGCGTGGACGCCATCGTGCTCGTCGCCGTGGACGCCCGCTCGCTCGCCGCGACGGTCACCAAGGCCCACCAGGCGGACATCCCCGTCATCGCCTACGACCGTCTCGCTCAGGGCCCGATCTCCGGATACGTCTCCTACGACGGCGTGGAGGTCGGCCGGCTCCAGGGCCGGGCGCTGCTCCAGGCCATGGGCGACAAGGTGCCCGGCGCCCAGATCGTCATGATGAACGGCGATCCCATCGACCCGAACGCGGTGGCGTTCAAGGAGGGCGCCCTGTCGGTGCTGCGCGGCAAGGTGCGGATCGGCAAGGCCTACGACACCGTCCAGTGGCGGCCCGAAGCTGCGAACATGAACATGACCGCCGCGCTCTCCAGCCTCGGCCCCGACGCCGTCGACGGGGTCTACGCGGCCAACGACGGGCTCGCCGCCGGGAGCGTCTCCGCCCTGAAGGCGAACAAGGTGGCCCCGCTGCCGCCGGTCACCGGGCAGGACGCCGAACTCGGGGCGGTGCGGCGCATCGTCGGCGGCGACCAGTACATGACCGTCCTCAAGCCCTTCGCGCCCGAGGCGTCCGCCGGCGGCGCGATGGCCGTGGCCGCGGCGCGCGGGCACGGCCTCACGGAGGTCGCCACGGGCGAGGTCCGCACCGGCGACGGGCGGACGGTCCCGGCCGTCCTGCTCACCCCGGTGTCGGTGACCGTCGACAACATCGAGGAGACCGTGGTGAAGGACGGCGTGCACACCGTCCAGCAGATCTGCGTCCCGCAGCTGCGGGCCGCCTGCGAGCGGGCGGGGCTGACGTGACGGGACCCAGGTCACGGACCGACGTGACGGGATCGGCCTGACGGGATTGGCCTGACGGGAAGGAGATGGTTCGCGTGCCGGATCCCCCCTTGCTGGCGCTGCACGGCGTGTGCAAGCGCTTCGGCGTCGTCAAGGTCCTCACGGACATCGAGCTGGAGATCCACGCCGGTCAGGTCGTCGCACTGCTGGGGGACAACGGGGCCGGCAAGTCCACCCTGGTCAAGGTGATCTCGGGGGTCACGCCCGCGGAGAAGGGCGTCATCGAGTGGGAGGGCCGGACGGTCCACATCAGACGCCCGCACGACGCCCGCGACCTCGGCATCGCCACCGTCTACCAGGACCTCGCGCTGTGCGGGAACCTCGACGTCGTCGGGAACCTGTTCCTCGGACGGGAGCTGCGCCGGTTCGGGTTCCTCGACGAGGTGGAGATGGAGCGGCGCACCCGGCAGCTGCTGGAGCGGCTGACCCGGCGGCTGCCCGATCTGCGCGGGCCGGTGGTCTCGCTCTCCAGCGGCCAGCGGCAGACGGTCGCCATCGCCCGCTCGCTGCTGGCCGAGCCGCGGGTGCTGCTGCTGGACGAGCCGACCGCCGCGCTGGGCTTCGAGCAGACCACCGAGGTCCTCGACCTCGTCGACCGGCTGCGGGACCGCGGTCTGGGGGTGCTGCTGATCAGCCACAACATGGGCGACGTGAAGGCGCTCGCGGACCGTGCCGCGGTGCTCCGGCTCGGCCGCAACAACGGCTTCTTCGACGTGAACACCGCGTCGCAGGAGCAGATCATCTCCTCCATCACCGGCGCCACGGAGAACGTGCCCCGCCGGCCGGCGTCCCGGGAGGCGGGGTGGTGAAGAACATGCGCGACAGGGCGGACACCGCGCGGACGGACCCCGTCACGGCCGGCGACGCCCCGCGCAGGCCGCACCCCGGGCGGGCCGTCGCCCGCGCCGCGGAGGCCGCGGTGGCGCTCGGCCGGCGCAGGGTGAGCTCCGGCGAACTGGGCTCACTGCCCGTGGTGCTCGTCCTCCTCGTCGTGTGGATCACCTTCCAGTCCCTCAACGAGAACTTCCTCTCCCCGCGCAACCTGTCCAACCTCAGCGTGGACATCGTCGGCACCGGCCTGATCGCGGTCGGCATCGTCTTCGTGCTGCTGCTCGGCGAACTCGACCTGTCCGTCGGCTCGATCAGCGGACTGGCGGCGGTCGTCTTCGCCGTGCTCAACGTGCACCACGGGGTGCCGGAGTGGCTCGCCCTCGTCGTCGGGGTGCTCGCGGGCACCGTGGCGGGCACCGTCCAGGGCTACTCCATCGCGCGGACCCGGGTGCCCGCCTTCGTGGTCACCCTGGCCGGACTGCTCACCTGGAACGGGCTGATGCTGTCCATCCTCGGCGACAGCGGAACCGTCAACCTCGACGAGAACGGGCTCGTCGCCAAGCTCACCAGCTACTACTTCACCCATGACGCGGTCGCCTACGGCGTGGCCGCCGTCGCCGCGGGCGCGGTCTTCCTGGTCCTCGACCGGGACCGACGCCGGCGCAGGGCCGTCGGCATGCCGCACCGCTCGCCGCGGGACATCGCGGTGCGCACGGGAGGGCTCGCGGTGCTGGCCTTCGCGATCGCCTACCTGCTCAACCGGTTCCAGGGCCTGCCGCTCGCCCTGCTGGTCTTCCTGGTGATCGTGGCCGGGCTCGACGTCCTGCTGCGCCGCACGCACTACGGGCGGCAGGTGTACGCGCTCGGCGGCAGCGTCGAGGCGGCCCGGCGCGCCAGCCTCAGCGTGACGCGGGTGCAGACGGCGGTCCTCGCGGTCTCGGGCACCATGGCCGCCGTCGGCGGTCTGTTCCTGGCCTCGCGGATCACCTCCGTGAGCCAGGGCTCCGGGCAGGGCGTGCTGCTGGTCAACGCCATCGCCGCGGCGGTCATCGGCGGGACGAGTCTGTTCGGGGGGCGGGGGACGACCTGGTCCGCGGTGCTGGGCATGCTGGTCATCCAGTCGATCGCCTCCGGCATGGCGATCACGGACACCCCGACCGCCGTCCAGTTCGTGATCACCGGCAGCGTGCTCTTCGCGGCGGTGGTCATCGACTCGCTGTCCCGCCGCTCCCAGGAGGCGCACGGACGGGCCTGACCTGGGCCGACCTGCGAGGACCGGAGCCGTTCCTTCCTCCCCTGAGTTCAAACCTCCTGTGCCGCATGTGTCATACTCGGCGCCGCTTATAGCAAGATCCGACCGGGGGGTTCCGTATGCATGCCGTTTCTCTGGATGCCCCCTATCTGGACACGGACGCGGATCAGCTCTGCTTCTCCCTGGACCTGCCCGAGCGGCCGGCGCTCGCCGAGCGCGAGGTGACCGTGGGCGGACTCGACGTCCGGCTGCGCCTGCTCGGCGCCTCCCACCAGGTGTTCGCCGGCCCCGTACGGGAGACCGTGGCCTGTCTCCAGGGGACCGTCAAGGGACTGCCGGCCACCCACACCAGCGAACTCCCCGGCTGGAACTACGAGTTCGGCGCGCACACGCGACGGCTGAGCCCCGCGGAGTTCAGCGCCCGGGTGGCGCGGATCCTCGACCGGGTGAACGCCGACGACAACAGCCTGTGCGGGGTCTTCCCCGGATCGCCGGAGGCGGTCACGGCGGTGGTCGTGGAGGCGGCCGACGCGCCGCCCGGCGGCGGGCTGCTCTGGCGCACGTGGCACACGTATCCGCAGCACGGCCAGATCGTATCGACGTACACCCGGCTGGAGGCCCGATGAAGAGCGCCCGACTCGTCCGCACGGGGATGGCAGCCGCGCTGTCCGCGGTCCTGCTGACCGCCTGTTCCTCCTCCGACGGGCAGGACGGGGTCCCGCTCGGCTGGATCAAGAAGACGTACACCGCGAACGGCGCGGCCTGGCTCGACCGGTGCGACGCCCCCACCAAGGTCGCCGACGAGATACACGACAACCGCAAGGCGATCGACCGCGCCTCGGGCGGCCGCATGGAGTTCCTGCGCTACGGCGACGACATGGTCACCGTCTCCCCGTACGGCTGCGGCAGCCGGATCGAGGTCGAGGACTACCGCAACGGCTACCGCCGGCACAGCCAGCACCTCGGCCTGTGGCCCGACCCGAACAGCGCGAGCTTCCGGGGCGGCGGCCCCGGCGAAGGCAAGTGACCCGCCCACCCGGTCGACACGCCCGCACGGTCGCACCCGGTCCCGCACGGCTCCCCTCCCGACGCCCTTCCTGACGCCCTGAAGAAAGGCAACGCAGTGACCGAGATCTTCCAGTCGACCGGCCAGGCCCTGCTCTACGGACTCGTGGGCCTCGTCGTGATGGCCGTCGGCTTCATCGCCCTCGACCTCGTCACGCCCGGCAAGCTGTTCCACGTGGTGTGGACGGACCGCAACCGCGGCGCGGCCGTCCTGCTGGGCAGCCAGTCCCTCGCCGTGGGCCTGGTGATCATGGAGGCGATCCAGGCGAGCGAGTCCGAGAAGGGCCTCGGCCAGGGCCTGGTCAGCACGCTCACCTACGGGCTGGCCGGGGTGCTCGTGATGACCCTGGTCGGCATAGTGATCGGTCTGCTCACCCCCGGCCAGATGGGCGCGGTCGTCCTCGACGACCGTGAGGACCGCCCGCACCCCGCCGCCTGGGTCCAGGCCGGCATGTACCTGGGCACCGCCTTCATGGTCGGCGCGGCCCTCTCCTAGGCACACCCCATGACCGGCTCCACACCCCCCGCCGCCGCCTCGGCGAACGGCTCCGCCACCGCTCTGCGCGAGCGCGCCCCCACCGGGTCCGACGGCCTCCCTGCCGCACGCCACTCCCGGGGGGCGCGCTTCCTGCTGCTGCTCTCGGTGTTCCTCTGCGCGGCCTGCGGCCTGGTGTACGAACTGGCGCTCACCGCGCTGGGCAGCTACCTCATCGGCAACTCCGTGTTGCAGACCTCCGTGGTCATCTCCGTGATGGTCTTCGCGATGGGCGTCGGCTCGCTCGCCGCCAAGCCGCTGCGCCGCCGGCCGGTGGGGGCGTTCGCGCTGGTGGAAGGCGTGCTGGCGCTGGTCGGCGGGCTGTCGGTGCTGGTGCTGTACGCGGCGTTCGCCTGGCTGCGGCTCTACACCCCGGCGATGATCGTGGTCGCGATGGTGGTCGGGCTGCTGATCGGAGCCGAGATCCCGCTGCTGATGACGCTGTTGCAGCGGATCCGCCGACAGGAGGCGGGCAGCGCCGTCGCCGACATGTTCGCCGTGGACTACATCGGGGCGCTGGTGGGCGGACTGTGCTTCCCGCTGCTGCTCCTGCCGACGTTCGGGCAGCTCAAGGGCGCGCTGGTGGTCGGCGCGGTCAACGCGGTGGCCGGTGTGATCGTAGTGGTGTTCATCTTCCGCCGGCAGACCCGTCGGCGCGTCCAGCTCGGTCTGCTCGCCTTCGTGACGGCGGTCCTGGGGGTGCTCGGCACGGCGTACGCGTTCGCGGACGACCTGGAGGTCACCGCGCGCCAGCAGATGTACCGGGACCCGATCGTGCACGCGGAGACCACGCCGTACCAGGAGATCGTCGTCACCCGCTCCACCTCCTTCACGGGCGCCGCGGACATGCGGCTCTTCCTCAACGGCGACCTCCAGTTCAGCTCGGTCGACGAGTACCGCTACCACGAGTCGCTGGTCCACCCCGCCCTCGCGGGACCCCGCGGGAACGTCCTGATCATGGGCGGCGGCGACGGGCTCGCGCTGCGCGAGGTGCTGCGCTACGACGACGTGCGCGAGGTGACCCTCGTCGAGCTGGACCCGGCGATGACCCGGCTGGCGCGGGACTTCGGGCCGCTGCGCGAGCTGAACGGCGGGGCGCTGGACGACCCGAGGGTCGAGGTCGTCAACGCCGACGCCTTCAACTGGCTGCGGGACGCGCGCCGGACGTACGACGCGGTGGTCATCGACTTCCCCGACCCGGACACGGCGGCGCTGGCGAAGCTGTACTCGGTGGAGTTCTACCACCTGCTGGGCCAGGTCCTGACGCCGCGCAGCAGGGTGATGGTGCAGAGCGGGTCGCCGTTCTTCGCGCCGAAGACCTTCTGGTCGATCACGAAGACCGTCGAGACGGCGGGCTACGCGACCGCCCAGTTCCAGGTCGACGTGCCGAGCTTCGGCAACTGGGGCTTCGTCCTGGCCGCCCCCCGCACGACCGCTCCCCCGCCGCTGCGGCTGGCGCCGGACGCGCCCCGGCTGCGCTATCTCGACGACGCCGTCCTGAAGGCGGCCGCCGTGTTCCCCGTCGACCGCCGCCGGCAGGACGTACGGCCGAGCACGCTGATGGACCCGGCCGTGCTGGAGTACGTGCTGAACGAGTGGGAGAACTACTGAGTCCCCGGCCCGCCTTCGCCGCCCTCGGCGGGCCGTGCCCGCTTCGTGCGGCAGTCGGGGTGGTGGCAGGGGCCCGGGCCCCACACCGGCACATAGACGCCCAGGGTCTTGTGCCGGCCCTTGATGGTCATGTCCACGGGTCGCTTGCAGTCCGGGCACACGAGCGCCCGACGGCGACCGGTCTCCTGCTCGGTTTTGCTCATTCTTTAACAATAGGGCGTAGCCGACAAAATGGCACAGGTCGGGTCAGTCCTGAGGCGGCCGCCGGCGCAGGCTGAGCACGACGGAGCCGGCCAGGACGACGACGATGACGGCGAGGCTGACCGGCGAGGGGATCTCCGGAACGCTCGGGCTGATCAGCTTGTGGGAGGCCTGGAGGATGAGCTTCACGCCGATGAAGCCGAGGATGATCGCGAGGCCCTTGTTGAGGTAGTAGAACCGGTCCAGGAGCCCCGCGAGCATGAAGTACAGGGCCCGCAGCCCCAGGATGGCGAACGCGTTGCTGGTGTAGACGATGAACGCGTCGTCGCTGACGGCGAGGACGGCCGGGACGCTGTCGACGGCGAAGATCAGGTCGGCCGCCTCGATCGCGGCGACCACCGCGAGCAGCGGCGTGGCGACGCGCTTGCCCGCCTCCTTGACGAAGAACTTGGCGCCCGCGTACTCGTCCCGCACCGGCACGAGCTTGCGCAGCATCCGCACCGCGAAGCTCCGGCCCGGGTCGAAGCTCTCCTCCTCGCCCTTGAGCAGCTTGTAGGTGCTGTAGAAGAGGACGGCCGCGAAGACGTACAGCACGGCGGTGAAGCGGCTGACGACGGCGACGCCGAGGGCGAGGAAGATCCCGCGGAACACCAGCGCGCCGATCACGCCGAAGAACAGCACGCGGTGCTGGTAGGCGCGGGGCACCTTGAAGTAGGCGAAGATGACGGCGAAGACGAAGAGGTTGTCCACCGACAGGCTCTTCTCCAGCAGCCACGCGGTGGTGTACTCGGTGGCGGCCGTCGTGCCGAGCACGAGGAGGACGACCGCCGCGAAGACCAGCGCGAGAGTCACCCACAGGGCGCTCCAGGCCGCCGCCTCCTTGAAGCCGATGACATGCGCGGAGCGGTGGGCCAGCAGGTCCACCGCCAGCGACACCACCACCGTCGCGGCGAACGCTCCCCACAGCCAGAGCGGGACCTCGAGCACGGCCGTTCACCCTCTCCGCGCCCACGCCTTCGCGCAGCCGCCCGCAGCGTCGCGCAGCCCCTCGCGCCGGGGTCTGCGGCCCCTCACAAGGAGTCTGCGGCATCACCCGTCTCCCCGCGCGCGGGGAGACGGCGGTAGGCGGCGCGTGCGTGGAGGAAGCGGGCCAAGGCCGTGCCGAGGAGGGTGGCCGCGCACAGGCAGGTGAGCCAGAAGGCGTCGCGCTGTCCGGCCCAGGTGAGCGTGCCCAGGGGCGGGATCGCGAAGCCGTTGAGGAACAGCCAGCACAGCAGGGCCGTGCCGGGCGCGGCGCTGAAGCGGGCGCACAGGCCGAGCAGCGCCGCCAGCAGGCACAGCGCGGCCAGCGCGGGCCCGGGGCGGCCCGGACCCACGAGCGCGTAGTGCACGGCGACCAGGATCACCGCGCCTCCGGAGGCCGTCGCCCACACCAGCGGCGTGGCGACGGGCTGAGGGACGGGCCTGGCTCCGGCCCTGACCAGCACCCAGTCGATCATCTTCCGCTCCTCCTCCCTGTCCTCCCCGCGGACACGGATTCTTCCACCCGGCCCTCCCGCCCGGCACGGGAAGTCCGGCCCGAGCGGTCATACGACGGAAAACGAGAGGCCGTTCACGCTCGTGCCGGGCAGGATGCCCGCTGTGAAGCATCTCCTCGCCGGGCTCGCCGCCAATCCCGCCCTGCCCTCCGAGCTGATCGACCGGCTGATCGAGGTCGTGGACGACGACATCGCCCTGAGCCTCACCTCCCGCGACGACCTCAGCCGCGCCCAGGCGGTCGCGCTGGCCGCGCGCGACGAGGACAGCGCCGTACCGCTGGCGTACGGGGGCCGGTTGACGGCCGCCGACGTCGACCCCGCACGACTGCCTCACGCCGCACTGGCGTTGCTCGACCAAGGTGCCGGTGAGCCGGAGTGGGCGCGGCTGTTCGCGGCGGATCCGGACGTCGGGCGGCGGGAGAAGCTGGCCGCCTGCCCCGGGCTCCCGCCGGACGTGACGGCGAGGCTCGCCGCGGACCCGGTCGTGGACGTCGTCGTGGAGCTGGCCCTGTGGACGACGGAGCCGGACGTGGCCGCCGCGCTCGCGGCGCATCCGCACGCCGAGGTCCGCCGGGCGGCGGCGGCCAACGAGGCGACGCCGCCGGCCGTGCTCGCGGCGCTGCTCAGCGGCGAGGACCTGCCCCCGGCGCGGCGGTGCCTGGTGTGCGACCGCCATGGGACGCCCTTCGTGCACGACCCGCACTGCCCGCGGCTCGACTGCGATCTGCCGCCCGGCGCCTCCTGCGACGGCTCCCACGCGTCCGCCCTGCACGAGATGCGGCGGGCAGCGCTGACGAACCCGGCCACGCCCGCCGAGGCCGTCGTCGGCTTCGCCGGCCACCCCTCCCCTCTGCTGCGCTGGGCCCTCGCCGCCCACCCCGGCCTGCCCCCGGAGGCGGCGCGGCGGCTCGTGTCGGATCCGCTGCCCGGCGTCCGGGCCGACCTCGCCGAGAATCCCGCGATCGACGAGCCGCTGATGCGCCGGCTGGCCGAGGACGAGGACGTCGACGTGCGCCGCGGGCTTGCCCTCAACCCGCGTGTGCCGCTCGATGTGCTCGTGGGTCTGGCCGGGGCCGCGAGGATCGGCTCGACGCTGCTGCCGCGGATCGCCCTGGCCTCTCCCGAGGAGGTCGAGCGGCTGGCCGCGTCCCGTGACGCGGCGGCCCGGATGCTGGTTGCCCAGCGGCGTGATCTGCCGGCCGGGATCCGTGACGCGCTCGCGGACGATCCCGACGCGAAGGTGGTCAAGGCGGTCGCCCCGCACCCGGGGCTGTCCGAGGGGCGGTTGCGCGCGATGGTCGAGCGGCACGGCGTCCAGGTCGTCACCCCGGTGGTGCTCAACCCGGACGTGTCCGCAGCCCTGTTGGAGGACTTGGCCCGGCACGAGCCGCCGGTGCGCAAGGCGCTCCGTGAGATCGCCCGGCACCCGCGTGCGACGGCGGCGGCGCTGCTGGCCTGTCTGGCGGACGAGCGGGCGAAGCCCCTGGCCGCCGGACATCCGGCGCTCCCGCCGCACGTCGTCACGGAGTTGCTCAGCGACTCCCACGACGCGGTGGCGGAAGCGGCGGCCGGCAACCCGTCGCTGCCGCGCGCGGTGATGACGGCGCTCGCACCCTAGCCGTGCCGCGCCGCCGGCAACTCCCCCGCACGTACTGCGCCTTCACTCATCTTCCTCCCGGGACAGGGCGACCCCCTGCCGGGCATGCCGTCTCCACTGGCCCGGGGTGGTGCCGTACGCCTGGTGGAAGCGGCGGGAGAAGTGGGCGGGGCGGGTGAACCCCCAGGAGCGGGCGACGGCTTCGACGGTCCGGTGGGCCTGGTCGGGCGCGGCCAGGTCGGCGCGGGCCCCTTCGAGACGGCGGCGGATGATCCACTGCTCCAGGCTGAACCCGCCCTCCTCGCACAGCCGGTAGAGGGTGCGCACGGAGACGCCGTGGGCCCGGGCGACGCGCTGGGGTGTGAGGTCCGGCTCGGTCAAGTGGGCGCGGAGGTAGGCCAGGACACGGGTGAGGAGGGTCTCCCGGGACACCTCCTCACGGACGCGGCCGTCGCCGGCGACGGACATGATCAGGGCGCGGGTGAGCTGCACGGTGGCGGCGGCGAGGGCTTCCGCCTCGGGGCCGGCGCTGAACCGGTCCGCGTGCCGGCGCAGCAGGCGCAGCTGCTGGAGGAGCAGGGACTCGACGGGACTGTGCCGTACGAGGGGGATCGCGGCGCGCACCGTGTCGACGGGCAGGTCGAGTTGCGCGATGTCGACGGAGAAGGCCACGGAGCGGCCGCTGCCCGACCAGCCGTACTCGTGGGAGGCGACCATGTGCGGGACGAGCCCCAACCCGCCCGTTTTCAGGTGCCGTTGGTGTCCGTCGCAGCCGAAGGCGCCGGTGCCGAACCCTTCGGCCTGGGTCATGATCGAGACGTTGTTCACCAGTTCGCGGCGCGTCTTGCGGTAGGAGCGCACGAAGCGGACGCTGGTGCCGCGCGTGTCGAACAGGGTGAGGGGGCCGAGGTTCCAGACCTCCAGCCGCTTCCACATGGCGGCGGCCGGCTCGTCCTCCTCGACGTCGGAGACCCCGCCCTCCCGGGCGACGACCGCGCGCAGCGCCTCGTACCGGTCGGCGACCGGCACGTCGTCGGTGTCGAGAACCAGCACTGTTTCCCCCAAGGCCGTGGTGGTCGCTCCCCGGGGGACAGTGTCCGCCGGGCCGGGCGCGGCCGACAAAGCCGGTTGCAACGGGCACGCGGTTGTGGCACGGAGGGGCAAGTCCTGGGCACGCAGAGTGAATCGGGCATCGTAGGGCCGTGCCATGCTCCCTTCACCAGAGCTTCACACGAGCCGCCGCGGCGAGGGGTGTTGAGTGTGCGGTTAGCGGGGCGTTCCCCGGAGCGCGGCCAACTCGACCGTCTCCTGGCGGATGTGCGCCGGGGGCTGAGCGGTGTCGTCCTGTTCAGGGGCGACGCCGGGATCGGCAAGAGCGCGCTGCTCGACCACGCGGCGGCCGAGGCGGCCGATCTGCGTCTCCTGCGGGTGGCGGGGGTGGAGGCCGAGGCGGGGTTCGCGTTCGCGGCGCTGCACCGGCTGCTCGTGCCCTTCCTGGACGACCTCAAGGAACCGGGTGTGCTGTCCGCGCCCCAACACCGGGCGCTGCGGGTGGCGTTCGGGCTCGACGAGGGGCCGCCGCCGGACCGGTTCCTGGTGGGGCTCGCGGTGCTGACCGTGCTGGCGGAGGCCGCCAAGAAGCGGCCGTTGCTGTGCTGCGTCGACGATCTCCAGTGGCTGGACCGGGATTCGCTGGGCGTGCTGGCGTTCGTCGGCCGCCGGGTGCACGCCGAGAGCGTCGGCCTGGTGTTCGCCGTCCGCACCGGTTTCGACGCCCCGGCCGGTCTGCCGGTCACCGAGGTCGCGGGGCTGGACGGGCCGGCCGCGCTGGAGCTGCTGCGGTCGGTGGTGGCGGGGCCGCTGGACGCCGGGGTGGGGCTGCGGATCGTGGCGGCGACCGGCGGGAATCCGCTGGCGCTGACCGACCTCGGGCGTGAGCTGTCGGCCCGGCAGCTCTCGGGCGCGCTGGCGCTGCCCGAGCCGCTGCCGGTGGGCAGCCGGCTGGAGGAGCACTATCTGCGGCAGGTCGGCGAACTGCCCGCGCCGACGCGTACCTGGCTGCTGCTCGCGGCGGCCGAACCGGCCGGCGCGCTGGGCTACATCGCGGCGGCGGCGTACCGGCTCGGGGTCCGCGCCGACGCGTCCGCGCCGGCGGAGGCCGCCCGGCTGGTGGAGCTGCGGGCGTCGGCCGTGTTCCGGCATCCGCTGGTGCGGTCCGCGGTGTACGCGGGCGCCACCAGCGTGGAGCGGCGGCGGGTGCACCGGGCGCTGGCCGAGGTGACCGACCGTCCCGCCGACAGCGACCGGCGCGCCTGGCACCGTGCCGCGGCCTCGGCGGGGCCCGACGCGGCCATCGCCGACCAGGTGGAGCGGGCGGCCGACCGGGCGGGCGCGCGCGGCGGGCACGCGGCCCGCACCACGTTCCTGACCCGGGCGGCCGAGCTGACGCCGGGGGACGGCGACCGTGCCCGGCGGCTGCTCGCGGCGGCGGAGGCGGCCGTCACGGCCGGGGCGCCGTTCCAGGCGAAGGTCCTGCTGGACGCCGTCGACACCGGGCTGCTGGACGACGAGGCGCGCGGCCGTGCGCTGCTGGTGCGGGCCGGCGTCCTCAACGGCCTGGGCGAGCCCGGCTCCCACGCCAGGGCGGCGGCACTGTGCCTGGCCGCCGCGGAGGCCTTCGGCGACCGGGCCCCCGAACAGGAGCGCGAGGCGCTACTACGAGCCGCCGAATGGACCCTGACCGCCCGCCACCGAGCCCCGGCATCGACATCAGCCCGAATCGCAGCAGCGGTACTGTCCCGCTCCCGGGAGGCGGGCATCCGGGAGACGGCCGTCCCGGAGGCAGGCATCCCGCAGGCGGGCCCCTCCGAGGCAGGCACCCCACAGGCAGGCGCCCCCGCAACTGGCACCCCGGAGACAGGCCTTCCGGAGGCAGGCGTCCCCGAGGCGGACATCCCGGAGGCGGAAGTCCCCGAGGCCGACATCCCGCAGTCAGGCACCCCCGCGACGGGCACCCCGGAGGCGGGCACCTCGCAGGCAGGCACCCTCGAAGCGGACACCCCGCAAACAAGCCTTCCGGAGGCAGGCGTCCCCGAGGCGGACATCCCGGAGGCGGAAGTCCCCGAGGCCGACATCCCGCAGTCAGGCACCCCCGCGACGGACACCCCGCAGACAGGCACCCCCGAGGCGGACACCCCGCAGACAGGCACCCCCAGCGCAGGCACCCCGGCGGCCGGGCCCCTCCCCGCCGGGGCGGGTACGCCGGTGGATCAGTTGTTGCATGGCTTCGCCGTGCTCGCCTCCGACGGCTACGAGCGGGCCGTTCCCCGGCTGCGGCAGGCGCTGGACGCGTTGACGGCTCCGGACACGCCCGACGACATGGTCCTGCGCGGCTACCAGTTGGGCGTCTGGTTCGCCACCCTGCTGTGGGACCACGAGGCCCGCACCGAGCTGCTGCGGCGCGCCGACGCCGTCGCCCGCCGGGGCGGGGCCCTCCAGCACCTCAACGGCATCCTGTTCTGCCGGTCCATGGCCGAGACCACGCTGGGGCGTCTGACCTCGGCCGACGATCTGGCGGCCGAGAGCCGGCAGATCCTCACCGCCATGGGCGCGGGCCCCTCGCAGCGGCAGATCTACCGCAACCCCGAGCTGCTCGCCTGGCACGCGGACGACGACCGCGTCCACGAACTGCTGCGCCGCACGCTCGACGCGGCGCGGGCGCTCGGCAACGGCGCGATGGAGACCCTCGCCCTCGCCGGCGCGGTCGTCCTGGCCCTGGGCGACGGCGACTACGCCGGGGCCCGCGCCGTCGCCCACGAACTGGTCGGGCAGGACGCGGCCCACGCGCTGGACGGGCAGGACGCGCCGCCCGCACGGACGGCGGACCCCGCGGCGTCGGCTGCGGTGCGTCGCGAGGCGGAGAGCCTCGCAGAGGGTCTCGCGGAGGGGCTCGCGGAAGGTTTCCCCCACGCCCACGAGACAGCGAGGGAAGGACACTCGCCCCACGCCCTGGACGGGCAGGACGCGCCGCCCGCACGGACGGCGGACCCCGCGGCGTCGGCTGCGGTGCGTCGCGAGGCGGAGAGCCTCGCAGAGGGTCTCGCGGAAGGCCTCCCCCACGCCCACGAGACAGCGGGGGAAGGGCTCTCGCCCCTCGCCCTCGGCCTGCACGCGCGGCTCCTGCCGGCGCTGGTCGAGGTGGGCGTGCGCTGCGGCGACCGGCTCCTCGCCACCGCCGCCCTGCGCACCCTCACGCCCTGCGCGACGGCGGCCGGGACGCCCTGGGCGCTCGGCGTGCTGGCGCGCTCACAGGCGCTGCTCGCCCCCGCGGCCGACGCCGAGCCGCTGTACCGGCGGGCCGTGGAGCTGCTGTCCGGCCCGGCCACCGACTCCGATCTCGCCGTCGCGCACCTCCTCTACGGCGAGTGGCTGCGCCGGCGCAGACGCCGCAAGGACGCCCGGGAGCAGCTCAGGGCGGCCCTGGTCATGTTCCGCGGGATGCGCGCCGCCGCGTACGCGAGGCGCGCCGCCCGGGAGCTGGCCGCCGCCGGGGAGCCCGTCGTCCCGGCCCGGACGGGGACGACGAGCCCGCTGACCCCGCAGGAGCTGACGATCGCCCGGCTCGCCGGGGACGGCGCGACCAACGCGGAGATCGCCGCGCAGCTGTTCATCAGCGCCAACACGGTCGACTACCACCTGCGCAAGGTGTTCCGGAAACTGGACCTGACCTCCCGGCGGCAACTGGCGAGGGCTCTCGCGCGGTGACGCCGGGCGGGACACCCGCGCGGGTCAGGCGTCGGGGGCCGCGTGGACGCGCCGTCCGGCCGCGAAGGTCTCCAGCACCCGGGTGGCGGCGATCTCCTCGGGCGGGCGCGTGAACGGGTCGCGGTCGAGGACGACCAGGTCGGCCGCCTTGCCGACGGCGATGCTGCCGGCGACGTCGTCGAGGTGGTTCACATAGGCGCTGCCCGCGGTGTACGCGGCGAGGGCGGAGCCCAGGTCGAGGCGCTGTCCGGGCAGGAACTCGGGGGTGCCCTCGGGGGCGTCCGGGGAGCGGCGGTTGACGGCGACGTGCACGGCCTGGAGCGGGTCGGGGCTGCTGACCGGCCAGTCGCTGCCCGCGGCAAGGGTCGCCCCGGCGCGCAGCAGATCGCCGAACGGGTACTGCCGGGCGCCGCGTTCGGGGCCCAGGAAGGGCAGCGTCAGCTCGTCCATCTGCGGCTCGTGGGCGGCCCACAGCATCTGGAGGTTGGCGGTGGCGCCCAGGGGGCGGAAGCGTCGTACGTCGTCGGGGTGGACGACCTGGAGGTGCGCGAGGTGGTGCCGGGTGTCGCGGTGCCCGTTGGCGGTGCGCGCGGCCTCCACGGCGTCGAGGGCCTCGCGCACCGCGCGGTCGCCGAGGGCGTGGAAGTGGACCTGGAAGCCGAGCGCGTCGAGTTCGGTGACGTACTTCTTCAGCTCGCCGGGTTCGACGAAGCTGATGCCGCTGGTGCCGCCGCCGGTGTCCGAGGCGCAGCCGCAGCCGGTGAGGTAGGGGTCGAGCATGGCCGCCGTGTGGTTCTCGGCGATGCCGTCCTGCATGATCTTCACCGCGCCGGCCCGGAACAGCCCACCGCTCAACTCCTCGCGCCGGGCCGCCAGTTCGGGGATCTGCTCGGCGCCGCGCACACGGTCCCACCACAGGGCGCCGACCACGCGCGCGGTGAGGAGCCCCCGGTCCAGGGCCGTGCGGTACGAGGGCGCCGGGTCCGTCATGTTGGCGTACGCGCCGACGATGGCGTCCTGCCAGGCGGTCACGCCGTGGGAGTGCAGCACGGCCTGGGCGCGCAGCAGGGCGGCGAGCTGCTCCTCGGGGGTGGGGTCGGGCAGCAGCCGGCCCACGAGGTGGACGGCGCCCTCCTGGAGCATGCCGGTCGGGTTGCCGTCGGCGTCGCGTTCGATCCGGCCGTCGACGGGGTCGGGGGTGCGGGCGTCGATGCCGGCCCGCTCCAGCGCCCGGGTGTTGACCCAGGCGCCGTGGTGGTCGCGGTTGGGCAGGAAGACGGGCCGGTCGGGGACGATCGTGTCGAGGGCGGCGGCGGTGGGGGCGCCGCCGGGGAAGGCCTCCAGGGACCAGCCGCCGCCGGTGATCCACTCCGCGTCCGGGTTGTCGTCGGCGTAGGCCCGGATCCGCCGCAGGTACTCGGCGGGGTCGACGGTGTCGGCGAGGTGGCACATGCCCAGTTCCAGGCCCGCGCCCTGCGGGTGCACATGGGCGTCCTGGAAGCCGGGCAGCAGCAGCTTCCCGGCGAGGTCGACGACCTCGGTGCGCGGCCCGATCAGGGCGTGCACCTCGTCGTGGCCGACGGCCGTGATCCGTCCGCCGTGCACGGCCACGGCGGTGGCGCGGCTGCGGGCGGGATCGACGGTGTGGACGGGCCCGCCGGTGAACACGACATCGGCGGGGCCCTCGGGCCGGGACTGCGGCATGGGATGAGCTCCAGGGAGGAGACGGAGGGGCGGGGGGGGACGGGTGGTGGTCCGGTGGGCGGGGTCAGGCGGGTGTGCGGTCCATGGGCAGGCTGATCGCCTCGGCGTCGGTGCCGTGTCCGCCGGCGAAGAACGGGGAGCGGCGGACGTACTTGGCGACGGCGGCCATCACGAGACCGGCGAGGACGATGACGGCGGGCAGGGAGAACATGAACCACCCGTTGTCGGGGCTGAGTTCGAAGTGGTCGCTCATGGTCAGGTACGAGTGTCCGAGGTAGCCGCCGAGACCGAGCAGCACCAGGCTGGACACGGCGGGCACGCCCACCGCGAGCACCGCCTCACGCGGCCCCTCGCGCAGGGCGGAGCGGAAGCGCACGGCGCACGCGAGCGCGGTGAGCCCGTAGTAGAGGGCGACGAGCAGACCGATGGCGTTGACGGCGGCGAGCAGCATGTCGCTGAGCTTCGGGATCGCGACGGCGAGCACGGCGACCGTCGAGGCGATGGCGAGGACGACGGCCGTGCCGGCGGCCGGGGTGCCGTAGCGCGGGTGCACCCGGGTCCACAGCGGCCCCATGGTGCGGTCGCGGCCCATGGCGAGCAGCCCGCGCGCGGTCGGGATCAGCGTGGACTGCACGGAGGCCGCCGCGGAGAACATCAGGGCGACGACGGGCAGGGTCGCCCAGGGTTCGGCGGCCAGTTTCTGCCCGAGGTACGGCAGGGCCTGCGGGCCGTTCTCGATCAGTTCGGTCAGGCTCATCTCCCGCTGGAAGGCGACCGAGGCGAAGAGGAACAGCCCGAGCATCGCGAACAGGGCGATCAGGCCGCCGCGGGCGGAGTCGCCCGGCTCCCTCGTCTCCTCGGTGACGCTGAAGGCCGCGTCCCAGCCCCAGAAGAAGAACACCGCGAGGACCATGCCCTGCGCGAAGGCGGTGCCGTCGGAGATCGCGAAGGGGTTGAACCAGGAGAGCGAGAAGGACTGCTCGCCGGTGATCAGGGCCCAGCCGCAGAACCCCAGCAGCACCGTGTACTCGAAGACCAGCAGGGCGAACTGGAAGCGGGTGGTGGCGCGCATGCCGGTGACGGCGAGGGCGGTCAGACCGAGCAGCAGCACCAGTCCGACGGCCGTGCTGACGCCGGTGGACGAGGGGTCGAGGGCGATGCCCGCCACCGAGTGCAGCCCGGCCTTGTTGGCGAAGATCAGGACGACCGATCCCATGACCGCGCTGGTGTAGGCGCAGAAGATGACCGAGCCGACGATGGTGACCCAGCCGGTGAGGAAGCCGGGCCAGGGGCCGAGGGTCTTGCCGACCCAGGTGTAGCCGTTGCCGCAGTTGCGCTCGGAGCGGTTGAGGCGGGCGTACGCGGTGGCGATGCCCAGCACCGGCAGGAAGGCGAGGAGCAGGAGCGCCGGGGCCTGGAGGCCCACGATGGTGGCGATCGTGCCCATGCCGATGGCGATGCTGGTGGTGGCGGCGGTACTGGAGGCGGCGATGGCGACACCGTCGACGACGCCGAGGGTGCGGCGCAGTCCGGTGCCGGGTCCACCGGAGGGCGTGGACGCGGAAGAAGCGGAGGGCGTGGCGGGCTGAGGGGACGCGGAGGTCATGAAGGGCTCCTCGCGGGGAGGGAACGAGGGAAGAGCCGCGCGGCGGAATGTGATGGAACACCCGGGCTTCTCGTTGCGTCAATGCTGTTGACATAAGACGGACAAGGCCCCTTCACTGACGGTACCCGGCTCCTCGGAGGGGCCGCGGGCGAGAGGAGGGCCGCTGTGACGACCCGTGTCCCGCAGGAGCGCAGACGCCGCCGCCCCACCCGCACGGGGGTCCTGCTGTCGGAGGACCTCATCGTGGAGACCGCGCTGCGGCTGATCGGCGAGCACGGTCCGGAGGCGCTCAGCGTGCGCCGGCTCGGCACCGCCCTCGGCTGCGATCCGAGCGCCCTCTACCGCTACTTCCACGGCACCGACGACCTGGTGCTCGCCATCGCCGACCGCATCATCGGCGACGCCATGGCGGGCTTCGCGCCCGGGGACGACTGGGTGGCGGGGCTGCGCGAGATGGCCCTGCGGGTGCGGGCGGGCTACCTCGCCCATCCGCGGGCGGCGGCCTTCGCGTCGTACCGGGTGACCCGGCGCGAGAACGAGATCCGCGCGGTGGAGACCGGCATCGCGCTGCTGCTGTCGGGGGGCTTCACGGCGGCCGACGCGGCGCGCCTGTATCTGGCGTTCATCGACACGGTGCTCAGCCACGCGGCGATGGACGCGGCGTTCCAGGCCCTCCCGCGGGAGCAGCGCGAGGCCGACCACCGGGCCTGGCGCGAGGTGTACCAGGGCCTGAACCCGGCGACGTACCCCGCCCTGACCGCCGTGCGCCCGTCGCTGCACACGATGGGGGACAGCTCGTTCGAGGAGGCGGTGGATCTGCTGCTGGAGGCGTTGGCGGCGCGGGCGGCGAGGCTGTCGGGCGGATAGGGGCGCTGGGGGAAGGGCAGGGACGCGAGGGAGCAGGCAGGGACGCGGCCCGGCCGGGACCGCTGGTCCGATTGCACGGCACATGACATGCTGGCCCCGTCGCTTCCACGGCGTCGCCGGGGCGCCCGAGGCCTACGGCCGAACCAGCGGGAGTAAGAGGCGGCGCAGGCGGCAGCCGCACGCGTGACGCTCGACCGGCGTCCTGAGTAGTCCCCGCTGGAACCCGGCATCCCCACCCCCTACACCCCCACCCCGTCGGCATCCCCCCTCGGCAGCCGTGCACCGGGGCGCACCCCGTATGCAGTAGCGTCGAGCCGTGGCGGACAACGGGAACACCGAGCGGCCGGCCGTC
Source organism: Streptomyces sp. NPDC002328 (assembly GCF_042890065.1). Classification (NCBI taxonomy): domain Bacteria; kingdom Bacillati; phylum Actinomycetota; class Actinomycetes; order Kitasatosporales; family Streptomycetaceae; genus Streptomyces; species Streptomyces sp. NPDC002328. Next base: position 206,739 of record NZ_JBIARQ010000009.1, on the reverse strand, counting down.
CGCACGAGCCGGCCCGGGAAGCGCAGGCGCGCCGAGGCCGGGCAGGCCGTCCAGGACAGGCCCAGCACCATCCGTGACGTCGCTCTGAAGGCCGGCGTCTCGGTGGCGACCGTCTCCCGCACGCTCGCCGGCAACTACCCCGTCTCCGACGAGACGAGAGCACGCGTCATGGCGGCCGTCGAGACCCTGCACTATGTGGTCAACGTCCATGCCAAGGCGCTCTCCGGGCGGGTCGCCGGCCCGGTCGCCCTGGTCGTCAAGGACATCACCGGCCCGTCGCTCGCCCATGTCGCCGCGGGAGTGGAGCAGGAGGCGGCCGAGCGCGGCCGGCTGAGCCTGGTGTGCGCCACGCACGACGACCCGGCCCGCGAGGACGACCTGGTCCAGCTCGCGCGGGAGCAGCACGCGGCGGCCGTCCTCCTGGTCGGCGGCGTGGTGCCGGACGAGGCGTACGACCGGCGCATGGCCGGGTACGCGAGGGCGCTGGACGCCGCCGGGTCGCGGCTGGTGCTCGTCGGGCGTCCGGCGCCGACGCCGGACCTGCCGGTGACCGTCGTGGACTACGACAACCGGGGCAGCGCCTACCAGGCCGCCTCGCACCTGCTCACCTCCGGGCACCGGCGGGTGCTGTTCCTGGGCGGCGAGGCCGGGCTGAGCAGCGCCGACCAGCGCCGCGCCGGCTACCGGGACGCCCTGCGCGCCCTCGGCGTCGAGCACGCCGGGGAGCTCGACATCACGGGGACGTACACCCGCGCCTCGGGGTACGTCCGCACCCGGGACGCCCTGCGCGCGGGCCTTGAGTTCACGGCGGTGTTCGCCGCCTCCGACATGGTCGCCCTGGGCGCGCTCGCCGCGCTGCGCGAGGCCGGGCTCGGCGTGCCGGACGACGTGTCCGTGGCGGGCTTCGACGACGTGCCCTTCGCCCGCGACCTGACACCGCCCCTCACCACGGTCCGGGTGCCCTTCGAGGAACTCGGCCGCACCGCCGTGCGCATGGCCCTGGACCGGGACGGCTCGCGCGCCGGGGACGACCATGTCGTGCTGGGCACGCAGTTGGTCGTCCGGCAGTCGGTACGGCGGCTGTAGGAAGTGCTGCACATCGGCGCAGGAAGTGCTGCGCCTCGGCACGAGAAGTCCTGCACCTTGGCATGGGCACATAACCCACATGCTCGGGTTTTATAATGAGTGCCCGATGTGTCGGTTATAGGCCGGTGCTGCTGAGAGCAGGATGGGCGCGATGACGCGATCCGGATTCACCGGGGACGGACCTGCGGCACCGGCGACGCAGGTCAACGGCGGGTCGGCGACCGCACGGGCGGTCGTGGACGCGTTCGGCGTGGTGACCGGGTGGAGCGAAGGCGCGCGGCGGCTGGTGGGCTGGGAGGCCTCGGAGGTCATGGGGCGTTCGGCGGCCGTCCTGCTCGCCGAGGGCCTCACCGGTTCCGCGCTGAGATCCATCGTGGCGACGCGCCGATGGAACGGCACGGTGAATCTGCGGCACCGGGACGGTCATCCGATCGCGGTCGGCCTGCTGGTCCACCGCCGCGAACACGGCCCGTCCGCCGACGGCGGCGCCGGCCGGAGCCGCGAGTGGCTCATCGTCGCGCCCACGGCCCCCTCCCGTCCCGAGATCGACGAGGAGAGCCTGCTCGGGTGGTCGATGCTCCACTCCCCCTGCACCATGGCGCTCTACGACACCGGGTTGCAGCTGCTGCGGGCCAACGCCGACATGGAACGCGTACTGGGCCTGTCGGAGGCCGAGATGCGGGGGCTGCGGGTCTCGGAGATCGTCCTCGATCCGGAGAGCGAACGCACCGAGCGCCTGATGCGCAAGGTCGTCGAGACCGGCGAGCAGCAGCATCTGCGGGCCGCCCTGCAACTCGCCGGCGACCGGCACGTGAGCGCGTGGTCGGTGTCCCTGGCCCCGGTGCGGGACGCCGGCGGCACGGTGCGGGGCGTGCTGCTGTCCGCGCACAACAGGACCGAGGAGCACCTGGCCAGACAGCGGCTCGCCCTGGTAGCCGAGGCCGGGGTGCGCATCGGCACCACCCTCGACCTGACCCTCACCGCGCAGGAGCTCGCCGACGTGGCCGTGGGGCAGCTGGCGGACTTCGTCACCGTGGACCTGCTGCCCGACATCGACGACGACCAGGAGCTGCGCGCCGAGGCGCTGCCCAGCCCCGTGCTGCTGCGCCGCGTGGCCAACCAGTCGGTGCTGCCGGGGTGCCCCGAGGCGGTGGTGGCGCTGGGCGCGGTGGCCGCCTACCCGGACCCCTCGCCCGCGGCCGAGTGCCTGGCCTCGGGCGAGGCCAGGATCCACCGGGTGACCCCGGCGGGGGTGGCGAAGTGGGCGTCCGAGGCTCCCGACCGGGCGGAGCGGATGCGGCGGTTCGGCTTCCACTCGGTGCTGGCGGTGCCCATGAGCGCCCGCGGCATCACCCTCGGCGTGGCGACCTTCTCCCGGCACCGGCATCCGGACCCCTTCGAGGAGGACGACCTGCTGTTGTGCCAGGAGATCACCGCACGGGCCGCGCTGAGCATCGACAACGCCCGCCGCTACTCCCGCGAGCGGGCCACCGCGCTGACCCTCCAGAGCAGCCTGCTGCCGCAGCGGCTCCCGCGGCAGCTCGCCGTCGAGGTCGCCTCCCGCTATCTGCCGGCCAGCGCGCAGTCCGGCGTGGGCGGCGACTGGTTCGACGTCATCCCGCTCTCGGGGGCGCGGGTGGCGCTCGTCGTCGGGGACGTCGTGGGGCACGGCATCCAGGCCTCGGCCGCGATGGGGCGGCTGCGCACCGCCGTGCGGACGCTCGCCGACGTCGACCTGCCCCCCGACGAGCTCCTGACCCATCTCGACGATCTCGTCAACCGGCTGTCCGCCGAGGCCGACGACCTGTCCGGCAGCACCGCCGACATCGGCGCGACCTGCCTGTACGCCGTCTACGACCCGGTCAGCCGCTGCTGCTGCATAGCCCGGGCCGGGCATCCCGCGCCGGCGCTGATCGTCCCCGGCGGCACACCGCAGCTCCTCGACCTCCCGGCCGGTCCCCCGCTCGGCCTCGGCGGGCTGCCGTTCGAGTGCACGGAGATCGAGCTGCCCGAGGGGAGCCTGCTCGCGCTCTACACCGACGGCCTGGTGGAGGACCGCGGCCGGGACATCGACGAGGGCGTCGAGACCCTGCTGAACGTGCTGGCCCGGGGGAACCCGTCGCTGGAGAACGCGTGCGACACCGTGCTCGACGCCCTGCTCCCCGACCGGCCCTCCGACGACGTGGCGCTGCTGCTGGCGCGGACGCACGCGCTGGACTCGGCCCACGTGGCCGCCTGGGACGTGGCGCCGGAACCGTCCGCGGTGGCCGAGACCCGCAGCATCGCCAGCCGGCAGCTGCGGGAGTGGGGCCTGGAGGAGGCCTCGTTCGTCACCGAACTGGTGGTGAGCGAACTGGTCACCAACGCGATCCGGTACGGCGAGCCGCCCATCGAGCTGCGGCTGATCCTGGACCGCAGCCTGATCTGCGAGGTCTCCGACGCCAGCAACACGTCCCCGCATCTGCGCCGGGCCCGCGACTACGACGAGGGCGGACGCGGCCTGCTCCTGGTCGCCCAGCTCAGCCGCAGCTGGGGCGCCCGGCACACGTACCGGGGGAAGACGATCTGGGCGGAGCAGTCCCTCTCACAGGGGTGACGAACGCCGGGGGCGCGGGGGCGGCCCGGCGGTGTGACGTGTCGGACCGCGCACGCCGGAGCGGAGCGGCGCACGACGGCCGCAGTGTGCAACGGCGAGCTGCCTCGACAGGGGGAACGAAGTGCCCGGTCGGGCATGTATCGGTCCATGGGAGTTTATTTGATCACAGGCGCCGGTTCCGGCATCGGGGCGGCGCTGGCCGACGATCTCGCCGCGCGGGAGCACGAGTTGTGGCTGCTGGCCCGGGACGAGGCGCGGGCGAGGGCCCTGCGCGCGCGGTATCCGCGCAGCCGGACCCTGGTGGCCGACCTGTCCGCGCCGGACGAGCTGCCCGGCCGGCTGGAATCGCAGGAGCTGCCCGAGCGGCTGGACTCGCTGCTGCACGTCGCCGGGGTGGCGGAGTCGGGGCGGATCGGCGACGTGGGCGCGCGGACCTGGCAGGACACCCTCGCGGTCAACCTGGTCGCACCGGCGGAGTTGACGCGGCTGCTGCTGCCCGCGCTGCGCGCGGCCCGCGGGCACGTCGTCTTCATGAACTCGGGGGCGGGAGTGCACGCGCCGCCCCGGCTCAGCGCCTACGCGGCGTCCAAGTTCGGGCTGAAGGCGCTGGCCGAGTCGCTGCGGGCGGAGGAGTACGAGCACGGGATCCGCGTCACCACCGTCTACCCCGGCGAGACGGACACGCCGATGCAGGTCCGGCTGCACGAGCAGTTCGGGCTGCCGTACCAGCCGGAGGCGCATATGAGCCCGGCCTCCGTGTCCGCCGCCGTCCTCACGGCGCTGGATCTGCCGCGGGACGCGACGATGAGCGATCTGATGCTGCGGCCCGGCCGCTGAGGGGATCGCCGCCGTGACCGGGCCCGCCGTCGACGGGCCCGGCCGCACCCGTGTTCCAGTGGCCCACCAGTTCCGCGTAGAGCGGCACCCGGGCCAGCAGGGAGTCGTGGGTGCCGGTCCACGGCCGGCGGCCGTCCAGGAGCAGCACCTTGTCCGCGCGGCGGGCCGGCGCGATGCGGTGCGCGATCGTGACGACCGTCCCGGGCCGCCGCCGGAACGCCTCGTCTACCCGCTGCTCGCCCGCGGCGTCGAGGTGCCGGGTCGCCTCGTCGAGGATGACGAGCTCGGCGCGGGAGAGGAAGACCCGTGCCAGGGCGATGAGCTGGCGCTCACCGGAGGACAGTTCGGCCGGGTCGACCCAGCCGTCGGCCCCGCCCAGCCGTCGCACCAGAGCGCCCATGCCGAGGGCTTCCACGGCGTCGTCGAGGGCGTGGTCCGGGCTGTCGGGGGCGAGTTGGCAGAGGTTCTCCCGCAACGTCCCTGCGAACACGTACGGGTTCTGCGGAAGGAGGGCCCGGATCCGGCTCAGATCGGGTCCGTTGACGAGGTCGAGGGGGACGCCGCCGAGGGTCACCCGCCCGCTGTCGGGCGGGAGGATGCCGGCCAGGACGTCGGCCATCGTGGACTTGCCGACGCCGGACGGGCCGACCACGGCCAGGTGCTCGCCGTGGGCGAGGGACAGGTCGAGGCCGTCGAGCACCGGTTCGGCGCCCGGCCCGTAGGCGAAGGTGACCTCCGACAGCGCGGCCGACCCGTCCAGGGGACTCAGCGCGGGGCAGGGCTCCTCGGGGGGCTCGGGAGGGCGCGCGGCCTCGGCGAGGCGCTCCGCCGCCACGGCCAGCCGCAGCCAGGACGCGCCGACTCCCTGCACCAGCAGGCGGATGGCGGGTTCCAGGGTGGCCAGCACGTAGGCGAGCACGCCCACGACGTCTCCGGGGGTCATGCCGCGGTCGACGAGGGCCGGCGCGGCGAGGACGACCAGCAGCAGCGGGCTGTGCGCGCCCAGCGCCACGATCAGCCGCCGTACGGCCGCCACGGACGCCAGCGCCCGCGACGCGGACAACTGGGCCGCCACGGCCCGCAGCACGTCGCGCTGCGCGTGGTCGTGCGCCCCGCACGCGACGAGGTCGCGCAGCGCCCCGACAGTCTCGACGGTGGTCGCCGCGAGCCTCTCCTCGGCGTGGAAGGCCGCGCGCTGTCTGCGCACGGTCGCGGGCGCGAGGACGGCGAACAGGGCGAGCGCGAGGAGCAGCGGTCCCGCGACGAGCGGCACGGCGGCCGGGGCGAGGACGGCGGTGCCCGCGACGACGGCGACAACCGTCAGGACGAACTGCCATACGAGCATGAGCTGTCCGGCGACCGAGTCGCGAACCGCCTCCACCTGTCGGGTGAGTTGGGCGACGGCGACGGCGGCGGAGTCCTCCCGGTGCGTGCCGCGCGCGACGGCGCGGCGCAGGGTGCCGGTGACGACCTCGCGCAACAGCCGGTCGCGCAGCGGCTCGACGATCTCGGCGAGCCAGGGGTAGGTCTGCCGGCTCGCCCAGGCCCCGCCGAAGGTGCACAGAGCGAACAGGACGAGGCCCAGGGCCGCTGTGCGGGGGCGGTCCATCAGGAAGCCCTGGTCGACGGCGACGGCGAGGGCCTTGCCCGAGACGAGGGCGGGCGCGGCGGACAGCAGCGTCCACCAGGTCAGCCGCAGGGCGGCGGCCCGGCTCCGGGCGAGGCCGTCCCGGATCAGGCGCAGGGCGGCGCCGCTGGTCGCGATCGGGGAGGAGTGGCCGGGGGTCGCGGACGGGTCGGCGGGCGGCGGGGCGGGGTCGGCCGGGCGGGGGGCGTCGGCGGTGCGGTGGGCGCCGGCGGTGCGGTGGGCGCCGGCGGTGCGGTGCGGCATACGTGCCTGTCCTTTCGTGCCTGTCCCTCGACGGTCCGTGCCGTGCCCGCCTCCCGGCGGTCCTACGGGGGGCTCAGTCCGCCCGGTGCGCGGCTTCCTCGGCGCCGGTGAACGTGGCGCGGTAGGCCGGCACGCGCCACAGGACCCGGTGCGGGGCGAGTGCCCGGACGCGTCCCTCGTGCAGCCAGGCCACGGCGTCGGCGCGGGCGGCGGTGGACGTCCGGTGCGTCACGATCAGCCGGGTGCGGTCCCCGTGGGTGTCGTGCAGGGCGTCCAGGACGGCGGCCTCGGTGGCGGTGTCGAGACTGGCGGTGGCGTCGTCGAGGACGAGCAGCCGGCAGTCGCGGGCCAGGGCGCGGGCGAGCCCGACGCGCTGCCGTTGCCCTCCGGAGAGGGGCGCGTCGGCGAGGGGGGTGTCGTAACCGGCGGGCAGCCGGCGGATGAACGTGTCCGCCTGTGCGGCGCGGGCGGCCCGGCGGGCCCGGTCGGCGGACACGGGCCGTTCGGCGGCGCGGAGGGCGTCGAGGACGGTGGCGCCCGTCAACTCGGGGTCGCAGAAGGCGTAGGAGACGGCCGTGCGCAGCTCCGCGGGGCGGATCTCGTCCAGGGGCACGCCGTCCAGCAGCACCAGTCCGCTGTCCGGGACCAGGAGTCCGCCGGCGACCGCCGCCAACAGTGTTTTGCCCGAACCGGAGTTGCCCACGAGAGCGACGCAACTGCCCGCGGGGAGACTGAGGTCGAGCCGGTCGAGCACGGCCTGCCCTGCGCGTCGTACGGTCACCTGGCGGATCTCCAGGCGGCCGGGGCCGGGAGGCAGGGGGCGCAGGCCCGGCGGCTGCCTGGGCTCGTCGAGGACGTCGTTCACCCTGGTCTGCCCGGCCCTGGCCCGAGCGTGGTCCAGGAGGCTCTGGGCCGTGCCGAAGCCGCCGAGGCCGAGCGCGGTGTAGCCGAGCGCGGCGATGAGGTCGCCCGTGCTGAGCGCCCCGGTGGAGAGTTCGTGTCCGGCGACGGCGAGCACGGCGATCTGGGTGGCCGGGGCGAGCAGGCCGGTGGACCAGGCGACGCGGCGCTGGCTGTCCCACAACGCCCTTCCGTGGCTGGAGAGTTCGGGGACGGGCCGCAGTACGCGCTCGATCTCCTGCTCGACGGTTCCGGCGGCCGCGATGGTGCGGCGGCCGGCCAGGGCGTCCAGCAGCCGGGCGGCCACCGCGGCCTGCGCGGTCTGGTAGCCCGCGCCGCGCTGCACGGTGCGCCGCAGATGCCGGCGCACCAGGAGGAACCCGGCGGGGGCCGTGACCAGGAAGGCGGCGGCGAGTTCGGGGGCGAGCAGCGCCAGGGCGACGACGGAGCCGGTGGCCATGGCGAGTTGGGCGATCGCATAGATCACCGCCTGGACGCCGAGCGCGGCCTCCGCGGTGCTCGCGGTGAGCCGGGCCACCAGGTCGCCGGTCGGGATCCGCCGTGCGGGGTAAGGGCCGTTGGCCATCACGTGCCGCACCAGCGCGGCGCGCAGCCGGGCCGTCGTGTCGGCGGTGTGGCGCGGCCCCGCGTACTGCGCGAGGGTCTCGGCGGCGGTGAGCAGGCCGACGACCGCGGCGAGCGGGGCGACGCCGGTGAGGGCTCCACCGGACAGGGCCCGGTCGACGGCGTCGGCGAGGACGGCGGGCAGCATCAGCGCGGCGGCCGAACTCGCCGCCACCGACAGCGCCAGGACGGTGGGCCACCACACGGAGCGTGCGCCGGCACGAGAGGCCGTACGATCGGGAACCCCGCTGCGCTGCGGCTGCTCCGAGGGTTCCTGTCCCATGCGCGACTCCTGCGGAGGTTGGACGGGCGGTCGTAGGGCAGACGGTCGTGAAGCGGACCGTCGTGGGGCGGTCGGTCGTGATGCGGGCACGAGAACGCCGGCCCGGGCTGTCCCTCAGCCCGGGCCGGCTCTGTTCATCCGGTCACCAAGTCATCCGAGAGTGGGGCGGACGGACGACCCGGGGCGTGCCGGCTAGAGGCACAGCAGCGTGCTGACGGTGCTGTTGGTGCAGTTGACCACGCTGAGGGAGCTGATCACCGACATGTACTCGGTGGTCTCCTCGGGGGTCTCCATGGCCTGCAGGCTGAGGATGGACATGATGTACTCCTGTCGCTTCGGTCGGTGCTTCTGCTTCCCGGCGAATGCCGGAAACTCGTGACTGCGACCGCGGATGTCGCAGTGGGGGTCGCCGCGGGTGTGGGCGGCGGTCAGACCGCCGGCAGGGCCGGGGGGCGGGACGCGGGGGCCGTGGTCCGCCGGCCGTCCCAGAAGGGCAGTGCCGGGGTGCCGGCCAGGGCGGAGCCCAGGGCGAGGAGGATGCCGGCGGAGCCGGTGCCGAGGTCCATCGACAGGCGCAGCAACTGCTCGCCGGGGAAGGCCACATGGCCTTCGTACGGGACGAGGTGCCAGACCAGTCGGCGGATGTGCCGTCGGATCGTCCGGTCGTGGGTCGTGGTGCCGTCCTGGAGCAGGTGCAGCAGCGAGATCAGTCCCGCCCGCCCGTTGAACAGACCGGGCTGGACGATGAACTCGGGTTCGGCGGCGGCGCGGATGCGGTCCAGGCTCTGCCGCAGCTCCGGATCCGGGCGGTGGCGCAGATAGGAGTGCAGTACGGCGGCGATGCCGGCGCTGCCCGACTCCAGGTAGGGCAGCACCCGGCTGCCGTCGTCGACCTGGAGGGTTCCGTCGTCGGTGAGGACGCAGCGGGCCAGGTCCTGGTCGAGCGCCTGGCGTGCGAGGTCGAGGAGACCGCTGTCGCCGGTGCTGTCGTGGAGTCTCAGGAAGAGCAGCGCTGCCCCGGTGCTGCCGTGCAGGAGTCCGGTGCGCGCGCCGGCCGGCGGTCCGGCGGGTGTGCCTGCCGGTGGGCCTGCGGGTGGGCCGCCGCCGGCGGAGGCCGGTTTGAGACGGTCGGCGAGGCGTTCGGCGGCGTCGACCGCGGCGGCGTGCAGGGAGGCGTCGGCGGTGGCGTCCGCGAAGTGCAGCAGCGTGAGTCCGATGCCGGGCAGTCCGCCGGCGAGGTCGCTGCCCTGGGCGTCCAGCGGGTCCTTCAGGAGCCGGTCCAGGAGGTTGTGCGCCTGCCGGGTGCGGCCGAGGCGGTCGAGGGCCAGGGCGACGCCGTGGGAGCCGGTGTAGAGACCGGGGCGGCAGGGCTCGCGTCCGACGGCGTCCACGAGCCACTGGACGTGGTCCGGTTCGACGCGGGCGCCTGTCGAGTGCAGGGCCCACAGGACGCCGGACGCTCCATAGGCGAGTCCGAGTCCGTCGTGGGTGAACTGGTTGGGGTCTCCCGGGAAGAGGCGGTCGAGGCGATCGGGGGTGGCGCTGGCGTTGATCGCCGCCGCCATCGAGTCGCGCAGTGCGGGCCAGTCCGTGTCGTCGCCGCTGAACAGCGCTTCGAGCGGGGCGCGTTCGGAGCGGCCGGAGGACTGGGCGGGCAGGGGCCGGGCCGGGAGCCCGAAGCGTCTGGTGGCGGCGTCCGCCAACTGGTCGCGTTTGTCGGGGTCGAGCGACGTGAGCTGCATGAGCGGCATGAAGATCCACAGGCGCAGCGCGTCGAGGGCGTACCGGTCGATGGCGAAGCCGTGCAGGTCGGCGGGGGCGGCGAAGCCGGCGGCGCCGAGCCCGGGTCTGACGAACTCGTCGACGGGCGAGGCGAGTTCGAAGTCGATGAAGCACACCCGTCCGTCGGGTCTGACGATCAGGTTGCGGGGGTGGAGGTCGCCGAAGACGATTCCGCGCTCGTGGATGGCGTTCAGGCCTTCCTCGATGCCCTCCAGGACGTCGAGCGCCTCCTGTCTGTACCGGTCGATCTCCGACCGGTCGGGGTCGGGGTGGACCAGGGGGTAGCGGCGTCCGAACCATCTGTTGAGGGGCTCGCCCGGCACGAACTCCTGGACCAGGAAGTGGTGTTCCCAGGCGGTGAAGTATCCGAGCGCGGACGGCACCGCCGGCACGCCGCTCAGGCGGCGCATGATGTCGTGCTCTCTGCCGAGCCGGGTGACGGCGTCCTCCCCGCGCTGGTCGAGGCCGGCGTGGGGGCGGGCCTCCTTGAGGACCACCTCGTCGCCGCCGCCGGCGGGTCTGCCGACGTAGATGCCTCCCCCGTTGGAGAAGTGCAGCGCCCGTTCCACGGTGTAGGGCAGGTCGGCGGTGCTCGCTCTCGCCCGGTCGGCCAGCGCCTGCTGCATGACGGCCGGCACGGGGGCCCAGTCGGGCACCTCGAACACGGCGCGCCGCACGTCGGGGCGGAGCCGGCCCGAGGGCTCCCGCAGGGCCAGGACGAGCTCACCGGTCTCCGACCGGCAGAACCGCTCGGTGAAGCCGCCGTAGCGCAGGTAGAGCGGCCCCTCGCGCCAGCGCAGGTCGCTGAGGATGTACGGCCCGCGCTGGCCGTCGAGGGCCTCGCCGAGGTCGTTCAGACATCGCTCCAGCGTCGGCTCGTCGACCGGGTACAGCGTCATGAACTTCCCGCTGGAGCCGCGCGAGGCGTACTTCGCGTTCTGGGTCTGCACCAGCGTGGGGCTGCGCAGGAACTTGAAGGCCACGCGGTGCTCGAAGCAGTACTCGCTGACGACCGCGAGGATGTGCTCGGCGTTGTCGAGACACGCGGAGACGTGGATCTTCCAGCCCTGGTCGGGCAGTTCGACGTCGGCGAGCTGCCGGCCCACCCACACGTCCCGCGCGTTGCCCACCCAGCCGGCGGGCGGCTTCTCGCCGACGGCGTCGAACTCCTCCGTCGTCGCCCATCGGACAGGTGAGTCATAGAACACCTTGTCGGCGTAGGAAAACGCCTCGTAACGCATGTCCATAACGTTCCCCCATCCCAGTGGCAAGACTTTCCCGGACGGATGCAGTGGCAATGCCGCATCGTTTCACCACTGGAGAGAGGTGATACGGTGGCTCATTTCCGCCTGCCGGATAAAACTAACGCGAGGCCGACTCCCACTGGCAGGGCGCATACAGCGCGCCAGAAGGGCGCGCGAGGCTCATCGCCCCGCACGCAATACCCCCCCTTTGCACCTGCATAGGTGTTCGATCTCACGGACGGTGAATTACTGCGCACGCGCGAGGACGTGCGGCACCTGCGCCTGGACTGCGCGCGGCTCGACATGGTCGACTCCATGGGCCTGACGGTGCTGCTCCGGATCCACCGCGACGCCTGCGAGCGCGGCGTCACGCTCCATCTCGACGACACGGGCCCGGTCCTGCGCCGCCTGCTCCATCTCACCGGCGCCTACGAGCACTTGACGACCGTTCCGGAACACCCGAATGTTTCGGATTCAACTATGTCACCATGATCCGTATGACGCGACGGATCTTCATCGACAAGCAGAGCCCCAAGGCCTACCACGCGCTCCTCCAGACCTCCGAGGCCGTGCGCGCGACCGCCGCCGAAGCGGGCCTGGAGCGGACCGTCGTGGAACTGGTCAACCTGCGGGTGTCGCAGCTCAACGGGTGCGCGTACTGCCTCGATCTGCACACCAGGGCCGCCCTGCGCGGCGGTGAGACCACCCGGCGGCTCGCCGTGCTCCCCGCCTGGCGGGACACCGACCTCTTCACCCCGCCGGAGCGCGCGGCCCTCGCGCTCGCCGAGGCGACCACCCACCCGGCCGACGCCTCCGCGCAGGCGACCGCGTACGCCGCCGCCCGTGAAGTCCTCACCGAGGACCAGATATCGGCGGTCATCTGGGTGGCGGTGACCATCAACGCGTTCAACCGGGTCTCCATCATGAGCAAGCATCCGGTGCGCGCCTGACGACTACCCCGGCCGGCCTCCGGTAAGAATCTCCGCGCCGTCGACCCGCCGACCCAGGAGGCCGCCCATGCCGAATCCCCGCGTGCCGGACGATCCGGACGACCAGGAGAGCGGGGAGGCCGAGCGGATCGACCGGTGGTTCCGCGGAGCGGGGCCGGACGACGGGTTCCTCGGGGAGCTGAAGGGGCGGCGCGTGCTCGATCTGGGCTGCGGTACGGCCCGGTACGCGGCCCGTCTGGTGCGGGCGTACGGCGCCGAGGTGGACGCCGTCGACTCCGAGCCCGGCCGGATCGAACGCGCCCGCGCCCGCTACGAGTCCCTCCCCGGCCTGCGTCTCGTCCACGCGGACGCGGTGGCCCATCTGCGCGACGCGGAGCCGTACGACGTCGTCTACTCGGTCGACGCCGTACCGTTCATCGACCCGCGCCGGCTGCTGCCCGCGCTGGCGACGGCGCTGAAGCCCGGCGGGACGCTGTGCTTCGGCGTGCCGCACACCGACTCCCGCGGCGACGGGCCCTCCCCCGCGCCGGCCGAGGAGACCTGGCGCGAACTCCTCGTCGACCACGGGCTGTACGTCGAGGAGGTCGTGGAGGTGACGGCCCCGGACCCCGGAAACCCCGCCGCGCACCGCGTCTTCCGGGCCCGGCGGCCCGCGCGCGTCACCTCCCGGCCGCGCACCGCCCTGCCGCCCGTCCCGCACGCCGCCCTCGGCGTGGGCGCCGTCCTGCACGGCCCGCGCGGGCTGCTGCTCGGCCGTCACCGCCGGGGCACCTGGGAGCTGCCCGGCGGCACCGTGGAGCCCGGTGAGTCGCTCCAGGACGCCGTCGTGAGGGAGTTGAGGGAGGAGACCGGGCTGCGGGCGGACCCGGCGGACGTCCGGTTGCTGGGCACGCTCCTCGACCACTCCGAGGACGTCGTCCGGGTCACCGTCGCCGCCGCCGTCACCGACTGGCGGGGCGAGCCGGCCGACCAGCCGGACGAACGCGTCGGCGACTGGCGCTGGTACCGGCTGGACCGCCTGCCGCCCTCGCTGTTCGTGTGCAGCGCCCAGGCCCTCACCGCCTGGCGCCCGGACCTGCCGATCGACCACGCGCCGGCGCACTTCACCGCGTACGAAAGCAAGTGAAATCACCCGGATTCGTGGCTTTTCTCATCCCTTCTCGTGGTGTTCACGCCCGCTTCCCCGAGTTCCGCGCGCGGCTCGTGGGAGGGTTGCCGCCCGCACGAGTCTGGGGGATGTGTGACGCATCATCAGGAAGTGTGTTCCCGCACGGTGACGGCGCGCAGGACGTCGCTGACGCTGCTGACGGCACTGGGCACACTGGCCGGCGCGGCCCTGACGGGAGCGGGACCGGCCGCCGCCGCGACCGGGGCCACGACGGCAGCCGCGCCCGCCGCCGGCACCGGGGCCGGGGCCGCCCCCACCGCCGTCGCGCCGGGCGTGGCGTACCGGCACTACGACCTGCCGGCGGCGGCCGGTCTCACCCATGTGCACGTCGTCAGCGTCGATCTGACGAACGCCCGGGTGCGGCTCGGGCTGCTGCACCCGGGGAAGGTGGCGTCGCGCGAGCCCCTCTCCCGGCAGGCCGCGGCGCGCAAGGCGGTCGCCGGCGTCAACGGCGACTTCTTCAACATCAGCGAGGTGCAGCATCCGGGCGTCGCCGCGACCGGCGCGAGCGTGGGTCCGGCGATCGCCGACGGCAAAGCGCTCAAGGGCGCGGTCCCGACGGCGCAGCGGTTCGGCCCCGAGCTGCCGCCCGGCACGGACACCGACGCCGTGCTCGGGGTGGGCGACGACGGGCGGGCCCGGATCGACGCGCTGACGCTGAACGGGTCGTTCAGCGTCGGCGGCCGGCGGCAGCCGCTGGGCGGGCTCAACCAGTACGCGCTGCCGGAGAACTCCGTCGGCGCGTACACGTCGGACTGGGGCAGCGTCTCGCGCAAGCGCGCCACCTGCGGCTCGGACACCGAGCGGGCGGCGGCGTGCAGCGCCCGCACCTACGAGGTGACGCTGCGGCGGGGCAGGGTGGCGTCGGTCTCGGCCGTGCCGGGGAGCGGCCCCGTCGCGGCGGGCACCACGGTGCTGGTGGGCCGGGAGGCGGGCGCCCAGCGGCTGCGCCGGCTGACCCGGGGTCAGGCGGTCACGGTGCGGTACGGGCTGACGGCGGCGTCGGGGCGTACGTACCGGTTCGCGGTCGGCGGCTATCCGGTGCTCTCCGGCGGGCAGCCGCTGCCCGGTCTGGACACGCGGACCTCGGCGGTGCGCACCGCCGTCGGCATCGCGGACGGCGGGCGGCGCGTGCTGCTCTTCGCGGTCGACGGCGCGCCCCGGTACCGCAAGGGTCTGACGATCGCCGAGGTCGCCAAGGCCCTGAAGAGCCTCGGGGCGACGGGGGGCTTCAGTCTCGACGGCGGCGGATCCTCGACCCTGGTCGCCCGCGCGCCGGGCGCGGCCCGGGCCACGGTGCGCAACCACCCGTCGGACGGAACGGAGCGCCCGGTGCCGAACGGGATCGGGGTGTTCCTCCGGTGACCCGGTGACCCGCCGGCCTGGTGACCCGGTGATCCCCTACGGTGCTCTCACGGCCGGATGCTGCTGACGATCTCGGCGGTGGCCGTGAGGCCGCTGTGGATGGTGGGGGCCATGTTCGTGCCGGCCAGGAAGAAGCCGAGCAGCAGACAGACCAGTCCGTGCGAGATCTTCAGCCCGCCGTTGCGCAGGAAGATCACCGCCAGGATCAGCAGCAACAGCACCACCGAGATGGAAATGGCCACGACAACCTCCTCCGCCACGTCCGTTTCGTGGCGTTCGGCCGCAAGTGTGGCGTAGCGGAGGGTTCGTCCGTGCGACTGGCCTGTCCTCCGAACGAGTGGTGTCCGCAGGGGTTCGCCTCCCCGCGGTACGTTCGCCCGCACGAGAAAACCCGCCCCAGGTGGGACGGGTTCTCTCCGTGGTTCCTCCGGCGCCTGTCAGGGAGCGCGGAGGTCGACGAGTTCGGCCAGCGCCTCCCGGTGGGCGCCGGCCGTGCCGTAGGCGATGGAGTCGGCCTTGGCCCGCTTGAGGCAGAGGTGCGCCGGGTGTTCCCAGGTCATGCCGATGCCGCCGTGCAGCTGCACCGCCTCCTCGGCGGCGTGGACGGCGACGGACGCCGCGTAGGCCTGGGCGACGGCGACCGCCACGGCCACCTCGTCGGCGGACTGCCCGCCGGCGAGCGCGTCGGCCGCGTTGCGCGCGGCGGCGCGGAGGTTGACGACCTCCAGCCACAGCTGGGCCAGCCGATGCTTGAGCGCCTGGAAGCCGCCGACCGGCCGGTTGAACTGCTTGCGGTCCTTCAGGTACCGCACGGTCTCCGTCAACGCCCATTCCGCGAGGCCGAGTTGCTCGGAGGCGAGCAGTCCGGCGCCGGCGCGCAGGGCACGGCGGACCGCGGGCGCGGCGTCGCCGACACGACGGCCGGGGGCCCCGGCGAGGGTGACCGTGGCGAGGGGGCGGGTGAGGTCGAAGGAGACCTGCGGGGTGACGGTCACGGCGGAGGCCTCGACCGCGTACAGCCCGCCGTCGTCCGCGGGGACGAGCAGCAGATCGGCGACGGCCGCGTCCGCGATGCCGGTCAACTCCCCGTGCAGGGCGCCGTCTTCGAGTCGTACGGTCGGGAAGGCGGCGCCGGGCGCGGTGTGCAGGCCGACGGCGAGCGCGCCGATCGTGGTGGCGTCCGCCAGCCGGGCGAGCAGGTCGTCGGCCCCGCACGCGAGCAGCGCCTCGGTGGCGACGACGGCGCTCGTCAGATACGGCACGGGCGCGACGGCCCGCCCCAACTCCTCCAGGACCACGGCGACTTCGCGGTGGGTCGCGCCCTGGCCGCCCTGCGCCTCGGGGATCAGCAGACCCGCGAGGCCCATGCCGTCGGCGAGCGCCTTCCAGGCCGCGACGTCGTGCGGGGCGTCGGACTCGGTGCGGGCGATGACGCCGGGCGCGTCACAGTGGTCGGTGAGCAGGTCCCGTACCGCCGACCGCAGTGCCTCTTCCTCCTCGGAGTACAGGAGATCCGTCATCGGGCCAGGTCCTTCCAGGCGACGTCCTTGTCGGTGCGCGGCTCGGCGGGCAGGCCCAGGACGCGTTCGGCGACGATGTTCAGCAGGACCTCGCTGGTCCCGCCCTCGATGCTGTTGCCCTTGGAGCGCAGATAGCGGTAGCCGGCCTCGCGTCCGGTGAAGTCGACGAGTTCGGGCCGGCGCATGGTCCAGTCGTCGTACAACAGGCCTTCCTCGCCGAGGAGTTCGACCTCCAGGCCGCTGATCTCCTGGTTGAGGCGGGCGAAGGCGAGCTTCATGCCGGCGCCCTCGGGGCCGGGCTGGCCCGAGACGAGCTGCTGGCGCAGCCGTTCGGCGGTGAGGCGGGCGACCTCGGCGTCCACCCACAGCTTCAGCAGCCGCTGGTGCAGGTCGTGGGTGCGCAGCTCGGGCCGCTCACGCCAGGTCTTGGACACCGGGCCGATCATGCCGCCCTCGCGGGGCAGGCGCATGCCGCCGATGGCGACGCGTTCGTTGTTCAGCGTGGTCTGCGCGACCCGCCAGCCGTCGCCGATCTCGCCGAGGCGGCGGGAGTCGGGGATGCGGACGTCGGTGAGGAACACCTCGTTGAACTCCGCCTCGCCGGTGATCTGGCGCAGCGGGCGCACCTCGACGCCGGGGTCGGTCATGTCGCAGACGAAGTAGGTGATGCCGGCGTGCTTGGGCACATCGGGGTCGGTGCGGGCGATGAGGATGGCCCAGCGGGCGATGTGAGCGCTGGAGGTCCACACCTTCTGGCCGCTCACGACCCAGTCCTCGCCGTCGCGGACCGCCCGGGTGCCGAGGGCCGCCAGGTCGGAGCCGGCGCCGGGCTCGCTGAAGAGCTGGCACCAGACCTCCTCGCCCGTCCACAGGGGCCGCAGGTAGCGTCGCTTCTGCTCCTCGGTGCCGTAGCGCAGGACGGTCGGGGCGGCCATGCCGAGGCCGATGCCGATGCGCCGCGGGTCGTTGTCGGGTGCGCCCGCGGCCTCCAACTCGGCGTCCACGACGACCTGGAGGGAGCGGGGCGCGCCAAGGCCGCCGAGGCCTTCGGGGTAGTGCACCCAGGCGAGTCCGGCGTCGAAGCGGGCCCTGAGGAAGTCCAGGCGGTCCGTGCTCGCCGGCGGATGGGCGGTCAGCAACTCCCGTGTGCGGCGGCGGAGTTCCTCTGCGTCGGTCATGTGGCGGCTCCGTTCTCCAGGGACGGCACGACGGCGACCCGGCCGGTGGTGACGCCGTCGCCGACCCGCTGCACGGCGGCGGCGGCCTCGCTCAGCGGCACGCGCTCGCTCACCAGCGGCTTGATCGCGCCCCGGGCGGCCAGTTCGGTGAGCTGCTCGTGGCAGTGCTGGACCAGTTTCGGGTTCTTGGTGTTGTAGAGGCCCCAGTGCAGGCCGAGGATCGAGTAGTTCTTCACCAGGGCGTGGTTCAGCGCCGGGCTGGGGATCGTGCCGCTGGCGAAGCCGACGACCAGGATCCGGCCCTCGAAGGCGACGGTCTTGGCGGACTGGGCGTAGGCCTCGCCGCCGACGGGGTCGTAGATCACGTCCGCGCCCCGGCCGCCGGTGGCCTCCTTCACGGCGGCGACGACGTCCTGCGCGCGGCGGTCGATCACCGTGTCGCAGCCCAGCTCCCGGGCGGCGGCGGCCTTGTCGGCCCCGCCGACGACGCCGATCACGGTCGCGCCGGCCGCCTTGCCGAGCTGCACGGCCGCGCTGCCGACCCCTCCGGCGGCAGCGTGGACGAGCAGGGTCTCGCCGGCTTCGAGGTGCGCCCTGCGGTGCAGGCCGAACCAGCCGGTCTGGTAGCCGATGTGCAGGGCGGCGGCCTCGGCGTCGTCCAGCGCGTCGGGGGCGGGCAGCAGGGCGGCGGCGTCCGCGACGGCGTACTCGGCGAAACCGCCGTGGGGCAGCGCGGGGTTGGCGATGACCCGCCGCCCGTCCTCGGTCTCGCCGCAGATCTCCAGGCCCGGGGTGAACGGCAGCGGCGGCCGGACCTGGTAGTGGCCCCGGCACAGCAGCACGTCCGGGAAGTTGACGCTGGCGGCGCGCACCTTCAGCAGGACCTGGCCGTCGCCGGGCGTCGGCGGGGCCACCTCCTCCAGGCGCATCACCTCACCCGGCTCGCCGTTCTCGTGCACTTGCCATGCCTGCATGCGGAGCCTCCACGGGACTGCGTCGTCCGACTCGGGTGACCGGGGTCCCTCTTCGGGTGACCCGGCCTCATCGCATACTAAGCGGTCGCTTGCCGATCAGGGAACCGTCTCGTGCGTCACGCCCTCCTGGGCCGCGCCCGGACGTGCATCCGCTCCCCCTGGGGCCCGAACAGGCTGAGGAACTCGGCCGGCCCCTCCGCCGTCGACCCGAACCAGTGCGGCACCCGTGTGTCGAACTCGACGGCCTCCCCCGCCGTCAGCACGAGGTCGTGGTCGCCGAGCACCAGCCGCAGCCGGCCGGACAACACGTACACCCACTCGTAGCCCTCGTGGGTGCCCGGATCCGGCTTCTCCTCGCCCGGCGGCACCCGCACCTTGAAGGCCTGGAGGCCGCCGGGCTGGCGGGTCAGCGGCCAGTACGTGCGCCCGTGCCGCACGATCGGCTCGGACCGCACCCGGGGGTCGCGCACCGCCGGCGCGCCCACCAGCTCGTCGAGCGCCACCTCGTGGGCCCGCGCGATCGGCAGCAGCAGCTCCAGGCTGGGTTTGCGCAGGCCCGACTCCAGCCGGGACAGCGTGCTCACCGAGATGCCGGTCGCCTCGGACAGCCCGGCCAGCGTCGCGCCCCGCTCCTTGCGGATCCGCCGCAGCCGCGGCCCGACCTCCGCGAGCACCTCTTCCATGTCGTCCTGCCTGCCGTCGCCGTTCGTGGAGCCCGTCTCGGTCATGGGGCCCATTGCAGTTTCGGCAAACACATTTGTCAATACGGCAGCGGGTGCGCGAGGTTCGGGGTGGAGGTGGTCACCCATGACCGAGAACCACGCAGTCACCGGGGCGCACGAGGTGGGCGAGAGGTATGAAGTGATCGTCGTCGGCGGCGGTGCGGCGGGCCTGTCCGCCGCGCTGGTGCTGGGCCGGGCCCGGCGCCGCACCCTGGTCGTCGACGCCGGCGAGCCGCGCAACGCGCCCGCCGCCCATATGCAGGGCTTCCTGTCCCGGGACGGGATGTCGCCGACGGAGTTCCTGGCCGTCGGCCGCGAGGAGATCGCCCGGTACGGCGTCGACCTGGTCCGCGACCGGGCGGTGGACGCCGCCGTCCGCGACGGTGGCTTCACCGTGACGCTGGCCGGAGGCCGGACCGCACACGCCCGTCAACTGGTCGTCGCCACCGGCCTCAAGGACGAACTGCCCCCGGTCGAGGGCCTCGCCGAGCGCTTCGGCCGGGACGTGCTGCACTGCCCGTACTGCCACGGCTGGGAGGTGCGCGACCGGGCCTTCGGGGTGCTCGCCACGAGCACGGCGAGCGTGCACCAGGCACTGATCGTGACCCAGTGGTCGAAGGACGTGACGTTCTTCCTGCACACGGTCGCCGAGCGGGAGCTCTCTGACGAGGACCTGCGCCGGCTCGCCGCCGCCGGGGTCCGCGTGGTGCCCGGCGAGGTGGCCGGGCTGGTCGTCGAGGACGACCGGCTGACCGGGGTGCGCCTCGCGGACGGGGCCGCGCACGACCGCGAGACGCTGTTCGTCGCTCCCCGGCCGGTCCCCCGGACCGAGCTGCTGCGGGACCTGGGCGCCGAGATGACCGACACGCCGTTCGGCGTCTATCCCGTGGTCGACGGCCAGGGCCGGACGAGCGTGCCCGGCCTGTGGGCGGCGGGCAACGCCTCCGGCTTCGCCGAGCAGGTGATCAACGCGGCGAGCCGCGGCTACCGGGCGGGCGCGGCGATCAACGGCGAGCTGCTGATGGCCGATCTGGACGCGTCCGCGGCGGCCGTGCGGGTGTAGTCGGCGCGAAGGCGTTGCACCATGGCTGCATGCTGCTGACCCGGCTCGCCGACGTGTCCCGGGAGGTCGCCGCCGCCTCGGCGCGCTCCCGCAAGATCGCCCTGCTCGCCGGGCTCTTCCGGGAGGCGGAGCCGCAGGACGTGCCGGTCGTCATCCCCTACCTGGCCGGACGGCTCCCGCAGGGGCGGCTCGGCGTCGGCTGGAAGGCGCTGGGCCGGCCGGTCGCCCCGGCCGGCGAACCGACCCTGACCGTGCGCGAGGTGGACGCCCGGCTCACCGAGCTGGGGAAGGTGTCCGGCCCCGGCTCCCAGGCCGAACGGGCCCGGCTGGTCGGGGAGTTGATGGGCGCGGCCACCGAGGAGGAACAGCGCTTCCTGCTCGGGCTGATCACCGGCGAGGTCCGGCAGGGCGCGCTGGACGCGGTCGCGGTGGAGGGGCTGGCCGGGGCGACCGGGGCGGCGGCGGGGGACGTCCGGCGGGCGGTGATGCTCGCCGGGTCGCTCCGGACGGTGGCGCAGGCGCTGCTGACGGACGGCCCGGCGGCCCTGGACCGCTTCCGGCTCACCGTCGGCCGCCCGGTCCAGCCGATGCTGGCGCACTCCGCGTCCTCGGTGGCCGAGGCGGTCGGCAAGCTGGGCGCGTGCGCGGTGGAGGAGAAGCTCGACGGGATCCGCGTCCAGGTGCACCGGGACGGCGACAGTGTGCGGATCCACACCCGCACCCTCGACGACATCACCGACCGGCTGCCCGAAGTGACCGCGGCGGCGCTGGAGTTGCGCGGTTCGCGGTTCATCCTGGACGGCGAGGTCATCGCCTTCGACGCGGCCGGGCGGCCCCGGAGCTCTCAGGAGACGGCGGGCCGGGTCGGCTCACGCGTGGACGTGGCGACGGCCGCCGCGGCCGTCCCCGTCTCCCCCGTCTTCTTCGACGCGCTCTCCGTGGACGACCGGGACCTGCTCGATCTGCCGTTCGCCGAGCGGCACGCGGAGCTGGCCCGGCTGGTGCCCGAGCCGATGCGGGTCCGCCGGGCGCTGGTGTCCGGACCGCAGGACCTGCCGGCGGCCGAGGAGTTCCTCCGGGAGACCCTGCTGCGCGGCCACGAGGGCGTCGTCGTGAAGTCCCTCGACGCCGCCTACAGCGCGGGGCGGCGCGGGGCGTCCTGGCTGAAGGTCAAGCCCGTGCACACCCTCGACCTGGTGGTGCTGGCCGCCGAGTGGGGCCACGGCCGCCGCACCGGCAAGCTGTCCAACCTGCACCTGGGGGCCCGTGCCGCCGACGGCGGTTTCGTGATGCTGGGCAAGACCTTCAAGGGCATGACGGACGCGATGCTGACCTGGCAGACCGGGCATCTGCGGGGGCTGGCCGTGCGGGAGGAGGGCTGGGGCGTGGTCGTACGCCCCGAACTCGTCGTCGAGATCGCCTACGACGGGCTCCAGCGCTCCACCCGCTACCCGGCCGGCGTCACCCTCCGCTTCGCCCGGGTGATCCGCTACCGCGAGGACAAGCGGCCGGAGGAGGCGGACACGGTGCAGACGCTGCTCGCCGCGCATCCGGAGGTGCGGCCGTGAGCGTCAAGCGCAGCGCGGGCCTGCTGTTGTTCCGGCACACCGACGACGGCTTGGAGGTGTTGCTCGGGCATATGGGAGGCCCGTATTTCGCGAAGAAGGACGCCGGTGCGTGGACGGTCCCGAAGGGCGAGTACGAGCCGGACGAGCCGGCCTGGGAGGCGGCCCGCAGGGAGTTCCAGGAGGAGCTGGGGCTGCCCCCGCCGGACGGCGAGGCGCTGCCGCTGGGCTGGGTGCGGCAGACGAACGGCAAGATCGTGACGGTATGGGCGGTCGAGGCGGACCTCGACCCGGCGACGGTCGTGCCGGGCACGTTCGTCATGGAGTGGCCGCCCAGGTCGGGGCGGACCGCGGAGTTCCCGGAGCTGGACCGGGTGGCCTGGCTCGGTGTGGAGCGGGCGCGTGAGGTGATCGTCACGGCGCAGGCCGCGTTTCTGGACCGGCTGGCGGAGCACTCGGGCTGAGGGGTCCCGGCCCCCTGAGCAGACGTACGCGTTGCGGCCCCCGTCGCGGCGCGCGAAGGTCGAAGCACAGCCCGCTTTCCAGGAGGTCGGTCATGCCCATCGCGACGGTGAACCCGGCGAACGGCGAGACGCTCAAGACGTACGAGGCCCTGGGCGAGGAGGAGCTCGAACGCCGGCTCCAGCTCGCCGAGGCCACGTTCCGCACGTACCGCACCACGGCGTTCGCCGAGCGCGCCCGGCTGCTGAACCGGGCCGCCGACCTCCTCGACGAGGACGGTCCGGAGATCGCCCGGGTGATGACCACCGAGATGGGCAAGCCGGTCAAGCAGGCGCGCGCGGAGGCCGCGAAGTGCGCCAAGGCGATGCGCTGGTACGCCGAGCGCGCGGAGGGGCTGCTCGCCGACGAGGAGCCGGCCGAGGCCGACGTGAAGGACTCCGGCGCCTCCCGCGCCCTCGTCCGCTACCGGCCGCTGGGGCCCGTGCTCGCGGTGATGCCGTGGAACTTCCCGCTCTGGCAGGTGGTCCGCTTCGCCGCGCCCGCGCTGATGGCGGGCAACGTGGGCCTGCTCAAGCACGCCTCCAACGTCCCTCAGACCGCCCTGTACCTGGAGGACCTGTTCCACCGGGCGGGCTTCCCCGAGGGCTGTTTCCAGACCCTGCTGATCGGCTCGGGCGCGGTCGACGACGTGCTGCGCGACGAACGCGTCAAGGCGGCCACCCTCACCGGCAGCGAGCCCGCGGGACGCGCCGTGGCCTCCGCCTCCGGCGAGATGATCAAGAAGACGGTGCTGGAGCTGGGCGGCAGCGACCCGTTCGTCGTCATGCCGTCCGCGGACGTGGACCGGGCCGCCCGGGTGGCGGTGACCGCGCGGGTGCAGAACAACGGGCAGTCGTGCATCGCCGCCAAGCGGTTCATCGTCCACACGGACGTGTACGACCGGTTCGCCGAGCGCTTCGCCGAAGGGATGAGGGCGCTGAAGGTCGGCGACCCGCTGGAGGAGGACACCGAGGTCGGTCCGCTGGCGAGCGAGAGCGGACGCGACGACCTGGAGGAGCTCGTCGACGACGCGAAGCGGAGCGGAGCGGCGGTGCTGTGCGGCGGGGAGCGGCCGGAGGGGCCCGGCTGGTACTACCCGCCGACCGTCCTGGCCGGCGTCACCCGCGAGATGCGCGTCCACCGCGAGGAGGCGTTCGGGCCGGTGGCGACGTTGTACCGGGCCGGCGACCTCGACGAGGCGGTGCTCCTCGCTAACGACTCACCGTTCGGACTGAGTTCCAACGTGTGGACGCGCGACGAGGCCGAGGTGGACCGTTTCGTCCGGGATCTGGAGGCCGGCGGGGTGTACGTCAACGGGATGACGGCCTCCCACCCTGCCTTCCCGTTCGGCGGGGTGAAGCGGTCCGGATACGGGCGTGAGCTGTCCGGGCACGGAATCCGGGAGTTCTGCAACATCACCACCGTTTGGCACGGTGCGTGACGCTTCCGCGGCTACGATCCCGACTGTGAACCGCGAAGTGACCCTGCCCCTGATCGTCGACGAGCGCGGGACCTTGCAGGTGTCCGCGGCCGATGTGAGCAAGCTGCTCCGCACGTTGGGTGCGCGGTGGCTGCATCTCGTCGAGGCGGGGGCGGACGGGCTGGACGAGGACACCGTCGCCGCGCTGACCATCGAACTGGCGAAGCTGGCGGATCGCATCGACGTGGCGTGCATCGCGCACAGCAGCGGGAGTACTCCGTAGGGGTGCGGATCCGTCGCCGGGTGCGGGCCGCTTGTGGCTGGTCGCGCCCACGCGGCGGAGCCGCACATCGACACAGCCCCGCGCCCCTTAGGTACGTGCAGTGCACCTACTCAAGGGGCGCGGGGAACTGCGCGACCGGCCACGACGCACCCGCAGACCGCATCGCGCAGAACCACCCCCGGTGTTACCGGATCGGCATCCCCGACAACGTGCGGGCGATGACGAGCCGCTGGATCTCGCTCGTGCCCTCGAAGATCGTGTAGATCGCCGCATCCCGGTGCATCCGCTCCACCGGATACTCCCGCGTGTACCCGTTGCCGCCGAGAATCTGGACCGCCTGCGCCGTCACCGTCTTCGCCGTCTCGCTCGCGAACAGCTTGGACATCGAGCCCTCCGCCGCCGTGAAGGGCTTGCCGTTGACCGCCATCCACGACGCCCGCCACACCAGCAGCCGCGCCGCGTCGACGGCGGTGCGCATGTCCGCCAGCTGGAAGGCGACGCCCTGGTTGTCGATGATCGGCCGGCCGAACTGCTCGCGGGTCCTGGCGTAGTCGAGGGCGACCTCGTACGCGGCGCGGGCGGTGCCGACGGCCATCGCGCCGACCGCCGGCCGCGAGGCCTCGAACGTGGCCATCGCCGCGTTCTTGACCCGCTCGCCGCCGCCCGCCTTCGCCCGCTCGCGGGCCCGCGCCAGCCGCTCGTCCAGCTTCTCCTTGCCGCCGAGCAGGCAGGAGCCGGGCACGCGGACGTCGTCGAGGACGACCTCGGCGGTGTGCGAGGCGCGGATGCCGTGCTTCTTGAACTTCTGGCCCTGGGCGAGACCGGGCGTGCCCGGCGGGATGATGAAGGAGGCGTGCCCCTTGGAGCCCAGGTCCGCGTCGACGACCGCGACGACGACGTGGACGTTGGCGATGCCGCCGTTGGTCGCCCACGTCTTCGTGCCGTTGATCACCCACTCGTCCTTGGCCTCGTCGTACACCGCACGCGTGCGCATGGAGGCCACGTCGGACCCGGCGTCGGGCTCGGAGGAGCAGAAGGCCGCGACCTTGACGTCGTTGGCGTCGCCGTACATCTGGGGGATCCAGGTGCCGATCTGCTCCTCGGTGCCGTTGGCGAGGACGCCCACGGCGGCGAGACCGGTGCCGACGATGGACAGGGCGATGCCCGCGTCACCCCAGAACAGTTCCTCCATGGCCATCGGGATGCCGAGGCCGGTCGGGTCGAAGTACTGCTGGGCGTAGAAGTCGAGGGAGTAGATGCCGACCTTGGCCGCTTCCTGGATGACCGGCCAGGGAGTCTGCTCACGCTCGTCCCATTCGGCGGCCGCGGGGCGGATGACGTCGGCGGCGAAGCCGTGCAGCCAGTCCCGCACCTCCTTCTGTTCGTCGTTGAGCTCCATGGTGAACTCGGCCATGACCCCTCCAGCGGCGGCGCACGCCTCGACGTGCATGTTACTTGCGGTAACACGAGTGTGTTACCGGTCGGTAGGAAAAGTCAACTCCCGGCGACTGCTCGTCAGCCCGTTCGATGTCAGGCTGCTGTCAGGTGCTAGTTTGCGCGTGCGCCATCGAAACAGCACGGGTGGGGAGAGATCATGGACACCACGCAGCGGACCGAGCAGCAACGATCCGCGGACCGCCGGCGGCGGGAGCTGTTGGAGGCCGCGGACCGGGTGGTGCTGCGTGACGGCCCGCAGGCCTCGATGAACGCGATCGCCGCCGAGGCGGGCATCACCAAGCCGATCCTGTACCGCCACTTCGGCGACAAGGGCGGACTTTACGCGGCGTTGGCCAAGCGGCACACGGACGCGCTGCTGGACTCGCTGCGGGCCGCGCTGGACGCGCCGGCGGACCGGCGCGACCGCGTCGAGGCCACGCTCGACACCTACCTCGCGGCGATCGAGGCCCGGCCCCAGGTGTACCGGTTCCTGATGCACCCCTCCGAGGGCGGCCAGGGCGGGGACCACGGATTCGACGTGGGCAAGCACTCGATCCCGCTGCTGCGCCGGATGGGTGAGGAGCTGGCCCAGGTCATCGAGGACCGGCTGGACCTCGGGCCCGGGAGCCAGCAGCTCGCGCGGGTGTGGGGGCACGGGATCGTCGGGATGATGCACGCGGCGGGCGACTGGTGGCTGGGCGAGCGGCCGTGCGGCCGGGCCGAGTTGGTGCGGAGCCTCGCCGACCTGCTCTGGGGCCGGCTCGCCGCCGCGGGGGACAAGATGGGCGGACCCGGGTTCTGACGGTCGTACACCGGGTGCGGGCCGCGCGTGGTTACTCGTGCCCACGCGGCACGGCCGCACATCGGCACGGCCGCGCGCCCCTCAGGCGTGCGGGCCCTGCCGGTGCCACGAAGTCCGGCTCGCCTGGCGCATGAGCCGCTTCTTCCGCCACCCCGTCACCCGGTCCGCGTACACCGTCCCGTCCAGATGATCGCACTCGTGTTGCAAGCATCTGGCAAAGAATCCCGTGCCGTGGACGCGCAGGCGTTCGCCCGTCATCGTGTACCCCTCGACCACCGCGTGGTCGTGGCGCTCCGTGCCCGCCTCCAGGCCCGGCAGGGACAGACAGCCCTCCGGGCCCCGGAGCACGATCCCGTCCGCCTCCACCAGGCGCGGGTTGACGACATGCCCCAGGTGGCGGACCTCCTCGTCGTCCGGGCAGTCGTACACGAACACCCGCAGGGGCTCCCCCACCTGGTTGGCGGCCAGGCCCACGCCCCGGGCCGCGTACATCGTGGCGAACATGTCCTCGACCAGACGGGCGAGTCCGGGGCCGAAGTCGGTGACCTCCCGGCAGGGTTGCCGAAGGAGGGGGTCGCCGAGCAGGGTGAGGGGCCGGACGCGCCCTTGGGAGCCCGGGATGGAGCCTTGTCGCATGGCGGCAAGGGTACGGTCCTTTCTGACACGCGCATGCCGTGCGCGACGTGAGGCGGTGCCGGGATTCGGGAGTGCGAATGGATCTCGATAGGCTGACCACCTAGCACGTTGCCGTCAGGCAGAGGCCCGGCGCGTACGCAAGGAGGATCGAGAACTGATGGCAGGCAACTCGGACCCGCTCACGCCGCGGGCCAAGCTGGCCGTGACCGCGGGTAAGGCGGTGGCGGCGGCATCGCGCGCCGCGGGGCGCGGCAGCGGTTCGGTGATCGGCGGCCGGGTGGCGCTGAAACTCGACCCCGACCTCCTTGCCCGGCTCGCGCAGAACCTGGACGTCGTCCTGGTGTCGGCGACCAACGGCAAGACGACGACGACCCGGCTCATCGCGGAGGCGCTGCGGGCCGCGGGACCGGTCGTGTCCAACGCCCTCGGCGCCAACATGCCGGCCGGTATCACCTCGGCCCTGGCGGGCGGTTCGGAAGCCAGATACGGCGTCATCGAGGTGGACGAGAAGTACCTCGCGGGCGTCGCCCGTGACACCGACCCCAAGTGCATCGCCCTGCTGAACCTCTCGCGCGACCAGCTCGACCGCGCCGCCGAGACCCGCATGCTCGCGGAGAACTGGCGTGAGGGGCTGGCCGGTTCGAAGTCGGTCGTCGTCGCCAACGCCGACGACCCGCTGGTGGTGTGGGCGGCTTCCTCCTCCCCCAACGTGATCTGGGTCGCCGCCGGGCAGATGTGGAAGGACGACGCCTGGTCCTGCCCGTCCTGCGGCGGTGTGATGCAGCGTCCGGGCGACGACTGGTTCTGCGGCGAGTGCGGCTTCCGCCGGCCGACGCCGAGCTGGGTGCTCTCCGGCGACCACGTCCTCGACCCGCACGGCTCGGCCTGGCCGATCCACCTCCAGCTGCCGGGCCGCGCCAACAAGGCCAACGCCGCCTCCTCGGCCGCCGTCGCCGCCGTCTTCGGGGTACCGCCGCAGGTGGCGCTGGAGCGGATGTACCAGGTGCAGGCCGTCGCCGGACGCTACGACGTCGTCCAGTTCATGGAGCGCGACCTGCGGCTCCTGCTCGCGAAGAACCCGGCCGGCTGGCTGGAGACGTTCAGCCTGATCGACCCGCCGCCCACCCCGGTCATCCTGTCGGTGAACGCGCGCGGCGCCGACGGCACCGACACCTCGTGGCTGTGGGACGTCGACTACACCCGGCTCACCGGCCACCCGATCTTCGTCATCGGCGACCGCAAGCTTGACCTGGCGGTGCGTCTGGAGGTCGCCAACCAGCACTTCCAGGTGTGCGAGAGCCTCGACCAGGCCGTGCAGACGGCGCCGCCCGGCCGGATCGAGGTCATCGCCAACTACACCGCCTTCCAGGACCTGCGCCGCCGCGTCGGCAACTGAGCACGAGGGACGAGCACTTGATGAGCGACAACCAGCTGAGGGTCGTCTGGATCTACCCGGACCTGCTCAGCACCTACGGCGACCAGGGCAACGTCCTGGTCGTGGAGCGCCGGGCGCGGCAGCGCGGCCTGGACGTGGCCCGTCTGGACGTGCGCAGCGACCAGCCGATCCCGACCTCCGGCGACATCTACCTCATCGGCGGCGGCGAGGACCGTCCGCAGCGGCTCGCGGCCGAGCGGCTGCGCCGTGACGGGCATCTGTACCAGGCGGTGCAGAACGGCGCGATCGTGTTCGCGGTCTGCGCCGGCTACCAGATCCTCGGCCATGAGTTCGTCAACGACCTCGGGCAGCGCGAGCCGGGCCTCGGCCTGCTGGACGTCACCACGACGCGCGGCGAGGGCGAGCGGTGCGTCGGCGACGTCCTCGCCGACATCGACCCGCGCCTCGGGCTGCCGCCGCTGACCGGGTTCGAGAACCACCAGGGCATCACCCATCTCGGGCCCACCGCCCGCCCGTTCGCCCGCGTCCAGCTCGGCAAGGGCAACGGCACGGGCGACGGCACCGAGGGCGCGTACAACGACACCGTGTTCGGTACGTACATGCACGGCCCGGTGCTGGCCCGCAACCCGCTCATCGCGGACCTGCTGCTGAAGCTGGCGCTCGACGTGAACGCGCTGCCGCCGAGCGACGACCGCTGGTACGAGGCGCTCCGCAACGAGCGCATCGCGGCTGCGCAGCAGCCTGCGTGATCACTGTTGCGCAGCAGCCTGCGTAGTCACTGCTGCACAGCAGCCTGCGTGAGTCGTATGTTCATCTGATGTTCGGTGCACCGTCAGCAGCCCGTCTGACGGTGCATCCGCACAGGTGAGCGGGCACGTCCAGCAGGCGGACGTGTGCTTCGGTCCCGCCCCCTCCTGCCGCTAGGGTGGCGGGGATCGAGCCGGACAACGTGGTCCGGACCCGGCCCACGTGGAGAAGGTTTATCGGGCTATGCGCATTGGTGTCCTCACGTCCGGCGGCGACTGCCCCGGCCTGAACGCCGTCATCCGGTCCGTCGTGCACCGTGCCGTCGTCGACCACGGCGACGAGGTCATCGGCTTCCGGGACGGCTGGAAGGGCCTCCTGGAGTGCGACTACCTCAAGCTCGACCTCGACGCGGTGGGCGGCATCCTCGCCCGCGGCGGCACCATCCTCGGCTCCTCCCGCGTCCAGCCCTCCCACTTGCGGGACGGCGTGGAGCGGGCCAAGGGCCATGTCGAGGAACTCGGCCTCGACGCCGTCATCCCGATCGGCGGTGAAGGCACGCTCAAGGCGGCCCGGCTGATGTCGGACAGCGGGCTGCCCGTCGTGGGCGTGCCGAAGACCATCGACAACGACATCGCCGTCACCGACGTCACCTTCGGCTTCGACACCGCCGTCGGTGTCGCGACGGAGGCACTCGACCGGCTGAAGACCACCGCCGAGTCCCATCAGCGGGTGCTCGTCGTCGAGGTCATGGGACGGCACACCGGCTGGATAGCGCTGCACTCCGGCATGGCGGCCGGCGCCCACGCCATCGTCGTGCCGGAGCGTCCGTTCGACATCGAGGAGCTGGCCCGGCGGGTCGGGGAGCGCTTCGAGGCGGGGAAGCGGTTCGCGATCGTCGTCGCGGCCGAGGGGGCCAAGCCCCGCCCCGGCGGCATGGCCTTCGACGAGGGCGGCAAGGACATCTACGGGCACGAGCGGTTCGCCGGGATCGCCCGGCAGCTGTCGGTCGAGCTGGAGTCGCGGCTCGGCAAGGAGGCCCGGCCGGTGATCCTCGGCCATGTGCAGCGGGGTGGCACGCCCACCGCGTACGACCGGGTGCTCGCGACCCGGTTCGGCTGGCACGCGGTGGAGGCGGTGCACCGGGGCGAGTTCGGGCAGATGACGGCGCTGCGCGGCACGGACATCGTGATGGTGCCCCTGGCGGAGGCGGTGGAGACGCTGAAGACCGTGCCGGACGAGCGGTACGCCGAGGCGGAGACCGTGCTGTAGCTCCGCCTCGCCCCCGGTGACAACGGTCGCCGGGGGCAGGCCTAGTCTTGGGGGGCTGGAAACGTACAACCCCCCACGAATCAGGAGCCGGCGGCATGGATCACAGCGGGCATGGGACGACCATGGATCTGCCGCCGTTCACGCTGGGGGAAGGACTCCAGTGGTCACCGGACCCGTTCTTCCTCGTCGCCTGTCTGGCCGGGCTCGGTCTGTACGCGTGGGGCGTCGTCCGGCTGCGGCGGCGCGGGGACGCCTGGCCGGTGGGGCGGACCGTGGCGTTCGTCGCCGGGGTGCTGAGCATCGCGCTGATGATGTGCACCAAGCTGAACGACTACGGCATGGTCATGTTCAGCGTGCACATGGTGCAGCACATGGTGATCAGCATGCTGTCGCCGATCCTCGTCCTGCTCGGCGCGCCGGTCACGCTGGCGCTGCGCGCGCTGCCGACCGCGGGCAGGGGGCGCAAGGGGCCGCGCGAGCTGCTGCTGATGCTGCTGCACAGCCGGTACATGCGGGTCGTCACGCACGCCGCCTTCACGATCCCGCTGTTCATCGCGAGCCTGTACGCGCTCTACTTCACCCCGCTGTTCGACTTCCTGATGGGCTCCAAGGCGGGGCACGTCGGGATGATGGTGCACTTCCTCGCCGTCGGCGTGTTCTTCTTCTGGCCGATCATGGGCGTGGACCCGGGGCCCAGCCGGCCCGGCTATCTGATGCGGATGCTGGAGCTGTTCGCGGGCATGCCGTTCCACGCGTTCTTCGGCATCGCGCTGATGATGGCCTCGACGCCGATGGTCAAGTCGTTCGAGAATCCGCCGGCCTCCCTCGGCATCGACGCGCTGGCCGACCAGAACGCGGCCGGCGGCATCGCCTGGGCGTTCAGCGAGATCCCGTCGGTGCTGGTGCTGATCGCGCTGCTGTTCCAGTGGTACCGCTCCGAGCAGCGGCAGGCCAAGCGCAAGGACCGGGCCGCCGACCGTGACGGGGACAAGGAGCTGGAGGCCTACAACGCGTATCTGGCCTCGCTGAACGCACGCCGGGGCTGATGGGCCGGAAGCAGGGCACCATGGAGGGGGACGCACCCTGAGGAGGGTGTGCCGGAGGAGGGTGTCGCGATGCCCGGTTCCACGGACGGTTCGACGAAGACCATGGGGGTGCTCACCCTCGGCGGTCTCGTCATGGTGACGGCCTACACGGTGGCGCTCGGCAGCAACGGCTGGCTGTGGTTCGGCTGGGTCGTGCTCGGGCTGATCACGCTCGCACTGGTCGTGATGCGCACGACCTGAGATCGCACGACCAGAGCTCGCACCACCAGAGCTCGCACCAGAGCTCGCACGACCTGAGATCTACCCGGGCCCGGGGCGGGCGGCGGAGTGCACTCCCGGCTGGTATTTCGGCAGCCGCGCGGTGATCTTCATGCCCGCCCCGGGCGCGGTCTCGATCACGAGGCCGTGGTCGTCGCCGTACACCTGGCGGAGCCGGTCGTCGACGTTGGACAGCCCTATGCCGCCGGAGGGGCTGACCTCCCCCGCGAGGATGCGGCGCAGCAGGCCGGGATCCATGCCCGCGCCGTCGTCCTCGATGACGACGAGCGCCTCCGCGCCGGCGTCCTGCGCGGTGATCTGGATGTGACAGGTGCCGGCCTTGCCCTCCAGGCCGTGCTTGACGGCGTTCTCCACCAGGGGCTGGAGGCAGAGGAACGGGAGCGTGACGGGGAGGACCTCGGGGGCTATCTGGAGGGTGACGGCGAGACGGTCGCCGAAGCGGGCGCGGACCAGGGCCAGATAGTGGTCGATGGCGTGCAGTTCGTCGGCGAGAGTGGTGAAGTCGCCGTGCCTGCGGAACGAGTAGCGGGTGAAGTCGGCGAATTCCAGGAGGAGTTCACGGGCGCGTTCGGGGTCGGTGCGGACGAACGAGGCGATCACCGCGAGCGAGTTGAAGATGAAGTGCGGGGAGATCTGGGCGCGCAGGGCCTTGATCTCGGCCTCGATGAGCCGGGTGCGGGAGCGGTCGAGGTCGGCGAGCTCCAGCTGGACGCTGACCCAGCGGGCCACCTCGCCGGCGGCGCGGACGAGGACGGCGGACTCGCGGGGAGCGCAGGCGACGAGGGCGCCGTGCACCCGGTCATCGACGGTGAGCGGGGCGACGACGGCCCAGCGGACGGGGCAGTCGGGGGCGTGGCAGGTCAGCGGGAAGGCCTCGCCGCGGCCGGATTCCAGGGGGCCGGTGAGCCGGGCCATGATCTCGGTGCGGTGGTGGTCGCCGACGCCGTCCCAGACGAGGACCCGCTGGTGGTCGGTGAGGCAGAGGGCGTCCGTGCCGAGGAGGGTGCGCAGCCGGCGGGCGGACTTGCGGGCCGTCTCCTCGGTGAGGCCGGCCCGCAGCGGGGGCGCGGCGAGGGAGGCGGTGTGCAGGGTCTGGAAGGTGGCGTGCTCGACGGGGGTGCCGAGGCCGCCGAGGGTCTCGGGGCGGGCGGTGCGCCGGCCGAGCCAGAAGCCGACGGCGAGGAAGGGCAGGATCGCGATGCACAGGCCCGCCAGGAAGCCGCTCATGCCCGTACCTCCCGCAGTTCCTCGGCGCGCAGTTCCTCGGGCAGGTGGAAGCGGGCCAGGATAGCCGCCGTCCCGGCCGGGACCCTGGCCGGGGTGGCCAGGGAGACCGCGACCATGGTGAGGAAGCCCAGGGGCACCGACCACAGGGCCGGCCAGGCCAGCAGGGCGTGCGGGGTGCCGGTCACCGGCAGGCCCGCCATGGTCGCGGCGACGGCGGCGAAGGCCGAGCCGCCGCCCACGAGCATCCCGGCTGCGGCGCCGGGCGGGGTCAGCCGCCGCCACCAGATGCCGAGGACCAGCAGCGGGCAGAACGAGGACGCGGAGACGGCGAAGGCGAGCCCCACCGCGTCGGCCACCGGGAGCCCGCCCACCAGCAGGCTCGCCGCGAGCGGCACGGCCATGGCGAGGCCGGTGCCCAGCCGGAAGTGGCCGACGCCCCGGGTCGGCAGCACGTCCTGGGCGAGCACGCCGGCCACGGCCATCGTCAGGCCCGACGCCGTGGACAGGAACGCGGCGAAGGCCCCGCCGGCGACCAGCGCGCCCAGCAGATCGCCGCCGAGGCCGCCGATCACCCGGTCCGGCAGGAGCAGGACGGCGGCGTCGGCGTCGCCGGTGAGGGCGAGTTCGGGGGCGTAGAGGCGACCGAGGGCCCCGTAGAGGGGCGGCAGCAGGTAGAAGCCGCCGATCAGGGCGAGGACGGCGACGGTGGTGCGGCGGGCGGCGACGCCGTGCGGGCTGGTGTAGAAGCGGACGACGACGTGCGGCAGGCCCATGGTGCCGAGGAAGGTGGCGAGGATCAGCCCGTACGTGGCGTACAGGGGGCGTTCCTCGCGGCCGGCGGCGAGGGAGGTCGACATGCCGCCGTTGCTGCCGCGGTCGGCGGTGGGGACGGCGGCCCCGGCGGGGAAGGCGATGCGGGTGCCGCGGTCGATCCGGTGCGTGCCGGCGGGGAGGCGGAGTTCGGCGGCCTCGTGGCGGCGGCCGTCGACGGTGCCGGTCACCGTCACGGTCAGCGGCCGGTCCAGTCGGAGGTCGAGAGTGTCGTCGACGCGGACGGTCCGCTGCTCGCGGAAGGCGGGCGGTTCCTCGAAAGCGTGCCGGGGCGCGCCGTCGCCCTGCCAGGCCAGGGCCAGGAAGAGGGCGGGCACGAGGAGCGCGGTGAGCTTGAGCCAGTACTGGAAGGCCTGCACGAAGGTGATGCTGCGCATTCCGCCGGCGGCGACGGTCGCGGTGACGACGACGGCGACGATCAGTCCGCCGAGGGAGTCGGGCGCGCCGGTGAGGACCGTCAACGTCAGTCCCGCGCCTTGGAGTTGGGGCAGCAGATAGAGCCAGCCGACGCCGACGACGAAGGCGCCCGCGAGGCGTCTGACGGCCGGTGAGGCGAGGCGGGCCTCGGCGAAGTCGGGGAGGGTGTACGCGCCGGAGCGGCGCAGCGGGGCGGCGACGAAGAGGAGCAGGACGAGGTAGCCGGCGGTGTAGCCGACCGGGTACCAGAGCATGTCGGGGCCCTGGACGAGGACCAGTCCGGCGATGCCGAGGAAGGAGGCGGCGGAGAGGTACTCGCCGCTGATGGCGGCGGCGTTGAGGCGGGGGCCGACGGTGCGGGAGGCGACGTAGAAGTCGGAGGTGGTGCGGGAGATGCGCAGGCCGAAGGCGCCGACGAGGACGGTCGCCACGACGACGAGGGCGACGGCGGGCACGGCGAACGCGGAGTTCATCGGGGGTCGGCTTCCGGGTGGCGTCGGTCTTCGCGGGTCCCGTGCGTCATCGGTCCTCGACCAGGCGCACCAGGTCGCGTTCGTTGCGTTCGGCGCGGCGGACGTACCAGCGGGCGAGCAGGATCAGCGGGGCGTACACACCGAAGCCGAGGACCGCCCACTCCAGGCGGCGGGCGTCGGGCAGCGCCGCGAACAGCAGGGGCAGCGGGCCGACGAGGAGGGCGAGGACGGCGAACACGGTGAGCGCGGCACGCAGTTGGGTGCGCATGAGGGAGCGGACGTAGGTGTGGCCGAGGGTGGTCTGCTCGTCGATCTCGGTGCGCGGGCGGTGGTAGCCGGAGGTGCGGCGGCTGCGCCGACTGCCGCGGGGCGGGCCGGTGACGACGACGCGGCGCTCGGCGGGGTCCTGGGGCACCGCTACGGCCTCCTCATCAGCAGGTCCCGCAGTTCACGGGCGTGGCGTCGGCTGACCTGGAGTTCCTCGCCGCCGGCGACGACGCTGACCGTGCCGGCGTCCAGGCGGAGTTCGCCGATGTGGCGCAGGGCGACGAGGTGGCGGCGGTGGATGCGGACGAAGCCGCGGGTGCGCCAGCGTTCCTCCAGGGTGGACAGTGGGATCCGCACGAGGTGGCTGCCGCGGTCGGTGTGCAGCCGGGCGTAGTCTCCGCGGGCCTCGACGTGGGTGATGTCGTCGACGGCGACGAACCGGGTCACTCCGCCGAGTTCGACGGGTATGTGGTCGGGGTCGGGTTCGTGGACGGGTACCTGGGGGGCGGCGCGGGCGGCGCCGCGCAGTTCGGCGGCCCGGCGCACCGCCTCGCCGAGGCGTTCCTTGCGGACGGGTTTGAGGACGTAGTCGACGGCCTTGAGGTCGAAGGCCTGGACGGCGAAGTCCTCGTGGGCGGTGACGAAGACGACCAGCGGCGGCCGGGCGAAGCCGGTGAGCAGCCGGGCCAGGTCGAGGCCGTCGAGGCCGGGCATCTGGATGTCGAGGAAGACGACGTCGATGGCCTCGGGACCGTCCGGTCCCGACTCCAGGGCGCGGTTGATCCGGCGCAGCGCCTCGGTCGCGTCGCCCGCGCCCTCCACGCTGCCGATCCGCGGATCGGCGCAGAGCAGGTACAGCAGCTCCTCCAGCGAGGGGCGTTCGTCGTCGACGGCGAGGGCGCGCAGCATGAAGGTGGAGTCTAGGGGCGATCGGTACGGCTGGACATGTCCCGGACGGGTCCGCCGGCCGCTCGCCCGGACATGTCCGCCGATCACTGCCCGGTGGTTCCGCCGATCACTGCCCGGTGGTGTCCGCAGACCGCTGCCCGGGGGTGTCCGCAGACCGCTGCCCGGTGGTGTCCGCTGGATACAGTGCCCGCATGAACAGCGGCCCCGCCCCTTTCGACGAGCTCGACCGGAAGATCCTCACCGCGCTGATGGCGAACGCCCGGACCAGTTTCGCCGAGATCGGGACGGCGATCGGGCTGTCGGCGACGGCGGTCAAGCGCCGGGTGGACCGGTTGCGGGAGTCGGGGGTGATCACGGGCTTCACGGCCACGGTGAAGCCGGCGGCGCTGGGATGGCGTACGGAGGCGTACGTGGAGGTGTACTGCGAGGGGGCCGCGCCGCCGCGGCGGCTGGCGGAGGTGGTGCGCAATCATCCGGAGATCACCGCGGCGATGACGGTGACGGGCGGCGCGGACGCGCTGCTGCACGTGCGGGCGCGGGACGTGGAGCACTTCGAGGAGGTGCTGGAGCGGATCCGGGTGGAGCCGTTCATCCGGAAGACGATCAGTGTGATGGTGCTGTCGCATCTGCTGCCGGAGAGCCCGGAGGCCGGCGCCACCCACGCGGCCCCGGACGACGCAGCAGAAGTGCGCTGAGCGAGGAAATTGCGCAGTGATCCTGCGTCGACACGCAGCGCTCGTCGCTTGTCGGGCGTCCCCGTCGCTTTCTACCGTGGTGTCAACCCCAAGTCGACACCGCAGGAAAGCGGAGGAACCCCTCTGTGACCGTCAGCCGTGTGCCGCGCTCCCGGCGCTTCCTGGTCTGCGAACCCAGACACTTCGCCGTGCAGTACGCCATCAACCCCTGGATGCACCCCGACACACCCGTGGACGTCGATCTCGCGCGGGACCAGTGGCAGTCCCTGATCCGCGCCTACCGCGCCCACGGCCACACCGTGGACGCCGTCGAGCCGGCTCCCGGTCTGCCCGACATGGTCTTCGCCGCGAACTCCGCGATCGTCGTGGGCGGCCGGGTGTTCGGCTCCCTCTTCCACGCGCCCGAGCGGCGTCCGGAGTCCGTCCACTACGACACCTGGTTCAAGACGGCGGGCTACGACGTCCACCGCCCCGAGTCCGTCTGCGAGGGCGAGGGGGACCTGGTGTGGACGGGCCGGTACGTGCTCGCCGGCACCGGGTTCCGGACGACCCGGGAGGCGCACCGGGAGGTGCAGGAGTTCTTCGGGCACCCGGTGATCAGCCTGACGCTGGTCGATCCGCACTTCTACCACCTGGACACGGCGTTGTTCGTGCTGGACGACGACAACGTCTCCTATTATCCGGAGGCGTTCTCGCCGGGCAGCCGGGAGGTGCTGGCGCGGCTGTACCCGGACGCGGTGCTCGCCACCCGCGACGACGCGCTGGCGTTCGGGCTGAACTCGGTGTCCGACGGCCGTCATGTGTTCATCGCCCCCCGGGCCGAGGCCCTCGCCGCGCGGCTGGAGGAGCGCGGTTACGTCCCCGTCCCCGTCGACCTGTCCGAGTTCCAGAAGGCCGGCGGTGGCATCAAGTGCTGCACTCAGGAGATCCGCTCATGACCGCTCCCGCCGGTGTTCCCCCGCGTACGCGTACCTCCGCCGATCTGATCCGGGCCGAGGAGCCCGTCCTCGCGCACAACTACCACCCGCTGCCCGTGGTCGTCGCCCGTGCCGAGGGCGCGTGGGTGGAGGACGTCGAGGGGCGGCGGTACCTCGACATGCTGGCCGGCTACTCGGCGCTGAACTTCGGCCACCGGCACCCGGCGCTGGTCGAGGCCGCGCACCGCCAGCTGGACCGGCTGACGCTGACCTCGCGGGCGTTCCACAACGACCGGCTCGCCGAGTTCGCCGAGCGGCTGGCGGAGCTGACCGGCCTTGACATGGTGCTGCCCATGAACACGGGCGCGGAGGCCGTGGAGAGCGGCATCAAGGTGGCCCGCAAGTGGGCGTACGAGGTGAAGGGGGTGCCGGCCGACCGGGCGACGATCGTGGTCGCCGCGGAGAACTTCCACGGCCGGACGACGACGATCGTGAGCTTCTCGACGGACGAGACGGCGCGGGCCGGGTTCGGGCCGTTCACGCCCGGGTTCAGGATCGTGCCGTACAACGACCTCGCGGCGCTGGAGGCGGCGGTCGACGAGACGACGGCGGCGGTGCTGATCGAGCCGATCCAGGGCGAGGCGGGGGTCGTGATCCCCGACGACGGCTATCTGGCGGGGGTGCGGGAGCTGACCCGTCGGGCGGGCTGTCTGTTCGTCGCGGACGAGATCCAGTCCGGCCTGGGCCGCACGGGGCGGACGCTGGCGGTGGAGCACGAGGGGGTCGTCCCCGACATGGTGCTGCTGGGCAAGGCGCTGGGCGGCGGGATCGTGCCGGTGTCGGCGGTGGTGGCGCGGCGGGAGGTGCTGAGCGTGCTGCGGCCGGGCGAGCACGGCTCGACGTTCGGCGGCAATCCGCTGGCGGCGGCGGTGGGCACCGCGGTGGTGGAGCTGCTGGAGACGGGCGAGTTCCAGCGGCGGGCGGAGGAGCTGGGCTCCGTTCTGCGGGAGGGTCTGACCGCGCTGGTCGGCAAGGGAGTGGTCGGCTTCCGTTCGCGCGGGCTGTGGGCCGGCGTCGACGTCGACCCCGGGGTGGGCAGCGGCCGGGAGATCGGTGAGCGGCTGCTGCGGGAGGGAATCCTGGTCAAGGACACCCACGGCTCCACCATCCGCCTGGCCCCGCCGCTGACGATCACCCGGGAGGAGCTGGAGGCCGCTTTGGACGGGTTGGCGAGGGTGTTGGTGTAGCGGGCTGCGGCGTCTCGTCTCCTCGTCGTGTGCGTTGACGGCGGGGAGGGTGAAGATGGGGGCGAGAGGTGGTAGACCACTGTCAGCGACAGAGAGGTCGACCGTGGGCGCACACGACGAGGGCCGCGCCGCCCGGCGGCGGTTCGACGTGGCGGACGCCGCGCCGCTGCTGCTCGACGCTCGGGGTGTGGTGACCAGCTGGACCAGGGACGCCGAGCGGCTGCTCGGGTACGCGGGCGGCGAGGCGGTCGGCAAGGATCTGACCGGGCTGCTGATGCTCGGGGACGCCGGACGGGTGCCGGACGTCCTGGAGCGGTGCCGCCGGGACGGCGGGTGGGCGGGGCTGCTGTCGGCCCGCCGCAAGGACCAGGAGCCGGTGCCGGTGATGGCCCGGATCACCTCGGCCGACGAGCCCGGCGGCCCCGCCCGCTGGCTGGTGCTGCTCAACGAGATCGGCGACGCGCCGGGCTGGAGCATGAGCAGGTCCGTGCTGGAGCAGATGGTGGGCGGCGCGCCGATCGGCATCGCGATCGTCGACACCGAGCTGCGGTTCGTGTGGTCCAACGCCGCGCTCACCCGGTTCGGCGGCGGGCCGCCCGAGCGCCGGCTCGGGCTGCGGCTGGCCGACGTGCAGCCCGGCTTCGACGCCCTGGCGGTCGAGACGCAGATGCGGCACGTCCTCGACACCGGTGAACCCGTCCTCGGGTACGAGCACGTGGG
This sequence comes from Streptomyces sp. NPDC002328, assembly GCF_042890065.1. Classification (NCBI taxonomy): domain Bacteria; kingdom Bacillati; phylum Actinomycetota; class Actinomycetes; order Kitasatosporales; family Streptomycetaceae; genus Streptomyces; species Streptomyces sp. NPDC002328. The sequence continues at coordinate 167,472 of NZ_JBIARQ010000009.1, read as the reverse complement.
GCGGCTGCGCGCCGCCCCGCACCGGGAGACGGCGCACATGCTGTCGTTCACCCGGCTCGACGACGAGCACGGCCATCCGATGGGCGTCTACTACACGGTCGTCGACATCACCGACCGCCACCGCGCCCGTCAGCGCCTCGCGCTGCTGGACCGGGCCGGCCGGCGCATCGGCCGCAGCCTGGACATCGCGCGGACGGCGCAGGAGCTGGCCGAGGTGGCGGTGCCGGGGTTCGCGGACGCCGTCGCCGTGGATCTGCTGGAGGCCGTGTTCCGCGGGGCGGAGCCCGGCGCGCGGCAGACGGCGAGGCCCGGCGGGTCCGTGGCGCTGCGGCGGGCCGGCCGGCGGTCGGGCGGCGCGGGAGCGGTGGAGGGCGGAGAGGGCGCGGAGAGTTCCGGTGGGACGGGGTCCGGTGGGGCGGGGGGCGTCGTCGTGTATCCGGGGGGCTCGCCACCTGTGCGCTGTCTGGCCTCGGGGCAGCCGTGGAGCGTGGCGCGGCTCGGGGTCGAGGACGAGGGGTGGGGGCCCGCGCTGCCGTCGGTCGGCGGTGCGGCGGAGCCGCCCAGTGTGCTGGTCGTACCGGTACGGGCGCGCGGGACGACCCTCGGCGTGACCACGTTCCTGCGGCGCGGCACGCAGGAACCTTTCGACGCGGACGACGTCGTCCTGGCGGAGGACCTGGTCTCGCGGGCGGCGGTCTGCGTGGACAACGCCCGCCGCTACACCCGTGAACGCGACGCCGCGCTGGCGCTCCAGCGCAATCTGCTCCCCCGCCGGCTGCCCGAGCAGGACGCCGTCGAGGTGGCCGCCTGCTACCGGCCGGCGGACGAGCTGACCGGGCTCGGCGGCGACTGGTACGACCTGATCCCGCTGTCGGGGGCCCGGGTGGCGCTCGTCGTGGGCGAGGTGCCGGGGCACGGCATCGACGCCGCCGCGGCCATGGGCCGGCTGCGGACCGCCGTACGGACGCTCGCCGCCATGGATCTGCCGCCCGACGAGGTCCTGGCCCGCCTGGACGACCTGGTCGGCAGCCGGGCCCACGAGGACGGCGGCGAGACGGAGGCCTCCGACACGGGTGACGGCGGGGACGCGGGTGACGGCGGGGGCGGCGGTGACGCGGGTGACGCCTACGGCACGGGCGGCGCGCAGGCGGTGGGCGCGGGCTGTCTGTACGTCGTCTACGACCCCGTCGACGGGCGGTGCGCGATGGCCGCCGCCGGGCACCCCGCGCCGGCCCTCGTCGAGCCGGACGGCACGGTCGCGTTCGTCGACCTGCCGCAGGGGCCGCCGCTCGGCGTGGGCGGCCCGCCGTTCGAGTCGGCGGTGCTGACGCTGCCGGAGGACACCACGCTGGCGCTGCACACGGACGGGCTGCTGGCGCAGGGCGAGCAGTGGGCGCTCGACGTGGACCGGACCAGGCTGCGGCAGGCCCTGGAGATCCGGGCGTCCTCGCTCGACCTGAGCTGCCGGACCGTGATCGACGCGCTCGTGCCGGCCCGTCCGCACGACGACGTGGCCCTGCTGATGGCCCGGACCCGGCGGCTGCCGGCCGACCGGGTCGCGGTGTGGGAGCTGCCCGCCGATCCGGCCGCGGTCGCCGAGGCCCGCAAGTCGGCGAGCCGCCGGCTGGCCGACTGGGGGCTCGCGGAGTTGTCGTTCACGACGGAGCTGGTGGTCAGCGAGCTGGTCACCAACGCCATCCGCTATGCCTCCGGTCCGATCCGGCTGCGGCTGATCCGCGGGCGCGCGCTGGTCTGCGAGGTCCACGACGGCGGTGCCACCGCGCCCCATCTGCGCCATCCGCGCACGACGGACGAGGGCGGCCGGGGGCTGCTGCTGGTCTCCCAGGTCACCCGGCGCTGGGGCACCCGTTTCGTCCCCGAAGGGAAGATCATCTGGGCGGAGCAGTCCCTGCCCCGCCCCGGCGTGTGACGGATCGCGGCCCGCGCCTCACCCCACGTGGGAAACCAGCCCCTCCCCCGTGTGAGAAGCGGCATCCCGCCCCCATGAGAAAATGACGCAAAACCGGCAGATGGGGCACGGGTCATGAACGACACGGAGATCGACTACGCGGCGGTGTTCCAGGCCCTGCCCGGCATGGTCGCCCTGCTGACCCCGCGGCTCGTGTACGCCGACGCCAACGAGGAGTTCCTGCGGGTGGCGGGGCGCCGGCGCGATCAGATGGTCGGCCGCCATGTCTTCGAGGTCTTCCCGGACAACCCCCATGACCCCGCCGCGAGCGGCATGCGCAACCTGGAGGCCTCGCTGCACCGCGTCCTGGCCACCGGCGAGCGCGACGCGATGGCCCTCCAGCGCTACGACGTCGAGTCGCACGACCGGCCCGGCGAGTGGGAGGAGCGCTACTGGAGCCCCGTCAACGCGCCGGTGATCGGGCCCGACGGCTCGGTGGAGCTCGTCGTGCACCGGGTGGAGGAGGTGACGGAGCTGATCCGGGCGCGCGGCGGACGCTGGGCCGGCGGCCGGGCGGCGAGCCGGGCCCGGGTGCTGGAGGCCGAGCTGTACACGCGGGCCCGTGAGCTCCAGGAGCTCAACGAGCGCCTGCGGCTGGCCCACGCCCGCGAGCGGGAGGTGGCCCTCGCCCTCCAGGAGGCGATGCTGCCCGCGCGCACTTCGGTGCGGCACCTCAGAGCCGCCGTGCGCTACCGGCCCGCGGTCGGCGCGCTCAACGTCTGCGGCGACTGGTACGACCTGGTGGACCTGGTCGGCGGCCGCCGCGTCGGCGTGTCCGTCGGGGACGTCGTCGGGCACGGTCTGGAGGCCGCCGGGGTGATGGGGCAGCTGCGCAGCGCGCTGAGCGCCGCCTCACGGGTCGCCGTCGGGCCCGCCCAGGCGCTGGACGTCCTCGGCCGGTACGCCCATGTCGTGGACGGCGCGGAATCGGCCACGGCGGTCACGACGTTCATCGACTTCGACCACCACACCATCGCCTACAGCAGCGCCGGGCACCCCCCGCCGGTGCTCGTGCACGCCGACGGCCGGGTGGAGTTCCTCGACCGTGCCACCGATCCCCCGCTGGACGCGCGCCCCGACCCGGTCCCCCGGCCGCAGGCCACCACCGCCTTCGGGCCGGGCGCCACCCTCGCCCTGTACACCGACGGTCTGGTGGAGCGGCGGCACGAGGATCTGGACACCGGTCTGGGCCGGCTGGCCGACTCCCTGGCCCGGCACCGGGACGACGACCCCGAGGCCCTGGCCGACGCGGTGCTGCTGGAACTGCTGCCGCACGGGGGCTCGACGGACGACACGGCCCTTGTGATCGTGCGGCTGTGAAAGCTTTCGCGCCGATGGTGACGCACCGTCAAGCAGCCGGGTTCCGGCGGCCCCCGCCCACGCCTACACTTGCACCCCACACCATGCCGATTGACCTGCTGGAACGCGGCGGTCGAACCGTTCCGCCGGATTGAGGAGCGATCCCTTGTTCTACTACCTGCTGAAGTACGTGGTGTTGGGACCGCTGCTGAGAGTGGTGTTCCGGCCGCGAATAGAGGGCCTGGAGCATGTCCCGGCGACCGGCGCGGCCATCGTCGCGGGCAATCACCTGTCGTTCTCGGACCACTTCCTCATGCCCGCGATCCTCAAGCGGCGCATCACGTTCCTCGCGAAGGCCGAGTACTTCACCGGGCCCGGCCTCAAGGGCCGGCTGACCGCGGCGTTCTTCCGCAGCGCGGGGCAGATCCCGGTGGACCGCTCCGGCAAGGAGGCCGGCCAGGCCGCGATCCGCGAGGGTCTCGGGGTGCTGAGCAAGGGCGAGTTGCTGGGCATCTACCCGGAGGGCACCCGCTCGCACGACGGCCGCCTGTACAAGGGCAAGGTCGGCGTGGCGGTGATGGCTCTGCGGGCGGGAGTGCCCGTCGTGCCGTGCGCGATGATCGGCACGTTCGAGGCGCAGCCGCCCGGCAAGGTGATCCCGAACGTCCACCCCGTGGCGATCCGCTTCGGCGAGCCCCTCGACTTCTCCCGCTACGAGGGCATGGAGAACGAGAAGGCCGTGCTGCGCGCGATCACCGACGAGATCATGTACGCGATCCTGACGCTGTCGGCCCAGGAGTACGTCGACGAGTACGCGGCCGTGGTCAAGGCCGAGGAGGCCGCCGCGAAGGAGAAGGCGCGCAAGTTCCCGCGGCTGCCGCTGAGTTGAGGCGGGCGGACAGGGGCGAGGGGCGGCCGGTGCGATCCGGCCGCCCCTCGTCGTCGTACGGCGGTGTCGTCCTCGTACGGCGGTGTCGTCGTACGGCGGTTCTACGGGAGCCGAGTCCTTACGGCTTGGGCGTGGCGTGCGGGGCGCAGGTCACGTCCGCGGTGTCCACCTCACCGGTGAGGAGGTAGGCGTTCACCCGGGTGTTGACGCAGGAGTTGACCAGTCCGGTCACGCCGTGGGAGCCGGCGCCCTTCTCGGTGATCAGACGCGAGCCCTTGAAGCGGTCGTGCAGTTCGACGGCGCCCTCGTAGGGGGTGGCCGCGTCCCGCTCGGCCTGCACGATCAGCACCGGCGGCAGGTCCTTGTGGCTCTTGACGTTCACCGGGGTCTGCTGCTTGGTCGGCCAGAAGGCGCAGGGCAGGTTCATCCAGGCGTTGGCCCAGGTCATGAACGGGTGATCCTTGTGCAGCCGCGTGTTGTCGCGGTTCCAAGTCCGCCAGCTGGTCGGCCACTTGGCGTCGGCGCACTCGACGGCCGTGTAGACGGCGTTGCCGTTCTCGGAGGAGGCGTTGCCGACGGTGTCGGTGAGGTCGGGGGCCGCCGCGTCGACGAGGGCCTGGGTGTCACCGGCGAAGTACTTGCTGAAGACGCCGGCGACCGGCGCCCACGAGGAGTCGTAGTACGGGGCGCTCTGGAAGAAGGAGATCAGCTCGGCCGGGCCGACGACCCCGCCGATGGGGCTCTTCTTGGCGGTGGCGCGCAGTTCGAGCCACTTGGCCTGGACGGCGGCGCGGGTGGTGCCGAGGTGGTAGGTGGCGTCGTTGGCGGCGACCCAGTCCTGCCAGTCCTTCCAGCGCATCTCGAAGGCGACGTCCTGGTCGAGGTTGGCCTCGTACCAGATCTTCTGCCGGGACGGGTTGACGACGCTGTCCACGATCATGCGGCGGACGTGGCCCGGGAACAGCGTGCCGTAGACGGCCCCGATGTAGGTCCCGTAGGAGACGCCGAGGAAGTTGAGCTTCTTCTCGCCTAGGGCGGCGCGGATGACGTCCAGGTCGCGCGCGGTGTTCGGCGTGGTCATGTGGGGCAGCATCTCGGCGCTGCGCTCGTAGCAGCCCTCGGCGTACTTGCGGGCCAGCTTGATCTGGGCGAGCTTGTCGGCCTCGCTGTCCGGGACCGGGTCGGCCTTGGGCGCCTTGACGAACTCCGTCGGGTCGACGCAGGAGATGGGCGCGGACTTGCCGACGCCGCGCGGGTCGAAGCCGACGAAGTCGTAGGCCTTGGCGACGTTGGTCCACACGGGGGCCTTGGTGGTGACCCGGCGCGGGAAGCGCAGGCCGGAGCCGCCGGGGCCGCCCGGGTTGTAGACGAGGGCGCCCTGGCGCTCCTCCTTCGTCCCGGTGTTGCCGATGCGGTCGACGGCCAGCTTGATCTGCTTGCCGTCGGGCTTGGCGTAGTCGAGCGGGACGGTGACCCAGCCGCACTGGATCGGCTTCTCCAGGCCCCAGTCGGCGGGGCAGTCCCGCCAGTCGATGCCGGCCTTGGCGGCGCGTTCCGCGGCGACGGCCGCGCCGCGCATCTCCCGGTCCTGGCCGGGCTGCCCGCCGGCCGCGCTCGCGGTGGGCGCGGCGACCGCGCCGGCGATCAGGGTGGCGGCGACGATTGCGCCGGCCGAGCCGATCGCCGCGGTGCGCCTGTTCGGTCGTATGTCCCTCAAGTGGGAATCTCCCCGTGCCTAGTTGTGACAGTCAGGGGGGATCCTCGCGGCTGTGAGGTTGCTGAGAACAGGTGTCGTCGGGCTTCTTTGCCAATCCGATAACCGGAACGACACGCCCGCTCACCGGATGAACGGCCGACTCAGGTCAGCGAGTTGAGGGCCTCGTCCAGCAGACGCCGCAGCCGCAGCCCGTCGGGGGCGACGGCGGTCACCAGGGCGGCCGGACCGGCGAGCGGCATGAGCGCCGCGCCGTCCCCGAGCACCCGCGCCTCGACCGGCCGTTCCCCGAACTCCTCCCGCACGAGGACGAGTTGCCCCACCGCCCGAAGTCCCCCGAGCACCGCGGGCCCGTCCCATCCTCCACCCGCTCCGGGCCCGCAGGCCAACTCCTGGTCCAGCAGGGCCCGTCCGCCGACGCGTACGACAAGACGGCTGGTGAGCCGCCCGGGTTCCTCCCCCGCCCGTCCGAGCACCTGCTCCTCCCGCAGCAGGAGCCGCGCGCCCGGCGCGAGGTCGGCACGGGTCGTGACGTGCAGGTCGCTGCCCCGGGCGGAGATCAACGGCTCGGGCAGCCAGTGCAGTTCGCCGCCGTCGGCGACGTCGATCCGTACGTCGTAGCGGGCCTCGCCCTTGGTCTGGCCCGGCAGGGCGATGGTGGCGGCAGCCGAGCCGACGCGCAGCCGCGCGCCGCTTTCGACGGCCGCCTCGACGGCGAAGCGGTCGCCGCCGAGGGGCCCGCTCATCGCCCCGACGAGCATGACCCGGGCGTCGCCTCCGGCGCTGCCGCGGGTGCGCCTGAGCGCGAGCGGCCCGTCGCTCTCCAGGACGGGCAGCGAGGTCCCCCCGCGCCCGTCCGCCCGAGCGACGATCCGCGCGGTGGCGTGCACACCGCTCATGTCACGCCGTCCACGCGGCGAGCCGCTCGCGCACCCACGCGGCGACGTCGGACACCCCGCTCTCACTGCGCAACGACTGGAAGACGACCGGCAGTTCGGCGCGCTGCGCTTTCGCGTCGGCGGCCATCCGGGCGAGGTCGGAGCCGACGTACGGCGCGAGGTCGGTCTTGTTGACGACGAGCAGGTCGGCGGTGGTGACCCCGGGTCCGCCCTTGCGGGGGATGTCGTCCCCGCCGGCGACGTCGATGACGAAGATCTGCGCATCCACGAGCCCCTTGGAGAAGGTGGCGGTGAGGTTGTCCCCGCCGGACTCCACGAGCACGAGATCGAGCGGCCCGACCTCGTCCTCCAGGTCCTCCACGGCTTCGAGGTTGGCGGAGATGTCGTCCCGGATCGCGGTGTGCGGACAGGCCCCCGTCTCGACGGCGGCGATCCGCTCGGGCGGCAACACGGCCTCCCTGAGCAGGAATTCGGCGTCCTCGCGCGTGTAGATGTCATTGGTGACGACGGCGAGCGAGAACTCGTCCCGCAGCACCCGGCAGAGCGCGGCGACGGTAGCGGTCTTCCCGGACCCGACGGGCCCCCCGAGCCCGATCCGCAAGGCCCGCAGAGTCCCGTCCCCACGCCGGGCGTCGGCACTGACGGCGGCGGGACCGTGATGAGAATGATCAAGATGCATGTACGGCTCCTTCACGAGATACGCGGGGCGAAAACAGCCCGTCTGGGGGTCCCCCCTCTGGGGGAGCTTGAGGACGAGGCCCGTCCAGGGCCGAAGCGGGGGGTCTGGGGGCGGCAGCCCCCCAGGTACGGAACGGGTAGGGGCGGCGGGGGCGAACCCCCCTCTAGGAGGCGAACCCCCTCTACGAGGCGAACAACCGCACAGCCCACCCCGCATGCACCTCCGCCCCGATCTCCAGCAACGGTCCGGAAGCCGAGGGAAGCACCCCCACCCCCCCATCCAGGACGGCCACCCCCGCGGACACGGCCCGGTCGACCACCCGATCGAGCTCCGGCGCCAACCGCCCCAACACCCCCACAGCCGCGAACGGATCAAGACTCAACAACCGCACCACAGCCGAAGTAGGCCCGCTCACGCTCTCGTACACCGCGCAGTACGCGGCATCCTCGGGCCCCAGCCCCGCCGAACGAGCCGCGAGACCGAGCACCACGGCCTGGTGCGCGCCCTTGGGGAACTGACATGCCAGGGCGTCGAGTTCAGCACTGGGCCAAACCGCCCGAGCGGCCCGCATCAACTGCCGCCCCAACTTGCGCCCGACGAGCCGCAACGCCGGCGACGGCGTCCGCGCGTCGGCCGCGGCGTCCAGCTCCGCCGGGTCGGCCCCCGCCGCGGCCGCCGCGGCGATCCCCGCCGCGACCAGCCCCGCCGTGTGCAACCGCCCCCGGCAGAAGGACTCCAGGCTCTCCGGCCCGGTGATCCGCCCGGCCTTCACCGCCTCCTCCGCCCCGCCGGAGTGGGCGTGCCCGCCGGCGGGGAAACGGCCGTCGGCCAGGACGAGCAGCGCTGCCCGTGTCATGTCGACCTCGCCCTCAGAAGAGGAAGTAGCGCTGAGCCATGGGCAGTTCGGCCGCAGGCGTCGCCTCCACCAACTCCCCGTCGATGTGCACGGCGAAGCTGTCGGGGTCGACCTCGACGCGCGGCCGGGCGTCGTTCTCCCGCATGTCCGCCTTGGTCACCCCGCGCGTCGAGTCGATGGCGACGAACCTCTTACCCAGTTGGAGCCGTTCCGGCAGCCCGTCCTCGATCGCGAGCGGAGCCACGAAGTTGAACGAGTTGGCGGCGGGGGCCCGCCCGATCGCCCCGAACATCGGCCGGGGCAAGATGGGTTGAGGGGTGGGGATGGACGCGTTGGCGTCGCCCATCTGCGCGTAGGCGATCTGGCCGCCCTTGAGGACGAGATGCGGTTTGACGCCGAAGAACGCCGGTTCCCACAGCACGAGATCGGCGAGCTTCCCCGTCTCCACCGACCCGATCTCCCGCGCCAGGCCCTGCGCGAGGGCGGGGTTGATCGTGTACTTGGCCACGTACCGCCGCACCCGCCGGTTGTCCGCCCGCCCGTCGCCGGGCAGCGCCCCGCGCCGCCGCTTCATGACGTGCGCGGTCTGCCAGGTCCGCAGGATCACCTCGCCGACGCGGCCCATGGCCTGGGCGTCGGAGGAAATGATCGAGATCGCGCCGAGGTCGTGCAGGACGTCCTCCGCGCCGATCGTGGACGGCCGGATACGGGACTCGGCGAAGGCGAGATCCTCGGGCACGGCCGGGTTGAGGTGGTGACACACCATCAGCATGTCGAGGTGTTCCTCGGCGGTGTTCACGGTGTACGGCCGCGTCGGGTTGGTCGAGCTGGGCAGGACGTGCGACTCGGAGACGACGGTCATGATGTCCGGCGCGTGCCCGCCGCCCGCACCCTCGGTGTGGTAGGCGTGGATGCCGCGTCCGGCGATCGCGGCGAGCGTGTCGCCCACGAATCCGGCCTCGTTGAGGGTGTCGGTGTGGATGGCGACCTGGATGCCGGTCCGTTCGGCGACGGTCAGCGAGGCGTCGATGACGGCGGGCGTGGACCCCCAGTCCTCGTGCAGCTTCAGGCCGAGCGCGCCGCCCCGGATCTGGGACAGCATCGCCTCGTGCGAGACGGTGTTGCCCTTGCCGAGGAACCCGATGTTCAGCGGGTACCGCTCCATCGCCTCCAGCATGCGGGCGAGGTGCCAGGGGCCCGGCGTCACGGTCGTCGCCTTGGAGCCCTCTGCCGGTCCGGTGCCGCCGCCGATCAGTGTGGTGACGCCGGAGGACAGGGCCTCGTCGGCGATCTGCGGGCAGATGAAGTGGACGTGCGCGTCGATCGCGCCCGCGGTGAGGATGCGGCCGTTGCCGGCGATGACCTCGGTCTCCGGGCCGATGACGAGGTCCGGGTGGACGCCGTCCATCGTGTCGGGGTTGCCGGCCTTGCCGATGCCGGTGATCCGCCCGTCGCGGATGCCGACGTCGGCCTTGACGATCCCCCAGTGGTCGACGACGACCGCGCCGGTGACGACGGTGTCGGGGGTGCCCTCCGCGCGGGTGGCACGGGCCTGCCCCATGGACTCGCGGATGACCTTGCCGCCGCCGAACACGGCCTCGTCGCCCGCGAGTCCGGGCCCGCCGCAGCGGTCCTCCTCGATCTCCACGACGAGGTCGGTGTCGGCGAGCCGGATGCGGTCCCCGGTGGTCGGGCCGAACAGGTCGGCGTACGCGGCACGCGAGATCTCAGGCATCGAGGGCACCTCCGGTCTCCCCGCGCAGACCGGGCACCACGCGGGCGCCGGCGAGCGGTACGAGTTCGACGTCGACGGGGATGCCGGGCTCGAAGCGCACGGCGGTGCCGGCGGCGACGTTCAGCCGCTTGCCGCGGGCGGCGGCGCGGTCGAACTCCAGGCCGGGGTTGGCCTCGGCGAAGTGGTAGTGGGAGCCGACCTGCACCGGCCGGTCGGCGGTGTTGAGCACGGTGAGCCGGGTGACCTCGCGGCCCTCGTTGTACACGATCGGGTCTGCGGCGAACAGGATCTCTCCGGGAATCATCGAGGCCCCTCTCACACGATCGGGTCGTGGACGGTGACGAGCTTGGTGCCGTCCGGGAAGGTCGCCTCGACCTGGACGTCGTGGATCATCTCGGGCACGCCGTCCATGACGTCGTCGCGCGTGAGCAGCTTGCGGCCGGAGAACATCAGCTCGGCGACCGTACGGCCGTCACGCGCGCCTTCGAGGATGTGCGAGGTGATGAGGGCGACGGACTCGGGATGGTTGAGCCTGAGGCCGCGGGCCCGGCGCTTCTCGGCGACATCGGCCGCCACGTGGATCAACAGCCTCTCCTGCTCGTGCGGGGTCAGTTGCACGTCCCACCTCACATCCTCGCTCCGGACCGTGCGGGGCCCGGCTGCCGCGGCCACCGGCAAACTGCCTGGTGGCGTGGAGGGGCAGGCTAGTTGGAGCGCATTTCGAGGACGTTAACCCCGCTGTGATCGTCCGGCGGGCGTCGCCGCGCCCGGGACGCTCCCGTCCTCCGGCATGCTCATCAGCGCGCGCAGGCCGTCCCGCAGGACGTCCACCGGGGCGGGTCCGAACAGGGACTGCTGGGCGATGAAGCCGAGCACGCAGGCGATCATCGTGCGGGCCACGCGGTCCGGGGCGACGTCGGCGCGCATCCGCCCGTCCGCCTGGTAGGACTCCGCGATCCGGGCCCACGCGGCGCGCACGCTGGCGAAGCCCTCGCCGAGGACGGCGGCCAGCTTCTCGTTGCGCGGGATCTCCGACCACACCTGGACGACCAGGCGCGGGAAGGCGGGGACGCCGTCGAGGACGAGGCCGGCCCGCGCGGCGAGGGTCCGGCTGAGGACGGAGGCGACGAGGGCGTCCGGCGCGGGGGGCGGGCTCTGCTCGGCCGCCGCCTCGAAGGCGGCGCGGACCTCGCCGAGCACCTCGGAGACGATCGCGGCGATCAGCTCCTCCTTGCCGCTGAAGTAGCGGTACACCGCCCCGGCCGACAGGTCGGCCTCCTTCAGCACGTCCTGCATGGAGGTGGCGTGGAAGCCGTTGCGGGCGAAGCAGAGGGCCGCCGCGTCGAGGATCTGCCGGCGGCGGGCGTCGAGATGGGCCTGGGATACGCGTGCCATGGTCCACAACTTAAAACGAACGTTCCTTCTTGACAAGTGACGGCCCGCGGCTGCACGGTGGAGACGAAGCAAAACGAACGATCCTTCTTTTTAGCCGACCCCAGCCGCGGCAGCCGCGGCATCCGATCCCAGCCCCGTCCAGAGGTGACCCCATGTCCACCGCTTCCGCACCCTCCACCAGGCCTCCCGCCCGGCGTGTGATCGCGGTCGTCGTCCTCGTCCCGCTCCTCGCCGCCCTCGCGCTGTGGGCCTTCGCCTGGCCCGCCGCCCGCACCGCGCCCCGCGATCTGCCGCTCGGCGTGGCCGGACCGGCCACCGCGACCGCGCAGCTCGAGAAGCAGCTGTCGACGCACGAGGGCGCGTTCGAGGTCCACCGCTACGAGGACGAGGCCGCGGCCCGCGCCGCGATCGAGGACCGGACCGTCTACGGCGCGGTCGTCGTCACCCCGCAGGGCCCGGAGCTGCTCACCGCGTCGGCCGCGAGCCCGGTCGTCGCCCAACTGCTCCAGCAGGCGGTGTCGCAGCAGGCCGCCGCGCAGGGGACCGAGGTGCGGGTCGTCGACGTGGTCGCCGCGCCCGAGAAGGATCCGCGCGGCGCGGCCCTGGGCGCGAGCGTGCTGCCGCTGGCGCTGGCCGGCATCGTCGCGGGCGCGGTGGTGACCGTGCTCGGGCTGCGCGGGGTCCGCGCGGTGGTCGCGCTCGTCGGGGCGGCCGTCCTGGTGGGCCTGGTCGCGGTGACGCTCGCGCACAGCTGGCTCGGGGTGCTCACCGGCGACTGGTGGGCCGAGGCCGGGACGCTCGCGCTGTCGACGCTGGCGGTGAGCGCGGCCGTGGCCGGGTGCGCCGCCCTGCTCGGCCCGGCGGGCATCGGTCTCGCGGGGCTGATGGTGATGTTCTTCGGCAACCCGTTCTCCGGGGCGGCCTCGGCCCCGCAGATGCTGCCCGAGCCGGCCGGGACGATCGGCCAGTGGCTGCCGCCGGGCGCGGGGACGACGATGCTGCGCTCGGTGTCGTTCTTCGACGGCGCCGCGGCGACGGGCCCGGCCCTGACGCTCACCTGGTGGGCCGCGCTGGGCCTCGGCGCGGTACTGCTCGGCCACACGATGAAGAACCGCGCGAAGAGCCACGCGCCGGCCGCCGAGCGGGAGCCCGCGCTTGCCGGCTGACCCACCGGCCGCCACGACCACCGGCCTCCGCGTCGACCGTGCGCCCCCGTTCCGCAGCAGCGGACGGGGGCGCACGGTCGTTCGAGTCTCTTGCGAGAGCGGGTCTCTTACGAGGGGTCCGGCCGCCGGTGTTCCGCCGCGATGCCGAACCGCCGCTGTTCGCCGCGAGCGGACGACGCCGGGTCGCGGACGGTGGAGACCGAGCTGATCACCTGTTCCTCGGCCGTGGCGTCGAGCGCGTCGAGTCGCTCCAGGTCGGCGGCGGAGACGAGGGCGACCAGCGGTTTTCCGTGACGCGTCACCACGACGCGCTCACCGCCGTACACCACCCGGTTGATCAGGTCGGCGAGTTCGGCCCGGGCTTGTGTCACCGGAATCTCGTAGGCCATGACCCCATTCTAACGTCACGTACGTCCTGTACATTTTGTACAGACGTAGAAGGAGGGGCACCCATGACCCGACCGTCCGCCCGCCATGTCCTGCCCGAGTTCACCGAACGCACGAGCACGGGTCTGCGGACCCTGGATCCCTACTCGAAGCTCCTGGAGGGGCGGATCGTCCTTCTCGGGACCCCGGTCGACGACGTCTCGGCGAACGACGTGATGGCCCAGCTCATGTATCTGGAGCACCGGGACCCGGACCGCGACATCGCGCTGTACGTCAACTCCCCCGGCGGCTCGTTCCACGCGATGACGGCCCTCTACGACACGCTCCGGTACGTCTGCTGCGACGTGGAGACGACCTGCCTGGGCCAGGCCGGCCCCTACGCGGCCGTCCTGCTCGCGGCGGGCACGCCGGGCAAGCGGCGGCTGCTGCCGGGGGCGCGGGTCGTGCTGCACCAGCCGGCGCTGCCGGAGCCGGTGCGGGGGCAGCCCAGCGACCTGGCGATCCAGGCCGGGGAACTGATCCGCGTCCGGGCCCTGCTGGAGAAGCTGCTCGTGCGGCACACCGGGCGGAGCCCGCGGCAGGTGGCCGCGGATCTCGAACGGGGCGTCGTCCTCGACGCGCGGGAGGCCGTGGCATACGGCCTGGCGGACGGGATCGTCCCGCCCCGCGGGGCCGCTCCGGGCGGGAGGTGAGCCGCCGGTGCTGCCCGAGCTGCCGCCGCTGCCCGCGCTGACCCGCGCCGAGGCCGAGTTGATCGACCGTTACCTGGAGGCGGTCGACCTGCTCGGCCGGATCAACCCCGCCCGTGACGGCGACACCTACCGTGGGCTGCGCGCCGCGCAGGCGCTGGTGGGCAGGGCGGTGGCGCTGCGGGACGCGCTGACGCTGATGCACCAGCGGGGCGAGAGCGAGCTGCACGCGCCCACGCTCGCGCGGGCGCTGCGCGTCCTGGACGGGGAGCGCAGGGCGGCGCGCGTCGCCGTGCCGCCGCTCTCCGACAGTTGACGCATGGACTTTTCGGCCCGGACGATCGGCGGCGCGCGCGTCCCGTCCGGGCCGGAGTCGAAACGGACCAAACGGCGTACGGCTGTTCGGAGGAGATGTGACTGCCTTTTCCGGGCCCTTGCGGTTGCGCGGCGGGCGTGCCCGACGGGTGGAATGGAGGGTTCCAGTGCTGGTCGGGGGCCTTATGACACGTTGACATCTGATCGAACATCAGGGTGTCCACCCGAACGGGTGAGTGGTGAGTAACCCCACAAATCCCCGATTCCATTGGGATTTTCGGACATCGGTGAGCCAAGATCCCTGTCTGACGACAAGACCCCGCCACAAGCGGCGGGGCAATCCGTGCGGACGCCGAGTCCTGCCGCCGTTCGGATGACAGGTCGACAGAAGTGCATCGGCAGGAGTGGAGGACCCAAGCACGACGGGTCGCCGGGACGGTCGTCTCCGAACGGGAGACGCGCCGGGTCGAGCAGCCCTTGGGGTGAAGCCGCAGCAGCGGCCGGGCAACTTTGTCAGCCCGAATCCGACAGGTCATCCTTCACAGGCGGCTGACGAAGGGTTGCGCATGACTGCGCTCAATCGTGTCCCGTCGCTCATGGTCCGAGCCGGTACGGCCTCGGCGTTCGCCATCGCCGCCGTGGGCGGCTCGATCGTGGTCCCGGGTGTCGCCTCCGACGCCGCTGCCGCCACGCCGGCGACGAAGGCACTTCAGGTCGCGGCCTCCAAGAAGGGCTCGCCTTACAAGTACGGCGCCGCCGGACCCAACCGGTTCGACTGCTCCGGGCTGACCATGTACTCGTTCAAGAAGGCGGGCAAGAAACTGCCCCGCACCGCGGCTCAGCAGTACAACAAGACCCGCCACATCGGCGCGGCCAGCCGCAAGGCCGGAGACCTCGTGTTCTTCCACTCGGGGTCGAACGTCTACCACGTCGGGATCTACGCCGGCGGCGGCAAGATCTGGCACTCGCCGAAGACGGGTGACGTGGTCCGGCTCCAGAAGATCTGGACCAAGAGCGTCTGGTACGGCCGAGTCAAGTAACCTCCCGGGACGGTGGCCGCCCCTGACAGCCCCACCGCCCCGGGACCCCCTCCGTGGGGGTGCCCTCCGCTCCGGGCGAGGGTGCCTGGACCGGGGCGACGGCGCCCCGTCCGGGCGAGGACGACTCGATCCGGGCCGGGGTAACCCGACCGAGCGAGGCGACTCGATCCGGTCGCCGACACCCCGCCCGGGCGACGGTGCCTCGATCGCGGGCGGGCGGTGACCCGCCCGAGCGAGGATGACTCCATCCCTGCGGGGTGCCCCGTCCGGGCGACGGTGCGTCGAATCCGGGCGGGCGGTGTCCGTCCGGGCGAGAGGCACTCGATCCTGGGCGGGTGGTGACTGTCCCGGAAGGGTGGTGTCCCGTCTGGGCGCGGACGCCTCGATCCCGGCGGGGGTGACCCGTTCGGGCTACGGTGCCTCGATCCTGGACGGGCGGTGGACGTCCAGGAGGGGCAGTTTCCCGTCCAGCGAGGGTGACTCGATCCCGGCGGGAGTGACCCGTTCGGGCTACGGTGCCCCGATCCCGGGCGGGCGGTGACCCCTTCGGGCGAGGGCGGCTTCGTGTCGGTGGGGTGACCCGTTCGGGCGAGGGGGGCTTGGGCCCGGTGGGCTGTGGTCCCTTTCGGGACGGCGTGGACTCGGCTTCGGTCGAGCGGCGACTGCGTCCCGGGCGGGAGAAGAAATCGGCGAGCGGCGACCCGGCCTGGGGCGGGCGCCGACTCGGATGCGGGCCGTCTGCGTCCTGGGCGGACAGTGCGGGCCGGCCTGGGCGCGGTGGGCCCGGGGCAGGCACGGCGAGGCCCAGGGCGGGCGCGGTGGGCCCTGTATGGGCGCGGAGGGGGCTCGCGGGCTGTCGTGGGGCCTTGGGGGTGGGTGGCCGTCCGGTTGTGGGGGCTGTCGGGCTCTCAGGGCGGCTTGTGGGGACTTGTTGGTGGGGGGCCGTGATATTCAGCTCGCGTCCGGGGGTGTCGCCTCTGGGCGGGCTCGATGGGCCCTTCAGGGGCGGAGTGGGGGGCCGGGGGCCGTTGCCCCCGGGGATGGGAAGGGTAGGGGCGGCGGGGGCGGAAAAGGCTCGGCCGTCGCCACCGGTCTCGTCCACGGCAGCTCGATCGACACCGTCTTGCCCCCCTCACGGGTAGGCCGCACCCGCAGCTTCCCCCCGTACTCCGCCGTCAGACACCGAATGATCACCATCCCCCGGCCGTTGTCCTGCTGGACAGCGGCCGGCAGCCGTTTCGGAAACCGAGGATGACTGTCGGTCACCCCGATGCGCAGATGTTCGTCACGGTCGAGCACCAGGTCCACCGTGAAGGTGGGTGACAGCCCGAACGTGTGCTGTACGGCGTTGGTGGCGAGTTCGGAGACGATGAGCCGAACCGCGTCGGACACCTCCGCGTCCGCGGACAGGCCCCACTCCCCCAACGTGTCGAGTGCGAAGGCGCGGGCCGTGGACACCGAACCGGGATCGCTCGGCAGAGTGAGGGAGGCTTCCAGATGGTCAGCCATGGCGACGTCGTCCCTTTCCCACGGGACCGGGGTCCGACACGGTGCGGATGGTTCGAGTACGGTCCCGGACTGGTGCTTCGTCGCCAGAGTGCCATCACCACGCCCGTCACGGGTGGCGATCCACCAAGATGTGCATATATCTGTCGCCCGATGCGGTGAACTCTGCTACGGCAGAGCGTATTTGGACGGCCCCTAGGGAGTAAGGAGCAGTCCATGCAGCACGGCCCCGCGGTGCGCCGCCGGAAACTGGGCGCTGAGCTGCGGGCGTTGCGCACCCGCACGGGCCTCACCAGCGGCGAGGCGGCGCGGCTCATGGGCTGGCACCAGTCGAAGGTGAGCCGGATCGAGACCGGAACCAGTGGTACGAAACCGGCCGATGTGCGGTTACTCCTCGACGCCTACGGCGTGACCGACCCGCAACTGCGGGATGTGATGCTGGCGTTGGCGGGCTCCGAGGATGCCGCCGGAAGGGACCACTGGTGGCACGCCTACCGGGGCGTCCTGCCGCCCGCCTACCGGGACTTCATCAGCCTGGAGTCGCAGGCCAGCGCGATGCGCACACTGGAGACGACCGTGGTCCCGGGCCTGCTCCAGACGGCGGAGTACGCGCGCGCGGTGACCCGGGCCGCCGTGGAGGGCGTCGCGGAGGACGGCGCCGAGGAGCGGCTGGACACCCTGGTGGAGGTGCGCCTGACCCGGCAGGACGTGCTGAGGTCCCGCCCGCCGCTGGAGCTGAACGCGGTGCTGGACGAGGCGGTGCTGCGCCGGGAGGTGGGCGGCCCGGAGGTGATGGCACGCCAGCTGGAGCGGCTGGTCGAGGCGGCGCGGCTCCCCCAAGTGAGGCTCCAGGTGCTGCCGTTCACTGCCGGGGCGCATATCGGCGTCACCGGCCCTTTCGTTATCTTCTCATTTTCGAGCACTTCTGATCTGGACGTGGTTGTTCTCGACCACTTGACGAGTACCCTCTACCTCGAACGGAAAGAAGACCTCCGGGTCTACTCCGAGGCCTTCAACGCCCTGCGGGCGCACGCTCTTTCGCCCGAGGACTCCATGGAATACATCGCCGCGATAGGTGACGGCGCGTAAGGAGGCACCATGACCGCACTGCCTCGGCACGTACCTTCCAGCTCCGGTCTGACGGACTCCCGCCACCCCAGGGGCCTGCCCTGGCGGCGCAGCAGCCACAGCACGGGAGCCAACAACTGCGTGGAGACGGCCCGCCCGGTCTCGGGACCGTGGTCCGGCCTGCTCGCCGTACGCGACTCCAAGGACCCGGACGGTCCCGCCCTGCTCTTCTCCCCCGAGAGCTGGACGGGCTTCACGGCCGCGTTCCGCTGACCCCTACCCGTTACCCGTCCCTCCGGCGCACGGCCGTGTCACGCCGACTCATGGTCGTGTCCCGCCGATCACCCGTACAGCGCGTTCGATCTGTCCCTCGGTGAGGTCCGCGCGGGCGGTCAGCCTCAGACGGGAGACGCCGTCGGGCACGGAAGGAGGACGGAAGCAGCCCACGGCCAGTCCCGCCGCCCGGCAGTCCGCCGCCCAGCGCACGGCCTGCTCCGGGGACGGAGCCCGCACGGAGACGACCGCGGCGTCCGGACGCACCGCTTCCAGACCCGCGGCCGTCAGGCGCGCGTGCAGCTCGCCCGCGACCGCACGCGCGCGTGCGGCGCGTTCCGGCTCCCGGCGCAGCAGCCGCAGGGCCGCCAGGGCCGCTCCCGCCGCCGCGGGCGCGAGGCCCGTGTCGAAGATGAACGTCCGGGCCGCGTTGACCAGATGGTCGATCACGCGCGCGGGCCCGAGCACCGCCCCGCCCTGGCTGCCGAGCGACTTGGACAGCGTCACCGTGACGACGACGTCGTCCGCGCCCGCCAGTCCCGCCGCGTAGGGCGCGCCCCGGCCGCCGTCGCCGAGCACGCCGAGGCCGTGGGCGTCGTCCACGACCAGCCCCGCGCCGTGCGCACGGCACGCCTCGGCGAGCCCGGCCAGCGGGGCGGCGTCGCCGTCGACCGAGAAGACCGTGTCGGAGACCGCCACGGCCGGGCCCTCGTGGGTGCCGAGCGCCTTGCGCACGGCGTCGGGGTCGGCGTGCGCGACGACCTGGGTGGCGCCGCGGGCGAGCCGGCAGCCGTCGATGAGCGAGGCGTGGTTGCCCGCGTCGGAGACGATCAGCGAGCCGTGCGGGGCCAGCGCGGTGACCGCGGCCAGGTTGGCGGCGTACCCGGAGGAGAAGACGAGCGCCGCCTCGACGCCGCAGAAGTCGGCCAGTTCGCGTTCGAGTTCGCCGTGCAACTCGGTGGTGCCGGTGACGAGCCGGGAGCCGGTCGAGCCGCCGCCCCAGGTCCGGGCGGCCCCGGCCGCGCCCTCGGTGACCTCGGGGTGACGGGCCAGGCCCAGGTAGTCGTTGCTCGCGAGGTCGAGCAACGGGGAGTCGGCCGGACGGGGGCGCAGGGTGCGTACGAGTCCGGCGCGGCGGCGCAGTTCCGCCTGCTCGTCGATCCAGCCGAACGCCATGGGTCCTCCGGGGCTTTTGTAGGTAACGGACAGACACTAGCCGTCCGGTCGGTCCCCCATGGTGTGGCAATACCCACACGTCGAAGCGGGTGTGTTGTGTGATCCCTACCTTGGCCAGGAGCGGGTCGGTAGGACAGGATCGGCTCTCATGGACCTGCTGAACACGCTGGTGGACAAGGGGCTTCGGCGCGAGCTGCCGACCCGTGAGGAAGCGCTGGCCGTGCTGGCCTCCTCCGACGACGACCTGCTCGACGTGGTGGCCGCGGCCGGCAAGGTGCGCCGGCACTGGTTCGGGCGACGGGTGAAACTCAACTACCTCGTCAACCTCAAGTCGGGGCTGTGCCCCGAGGACTGCTCCTACTGCTCCCAGCGGCTGGGCTCGACGGCCGGGATCCTCAAGTACACCTGGCTGAAGCCCGACGAGGCCTCCGAGGCGGCGGCCGCGGGGCTGGCCGGCGGCGCCAAGCGGGTGTGCCTGGTGGCGTCCGGGCGCGGGCCGACCGACCGGGACGTGGACCGGGTCTCCAAGACCATCCAGGCGATCAAGGAGCAGAACGAGGACGTCGAGGTGTGCGCCTGTCTCGGGCTGCTCTCCGACGGCCAGGCGGAGCGGCTGCGCGAGGCCGGCGCCGACGCCTACAACCACAACCTCAACACCTCCGAGGCGACCTACAAGGACATCACGACCACGCACACGTACGCCGACCGGGTGGACACCGTCCGCAAGGCGCACGCGGCGGGCCTGTCGGCGTGCTCCGGTCTGATCGCCGGGATGGGCGAGAGCGACGAGGACCTGATCGACGTGGTGTTCTCGCTGCGCGAGCTGGACGCGGACTCGGTGCCGGTCAACTTCCTCATCCCGTTCGAGGGCACCCCGCTGGCCAAGGAGTGGCACCTCACCCCGCAGCGCTGTCTGCGGATCCTGGCGATGGTGCGGTTCGTGTGCCCGGACGTGGAGGTGCGCATCGCGGGCGGCCGTGAGGTGCATCTGCGCACGATGCAGCCGCTGGCGCTGCACCTGGCCAACTCGATCTTCCTCGGCGACTACCTGACCAGCGAGGGCCAGGCCGGCAAGGCCGACCTGGAGATGATCGCGGACGCCGGGTTCGAGGTGGAGGGCGCGGGCGAGGTCACGCTGCCCGAGCACCGGGTGACGGCGGGCGGGGGCTGCGGCTCGCACGCCGCCGCCGATGCCGGGGGCCAGGAGGGCGCGGGCTGCGGCTCCCACGCGGGCGGCGGCGGCTGCGGCTCCCATGGCGGCGGCTGCGGCTCCCACGCGGGGAGCGGCGAGGGCGGCGGGATCTGCGGCTCCTCCCCCGCGCCGACGGCCGCCGAGCCCCGTACGGACCTGGTCGCCGTCCGCCGCCGGGGCACCGGAACGGATCTCGCGCCCAATGCCTGAGCCGGGCGGGCTGGGCATGCCGGGCGCGCCGGGCGTGCTGGGTGTGCGGGAGCTGCTGGACCTCGACCGGCGGCATGTGTGGCATCCGTACGGTCCCATGCCCGGCCGGGCCGAACCGCTCGTCGTGGAGTCGGCGAGCGGGGTCCGGCTGCGGCTCGCGGACGGCTCGGGCGAGCTGGTCGACGGCATGTCGTCGTGGTGGTCGGCGATCCACGGCTACAACCACCCGGTGCTGAACGAGGCGGCGCGGGAGCAGTTGGCCCGG
Source organism: Streptomyces sp. NPDC002328 (assembly GCF_042890065.1). NCBI lineage: Bacteria > Bacillati > Actinomycetota > Actinomycetes > Kitasatosporales > Streptomycetaceae > Streptomyces > Streptomyces sp. NPDC002328. The sequence continues at coordinate 146,750 of NZ_JBIARQ010000009.1, read as the reverse complement.
ATGAGCCACGTCATGTTCGGCGGGCTCACCCATGAGCCCGCCGTGCGGCTGGCGAAGCTCCTTGTCGACATGTCGCCCGATGGCCTCGAGCATGTGTTCCTGGCCGACTCGGGGTCGGTGTCGGTCGAGGTCGCGGTGAAGATGTGCCTCCAGTACTGGCGTTCGCTGGGCCGTCCCGGCAAGCGGCGGCTGCTGACGTGGCGCGGCGGCTACCACGGCGACACCTGGCAGCCGATGTCGGTGTGCGACCCCGAGGGCGGGATGCACGAGCTGTGGACCGGGGTGCTGCCCCGTCAGCTCTTCGTGGACGCGCCGCCCGCGGACTACGACGAGGAGTACGCGGAGCGGCTGCGCGACGAGATCGAGCGGCACGCGGACGAGCTGGCCGCAGTGATCGTCGAGCCGGTGGTGCAGGGCGCGGGCGGGATGCGGTTCCACTCCCCCGCGTATCTGCGGGTGCTGCGCGAGGCGTGCGACGCGCACGACGTGCTGTTGGTGTTCGACGAGATCGCTACCGGCTTCGGCCGTACGGGCGCGCTGTTCGCGGCGGAGCACGCGGCGGTGACGCCGGACGTGATGTGCGTGGGCAAGGCGCTGACCGGCGGCTATCTGACCATGGCGGCGACGTTGTGCACGGCTCGGGTCGCCGACGGCATCTCGCGGGGCGAGGTGCCGGTGCTGGCGCACGGGCCGACGTTCATGGGCAATCCGCTGGCCGCGGCGGTCGCCTGCGCCTCGATCGAGCTGCTGCTCGGGCAGGACTGGCTCGCGGAGGTCGAGCGGATCGAGGCGGGGCTGCGGGACGGGCTCGCGGCGGTCGCCACGCTGCCCGGCGTGAAGGACGTCCGTGTGCTCGGGGCCGTCGGGGTGGTCCAGCTCGACCACGCCGTGGACATGAAGGCCGCCACGGAGGCGGCCGTACGGGAGGGCGTGTGGCTGCGGCCGTTCCGCGACCTCGTCTACACGATGCCGCCGTACGTCACCGATGACGCGGACCTGGCACGGATCACGCGCGCGGTGTGCGCGGCGGCGCGGGAGGGATGAGCATGCCGATCCTGGTGATCACGGGGACGGGCACGGAGGTCGGCAAGACCGTCACGACGGCGGCCGTGGCCGCGTCGGCGCGGGCGGCGGGCCGCTCGGTGGCGGTGCTGAAGGCCGCCCAGACCGGCGTACGGCCGGACGAGCGCGGGGACGCCGACGAGGTCGCGCGGCTCGCCGGCGCGGTGACGACGGCCGAACTCGCCCGCTATCCCGACCCGTTGGCCCCGGCGACGGCGGCCCGGCGGGCGGGCCTGCCGCCGGTGCGTCCGCAGGACGTCGCCGACGCCGCCGCCAAGCTGGCCGCCGAGCACGACCTGGTCCTGGTGGAGGGCGCGGGCGGCCTGCTCGTGCGCTTCGACGAGGCCGGCGGCACGCTGGCCGACGCGGCGGAGCTGCTGCGGGCGCCGGTGCTCGTGGTGGCCTCGCCGGGCCTGGGCACGCTGAACACCACCGAGCTGACGTCCCGTGAACTTTGCTCACGAGGACTGGAGTTGTTGGGCGTGGTGATCGGCAGCTGGCCCGACTCGCCCGATCTGGCGATGCGTTGCAACGTCACCGATCTCCCCGACGTCGCCGGCGCCCCGCTGCTGGGGGCGCTGCCCGACGGGGCCGGATCGCTGCCGCCCGCCGACTTCCGTACGGTGGCGCGGAGTTGGCTCGCGCCGCGGCTGGACGGGACGTGGGAGGCGGACGCGTTCCGCGACCGGGCCGAGTCCGCCTAGCCGTCGTACTCCTCCTCCAGCAGTCGGACCAGTTCGATGCGGGAGCGGATGCCCAGGCGGGTGAAGACGCCTCGTAGGTGGTGGTCGATGGTGCGGGGGCTGAGCGCGAGGTAGGTGGCTATCTCGCGGTTGGTCGCGCCCTCGGCCGCCATACGGGCGACCCGGAGTTGCTGTGCGGTCAGGTGGGGTGTGCGGTTCTCGGGCGGGCGGGCCGCGGCGGCGGGCGCTCCGAGGGCGCGGAGTTCGGCGCGGGCCCGTTCGGCGCAGTGCGGGGCGCCGAAGGCCTCGAACGCCTCCAGGGCGCTGTGCAGCCGGTCGCGGGCCTCGGCGCGGTGGCGCAGCCGGCGCAGCGCGCCGCCGAACAGCAGTTCCGTGCGGGCGCGTTCGACGGCGCGGGTGCCGCGGTCGTGCAGGTCGAGGGCGGTGCGGTAGTGCTCGACGGCGTCCGCGCCCGGGGTGAGCAGGGCGTGGCAGCGGGCGCTGAGGGCGAGGTCGTCGGCGCTGCGGACGGCGTGGGCCCAGCGGTCGTAGACGGCGTGGGCGGCGCGGGCGATGCGGGTGTCGCCGGTGTGCACGGCGGCCTCGACGTAGTGCGGGGTGGCCAGATGGCGGACGGCTCGGTGTCCGTGGCCGGGGCCGAAGCCGGCGAGGGCGCGCAGTCGGGCGGCGGCGTCGCCGTAGCGGCCGGAGCCGAGGTCGAGGACGGCGAGCGCCCACTGGGCGAGGGCGGCGGGCAGGCCGAGGCCGTGCGCGAGGGCGAACGAGCGTGCGGCGGCGGCCCGTTCACGGCACAGGGCGGCGTCGCCGGTGAGCGCGGCGAACATCGCGAGGGCGGCCTGGAGATGGCAGGCGCCGTTGTCCTGGCCGGTGGCGTGGGCCTGGCGCAGCGCGTCCAGGGCGGCGGCCTCGGCGGCGCGGAGGCGGCCGGTCCAGAAGTCGGCGTGAGCGCGGAACTCCATGGCCTGGGAGACGAGGGGCGTGAGGCCGCGGGCGCGGGCGGCGGTCGCCGCGCGGACGGTGGCGGTGGCGGCGCGGGTGTGGTCGCCGAGCATGAGGGCGGCGATGCCGGCGTGCAGGAGGAGGGTGGGGTCGCCGCCCGGCCCGCAGCGCCCGGCGGTGGCCTCCAGCAGGTTTCGCGCGTCGTCGTAGCGCCCGTCGACGGCGGCGGTGAGCCCGTCGAGGACGCCGGGAGGCGCGACGCCGAACCGGTGGGCGACCTGGACGGCCTCGCGGCAGCGGCGCAGGTCGCCGGTGTAGACGGCGGCTTCGGTGGCGCGGGCGAGGAGGTGGCGGGCGTGCTCCCCGGCCCGGTCGGAGAGGCCGGCGGCGGCTCGTGCCGCTCCTTCGGTCAGCGCGTCGAACGCCTCCGCCGCGTGTCCCGCCCGCAGGGCGAGGACGCCGTCGAGGGCCGGGGTGTCGGTGCGGGCGGCGAGGAGGCGGGCGCGGTCGCCGTCGCCGGAGTTCCAGGCGTCGGCGGCGGCGCGGGCGAGGAGGCGGACGCGGGGGCGGGCCTCGGGGGTGAGGGCGGCGGCGCGTTCGGCGAGGGCGCCGGCCAGGGCGGGGTCCCCGGCGGCGCGGGCCCGGGCGGCGGCCGCGGTCAGTTCGGCGGCGAGCCGCCCGCTGGGGCCGAGGGCGGCGGCCCCCCGGTGCCAGGAGCGGCGGGGGGACTCGCCCGCGCCGTGCAGGACGCGGGCGAGCAGTCGGTGGGCGTCGCGCCGGTCGGCCGGGGTGGCGGTCCCGTAGGCGGCGACGCGGGTCCAGGGGTCGGCGAAGCCGACCCCGCCGGGGGTGGCGTGGGCGAGTCCGGCGGCCTCGGCGGCCTCCAGCGGCCGGGTGTCGAGGCGGGCGGCGGCGACGGCCCGCAGGAAGGCGTGGGTGGCGACCGGGTACTGGTCGGCCGCGGCGAGCAGGAGCAGCAGCCGGGCGCCGTCGGGGAGCGCCCGCACGGCGTGCCGGTAGGGGGCGAGCAACTCGGGGAGCAGGTCGGCCGGTTCGGCGGGCAGCGGATCGAGGCCCGCGAGCTGACGGTCGGTCAGGCGCGTGGCGAGGGCGGCGGCGGCGCGCGAATCGCCGTGCACCGAACGCAGGATCCGCACCCGTACCCCCTCGCGGACGGCGGGGGCCGGGGGCGGTGGTGGCCAAGGGCGGGCAAGTCGTGGGGGGTTCACCGGTGTCACCACGCACATCACGTTACCGACGGGTTACTTGAACCGTAAAGACCGGCGACTTCACCGATGCGCCGCGCGTAGACCCCACCGGACACTCCTGACGACCCCACACGTTTCAGGAGGCATCATGCAGCGCCACAAGCGTCGCATCGCCACGGCCCTTTCGGCCCTGGCCGCATCGCTCCTTCTGTCACTCTCCCTCACCGCTCCCCCCGCCCAGGCCGCCGCCCGCAACCCCGTCGTCTTCGTGCACGGCATCAGCAGCTCCTCGAGCAGCTGGAACGAATGGGTGGGCTTCTTCAAGGCGGACGGCTACACCGCCGCCGAGCTCGACGCCTGGACTTACAGCTGGTCCCAGTCGAACGTCACCACGGCACGGCAGTTGGCCACCGAGATCCAGAACGTGCTGGCGCGGACCGGCGCGAGCAAGGTCGATCTCGTGGTGCACTCCATGGGCGCGCTCAGCTCCCGCTACTACCTCAAGAACCTCGGCGGGACCGCGTACGTCGACGACTTCGTCTCCGTCGCCGGCACCAACCACGGCACGTCGGTCGCCGCGCTGTGCGGGTGGCTGTACACCTCGTGCAACGAGATGCGAACCGGCAGTTCCTTCCTCACCGCGCTCAACTCCGGTGACGAGACGCCGGGAAGCGTCGCCTACGCGGCCTACTGGTCGAACTGCGACTCGGCGATCGACCCGGACTCCTCGGCGCTGCTGAGCGGGGCGACCAACGTCGGCGTCGGCTGCGTCTCGCACACGGACATGAACAACGACGAGGGCATCTACGACCAGGTGTACGCCTTCGTGCAGTAGCGAGGGTGCGACGGGCCCGCGCGGGGGAGAATCCCGGTAGGCCCGTCCTGCCCGGGAGGTCGCCATGCCGCCACGGTCCACCGGTTCGACGAGACTGCCCGGTGATCCCGTCCGCCATCCGCTGTTCGCCCGGTGCTACGCCCGGCTCAGCGTCGCCGCGGAGCACCGCGCCGGTCTCGGCGGGCTCCGCGACCGGCTGCTGGCCGGGCTCTCCGGCCGGGTCATCGAGATCGGCGCGGGGAACGGCCTGAACTTCGATCACTATCCGGGCGCCGTCTCGGAGGTCGTCGCGATCGAGCCGGAGCGGACGCTGCGCGGGCTCGCGCGGGAGGCGGCACTGCGCGCCGAGGTGCCCGTGGACGTGGTGCCGGGCGCGGCGGAGGCGCTGCCGGTCAAGAGCGAGGCGTTCGACGCGGCGGTGGTCTCGCTGGTGCTGTGCAGTGTGCGGGACGTGCCGCGGGCGCTCGGCGAGCTGCGGCGGGTGCTGCGGCCGGGCGGCGAGGTGCGGTTCCTGGAGCACGGCCTGGGCGGCGGCCGGGCGATGACGTTCACGCAGCGCGCGCTGGACCGGACGGTATGGCCGCCCCTGGCGGGCGGCTGCCATCTGTCCCGCGATCCGGTGGCCGCCCTGCGGGACGCCGGCTTCGCACTGGGCCCGTACCGCAGGCTGTTCCTGCCGGAGAAGGGGCCGCGGCTGCCGGTGTCCTACTGCGTGCTGGGCACGGCGTGGCGGCCGGGCGCCCCGGACGGTCCCCCATAGCCGACCGCGGATCAGCCGGCCGCGGACCTCACTCGCTCCAGCTCCGCAGCTCCCGTGCGATGTCGTACACGCCCGCCTCGCCGCTCTTGACGAGCCGGGCCAGGTCGCGGACCTGCTCGGGCGTGGTCTCGACCTTCGCGCCGCCGGCGACGAGGTAGGCGTACGCCACCGCGGACGCGAACAGCGCGTTGGAGCGCTCCAACGCCGGTACGTGGATGAGGAGTTGGAGCAGGGAGGCGGCGCGGGTGTACGGGTCGTCGTAGACGGGGACGTCGAAGATCTCGGCCTGGTGGCGGGCCACGGCGGCGACCAGGGCGCCCCAGTCGGTGACCTGGGGGTCGCCCGGGGTCTGCCGTTCGGCGAGCATCAGCAGCCAGGCGAGATCGATGCTGAGGTGGCTCAAGGTCTCAGCGGCGACCTTCGCTCGACGGACCGGGGCGCGCGCCCTCGCGTTCGGCGCCGAACTCCTCGGCGAACACGGACTCGTACCGCTTCATGAAGTCGGCGGCGGCCTCGACGAACGTGTGGCCGGTCTCGCCCGCGTCCTGGCGGACGAGTTCCTCGATGTAGCGGTTGACGCTGATGCCGCGGGCCGTGGCGCGCTCGCGGGCGGCGCGGGCCGTGCCCTCGTCGACACGGACGTTCAACTGGGTCTTCGCCATACCTCGAAGCTAGCGCCGGAACGCTAGCACCGGCAAGGCGCGTCCGGAACCCGAAAAAGATTCCTCGTGTGGGCCGCGTCACATTAGGCTCGACCGGACAGGGAAGTCGGCACGTCCACGCGACCGAGGAGGCACCTTGTCCACACCTGCCGCGGAGCACGCCCCCGGCCGGGCCTCGGCCGACGACGTGGCGGCCCGCGCCCGCGGGCTGACCAAGGCCTACGGCTCCGGCGAGACGACCGTGCTCGCCCTGGACGCGGTGGACGTGGACGTCGTGCGCGGCCGCTTCACCGCGGTGATGGGACCGTCGGGCTCCGGGAAGTCCACGCTGATGCACTGCCTGGCCGGACTCGACACCGTTTCGGCCGGTCAGGTGTGGCTCGGCGACACCGAGATCACGGGCTTGAAGGACCGCGAGCTGACCCGGCTGCGGCGGGACCGGATCGGGTTCATGTTCCAGTCGTTCAATCTGATCCCGACGCTGAACGCGGCCGAGAACATCACCCTGCCGATGGACATCGCCGGGCAGAAACCCGACCAGAAGTGGCTGGACCAGGTGATCGACACACTCGGTCTGCGGGACCGCCTCAAGCACCGGCCGTCCCAGCTGTCCGGCGGCCAGCAGCAGCGCGTGGCCTGCGCGCGGGCGCTCGCCTCCCGCCCCGAGCTGATCTTCGCGGACGAGCCGACCGGCAACCTGGACTCGCGGGCGGGCCTGGAGGTCCTCGCGTTCCTGCGCGAGGCCGTCGACAACCTGGGCCAGACGGTCGTCATGGTCACCCACGACCCGGGCGCCGCCGCCCACTCCGACCTGGTGCTCTTCCTCGCGGACGGGCGGATCGTGGACGAGATGGAGCACCCCAGCGCGGAGGCCGTGCTCGAACGCATGCGCCTGTTCGCCGGCGGGAACACCGCACGCGTCGCCGGGCCCGGTCCCGACGGCCTCGCCGGACCCGACGGTCTCGCCGCCCGGTCCGCCATGGAACCCGCCGGGGAGGACTGACACCGTGATCAGGGCGACTCTGCGGAGCTTCCTCGCCCACAAGGGCAGACTGCTGCTGTCCGCGCTGGCGGTCGTCCTGTCGGTGGCGTTCGTCGCGGGCAGCCTGATCTTCTCGGACACGGTGACCCGCACCTTCGACCGCCTGTTCGCCTCCACGGCGGCCGACGTGACCGTCGAGCCGAAGAAGGACCTCGACTCCGCCGTGCCGACCGGCGCGGTACGGACCATGCCCGCCTCGCTCGCCGAGGCGGTGGCGCGGGTCCCCGGCGTCGCGTCGGCCCACACCGACGTGGGCGTGGAGAACATCACCGTCGTGAACAGCCGTAACCAGTCCGTGGGGCCCACCACCGGCGCCCCGACGATCGCCGCCGACTGGAACGTCACCGACCGCAGCCCTGTGGAGCTGACCTCCGGCCGCGCCCCGAAGGGCGCCGGCGAGGCCCTGCTCGACGCCGACACCGCCGACAAGAAGGGCGTGCGGATCGGCGACACCCTCACCGTGATGGCCCAACCGGGCTCGTTCAGGGTCGAGGTCGTCGGCATCGCCACGTTCACCACCACCAATCCCGGCGCGGCGCTGGTCTTCCTCGACCCCGCGATCGCCGCGACCGAGCTGCTGGGCTCCCCCGACCGGGCCACCGCCGTCTCCGTGGACGCGGCGGACGGGGTCACCAACGACGAGCTCAAGGCCCGCGTCGCCACGGCGATCGGCTCGGGCCCCTACGACGTGAAGACCGCCGGCGAGCAGGCCAAGTCGGCGGCGGAGAGCCTCGGCGGCTTCCTCGACATCATCAAGTACGTGATGCTGGGATTCGCCGGGATCGCCGTCCTCGTGGGCGTGTTCCTCATCGTCAACACGTTCTCGATGCTGATCGCGCAGCGCACCCGTGAGCTGGGCCTGCTGCGCGCCCTGGGCGCCGACCGGCGTCAGGTGCGGCGCTCGGTGCTGACCGAGGCGGTGCTGCTCGGCGTGGTCGGCTCGACGCTGGGCCTCGCGGCGGGCATCGGGCTGGCGGTCGGCCTGATCCGGCTGATGAGCACGCTCGGCATGAACCTGAAGACCACGGAGATGGTCATCGGCTGGGGCACCCCGGTCTCCGCGTACGTCGTCGGCGTCGGCGTCACCTTCGTGGCGGCCTATCTGCCGGCCCGCCGCGCGGCGGGCGTGTCGCCGATGGCGGCGCTGTCGGACGCGGACGTCGCCGGCGTGGGCCGCCCGCTGAAGACGCGCGCGGTGGTCGGGGCGGTCGTCGGCGCGGTCGGCGTGGCCGCGCTCGCGGGCTGCGCGGCCGCCTCCCGGACGGCGACCTCGGCCTCCCTGCTGGGCCTCGGCGTCCTCCTCACGCTGATCGCGACGGTCATCGCCGGGCCGCTGCTGGTGCGCCCGGTGATCCGGGTGCTCGGCGCGGCCTTCCCGGCGCTGTTCGGCTCCGTCGGGCGGATGAGCCAGCGCAACGCCCTGCGCAATCCGCGCCGCACGGGCGCGACCGCGGCGGCGCTCATGGTGGGGCTCGCCCTGGTGGGCGGCATGTCGGTGGCGAGCGCCTCGATGTCGAAGTCGTTCGACCAGCAGATCGACCAGACGCTGGGCGCCGACTTCGTCGTCCAGAACGCCAACTTCACGCCGTTCTCCCAGGAGATCACCGACCGGGTCCGCGCCACGGACGGCGTCGGCCTCGTCGTACGGCAGCGGTTCGCGCCGCTCGCCGTGCTGCTGCCCGACGGCAAGCGGGTGGAGACGACGGCCGCCGGGTACGACGACCAGGTCGACGACGTCGCCCATGTCACGTACGCCGGGGGGAGCGCGGCGGGGGCGCTGACCGACGGGGCGATGGGCATGGACGTGGACTTCGCCGAGGACCACGGGGTGCGCGTCGGCAGCGTGCTCCCGGTGGACTTCCCCGGCGGCCGGACGACCTCGCTGCGGGTCGGCGCGCTCACCGACCAGGACGCCGCCGAGGGCTTCGGCATGCAGGGCGGGCTGTTCGTCGGGATCGCGACCGTGGAGAAGTACGTGCCCCGCGGGCAGGACTCCGCGCTGTACCTCAACGCGGCCGACGGCACGGACCCCGACGAGCTGCGGCCCCGGCTGGAGCGGACGCTCGACCCGTATCCGCAGGTTCAGGTGCGCGACCAGGCCGACTACAAGGACCTGGTGCACGACCAGATCGCCGTGCTGCTGTACCTCGTGTACGCGCTGCTCGGGCTGGCGATCGTCATCGCGGTGCTCGGGGTGGTCAACACGCTGGCGCTGTCGGTGGTGGAGCGGACCCGGGAGATCGGGCTGCTGCGGGCCATCGGGCTGTCCCGGCGGCAGCTGCGCCGGATGATCCGGCTGGAGTCGGTGGTGATCGCCGTGTTCGGCGCGGTCCTGGGCCTCGGGCTGGGGCTGGTGTGGGGCGTGTGCACCCAGCAGGTGCTGGAGTTGCAGGGCATGCGGGCGCTGGCGGTCCCGTGGGGGACGATCGTCGCGGTCGTCGTCGGCTCGGCGGCCGTGGGCGTGGTGGCGGCCCTGTTGCCGGCCCTGCGGGCGTCCCGGATGAACGTGCTGGCGGCGATCGCGCACGAGTGAGGCCGGGATGGGCGGCGGGGGCGGCGGCTGTCCGGACGGGCGGCGACTGTCGGGACGGGCGGCGACTGTCCGGACGGGCGGCGACTGTCGGGACGGGGATGGGCCGTAGCTGTCCGGATGCCGGAATCCGGTGTCCGGGCGCGCCGCCCGTGGTGGGATCGGCCCATGTCTGATCTGCGGATACGGGCCGCGACGCCCGACGACCTCGACATCGTGCTGGCCTTCTGGAAGTCGGCCGCCGAGGGGACGAGCATCAGCGACGACCGGGGCGGCGTGGAGCGGCTGGTGGACCGCGACCCCGAGGCGCTGATCCTGGCCGAGCTGGACGGCGAGCTGGTCGGCACGGTGATCGCCGGGTTCGACGGGTGGCGCTGCCATCTGTACCGGCTGGCCGTGCACCCGGAGCGGCGTCGCCGGGGCATCGGCTCGGCGCTGCTCGCCGCCGCGGAGGAACGGTTCGTCCGGCTGGGCGGACGGCGCGCGGACGCGATGGTGCTGACGCGCAACGAGACGGCGCATCATGCCTGGCGCGCGGCGGGGTACGCGCCGGAGGAGAGGTGGCGGCGCTGGGTGAAGCCGCTCGCCGACTGAACCCGGCCGCCGTGCGGCCCGGTGAGGCCGTTCGCCGGCGAATCCCGGCCGCCACCGACCTTGCTTTGCCGATCCTTTACCATTGGGGGGCCGTGTGAACCTTCGCGGTCCCTCTCCGACTCCCGAAAGGTGTGAGCGTCCGCCCATGGGCGAGCCTCCCAGTCCCCGACATCGCGCGTTCCTCCCTGCCCTGTCCGACCATGGGACGGAGGTGACCCGATGATGGAAGTGCTCCTGCTGCTGGTGGCGATCCTGCTGTCGCTCGCGTGCGGCGCCTTCGTCGCCGCGGAGTTCTCGCTCACCACGGTCGAACGCAGCGAACTGGAGCGGGCCGTCGAGCGCGGCGAGCGCGGCGCGGCCGGCGCCCTGAAGGCCGTCCGCAACCTCACCTTCCAGCTCTCCGGCGCCCAACTCGGCATCACCGTCACCAACCTGGTCGTCGGCATGCTTGCCGAGCCGTCGATCGCCAAGCTGATCTCCGGCCCGCTGGAGTCGCTCGGCCTGTCGAGCACCGCGTCCAGTTCGGTCGCGCTGGTGCTGGGCACGGCGCTGTCGACCGTGTTCCTGATGGTCGTCGGCGAACTCGTGCCGAAGAACTGGGCGATCTCCTCGCCGCTGACCGTGGCCAAGGGCGTGGGCAACGCCCAGCGCTGGTTCAGCGCCGCGTTCCGCCCCTTCATCACCCACCTCAACAACACGGCCAACCGGGTCGTACGCCGCTTCGGCCTGGAGCCCGCCGAGGAGCTGGCCTCCGCGCGCAGCCCGCAGGAACTGGCGGCGCTGGCCCGGCACTCCGCCAAGCAGGGCGCCCTGGAGGCCGACACCGCCGAGCTGTTCGTGCGCACCCTGAACCTGGCCGACCTGACCGCGGAGAACGTGATGACCCCGCGCGTCCAGGTCATCGCCCTGGAGGCGCAGGCGACCTGCGAGGACGTCGCGAACGCGACCCGCGCCACCGGTCTGTCCCGGTTCCCGGTCTACCGGGGCAACCTGGACACGGTCGTCGGCACCGCCCACGTCAAGGACGTCCTGGCGGTGCCCGCGGAGCGCCGCACGCGCGTGCCGGTCGCCGAGATCATGCGCGAACCGCTGCTGGTGCCCGAGTCGCTGACCGTGGACCGGCTGCTGGACCGGCTGTCCGGCAAGCGGACGATGGCCGTCGTCATAGACGAGTACGGCGGCACCGCGGGCGTGGCGACGCTGGAGGACATCGTCGAGGAGGTCGTCGGCGAGGTCCGCGACGAGCACGACCCGCACGAGACGCCCGACCTGGCCCCGGCGGGCAAGGACGACGACGGCCGCGTGCTGTACTCGGCCGACGGCGCCGCGCGCACCGACCAGCTCACGCGCGTGGGCCTCAACGCCCCCGAGGGGCCCTACGAGACGCTCGCCGGACTCGTCGCCACCGAGCTGGGCCGGATCCCGGCCGTCGGCGACAGCATCGAGGTCGGCGGCTGGCGCATGGACGTGGTCGACGCCTCCGGGCGCAGGGCCGCGCGGGTGCTGCTGCACGCGCCGCTGGACGATTCCTCGGAACAGTCGGAACAGGAGGTCGGCAAGTGACCGCCGTCCAGTTGCTGATCGGCCTGGCGACCCTCGTCGTCAACGCCTTCTTCGTGGGCGCCGAGTTCGCGCTGATCTCCGTGCGCCGCTCCCAGATCGAGCCGTACGCCGAGCAGGGCGACCGGCGCGCCAAGAGCGTGCTGTGGGGCCTGGAGCACGTGTCCGCGCTGATGGCCGCCGCGCAGCTCGGCATCACGCTGTGCACGCTGGTCCTCGGCGTGGTCGCGGAACCGGCGATCGCGCATCTGCTGGAGCCGGCGTTCCACGCGATGGGCGTCCCCGAGGGCGCGGGCCACGCGGTGTCCTTCGTCATCGCGCTGTCCCTGGCGACGTATCTGCACATGCTGCTCGGCGAGATGGTGCCGAAGAACATCGCGCTCGCCGAGCCGGTGCGCAGCGCGCTGCTGCTGGGCCCGCCGCTGGTCACGCTCTCCCGGGCGCTGCGTCCGGTGATCTTCGCGATCAACGCCTTCGCCAACGCGCTGCTCAAGCTGCTGCGGATCGAGACCAAGGACGAGGTCACGGCCACGTTCTCGGACGCGGAACTGGCGCAGATCGTCAAGGACGCGGGCGAGGCGGGACTGCTGGACGACCGCGCCCAGGAGCGGCTGCACGACGCCCTGGAGCTGGGCCGGCGCCCGGTGCGGGACGTCGTCATGCCGCTGGAACGCGTCGTCTACGCGCGCGTGGGCGTCACGGCGGCGGAACTGGAGGGGCTGGCGGCCGAGTCCGGGTTCTCCCGCTTCCCGGTCGTCGACGAGCAGCGCCGCATCGTGGGCTACCTGCACGTGAAGGACGCGCTGGACGCCTCACCCCGGGACGTGCCGTTCCGGGTGCGCGACCTGCGGCCCATCGCGCGCGTGCGGGAGACGACGCCCATGGACGACGTCCTCACCGCGATGCGCGGCAGCCGCACGCACCTGGCGGCCGTCCTCGGCGCCGACGGGCGTCTGGCGGGCCTGGTGACGATGGAGGACGTGCTGCGGGAGCTGTTCGGGCAGCGGGTGTGAGCGCGGGCCGCCGGACAGGCGGCCCAGCGTGCGAAGGGCGGGAGGCCATGGCCTTCCGCCCTTCGCTCTTCACCCTTCGCCCGTTGCCCGTCGCCGTTCGCCGTTCGCCGTTCGTCCAACCCGACCGACCGCCGGGTATGCGGGCGGGTTACCATCGCTGACGCCATGCAGACGAACACCACACCTCCGTACTCCAGTCTCGTCGCCGTGGGCGACTCCTTCACCGAGGGCATGTCGGATCTGCTGCCCGACGGCACCTACCGGGGCTGGGCCGACCTCCTCGCGGGGCGGATGGCCGCCCGCACGCCCGGCTTCCGGTACGCCAACCTCGCGGTGCGCGGGAAGCTGATCGGGCAGATCGTCGAGGAGCAGGTGCCCGTGGCCGCAGCGATGGGCGCCGATGTGATCACGCTGGTCGGCGGCCTCAACGACACCCTGCGCCCCAAGTGCGACATGGGCCGGGTGCGCGCCCTGCTGACGGAGGCCGTGGAGACGCTGGCCCCGGCCTGCAAGCAGCTGGTGCTCATGCGCAGCCCCGGCCGGCAGGGCCCGGTGATGCAACGGTTCCGGCCGCGCATGGAGGAGCTGTTCGTGTGCGTCGACGACCTGGCCGCCCGGCACGGCGCGCTCGTCGTCGACCTGTACGGCGCCCCTTCCCTGGGCGACCCCCGGCTGTGGGACGTGGACCGGCTCCACCTGTCCGCCGAGGGCCACCGCCGGGTCGCCGAGGCGGTCTGGCAGGGCCTCGGCCACGACCCCGAGGACACCGAGTGGCGCACGCCGATGCCGGCGACGCTGCCGCCGGGCTGGCTGCTGCGCCGGGCGGCGGACGCCCGGTTCGCCCGGCAGCACCTGTTGCCCTGGATATCCCGCCGCCTCACCGGCCGCTCCTCGGGAGACGGCCTGCCCCCGAAACGCCCGGAACTGCTGCCGTACGAGGGACCGTCGGCCTAGGCGAGTACGACCCTCGCGGTCGCGCGGGCGGTGACGTGGCTCTCGTAGGTTCCGCCGAACCGCCCCGCGCGCTGGCCTGCACGAATCGCCAGTAGACTCCGTGCACGTGACTTCCGCTCCCGCCAAGCCCCGCATCCCGAACGTCCTCGCCGGACGCTACGCCTCCGCCGAGCTCGCCACGCTCTGGTCGCCCGAGCAGAAGGTGAGGCTGGAGCGTCAGCTCTGGCTCGCCGTGCTGCGGGCGCAGAAGGACCTCGGGATCGAGGTGCCGGACGCGGCGATCGCCGACTACGAGCGTGTCCTCGACACCGTCGACCTGGCCTCCGTCGCCGAGCGTGAGAAGGTCACGCGGCACGACGTGAAGGCGCGGATCGAGGAGTTCAACGACCTCGCCGGGCACGAGCACGTCCACAAGGGCATGACCTCGCGCGATCTGACGGAGAACGTCGAGCAGCTCCAGATCCGGCTGTCGCTGGAGCTGATCCGCGACCGCACGGTGGCCGTCCTGGCCCGGCTGGGCAAGCTCTCGGCGGAGTACGGCGAGCTGGTCATGGCCGGCCGTTCGCACAACGTGGCCGCGCAGGCCACCACCCTCGGCAAGCGGTTCGCGACCGCCGCCGACGAGCTGCTCGTGGCGTACGGGCGGGTCGAGGAGCTGCTCGGCCGCTACCCGCTGCGCGGCATCAAGGGCCCGGTCGGCACGGCGCAGGACATGCTGGACCTGCTCGGCGGGGACGCCGCGAAGCTGGCCGAGCTGGAGCAGCGGATCGCCGATCACCTGGGCTTCGGGCAGGCGTTCACCTCGGTCGGCCAGGTGTACCCGCGTTCGCTGGACTACGAGGTCGTGACCGCGCTGGTGCAGCTGGCGGCGGGGCCGTCGTCGCTGGCGAAGACGGTCCGGCTGATGGCCGGGCACGAGCTGGTGACCGAGGGCTTCAAGCCGGGCCAGGTCGGCTCGTCCGCGATGCCGCACAAGATGAACACCCGCTCCTGCGAGCGCGTCAACGGGCTGATGGTGATCCTGCGCGGCTACGCCTCGATGACGGGCGAGCTGGCGGGCGACCAGTGGAACGAGGGCGACGTGTCGTGCTCGGTGGTGCGCCGGGTCGCGCTGCCGGACGCGTTCTTCGCGCTGGACGGGCTGCTGGAGACGTTCCTGACGGTGCTCGACGAGTTCGGCGCCTTCCCCGCCGTCGTCGCCCGTGAGCTGGACCGCTACCTGCCGTTCCTCGCCACCACCAAGGTGCTGATGGGCGCGGTGCGCGCCGGTGTGGGCCGCGAGCTCGCGCACGAGGCGATCAAGGAGAACGCCGTCGCCTCCGCGCTGGCCATGCGCGAGCAGGGCGCCGAGCGCAACGAGCTGCTCGACAAGCTCGCCGCCGACGAGCGCATCCCGCTGGACCGCGCGCAGTTGGACGCGCTGATGGCGGACAAGCTGTCCTTCACGGGCGCCGCCGCCGACCAGGTCGCCGCCGTCGTCGCCCGGATCGAGGAGATCGTCAAGCAGCGGCCGGAGGCGGCCGGTTACACGCCCGGGGCGATCCTCTGACGCGCTTCACCCAGGCGGAGCTGGAGGCCGCGCGCGACCGTATCGTCCCGGACGTGGTCGCGCGCGGCCTGCGCGTGTTGTTCTGCGGCATCAACCCGGGGCTGATGACGGCGGCGACCGGCCATCACTTCGCCCGCCCCGGCAACCGGTTCTGGCCCGTGCTGCACCTGTCCGGCTTCACGCCGAGGCTGCTGAAGCCCGCGGAGCAGGAGGAGCTGCTGTCGTACGGGCTGGGCATCACCAACGTGGTGGCCCGGGCGAGCGCGCGGGCCGACGAGCTGACCGCCGAGGAGTACCGCGAGGGCGGGCGGCTGCTGGCGGAGAAGGTGGTCCGGCTGGAACCGCGCTGGCTGGCGGTGGTCGGGGTCACCGCGTACCGGGCCGCGTTCGACGACCGGAAGGCTCAGGTGGGTCCGCAGGAGCGGGTCATCGGGGACACGCGCGTGTGGGTGCTGCCGAACCCGAGCGGTCTGAACGCGCACTGGACGGCGGCGACGATGGCGGAGGAGTTCGGGCGGCTGCGGGCGGCGGCGGAGGCCTGACGCCTCAGGGCGGGTCTATGACCGTGACGAGGACCAGGAGTTGGAACGGCAGCTCCCGGTCCCACTGGGACACCCCGAGCGCTATCCAGCGCGCGGTGTCCGGCGACTGCCACAGGTGGACGTCCGGCACATGCCCGCTGAGCGAGGCCCACGGCTCGGGTATGTCCTCGTCGTCGCTCATGGAGCGTTCCAGCGTGCTCGCCAGGCTGACGCGGTGCGGCGGGCCCCAGCGGTCGGCCAGCCGCTCCGTGAGGCCGTCCCGGTCGGCCTCGAACTGCTCCTCCGTCTCCTCCCGGCGCGTGCCGTCGTCCTCCCAGAAGCCGTCGCTGGTCCGTAAAGCGGCCATGAGATAGCCGGGGCCTCCCGTGCCCACGTCCGTCCTGCCGTGCTGCGCGGGGAAGTCCCGCGTGCACAGCAGGTCGATCATGGTGAGGCACCGTGCGAGGTTCATGGAACCCAGTAAACAGCTCACCACTGACAAGTGGCGGGGCGTCAGGCCGCCGTGCCGCTCAGGCGTCCCGGCGCCGTGTCCGCCACGCCCCCGCCCCGACCGCCGCCGCCGTCCACAGGGCGTTCACCGCGAGGCCGGTCCACGGGCCCAGGGCGCCCTGCGGCGCGCTGTGCAGCACCGCCTGGCCGGCCCGGTCGGGCAGGAAGTCGGCCGCGTTGCCGGACAGGTCGCCGACCACGAAGGACACGATCAGCAGGAACGGGACGAGAATGCTCAACGTGGCGACGCCGCTGCGCAGGACGGCGGTCAGACCGGCGGCGAACAGGGCCATCAGCGTGAGGTAGAGACCGCAGCCGACGGCGGCGCGCAGGCCCTCGATGGTGCCGATCGCGTCGGCCCCGTCGCCCAGGGCGGCGCTGCCCGCGGCCAGGGTGACGAAGCCGGTGGCGAGGCCGACCGCCAGGACGGGCAGGGCGATCGCCGTCAGCTTGGCGGCGAACCAGCGGCCCCGCCGCGGCACCGCGGCCAGGGAGACGCGCAGCGCACCGCCCCGGAACTCGGCGGCCACCGCACTCGTGGCGAAGGCGACCGCCGCGACCTGGCCGAAGCTGACGCCGAAGTAGACGGCGAACAGCGGGTCGAAGCCGTCCTCGGCGGTGTCCCCGGAGCCGTCGGCGGCGGCGAGCACGGAGAAGGCGACGGTGGCGAGCAGGATCGCGCCCAGACCGCCGAGCTGCGAGCGCAGTGTACGGACCTTGAGCAGCTCGGCGTGGAGGGCGGGGGCGAACGACATGGTCAGGCCTCCTGCGGCTGGGCCGCGAACTCGGTGTCGGCGGCGGTCAGATCGAAGTAGGCCTGCTCCAGCGTGCCTTCCTCCGCGGTCAATTCGAGCAGGGGGACGCCGGCGTCGGAGGCCAGGCGGCCGATGTCGTCCACGCGCGCGTGGTGCACGGTCCAGTGCCCGTCGTCGTGGGCGACGGCTTCGTGGCCGTGCCGGGCGAGGGCCGCGCCGAGGGCGGCGGGGTCGGTGGTGCGGATCCGCACCCGGGGCCGTACGCGCGCGTCGATGAAGTCCCGTGTCGGGGTGTCGGCGAGGAGGCGGCCCCGGCCGAGGACGACGAGGTGGTCGGCGAACGACGCGGTCTCGTTCATCAGATGGCTGGAGACCAGCACGGTGCGGCCCTCGCCCGCGAGCCGGCGCAGCAACGCGCGGATCCACACGATGCCTTCGGGGTCCAGTCCGTTGGACGGCTCGTCGAGGAGCACCACTTGAGGGTCGCCGAGCAGGGCCGCCGCGATGCCGAGGCGCTGGCGCATGCCCAGGGAGTACGTCTTGACCCGGCGGCGTGCGGCGGGGGCGAGCCCGGTCTCCTCCAGCACCTCGTCGACCCGGCGGACGGGGACGCGGTTGCTCGCCGCGAGGACGCGCAGATGGTCGCGGCCGGTGCGGGAGCCGTGCGGGGCCTGCGCGTCGAGCAGCGCGCCGACATGGCGCAGGGGCTCGTCGAGGGCGGCGTAGGGACGGCCGTCGAGCGTGGCGGCGCCGGAGGTCGGCCGGTCGAGGCCGAGGACGAGGCGCAAGGTGGTGGACTTGCCCGCGCCGTTGGGGCCGAGGAAGCCGGTGACGCGGCCGGGCAGGACGCGGAAGGTGAGCCCTTCCACGGCCCGGCGGGTGCCGTACTCCTTGGTGAGGTCGTGGACGTCGATGCTGGTCATGGGCACCACCCTGGCCGTCCGCCCGGTGTCCGGTCCTCCCCCGGCGGTGGAGTCCGTCTCCCCCGCTCGGGGGAGGTCCGTTGTCGGTGGCGGGTGTCACGATGTGCGCATGGGCCGCTTGCTGCGCCCGCTGCTGCGGGGGACGACGTACACACGACTGGTGCACCTGTGGGTGCCGATGCTCGTGCAGAGCATCTGGATGTTCATCGACTCGTCGCAGCCGTGGGTGCCGGCGCTGTTGCTGGTCCCGGTCGGGTTGATCCCGGCGGTGCGCCGGGGCGAGGGGGTGCAGGCGGAGCTGCTGCTGACGCCGGGCGAGCGGGATCCGGGGTTCTCCGTGGCTCCGGCGGCGGCCTGGCGGGACCGGCTGCGGACGGTGCTGTGGCTCGAAGTGCGCATGGTGCTGGGCGCGTTGACCGTGCTCGGCTGCGTCTGGCTGCCGATCCTCGCGCTGGAGCTGGGGGCGACGGCGCTCGGGCGGGCCCACGACGACGTCCCGGTCCTCGCGACGGCGACCCCGCACTGGTGGTACGCCCTGCTCGCGCCGCTGCCCCTGTTCGCGCTGTACGGACTGATCGTCGGCCTGGGCGAGGCGGTCACGGCCGTCGCGCGGCGGCTCCTCGGCCCGTCGGCCGCCGAGCGGCTCGCCGCCCTGGAGGAGCGCACGGAACAACTCCTGGAGCGCAACCGCATCGCGCGGGAGCTGCACGACTCGATCGGCCACGCGCTGACGGTGGCGGTGGTGCAGGCGGGCGCGGCGCGGGCCGCGGGCGACCCGGAGTTCACCGACCGGGCGCTCGGCGCGATCGAGGAGACCGGCCGGGCCGCGCTGGAGGACCTGGAGCGGGTGCTCGGGGTGCTGCGCGAGGCCGAGCGGCCGCTGAGCAGCCGGCCGGCGCTGACCGAGGCGGACCGTCTGCTGGAGTCGGCGCGGGCCTCCGGCGCGAAGGTGGACGCCGAGGTGACGGGCGCTCTGGAGGCGGTGCCGGGGCCCGTGTCCCGCGAGGGCTACCGCATCCTCCAGGAGGCGCTGACGAACGTGCTGCGGCACGCGGGCGCGGTGCCGGTGCGCGTCAGCGTCGCCGTCGCGGCGGACGTCCTGCGGCTGGAGGTCCGCAATCCGCTGCCGGCCGCGATACCGGGCCCCGGCCGGGGCAGCGGGCTGCGCGGCATACGCGAGCGTGCCGCGCTGCTCGGCGGCCACGCGTCGACGGGTCCGGACGCCGGCGACTGGCAGGTGCGCGCGGAGCTGCCGCTGAGTTGATCGGGGTTTGCCTCCAGGGCCTGTCGTTCGGATCAGGTCGCGGAGGCCCTAGGCTGGCCGGATGCCGGTGACCGTACTGCTCGTGGATGACGAACCGCTGGTCCGCGCGGGGTTGCGGGCCGTGCTGGAGGCCCAGCCCGACATCGAGGTGATCGGGGAGGCGGCGGACGGGGCGGCGGTGATCCCGCTGGTGCGGCGGCTGCGGCCCGACGTGGTCGCCATGGACGTACGGATGCCGTTGATGGACGGGATCGAGGCCACGCGCGCGGTGCTGCGGACGGTGGCCGATCCGCCGAAGATCCTCGTGGTGACGACCTTCGAGAACGACGAGTACGTCTACGAGGCGCTGCGCGCGGGGGCGGACGGCTTCCTGCTGAAGCGGGCCCGGCCGGCCGAGATCGTGCACGCGGTGCGGCTCGTCGCCGAGGGCGAGTCGCTGCTGTTCCCGGCCTCGGTGCGGCGGCTCGCCGCCGAGTACGGCGACGGCGGCGGCGACCGCGCGGCCCGTGACGCGCTGGAGCGGGCCCGGCTGACCGAGCGGGAGGCGGAGGTGCTGCGGCTGATGGCGCGGGGGCTGTCCAACGCGGAGATCGCCGCGCGGCTGGTCGTCGGGGCGGAGACGGTCAAGTCGCATGTGAGCGCCGTCCTGGCGAAGCTCGGGGCGCGGGACCGCACACAGGCGGTGATCACGGCGTACGAGTCGGGGTTCGTGGGGGCGGGCTGAGGCTGGGGGTTGAGGGCTCGGGCTCGGGCTGGGGCTGGGGCCAAAGCTGAGGGCTGAGGGCTCGGGTGTCGCGGGCGGGCGGGGAGCCGCGGTGCGGCCTTCGCCGCGGGCGGCGGGTTCGTGTCGCTTCCGTGCTCGTCGGGGTTCGCGGCGCCGAGTACGATCCGGCCCATACGCGCACGAGCTGGGAGGACGGACGTTGGGGCGGCTGACCGGCGGGGATCCCTCGCTGTTGCGAAGGATCAATTCCGCGGTGGTGCTGCACGCGTTGCGTGCCGCCGACTGCGCGACGCTCACGGAGATCACCCGGGTGACGGGGCTGTCCCGGCCCACCGTCGAGGGGGTCGTGGAGGATCTCATCGGGGCCGGGCTCGTCGTCGAGAAGGCGGCCGAGGAGGGCACGGCGAGACGCCAGGGGCGGCCTGCGCGGCGGTTCCGGTTCCGGGCGGAGGCCGGCCATCTGCTGGGCCTGGAGATAGGCGCGCACCGGGTGGCCGCGCTGCTGGCCGATCTGGACGGGCGGGTGCTGGGCGCGCAGGCCAAGGACGTCGACGAGACGGCCCCCGCCGACGAGCGGCTGGAGCGGCTGCGGACGGCGGTGGCCGAGCTGCTGCGCCGGGCCGGCGTGCCGCGCAGCTCGCTGCGGGCCGTGGGCGTCGGCACGCCCGGCATCGTGGAGGCGGACGGGACGGTGCGGCTGGGCACGGCGCTGCCCGAGTGGACGGGGCTCAAGCTGGGCGAGCGGCTGAGCCGCTCCTTCAAGTGCCCGGTGCTGGTGGAGAACGACGCCAACGCGGCGGCCGTGGCCGAGCACTGGAAGGGCGCGGCCACCGACTCCGACGACGTCGTGTTCGTGTTGGCGGGACTGAGTCCCGGGGCCGGCTCGCTGATCGGGGGGCGGCTGCACCGGGGGTACGGCGGGGCGGCCGGTGAGATCGGCGCGCTGCATCTGCTGGGGCGGGAGGCGACCCCGGAGACGCTGCTGTCCACCACGGACGAGCCGCTGCACCCGCTGGACGAGCAGGCGGTCGCTCAGGTGTTCGCGCAGGCGCGCGGGGGCGACCAGCGGGCGCGGGCGGCCGTGGACCGCTTCCTCCAGCGGCTGGTGCACGACGTGGCCGCGCTCGTCCTCGCCGTGGATCCGGAGCTGGTCGTGGTCGGCGGCTGGGCGGCCGGACTGGACGGCGTACTGGAGCCGCTGCGGCGGGAGTTGGCGCGTTACTGTCTGCGCCCGCCGAAGGTGGCCCTGTCGCTGCTCGGCGAGGCGGCCGTGGCGACGGGGGCGCTGCGGCTGGCTCTCGACCACGTCGAGGAACAACTCTTCGCGGTGGAGGGGACGGTGACGGGGCGCTCGCCGGTGGGGCGGGGGTGAGTGGCGGTCGGAGCAGGGGGCGTGTGGGGGTGGTCCGAGGTGCGTGTGCAACAGGGGTCGTGGGGAGAACGCGCCGCGCCCCGGTGGAGTTCCGGGGCGCGGGGGCGTGGCGGCCGTTCATGAGGTCTGACGGGCCGTCACTAGGCCGGACGGGCCGTCACGATGTACGGCGGTCGGTCACGAGGCCTGGCGGTCCGGGCCGTGGTGGATCTCCACGCCGCCCGACGCGCCGAACGTCAGCCGGCAGGTGTCCGCCCGGTACGTGGCCGCGGAGAGCGCCGCGGTGCGGCCCTCGGCGAAGAAGCGGGTGGTGACGACGAGGACGGGAGCGCCGGGCAGCCGGTCGAGTTCCTTCGCGTCGTCCGCGCGGGCCGAGCCCAGCTCCACCGCGCGGTCCTGGCTCTCCAGCTCCAGGCGCTGCAACTCGCGCAGCACCGCACGCGCGCGTGCCGGGCCGGAGGGGGCGTCGATCGCGGCCGGTTCGGGCGCCGACGCCTGCGGGACGTAGAGCAGTTCGGCGGCGACGGGCTGGCCGTGGGACACCCGCGAGCGGCGCACGATGTGCACGGGCTCGTCGCGCTCGGAGCCCAGGGCGTCGGCGACGGCCGCCGGCGGGGCCGCGAGCGTGCAGTCGACGAGGTTCCACGTGTCACCTGACGTCGTGGGCCAGCCCTGCCGCTCCGTGCCCACGTCCACGCCCACGCGCGGCGGCGCGACCGTCGTGCCGACCCCCCGGCGGCGGTGGAGGCGGCCCTCCAGTTCGAGTTGTTCCAGTGCCTGGCGGAGCGTGGCGCGGGCGACGCCGAACCGGGCGGCCAGTTCACGTTCGTTGGGCAGGATTTCGCCCACGGTGAACTCCGAGTCCAGTGCCTCGCTGAGCACGGTCTTGAGATGCCAGTACTTCGGTTCCGGCACCGATTCCAGTTGCGTGGTCCCCACCCTGTCCTCCGCAATCGCCGTGGTCGGCGGCGTATTTCGCGCCCTTGTTTATTAAAGGTTGTTGCAGTTGTCTGCGACCATAAGGCGGCCCCCATCCTTGGTCAAGACCAATCCTCGAACCCTTTCGAAGCCCAAGGGCCCACTGCGGGTAAGCGTTTACGGAGCGTTCGCGTGCGTTCTTTTTGTCGTCACGTCAGCAATGCCCCCGCAATGAAACGGAGCGTGTGCTACCGGAATTGACGTCGGGTAATCCGCGGTCACGCCTGAAGTGCGCGCAGCTTGTCCGGGTTGCGGATGACGTACACGCGCCGGACGAGTCCGCCGGCCGCGTCGATCTGGATGACGGCGTCCGGCTTGTCCCCGGACAGGGCCAGCACCGCGGTTCCGCCGTTGAGCTCCAGGAAGCGGAAGGAGAAGTCGGGGAGGCCCTTGCGGGCGACGCCGAGGACGAAACGGGCGACGTGGTCGGCGTTCTCCAGGATCCGCCGCGGCGACTGCGCCTTGCCGCCGCTGTCGCCGACGAGCCGGGCGTCGGGCGCGAGGAGCGCCATCAGACCCTCCAGGTCTCCCTCCGCCGCCGCGGCGAGGAACCGTTCGGTGAGTTCGCGCCGCTGGGCGGGATCGACCTCGTAGCGGGGCCGCCGCTCGTCGACGTGCCGGCGCGCCCGGCCGGCGAGCTGGCGCACCGCGGACTCGGAGCGGTCGAGGACGGCGGCGATCTCGGCGTGGGGATAGCCGAAGGCCTCCCGCAGCACGAACACCGCGCGCTCCAGTGGGGACAGCGACTCAAGGACGACGAGGACGGCGAGCGAGACCGAGTCGGCGAGCACGGCCCGCTCGGCGGCGTCCTGGACGGTGTCGCCGAAGTCGGTGACGTACGGCTCGGGCAGCCAGGGGCCGACGTAGGCCTCGTCGCGGGCCTTGACGCGGTTCAGGCGGTCCAGGGCGAGGTGGGTGGCGACCCGGACCAGATAGGCGCGCGGCCGGCGCACCTCGGCGCGGTCCGCGGACGACCAGCGCAGCCAGGCGTCCTGCACGACGTCCTCCGCGTCGGCGACGCGGCCGAGCATGCGGTAGGCGACGCCCAGCAGCAGCGGGCGGTGCTCTTCGAAGACGTCGGTCGCGGTGTCTGCGGTCACGGTGCCATCCGATCCGACGCGACAGCCGGTGTCCAGACGGAGCGCCGCCGGGGGCTACCCGTCGGTAGCAATTGCTGACAAGCTGTCTACGCGACGCCGGGCGAGCACCGGCCGCGCCTGTCGACTCCCCCAGCCTGCACCGCCGTTCAGTCGTTTCGCCGTTCAGCCGTTCAGCCCGTTCAGACGAGGAGCACCGCCATGTCCGCCGCCACCGTCTCCTTCACGGTCCCCTCCCCCAGCGGCCCGCAGCCCGTCACCGTGTCCTACGCGCGCGCGGGGCGCGGCGAGCCGTTGCTCCTGCTGCACGGCATCGGGCACCACCGGCAGGCCTGGGACCCGGTGCTGGACATCCTGGCCACCGAGCGGGACGTGATCAGCGTGGACCTGCCCGGCTTCGGCGCGTCCCCGGGCCTGCCCGAGGGACTCGCCTACGACCTCGCCACGACCACCTCGGTGTTCGGCGCCTTCTGCGAGGCGCTGGAGCTGGAACGCCCCCACGTCGCGGGCAACTCGCTGGGCGGTCTGCTGGCGCTGGAACTCGGCCGCGAGAAGCGCGTCAGGTCCGTCACCGCGCTGTCGCCGGCCGGGTTCTGGTCGGAGGCCGAGCGCAGGTACGCCTTCGGGATACTGCTGACGATGCGGCACCTCTCCCAGCGGATGCCGCTGCCCCTGGTCCAGCGGCTGTCGCGGTCGGCGGCCGGCCGTACGGCCCTCACCAGCACCATCTACGCCCGCCCCGGCCGCCGTTCACCCGAGGCCGTGGTCGCCGAGACGCTGGCGCTGGCCGGGGCCACCGGGTTCGACGAGACCCTGCGCGCGGGCGGGAGCGTCAAGTTCACCGACGACGTCCCCGGCATCCCCGTCACCGTCGCCTGGGGCACCCGGGACTGGCTGCTGGTGCGACGCCAGGGCGTCCGGGCCAAGCAGATCATCCCGCAGGCCCGTCTGGTGCGGCTGCCCGGCTGCGGTCACTGCCCGATGAACGACGACCCGGCGCTCGTCGCACGCGTGCTCCTCGACGGCAGCCGCCGAACGGGCTGACCCGTCGGCCAACGCCATTACCCAGGGCGACTTCGAGTCCCATGAGGGCGCGGTCCGGCGGCCTGAGCGGGGCCGCAGGAGCCCGTGCCGGCCGGCGGCGCGGTGCAGGCGGCAACGACGGGGATGAAGCCGGAGTACAGCGTGGCGCGCGCGTGTCGCCGGCGCGGATCCGGGACGGCGTACGGCTGATGGCGCAGGCTGTGGGAGGCCGCCGACACGCCGCGCCGCCGTTGGCACGAGCGGCCGGACGCCCCCCGACCTCACCGACCGCCCCGACTTCACCGACCGCCCAGGCCGCCCCGCCCGCTCTCCCGCCCCTCCCGCACACCCCCACGCCCCGTTGTTCACCTCCGGTTTCCGTGCTCGCCGTGGCCCACCAGTAGGTGTGGCTGTGCACACAGGTCGGTTCCCGTCCCAGGAGGCCCTTTCATGTCACTCAGTCCGCTCCCCGGGCGTCGCAGCGTCCTGCGCGGCTCGCTGGCCGCGTCCGCCGCCCTGACCCTGCCCGTCGCCGCCGGCGCGGCACCGGCCCTCGCCCTGTCGGGGCGGCCCCGCGCGGGCTGGGGCGTGCAGACCGGGGACGTGACCACGAACTCCGGTCTGGTGTGGGTGCGTTCGGACCGCCCGGCGCGGATGATCGTCGAGACCTCGGCGACGCCGTCGTTCCGCCACGCGCACCGCTGGCGCGGCCCCCTGCTCGGTGCGGACAGCGACTTCACGGGCACGACCCGGCTGCACGGGCTGCCCGCCGGCGAGCAGATCCACTACCGCGTGCTGCTCGCCGACCCGGACGACCCGCGTCGTACGGGCGAGCCGGTGGCCGGCACGTTCCGCACGGCGTCCGCCGGACGGCGCGACGGCGTCCGGTTCGTGTGGTCCGGCGACCTGGCCGGACAGGGCTGGGGCATCAACCCGGAGCTCGGCGGCTACCGCATCTACGAGGCGATGGCCGCGCTCGACCCCGACTTCTTCCTGTGCAGCGGCGACAACGTGTACGCCGACGGCCCGCTCACCGAGACCGTGCAGCTGCCCGACGGGCGGACCTGGCGGAACATCACCACCGAGGAGAAGGCGAAGGTCGCCGAGACCCTCGCCGAGTTCCGCGGCAACTTCCGCTACAACCTGCTCGACGAGAACCTCAAGCGCTTCAACGCCCAGGTCCCCTCCATCATCCAGTGGGACGACCACGAGGTCACCAACAACTGGTACCCGGGCGAGATCCTCGGGGACGCCCGCTACACCGAGAAGAACGTCGACGTGCTGGCCGCGCGGGCCCGCCGGGCGTTCTCGGAGTACTTCCCGATCTCCACGCTGCGCCGCCCCGAGGGCCGCGTGTACCGGGTGCAGCGCCACGGCCCGCTGCTGGACGTCTTCGTGCTGGACATGCGCACCTACCGCAACGCCAACTCGCCCGACGACCAGGGCGCCGACGCGCAGGGCATCCTCGGCCGCGAGCAACTGGAGTGGCTCAAGCGCGAGTTGGCCCGCTCCCGGGCGGTGTGGAAGGTGATCGCCTCCGACATGCCGCTCGGCCTGGTCGTGCCGGACACCGGGGACGGCAAGCCCAACATCGAGGCGGTCGCGCAGGGCGACCCGGGCGCACCGCTCGGCCGTGAGCTCCAGATCGCCGAGCTGCTGCGGTTCGTCAAGCACCGGCGGATCACCGGCACGGTGTGGCTGACGGCGGACGTCCACTACACCTCGGCCCAGCACTACGACCCGTCCCGGGCCGCGTTCAAGGACTTCGCGCCGTTCTGGGAGTTCGTCTCCGGTCCGCTGAACGCGGGCGCGTTCCCGGCGAACGCGCTCGACGGCACGTTCGGCCCCGACCGCGTCTTCGTGAAGGCGCCGGCCACGGCGAACGTCTCCCCGGCCGGCGGTTACCAGTTCTTCGGCGAGGTCGACATCGACGGCGGCAGCGGGGAGTTGACGGTGCGGCTGCGCGAGCAGGACGGCACGGTGCTGTTCACCAAGGTGCTGGAACCCGGCAAGGTGGGGCAGTAACTCCCGTAGTCTGTAGGGGCGCTTGGCGTATCGACGCCGCGCCCCCGGCATATCGTCCATGACATGCCGTCCCATGCATGCCGTCCAATACATACAAGAATTAACAAAAAGGACAAATGATTCCTTTACTCATCAGTCACAAAGCGTTCGTGATCACGCAACACCGTTCCTTCACAGTGACTGCATGACTCGAGACATGTCTGATGCGACGCGCCGCGGAAACTCGCGCCCTGTGCTCGGCCGGCTGCGCAACGCGATGGAATGCGCCGCCGCTTGGCGGTCACGCCGCCACGGTCACGCACCGCCCACGAGTGATACCGACGCCCGGCCGCCCTCAGCGGAGCGGCAGGCCGGGCAGCCGACGGAACTACCCGCCGACACCGGCACCGAGGCAGTCGAGGCCGGCGCGCTGTGGCGGATGCGGACGACGGTGAAGGACGCGCCCGGATCGCTCGCCGTGCTGTGCGCGGCGCTGGCCGACCGGCGCGTCGACATCCTGAGCCTCCAGACGCATCCGCTGGGCGAGGACACCGTGGACGAGTTCCTGCTGCGGGCCCCCGGATCGCTCGCGGCGGCGGACGTCACCCGGGCAGTGGCGACGGCGGGCGGCACGGCCACCTGGATCGAACGGGCCGACGCCCACGATCTGGTGGACGCCCCGACCCGGATCCTGGGCCTG
Organism: Streptomyces sp. NPDC002328; assembly: GCF_042890065.1. NCBI lineage: Bacteria > Bacillati > Actinomycetota > Actinomycetes > Kitasatosporales > Streptomycetaceae > Streptomyces > Streptomyces sp. NPDC002328. The sequence goes on along the minus strand of NZ_JBIARQ010000009.1, from coordinate 119,467 downwards.
GCCACCCGCACCGCGCTCGACGCAGCCGAACTGCCGCTGGCTCTACGGCAGTTGCTGGGCCGGTGCACCATCCGCTCGCTGCCCGCCACGAACGGGCCGGGCGGCCGGGCGGCCGGCCACGTCCCCGTGGAGGGCGTGCTGGAGGACACCGTGATGCGCCTGCGGGCGCCGGAAGGCGGAGTGATCACCGTGGAGCGGCCGTATCTGCCGTTCACCCCGACCGAGTTCGCGCGGGCGCGGGCGCTGGTGGAGCTGGACGCCCGGCTGGGTCCGCGCGTCCCGCGCGGGCACGACGTGCTGACGCTGCCCGAGGGCGACGACATCACCGTGCGCCGGGCCGACACCGGTGACGTGGAGGCGGCGAAGGCGATGCACACCCGGTGCTCGACGCGCACGCTCGGCCTGCGCTACCACGGGCCCGTCGGCGACGCCGACCGCTACCTCAACCACCTGCTCAGCCCGCGCTACGGCCGCACCCTCGCCGTGCAGACGCCGTCGGGGCGCATCGTCGCCCTCGGCCACCTGCTGTGGGACGGGGACGAGACCGAGGTCGCGCTGCTCGTCGAGGACGAGTGGCAGCGGCGCGGCATCGGCGGCGAACTGCTCGACCGGCTGGTCGCGATGGCCCGCGAGGCGGGCTGCGAGAACGTGTACGCGGTGACGCAGGCCTCCAACACCGGCATGGTCGCCGCCATGCGCGGCCTCGGCCTCCCCCTCGACTACCAGATCGAGGAGGGCACCCTCGTGATCACCGCCCGCCTGGAGAAGACCGGGGCGGGGGCGACCGCCGACCGGTACGAGCGGCACGCGGCGCACGACTGACGCGGGGCGACCGCCGCGGGGCGACGGGCGAACGGTCCGGTGGCGTACGACGCCGTCGGGCCGCTCCTCGCCCGTAATCCCGTGCTTGCGTACTCCCGTACTCCCGTACTTCAGGCGGGCGGCGTCACACGACCGCGCCTCCGTGCCGCCCGGCGAGGCGAACCGTTTCTCCAGCTCCCGTTTCCCCGGCTCCCGAGCCCCCGCACTCCCCCAGCGCCCCGTCCAGGTCCCCCCAAAGGTCCTCGACGTCCTCCAGCCCCACCGACATCCGCAGCAGCCGGTCGCTGACCCCCGCGCCGCGCCGGTCCTGGGCGTCCACGATGCGGTGGCTGATGGACGCCGGGTGCTGGATGAGGGTGTCGACGCTGCCGAGGCTCACCGCGGGGGTGATCAGGCGGACGCCGGCGATCACCTCGTGCGGGTCGCCGTGCACCTCGAAGGCGATCATCGCGCCGCCGATCCGCGGATAGTGGACGCGGGCGACGCGCGGGTCGGCGGCCAGCCGGCGGGCCAGCTCGGCGGCGGTCGCGGAGGCGGCCCGCACCCGCACCGGGAGCGTCGACAGCCCGCGCAGCAGCAGATAGCCGGCGAGCGGGTGCAGCACCCCGCCGGTGGCGAACCGTATCTGCCGCAACTGCCCGGCGAACTCCTCGTCGCAGGCCACCACTCCCCCGAGGACGTCCCCGTGGCCGCCGAGGTACTTGGTGGCGCTGTGCAGGACGAGACGCGCGCCCTGCTCGACGGGCCGTTGCAACACCGGCGTGGCGAAGGTGTTGTCGGCGAGCAGCGGCACGGACCCGCAGGAGTGGGCCAGCGCCCGCAGGTCGACCTCGGCGAGGGTCGGGTTGGCCGGCGACTCGACCATCACCAGCCCGGTGTCGGGGCGCAGGGCGTCCACGACACCGGCCAGGTCGGTCCAGGTGACCTCCGAGCCGAGCAGACCTGCGGTCAGCAGATGGTCGCTGCACCCGTAGAGCGGCCGGACGGCCACCACGTGCCGCAGGCCCAGCGAGCCGCGCGCGAGCAGCACCGCGCTCAGCGCCGCCATGCCGCTGGCGAACGCGACGGCGCTCTGCGTGCCCTCCAACCGGGCGAGCGCGGTCTCGAAGCGGGCGACCGTGGGATTGCCGAGTCGGCCGTATACGGGCGGGCCGTCCGGCTCGGCTCCGGTGGCGGCGAACGCGTCGATGCGCGCGGCCTCGGCGCGGCTGTCGTAGGAGGGGTAGGTGGTGGACAGGTCGATCGGCGGGGCGTGCAGTCCCTGCCGGGCCAGGTCGTCCCGGCCGGCGTGCACGGCCTCGGTGGCCAGTGCGCGGGGCGTTCCCGACGTGCGTACACCGTCGGTGCGTACGGCGTCGTACGCGTGCGTGCTCGCTGAGGCTGAGTCCATGGACGGCAGAGTGAACACCGGACGGGATCATGGGGCCGTGGGCCGTGCTACGTTCGGCCGATGACCGAATCAGTCGTACTCGATCCGGTGGATCTCCAGCTGCTGCGGCTGCTTCAGAACGACGCCCGGACGACGTACCGCGACCTCGCGGCGCAGGTCGGGCTCGCTCCGTCGACGTGCCTGGACCGGGTGACGCGGCTGCGCCGCAGCGGAGTGATCCTCGGGCATCAGCTGCGGCTCGATCCGGCCAAACTCGGCCGGGGTCTCCAGGCTCTGCTGTCGGTGCAGGTCCGGCCGCATCGACGGGAGCTGGTGGGGCCGTTCGTGGAGCGGGTGCGGGCGCTGCCGGAGGCGCTCACCGTCTTCCATCTCACCGGGCCCGACGACTACCTCGTGCATGTCGCGGTCGCGGACATGGCGGACCTGCAACGGCTCGTCCTCGACGAGTTCACGGCCCGGCGGGAGGTGGCCCGGGTGGAGACCCGGCTGATATTCCAGCGGTGGGACTGCGGTCCGCTGCTGCCGCCCGGCCCGTCACCGGCGCCGCCGCCGTAGTGGATGGTATTGGTGGCACTGGTCAGCAGGAGTGATCGTCGTCGTCGAAATCAGGCTGACCGGCGCTTCGCCCGGCGAACCGGGCTGACGCGGCACCGGTATGCGTACGAGGATGTCCGCATGTCAGACATGTCAGAGACGAACAGCCCGCTGCCCCGCGAGGTCGCCGACGCCTTCGTCGACGAGCTCATCGCCCTCGACCCGGTCACCGGCACCTATCTCGGCGTGCCGGAGAGCTCGAGCCGGCTGCCCGACCTCTCGCCCGCCGGACAGGAGGCGCTCGCGCGGCTCGCGCGGGACACGCTGGCGCGGCTCGACGAGGCCGAGCGGCGACCCGGCGCGGACCGGGACGTCGAGCGCCGGTGCGCGCGCCTGCTGCGCGAGCGGCTCACCGCCGAGCTCGCCGTCCACGAGGCCGAGGAGGGGCTGCGCGCGGTCGGCAACCTGGGGACGCCGGCGCACCACGTGCGCGAGGTGTTCACCGTGACGCCGACGCGGACCGACGAGGACTGGGCGGCGATCGTCGAGCGGCTGCGCGCGGTGCCGGCGGCGCTGGCCGGCTACCGGGAGTCGCTGGCGCTCGGTCTGGAACGCAAGCTGTACGCGGCTCCGCGGCCGACGCAGGCCTTCGTCGGGCAGCTCACCGAGTGGGCGGACACCGACGGCTCGGGCCGCGGCTGGTTCGAGGACTTCGCCGCCGCCGGACCCGAGGCGCTGCGCGCCGAACTCGACGAGGCGGCCCGGACGGCGACCGCGGCGGTCGTGGAGCTGCGGGACTGGATGCGTGAGGTGTACGCGCCCGCCGTGGAGGGCGCGCCGCAGACCGTCGGCCGGGAGCGGTACGCCCGCTGGGCGCGCTACTTCAACGGCACCGACCTCGACCTGGACGAAGCGTACGCGTACGGGTGGGCCGAGTACCGCCGGCTGCTCACCGAGATGGAGGGGGAGGCGCGGAAGATCCTGCCGGACGCCACGTCGCCGTGGGCGGCCCTCGCGCACCTCGACGAGCGGGGCAGCCACATCGAGGGCGTCGACGAGGTCCGCGACTGGCTCCAGGGCCTGATGGACCAGGCGATCGACGCGCTGGACGGCACCCACTTCGAACTCGCCGACCGGGTACGGAAGGTGGAGTCGCGCATCGCGCCGGCGGGCAGCGCCGCCGCCCCGTACTACACGCCCCCGTCGGAGGACTTCTCCCGCCCCGGCCGCACCTGGCTGCCGACGATGGGCCAGACCCGTTTCCCGGTCTACGACCTGGTGTCGACCTGGTACCACGAGGGCGTCCCCGGCCATCACCTCCAGCTCGCGCAGTGGGTGCACGTGGCGGAGAACCTCTCGCGCTACCAGGCCACCGTCGGCATGGTCAGCGCCAACGCCGAGGGCTGGGCGCTGTACGCGGAGCGACTCATGGACGAGCTGGGCTTCCTCACGGACGCGGAGCAGCGGCTCGGCTACCTGGACGCGCAGATGATGCGGGCCCTGCGGGTCATCGTCGACATCGGCATGCACCTGGAGCTGGAGATCCCCGGGGACTCCCCCTTCCACCCGGGTGAGCGCTGGACCCCGGAGCTGGCCGAGGAGTTCTTCAACGCGCACAGCAGCCGTCCGGCGGACTACGTGGAGAGCGAGCTGACCCGCTACCTGACCATCCCCGGCCAGGCGATCGGCTACAAGCTGGGCGAGCGTGCCTGGCTGCTGGGCCGTGAGAAGGCCCGCGCGCGGCACGGTGACGCCTTCGACCTCAAGTCCTGGCACATGGCGGCCCTTTCACAGGGATCGCTCGGTCTGGACGACCTGGTGGACGAGTTGTCGCGGCTGTGAGCCGGGGCCGCCGGCGGGGGGCGGGTCGCCGTCAGGCCCTCGCTCTCCGTCAGCAGCCGCAGTCCGCCGCGTCCACCGGGGCGGTGAGCGGGTCGGCGTCGCGCCGCTCACCGCCCTGCCAGGTCTCGAACGCGAAGCCCTCGCGCGCCCAGTACTCGAAGCCGCCGAGCATCTCCTTGACGCGGTAGCCGAGTTCGGCGAGCGCGAGGGCCGCGCGCGTGGCGCCGTTGCAGCCGGGGCCCCAGCAGTACGGGCGACGACTGCTTCGTGATCAAGGTCGCCGCCCGTTCCATGCGCCACCTGGAGGAGGTGTCGGGCCGGATCGGCACGCTGAGGTCGGTCACCACCAGCGTCGTGTACTCGTCACCGCTGCCCCGGCGCCCCCTGGGTCACTGACCGCGCTGGCGCACCGTCGACCCCGACCGGCCCTTGACGACCTCCAGTTGGGCGTGGATCCGCCGCCGCAGGTCGCCCACATGGCTGACGATGCCGACGCTGCGGTCGCGTTCGCGCAGGGAGTCGAGGACGTCGAGGACCTCGTCCAGCGTCTGGTCGTCGAGGCTGCCGAAGCCCTCATCGATGAAGAGCGTGTCCAGGCGGACGCCGCCCGCCTCGTCGGTGACGACGTCGGCGAGGCCCAGCGCGAGGGAGAGCGAGGCGAAGAAGGTCTCGCCGCCCGACAGTGTCGCCGTGTCCCGCTCGCGGCCGGTCCACGCGTCCACGACGTGCAGCCCGAGCCCGCTGCGCCCGCGTCCGCTGCGGTCGTCGGAGTGGACGAGGGTGTAGCGCCCGGAGGACATGCGTCGCAGCCGTACGGTCGCGGCGGCGGCCACCTGTTCCAGGCGGGCGGCCAGGACGTACGACTCCAGGCGCATCCGGCGCTCGTTGTCGGCCGAGGTGCCGGCGGCGAGGCCGGCCATCCGGGCGACCTGGTCGTACTCCTCGCGCAGCGGCCCGAGCCCGCGTACGGCGTCGGCCGCGCGCGCGGAGAGCCGGTCGAGTTCGGCGCAGCGGCCGGCTGCGGCGTCCTGGGCGGAGGCGGCCCGGCGCAGTCGTGCGGCGGCCCGGTCGGCGGCCTCTTCGGCCTCGGCGAGGACGGCGGGCGCCCGCTGGGCGGCGGCCGCGGTCTCCGGTTCGGCGAGAACGGCCCGTACGGCGGCCTCCTCGTCCTGCCGGGCGTCCAGACGGCGTTGCAGCTCGCGGTGGGCGGCGTCGTCGAGGAGGGCGTCGGCGGCGGCCTGCGGGGTGTCGAAGCCGGCCCTGAAGGCGGCCTCGTCGAGGCGTCCGTCGGCGGCCTTGAGACGGGCGGCGGCCTCCTCGGCGGCGCGGGCGGCGTCGGCCGCCTCGGTGAGCCGGGCGGCCCGCCGCTCCAGGTCCCCGATCCGCGCGGCGACGCTCTGCGCGCCGGCTCTCGCCCGGGTCAACTCCTCTTCCAGCGCGGCCCGTTCACGGTCCAGCCGTTCCCGGTGGCCGACCCGGGAGGCGGCCCGGACCTGGGCCTCCCGCTGGGCGGCGGTGCGCCGCTCGTGCTCCTGCTCGGCGTGGCGCAGCTCCTCGCGCGCGGGGTGCAGCGCGGAGGCGTCCCGGCGGGCCTCGGCGTGGGCGCGGTCGAGTGCGTCGGCCTCGGCGGCGAGCCGGTCGGTGGCTTGTCGGTCGGTGGCGGTGTCGCCGGCCTCGGCCGCGGCCGCGGCGAGCGTCTCCCGGACGGCGCCGAGGTCGCGTTCGGCTTTCGCGCGCCGCTGCTCGGCGCTCTGGTAGGCGGCGAGGGCCTGTTCCTCGGCCTCGCGGTCGACGTGCCCGGCGTCCCTGCGCGCGGGCGCGGGGTGCTCGGTGGCGCCGCAGACGGCGCAGGGCGCGCCGTCCTCCAGGGTGGCGGCCAGTTCGGCGGCGATGCCGTCGAGGCGCTGCTCCTTGAGGTCGAGCCAGTGCGTCCGCGCCTCGACGGCGTGGTCCGCCGCGGTACGGGCCCGCTGCTCGGCGTCGTCCGTGTCGCGGGCCAGCCGGTCGCGCAGGCGGGCGGCCTTCAGCCTCCGCTGTGCGGGCTCGCGTCGGACGGCGAGCTGTTCGGCGCGGGCGGCGGCCTCCTGGGCGGACTCGATACGGCGCTGGAGTTCCGCGCGGGTGGCGTCCCAGTCGGCGAGCCAGCCCTCGGTCTCCGTGAGGACGTCCTCATCGGCGCGTTCCTGCCGGTCCAGATCGGCGCGCTCGGCGGCCAGTTCGGACAGCCGGCGCTCGCCGCGGCGGGCCGACTCCAGGCCGCCCAGCTCCTCGGCGGACCGGCGCGCGGCGGCGGCGAGTCCGGCGGCGCCGGCGTCCGCGAACCCCTCCGGCAGCAGCACGCGCGCGCGTGCCTCGGCGGCTGCCGCCCCGCGGTGCTCCGCGTCGGCGGCGTCCCGCAGCTCCAGCGCCGGCGCCACGGCCTCCGCCTTGCGGGCGCGCTGCATCCGCGCCTGCGCCTCCCGGTGCGCCCCGGCCCGCTCCTCCAGCAGGGCGGCCCGCCCGCGTGCCTCCTCGAACCGCCTCTGCAACCGGGCGAGTTCGCGTACGTCGGACAGGTCGCGGTCGGCGGCGGCCTGGGCCGACTCGGCGGCGAGACGGCCGCAGTGGGCGATCGTGAGCTGTTCCCGGGCGGTGCTGCGGGCGACGGCGGCGGCGGTCAGCACGGTCTGGGCGAGGCCCGGCTCGCCCGGGGTCAGCTCGGGCAGCTCCATGGCGTGGCCGGCGGCCTGCTGCATGCGGTGCGCGTCGGCGAGCAGCGCGGCGTCGGCCTCGCGCACGCGTGCCTCGGCGGCGCGGCGGCGCTCGGCGAGGCGCTTCTCCACGTCGGCGAAGCGCTGGGTGTCGAAGAGCCGCCCGAGCAGCCGGCCGCGCGCCTCGGCGTCGGCGCGCAGGAAGCGCGCGAAGTCGCCCTGCGGCAGCAACACGACCTGGCAGAACTGCTCGCGGCTCATCCCCAGCAGCCCGCCGATCTCCTCGCCGATCTCCTGGTGGGAGCGGCTGAGGTCCTTCCAGGCGCCGGCGGCGGCGTCGTACTCGCGCAGCCAGCTCTGCGCCTTGTCGAGCGTCGTGCCCGTGCCGCGCTTCTTGGGGCGTTCCCAGGGCGGCTGCCGGGTGACCTCCAACCGCCTTCCGGCGACGGTGAGTTCGAGGGTGACCTCGGTGCGGGTGCCGGGGGCGGCGTGGTCGCTGCGCAGGGTCTGGCCCTGGCCGCTCTGGCGGGCGCCGGGGACGGCGCCGTAGAGGGCGTAGCAGACGGCGTCCAGGACGGAGGTCTTGCCGGCGCCCGTCGGGCCGTGCAGCAGGAAGAGCCCGGCGGCGGACAGCTCGTCGAAGTCGACGCTCTGCGAGCCGCCGAACGGGCCGAAGGCTGTGAGGTCGAGCCGGTGCAGCCTCATCGGGCCACCTCCCGCACCGCGTCGTCCGCGCGCACGGCGTCGAAGGCGTCCCGCAGCACGCGCTGCTCGCGCGCGTCGGGCCCCGCTCCGCGCACGTGCGCCACGAAGTCCTCGGCGATCTCCTGGTCGCTGCGCCCGGCGAGGCGTCGGGCGTAGGAGACGTCCGGGTCGTCGGGGGCGCGGTCGGGGGCGAAGACCAGGCTGAGGGTGTGCGGGAAGCGCTCGGCGAGGCGGGCCATGGGGTCGGCGGGGCGCACGACGTCGGTCAGGGTGGCCTCGACCCACGCCTCCTCGTGCCGCGTGAGCGCCGGATCGTCGAGCAGCTCCTCCAGCGTGCCGCGGATCCGGGCCAGGGCGCGCGGCACGGGGCAGTCGATCCGCTCGGCGTCGAGCGATCCGTCGGCGTCGAGGTCGACCAGCCACATGGTCTTGCGGTGGTCGGTCTCCGAGAAGGAGTACGGCAGCGGGGAGCCGGAGTAGCGGACGCGTTCGGTGAGGGCCTGGCAGCCGTGCAGATGCCCGAGCGCCACGTAGTCGACGCCGTCGAAGACGCCGGCGGGCACGGAGGCGACGCCGCCGACGGTGATGTCCCTCTCACTGTCGCTGGGTTCACCGCCGGTGACGAAGGCGTGCGCGAGGACGACCGAGCGGGTGCCCCGCGCGCGCGTGGCGAGGTCGGCGCGCACCCGGTCCATGGCGGCGGCGAGCACGGCCTCGTGGCCTGTCCGCTCCACCCCGAACTCTTCCTTGACCAGGGCGGGTTCGAGATAGGGCAGACCGTAGAAGGCCACGTCGCCGAAGGCGTCCGCGAGGACGACCGGCGTGCCGGCCGCGGCGGGGTCGGTGCGCAGATGGATCCCCGCCCGTCCGATCAGCCCGGCGCCCACTCCGAGCCGCCGCGCGGAGTCGTGGTTCCCGGAGATCATCACCGTGGGCACGCCCAGGTCGGCCAGCCGGTGCAGGGCGTCGTCGAACAGCTCGACGGCGGCGAGCGGCGGGACCGCCCGGTCGTACACATCACCGGACACGACCACCGCGTCCACCTCGCGCTCACGCACGGTGGTGACGAGATGGCCGATGAACTCGGCCTGGGCGCCGAGCATGTTCACCCGGTGGAAGGCCCGGCCGAGATGCCAGTCGGACGTGTGCAGGAACCTCATGATCCTCGAGACTAACGGCCGGGTCTGACATCACGGGCGGTAACTCCCGTATCGCATCATCATATCGGCCACCGAAGGTGCCCATTACGGAAATCGGGGACACTACGGGCATTCCGGACGCCATGTCTCAAGGTGCGTCCCCGTACGCCTCCCCGCCGAGCTCGAAGCCCGCCGTGCCCGCCGTCGCGTCCGCCAGCCAGGAGCGGAAGGCGTCCACGTCGGCGTCCGGCAGGCCGATCTCGATCGTGACCGCCTCGCCGTAGCGGACGTCGCGGACCTCGCGGCCGGTGGCGCGCAGATCGTTCTGGAGCTTGCCCGCGCGCTGGTGGTCCGCGGTGAGCGTGGCGAGGCGGAACCGGCGGCGGGTGCGGGTGCCGAGGACGTCCAGGGCCTCGCCGACGGCCCCGCCGTACGCCCGGATGAGACCGCCCGCGCCGAGCTTGACGCCGCCGTAGTAGCGGGTGACGACGGCGACGACGTACCGCATGTCGCGGCGCAGCAGCATCTGGAGCATCGGGACGCCCGCGGTGCCGCCGGGTTCGCCGTCGTCACTGGCCTTCTGGATCGCGGCGTCGGCGCCGATGACGTACGCCCAGCAGTTGTGGGTGGCGTCGGAGTGCTCCTTGCGGACGGCCGCGAGGAAGTCCTGAGCCTCCCGCTCGGTGGCCGCCGGGGCGAGGGCGCACAGGAAGCGGGATCGGTTGACCTCGGTCTCGTGCACGCCCGCGTGGGCGACGGTGCGGTACTCGTCCTGCATCCGGTCAGCCTAATCGGACCGGCCGGGCGCTCTCCTGCCTGAGTACGACGGCTCGTCGGCCGCGCGACGGCGTTTCGCGTAGGCGACGGTCAGCACGGCCAGCAGCGGCCCCCACAGCGTCAGCGGCGCGTAGCAGACGTAGAACCAGGCGGCCTCCCAGCCGGTGGCCAGGCTCGGGGAGCCGGCCGGCAGATCGCCGCCCCCGATCGTGGTGCCCCTGACCTCGGAGACGAGGAACAGGACGGTGAACAGGAGCGTGAGGACGGCGGCTCCGGCGGCGGCCGGGACGATCACCGCCCTCGGGGGGACCCTGAGGCCGCGCAGGAACGGGACCCAGCGCGGGAACACCTCGCCCCAGCGGGCGATCAGGCCGATCGCGGTGAACGCGAGAGCTTCGGACACCACCGTCAGGAGGACGATGTACGCCCGCTCACCGGCCGGCGTCCCGTCGCCGAACGCGGCAGGGAGCCGCCAGATGCCCGCCGGCAGGACGGTCACCGGAACGGCGTACGCCACGAGTCGCATGCCCCGGGACACCCCGGCGACGGGCTCGTGGGCCGCCCGCCACGCGGCGCGGTAGCGTCCGGGGCGACTGACGGCACTGGGTTCTTCGACGTGCGGGAGCGGCTGCATGCGCGATCCTCGGGTTCGGTGGACTGGTGGCCGGCCCGTTCGGTGACGAAGATCCCAGCCAGGGGTGCCGCCGAGGATCGCTCTGGGGGCTGAACCCGGTTACGCCTGTGGGTTGATGGCGCGGTGCGACCGGAGGATGACGTGGCGTCCTGCGGGACGGCGGGTCAGCGGGCTCCTCTGGGGACGGTCAGTGCGGCGAGGAGGGCCGCGCCCGGGGTCAGGTCGCGCCAGGCGGCGCCGTGCCAGTCCAGGACGGCGATCGCCGACGTCGGGAACTTGGTCCGCACCTCGGCCAGGGTGTCGTCGACCCCCTCGCCCGCCAGGTCGAGGACCAGTTCCTCCAGCCCGGGATTGTGGCCGACCAGCAGGAGCGTCCCGACCTCGGCGGGCGTCTCCCGGACGACCTCCAGCAGGTCGAAGGCGTCGGCCCCGTACAGGCGGGGCTCGTACCGGACCGGCGTCGCGGCCCGCCACTCGGCCGAGGCCAGCTCCCAGGTGCGGCGGGCGCGCTCGGCGGTGGAGCAGAGCGCGAGGTCGGGGACCCGGCCCGCCTCGGCGAGCGCCCGGCCGGCGGCCGGCGCGTCCCGGCGGCCACGCGGCCCGAGCGGCCGCTCGTGGTCGGGCGTCCCCTCCGGCCAGGCCGACTTGGCGTGCCGCAGCACCACCAGCCGCCGCAAGGGCACGATGCCGGCCGCTGCGCTGTCCTCGACGTCCGCTTCGACGCCGGATGCGCCCTCGACGCCGGGTGCGCTCTCGATACCAGGTGCGCTCTCGACGCCGGAATAGGATCCGATGCCCCTCCCCGGCGCGTCCCCGGCCCTCCGCCCGCTCACTCCGGCGCTCCCACGTCGCGGGTCAGCTCCAGGCCCAGGAGACGGTCCGCGTACGCGTACGTCTCGAAGCGGGCGCCGTCCCTCAGGTGCGGGTCCGGCTCCTCGACCTGCCGCAGTACGCGCAGCACCTCGGGCACGTCCAAGTCGTCCTCCCAGGCGGTCCGCAACCGCCCCCGCACCTCGTCGGGCACCGGGCGCGAGGGCCGCCGCGCCCAGTCGGCGACCGCCCCACGCCAGCGTACGAGCGTCTCGCGGGCCGCGCCCAGCGCCGCCGCGTCGAGCGCGACGGGATCGCCGTGGCGGTGGGAGAGCAGGGCGAGGCGGAGGACGGCGGGGTCGGCTTCGGCTTCTCGCTCGGCGGACGCCGCGGTGAGCACGGGCCCCACGCCGATCCTGATCCCGTCGGGCGTCTGAGCGCCCTTCCGCACCACGTGCAGGGCCTGCGCCCCGCCGACACCGACACCGACGCGGACGCCGTCGCCGAGGTCCCGCGCCTCTTCGAAGGGCCGGATGCCTAGGGCCGTGGCGGCCACCCGCAGCTTCGCCGGCTCTCTGCCGCCCGCGAGCGAGGCGAGCACGGGGGTGCCGTCGAGTTCGAGGACGCGGACGAGCACGTCGGCGACGAGGAGGACACGGAGCGCGCCCGTGTCGTCCCCCGACGCATGGGCTTCGACACGGGTCAGTCCGCGCCGGGCCGGGGCGGCGGCGACGGAGTCGCCGGTTCGGGCGTCGATGATGCACAGCACGGGGCGAGCGTAGGCGGACGGCGGCCCGTCCGCAGGCCGACGGCACGGAATCAAGGCCGGCGTCGGCGCGGAATCACGGCCGGTGCTCCGCTGTTGTCGAGGTGAACAACGCGATCCCGTAAGCAGCAGACACAGGAGGCCGCCCGTGCACGGCGACGAGGCAACCGTCCGCAAGATCCTCACCGAACTCGGCGACACCTGGGCGGTGGTGGGCCTGTCGACGAACACCCGGCGCGCGGCCTACGGCGTCGCCGAGGTGCTCCAGCGCTTCGGCAAACGGGTCGTCCCCGTCCATCCCAAGGCGGAGACGGTGCACGGCGAGCAGGGGTACGCCTCCCTCGCGGACATCCCCTTCGAGGTGGACGTCGTCGACGTCTTCGTCAACGGCGACCTCGCGGGAGCCGTCGCGGACGAGGCGGTCGCCAAGGGCGCGCGGGCGGTGTGGTTCCAACTGGGCGTCGTCGACGAGGCCGCCTACGACCGCACGCGCGCCGCGGGCCTGGAGATGGTCATGGACCGCTGCCCGGCGATAGAGATCCCCCGCCTCCCCCACGCCTCATCCTGACGACCTGACAACTTGGCGACGTGCCGACCTGGCGATCTGACGATCTGACGGAGCGTCACCGCTCAGATTCCCAGGGCCTCCAGCACGACCGCGCCCGGCAGTTCCGCGAACGCCTTGCCGGGCACGAGGAGTTTCCCGCGTCGGCGTCCGCTGCCCACCAGGACGTACGGCAGGTCGATCACGGCCGAGTCCACCAACAGGGGCCAAGCGGCGGGCAGTCCGACGGGCGTGATGCCGCCGTACTCCATGCCGGTCTCCCCGACGGCCGTGTCCATCGCCGCGAACGACGCCTTTCGCGCGCCGAGTTGCCGGCGCACCAGGCCGTTGACGTCGACGCGGGTGGTGGACGGCACCAGGCACGCGGCCAGCGTGGTCTCACCGCCGCGCTTGCCGGCCACGACGACGCAGTTCGCGGACCGCTCCAGCAGCTCCCGCCCGTAGTGCTCGACGAAGACCGCGGTGTCGGCCCATCGCGGGTCGGTGTCGACGTAGACGACCTGGTCGGCGGGGACACTGCCGCTCCACCGGCGTATGGCGTCGGCGACCGGTGCGATCAGCTCGTCCAGGCAGTCGGGGGCGGGTCGGGCGTCGTCGAAGTGTCCGATGGGCGCGTCCATGCCCGCACGCTAGCAGCGGCGCGGCGGCGGTCGGCGGGCCGTCTCAGCGGACGGGCGGCACCGACACGGTCAGCATCAGTTCGGTCGGGGTCTCGCCCCGGTTGCCGTACGTGTGGGGCGCGTCGGCGGCGAAGGTGACGCTCGCGCCGGCCTCGACGCGGTACTCGGCGCCCTCGACGGTGAGGGTCAGCTCACCGGCCGTGACGTGGGCGATCTCGACCGTGCCCGCCGGGTGCGGGTCGGAGCCGCTGCTCTCGCCGGGCATCAGCCGCCACTCCCACATCTCCAGCGGGCCGGGCGCCTCGGTGCCGGCGAGCAGACGGCTGTAGCTGCCCGCGTCGGTGTGCCACAGCCGGACCACCTGGTCGGCGGGGACGATACGCACCTTGGGGCCCTGCTCGTAGTCGAGCAGGGTGGTGATGCTGACGCCGAGCGCGTCGCCGATCTTGACGACCGTGCCGAGGCTGGGGTTGGTGCGGGCCTGCTCGATCTGGATCAGCATGCCCCGGCTGACTCCCGCGCGGGCGGCGAGCGCGTCCAGCGTGAAGCCACGCTCGGCGCGCCAGCGTTTGACGTTGCGCGCCAGGGACTGGGTCAGCAGGTCGAGGTCCGACACGTTCCGTCCAAGTTCGGGGTTCGCTTGCCCGCACAGCACCGCGCGGTGCGTTGCACTCGATCGTGCAAGAAACTGTACTGCCCGCGGCACGGGGCCGTGCCGGGCGGCGGGGGACGGCGGGCCGGGGCGACGCTCCGGTCGCGGTCGCAGGGCGGCGCTCCGATCGCGGGGCACTGATCCAGTTCTGGAGCAGCGCTCCGGCTACAGGACACCGCTCCGGTTCCAGGGCAGCGCTCCGGCTACGGGGCAGTGATCCCGCTGCGGGGCGGCGCTCCTGCTGCGGGGCAGCGCTCCGGTTCCGGATCGGCGCACGCGTTCCGGGTCGGCGCTCCCGTTCCGTTTTTGCGGATCGGTGCTCCGACGAGGGGTCGGTGCACTCGGTCCGGCTCAGTGCTCCGGTTCCAGTTCCGCCAGTCGCGCCGCCGACTCCTCGTCCAGTTCCGACAACGCGACCAGCTGCTCGGAGGTCACCCCGTCCGGGATCGGTACCGGCGGCGGGGTGCGCAGCGGGGGCTGCCAGCCCTCGGCGGGAGTCCAGCGTCGTACGACCCGGGCGGGCGCGCCCGCGACCACGGCGTGGTCGGGCACCGTGCCGCGCACCACCGCGCCGGCCGCGACGACGACGTTCCGCCCGACCCGCGCGCCCGGCAGGATCACCGCGCCGGTGCCGATCCAGCAGCCGGAGCCTATCTCCACGGACTCCATCCGCGGCCACTGCTTGCCGATGGGCTGGTGCGGGTCGTCGTAGGAGTGGTTGGTGGACGTGACGTAGACGTACGGGCCGAAGTAGCAGTCGCTGCCGATGGTGACGGTGGTGTCCGCGATGACGTGGCTGCCGCGGCCCAGCACCACGCCGTCGCCGATGCGCAGGATCGGGTCGGGGCCGAGGTCCAGGTCGGGCATCAGTCCGGCCGTCAGCGTGACCTGCTCGCCGACGATGCAGTGCGAGCCGAGGTGGATCCACGGTTCGCCGAAGACGGTGCCGAGCGGGAAGGCGAGCCGGGTGCCGGCGCCCATCGAGCCGAAGCGGAGGCGGCCGGGGTGCTCGGCGGTGACGGAGCCGGTGCGCTGCACCCAGGCCCAGCCCGCGTGGACGACGCGCTGCCCGAGGCGGCGTCGCCAGGATGAGAACGTGTTCTTGCGCTTCGGCACCCGGACACCGTACTCAGCGCGTGGCGGGGCGATGACTCCCCGGCCCTGTGATCTTCACCCCACCGGGTGGCGTACGGTGCCGGTGTACCGCGGACGGACAGGAGACGTTGATGACGCACAAGGCGCTGATCACGGGCATCGGCGGCAGGGAACCGAAGATCCACGAGGAGGCGTTCGTGGCGCCGACGGCGTCGGTGATCGGCGGGGTGACGCTGGAGGCGGGGGCGAGCGTCTGGTACGGCGCGGTGGTGCGCGGCGACGTCGAGTCGATCTCCGTCGGCGCGCAGAGCAACGTGCAGGACAACTGCACGCTGCACGCGGATCCCGGGTTCCCCGTCACGATCGGCGAGCGGGTGTCCGTCGGGCACAACGCCGTGGTCCACGGGGCGAGCGTGGGCGACGACTGCCTCATCGGGATGGGGGCGACCGTGCTGAACGGCGCGGTGATCGGGGCCGGGTCGCTGGTCGCCGCGCAGGCGTTGGTGCCGCAGGGGATGGAGGTGCCGCCGGGGTCCCTGGTGGCGGGCGTCCCCGCGAAGGTGAAGCGGCAGCTCACGGAGGAGGAGCGGCAGGGGGTCACCCTGAACGGCACGATGTACGCGGAGCTGGCGGGGGCGCATCGGGAGGTGCACGGGAGGGCCTAGCGGCCGAGCCGCGCCCGGGTGGCGGGGCGGTGGCCGTCGGCCGGGCCGCCCAACCTACCCGGACCGCCCTGATCACCCGGACCGCCCGAACCACTCGGCCCGCCCGGACTACCCGGACCGCCCCGACTAGTCGGCCGCGCCCACCGGTTCGGCCTCCGGCTCGATCGTCGACTTCTGTGCCGCCTCGCCCTGCATCTTCTTCGCCTTGCGCTTGATCACCAGCATCGAGGTCAGGCCGATGAGGACGGCCAGGACCAGGCCGAGCCAGGAGAAGCGCTTCAGCCACGCCTCGGCGACGACGCCCACGTAGTAGATGACGGCCGTCGTGCCGCCGGCCCAGAGGATGCCGCCGAGGACGTTGGCGGTGAAGAACTTCCAG
This sequence comes from Streptomyces sp. NPDC002328, assembly GCF_042890065.1. Taxonomy (NCBI): domain Bacteria; kingdom Bacillati; phylum Actinomycetota; class Actinomycetes; order Kitasatosporales; family Streptomycetaceae; genus Streptomyces; species Streptomyces sp. NPDC002328. The sequence continues at coordinate 103,382 of NZ_JBIARQ010000009.1, read as the reverse complement.
TACGGCATCCGCAGCACACCGGCGAGCGGTCCCGCGAAGATCCGCAGCAGGGCGATGAAGCGGCCGAAGAAGACGGCCCACATGCCCCACTTCTCGAAGGAGCGTTCCGCCGTGGCGATGTGCCCCTCGCTGAAGTGCCGGGGGAACTTCCTGCCGAGCCAGGCCAGCAGCGGGCGTCCGCCCTTGCGGCCGATGGCGTAGCCGATGGAGTCGCCGATCACGGCGCCGGCGACGGCGCAGGAGCCGAGGACGACGGGGTCGATCTCGCCGTGCTGGGAGGCGAGCAGCGCCGAGGAGACGAGGATGATCTCGCCCGGCAGCGGGATGCCGAGGCTCTCCAGACCGATGACCAGGCCCACCAACGCGTAGATGGCGACCGGGGGTACGGCCTCGAGCCACTCCTGCACGTGCACCGCGGGTTCCTCCCGATCCGATCTGCCGATCTACGACCCTGCACTTCCGGCGCGCCCGGAAGGGGCGCACGCCCGGGAAGCCTACCGGGTCGCCCGACGGCTCCCGCTCGTCCTTCGGCGGCCCCCTTCCCAGGGCGGCGCCCTGCACAGGGCCGCTGCGCCTCGTGACGCGTCACCGGCCGAGAGCCGTGCCCGCTCCCGGTCGCATCCCGCCGCCGAGCACGCCGCCGAGCACGCTGTGCAGCGTGCCTCCGCGCGTGCCCCCGACCCCGCCGTGAGTGCCGCCGCGGGTGATGCCGTCGGCGACGCCGCCCAGTACGGCGTTCACCGGGGCCGTCACGGAACGGATGCCCGGAGTCCGCGTCGGGGCGGGCGTCTCACAGCAGTCCACCTGGGCGAACCGGCGGTCGTACTGCGGGGCGGCCGGCGGCGGGGAGGCCGGGGCGGCTTCCCTGGGGGTCGTCGGGGATCTCGGCGGGTCCGGTGGCTCCGGGGTGGTCTGGGAGGGCGGCTGCGCCGTAGCGCCGCCTCCGGGGGCCGGCGCCGCGCGTTCCTGGACGGCGGCGTCGAACACCCATCGCTGCCCCGGCGAGCCGTCCCGCCGCGTGACGACGACCTCCGTCCGCGCGCGTGCGGCGCCGGGGGCGACCACGAGGGCGCCGCCGTCGCGCCGCAGCAGGAGTTCGCCGCGGACGGTCAGGTCGAAGAAGACCTCCCCGGGGTGGACCAGGCAGCCGGCCAGGGCGGCCGTCCCCCGGTCGGGGTCGGCGGTCAGGCAGAGCGTCGGGGCGGCGGTGCTGCGCAGCAGTCCGTCGTCCTGGTACGACCACCGCTGGGACGCGGCGGACGAGCAGGCCGCGAGGACGGCGGTCGCGCCGGTCGCGGTGCGCCCGCCCTCGGCGTCTAGGCACAGCCCGGTGGCGGCGCTGCGCAGCCTGCCGTGGGTGACTCCGGCGGGCCGGGTGGCGGAGGTGGCGACCGACGAGGTTCCGGCGGGCTGGTCGGAGACGCCGGGGGCGTCCGCGCCGCCGGCGGCCCGGTCCGACGCGCCCGGCGCGCCGGTCCCGCCGACGGGCGCGCCCCACGTGGCGCCGGGGCCGGGCTCACTGCCGTCCTCGGTCCAGCCCTTGGTGACGAGCACGGTCGCGAGCAGGGCGAGGGAGGCGGCCAGGCCGACGCCGACGAGGACGGCCTTGGAACGCCTGCCCGGCAGTTCGAGCAGCCCGGCCGAGGTGGTGCGGTGACGGCCGGCGCCGCCCGCCGGGCGTTCCGGTGCGGGCCGGCCCGGGGTCTCGGCCGCGGTGGCTCGTCCGGGGCGGGAGTCGAGGTAGCGGCGGACGCCCCAGCCGAGGACGGTCTCGGCCAGCAGAACGTCCAACCCGCCCTCGAAATGGCTGAGTTGTTCGGCGGCGTGCCGGCAGTGGCGGCATTCCGAGAGGTGTTCGCGGACATCGGGGAGCAACGTCCCGCCGCGGCGCAGCGGAACGTCGAGGAGACGGTTGTAGAAGCGGCACTCGCTCGACGGCGCGAGTTCCCGGTGGGCGCGTACGCAGCCCGCCCGGAATTGCTCCCGCGCGCGTTCCAGTCCGGCCGCCGCGGTGACGCTGTCGACGCCCAACAGACCGGCCGGTACGGTTATGGGCTCGGCCTCAACCTCCGTATGCCACAACAGGCATTGGGAAGCGGCCGGGAGGGACTGGAAAGCACGCTCGGCGAGTTGACGCCTTTCCGGCGTTCCGGGCCGTGCGGCGCGCAGTCCGCGACCGCCGACGGTTTTGCGCAACTCCGGGAGCACGGCGAGCATTCCGTCCGTACCGGCCCAGTCGCGGACCGTGTTCCGCACGGCTACGAGGAGTTGGGGGCGCAGCGCGCCGCCCGGCCGGCCGCCCGCCAGCCGTCCGAAGACCTCGTGGAACGCGGCGGCGGCCACGAGCCGCGCCGAGTCGGCGTGGCCGGCGAGGCAGACGGAGGCGTAGTCGTGCGCGGCCTTCCAGTGCCGGATGAGGAGCAGGGCCACGGCGCGGGCGTTGCCGGTCGTGCCCAGGCGCGCGGCGAGATCCCGGTCGGAATCCCCCGGGGTTCCTCCGGGGCGGGGCTGATAGGGAGGGCGTGGGGGGTTCGGGGGCTGCACGCACTTTTCCTTCCCAGCCGACGAGCGGCACGCGAATTACTTTCCGTCCCGACCTGGCTGTGGTGCGCCGATCGGACCGGCCCGCGGGGGAGGCTCACCTTCGCACACACGCCTCACAGGAAACAAGAAGTTCGAGTGACGCGAGCTCAAAGTGCGGGCTATTCAGATAAGTTACCGGCGGTATCCGCACCGGTTTTCGAAATCGGTTCGGAAGGCGTGGGTCAACTTGTGCCCGGGGAAAGGCGGACGGCGCACGAGATCTCCAACTTCCGCCCGCCCGCGTCCGACCCGTCCGGCGGGCTCCGAAGTCCCGCCGCGGGCCGCGAAGTCCGGCCGCGGGCGCCCGCGTCGCGCCCCACAGGATTCTCCGAGGCGGCTCCCGGGGAACTCCCATCCGCGTGGGCCAGCATGATCGGCATGAACGCCCCCCATCCCTCCCCGACGGCCGCGCCCACCACCGCGTCCACCGCCGTGCCCGGACCCGCGGCCCGCGCCACCGTGCGCAAGGCGGTCGTCCCCGCCGCCGGACTCGGCACCCGCTTCCTGCCCGCGACGAAGGCGACGCCGAAGGAGATGCTCCCGGTCGTCGACAAGCCGGCCATCCAGTACGTGGTCGAGGAGGCCGCCGCGGCCGGGCTGGACGATGTGCTGATGGTCACCGGCCGGCACAAGCGGGCCATCGAGGACCACTTCGACCACGCCTTCGAGCTGGAGCAGGCCCTCGCGGCCAAGGGCGACACCGTCCGGCTGGACGCGGTGCGCGACCCCGCCCGTCTCGCCGACATCCACCACATCCGGCAGGGCGATCCGCTCGGCCTCGGACACGCGGTGCTGTGCGCCCGTCATCACGTCGGCGACCAGCCGTTCGCCGTGCTCCTCGGCGACGACCTCATCGACCCGCGCGAGACGCTGCTCAGCCGGATGCTGGAGGTCCGCGAACGGTACGCCGGGAGCGTGGTCGCGCTGATGGAGGTCCCGCCGGAGCAGGTGCACCTGTACGGCTGCGCGGCCGTGGAGCCCTCGGGCGAGGACGACGTCGTACGCGTCACCGGTCTCGTCGAGAAGCCCGCGCGCGAGGACGCGCCGAGCCGGTACGCGGTCATCGGGCGCTATGTGCTCGACCCGGCCGTGTTCGACGTCCTGGAGCACACCGCCCCCGGCCGCGGCGGCGAGATCCAGCTCACCGACGCCCTCCAGGAACTCGCGGCCGGCGGCACGGTCCACGGCGTGGTCTTCTCGGGCAGCCGCTACGACACCGGCGACAAGGCCGACTACCTCCGCACGGTGGTCCGCCTGGCCTGCGACCGCCCCGACCTGGGCCCGGAGTTCGTGAGCTGGCTCAAGGGGTTCGTGGCAGGGCTGGAGACGGAGACGGAGAAGGAGGCGGAGTTCGGGACGGAGAAGGAAGAGGAGAGCGGCGAGAGGGGCAACGGCGGCGGCAGGACGGACGGCAAGCGGCTGGCGGCGTGACGGCGAGGGCCCCGGTCACGCACTGGTGTGCCGTGACCGGGGCCCTCGCGTCGCCGACCGCCGCCCTCGCAAGGCCGGCTCAACCGTCGGCACGGCCCAGTCGCCGGCCCGGCTCAACCGTCAGACTGGCTCAGCCGTTGGGTCGCAGCGTCCAGATGACGGTCATCTCCCCCGTGACCGCCCCGTCGGCGCGGCGGATCTGGATGGCGACCGGGAACTCGGGGCGTTCGCCGGCGTCCAGTTCGGCGACGACGTCGGCGGCCGGACGCCCCAGGGTGGCGGTGGCCGTGACCGGGCCCATCGCGAGCTTCTTGTAGGAGATCTCCGCGCTGACGGCGAGGGGCACGGCCCGGGAGAGCTGGTCGCCGAACGCGGCGAGGACGATCGCGCCGCTGGCGGACTCCGCGAGGGTGAACATCGCGCCGGCGTGCGGGCCGCCCACGTGGTTGTGGTAGTCGCTCTGGTCCGGCAGGGCGACCACGGCCTTGTCCCGGCTCGTCTCCAGGAACTCGAGGTTCAGGGTGCGGGCCATGGGAACGGTGGCGGCGAGCATCTCGCCGACGGACATCTGGTCTGCGCTCATACGGCGATGTTACCCATGAGTAGCCTCTGGTCACCAGCCCCGGCCGCCGATTCGGTACGTCCCTGACAAGGGGCGGTGACCCACTCGTGGCAGGGACGGGGCTAGGGTTTCTCGCCATGTGGCCAGGACAGCAGCCGCCCGGGGGAGAGCAGAACCCGCAGGCGCAGAACAATCCGTACCAGCAGCCGGGATACCAGCAGCCGAATCCCTATCAGCAGCCCGGCTTCCAGCAGCCCAACCCTTACGCCCAGCAGTCGCAGTGGAACACCCCGGCCCCCGCCGGGCCGCCGCAGCCCGGCGGCGCGGGCGGCGGAGGCGGCGGAGGCAACCGGACGAAGCTGATCGCGATCGTGGCGGCCACGGCCGTCGTGGTGGCGGCCGGCGTCACCGGGTTCCTGGTGCTGGGCGGCAAGGACAAGGACCAGGACGAGGCCGCCGGCAAAGGCGGCGCGAGCCCGTCCGCGACCGCCGAGTCGAGCGGCTCGGCGTCCGCGCCGGCGGCGTCGTCCGGCACGGGCGACAACCCGCGCGGCACCGAGACGCTCCAGCCGACCGTCGCGGGCTGGAAGGTCGTCGTGAACCCCAAGCGGGGCGTCGCCTTCGACGTCCCGGCGGACTGGGAGATCCAGTCGCCGACGCTCAGTCAGGGCTTCGAGTGGGAGGACAAGGAGAAGCCCAACGGCTACGACTCGATCATCCAGTCGGGCACCGTCGAGTACAAGTCCAAGTGGTGCACGGCGGACGACGACAAGGACGGCAAGACCGACGACACCGCGCTCGCCGTCGCGGGCACGAAGGGCGCGGAGGGCGCCAAGAGCACCGACGAGATCGCGATCAACACCCCTGCCTGGTGGGTCTTCGGCGGCTACACCGAGCCCGACAAGAAGAGCATCAGCTTCGACGAGAAGGCCACCGCCTACACAACCGCCTCGGGAATCAAGGGCAGTTACGCCTGGGCCCGGTCCACGAACACGCCCCAGAAGGGCAAGTGCGACAGCGACGGGCAGGCGATCACCTTCGGCTTCAAGAACTCCAAGGGCGACTACGTCTCCTGGAACCTGTACACGGCCAAGGGTGTCAAGGACGAACTCCCGAGGACGACCATCATGCAGATCCTGAGCACCGTACGGCTGCACGGGGAGCCGACGGAGGGCTGACCTGGCTGCCTCAGCCGATCCCGAACGCCCCGGCCGGCGGCAGCGGTGACGGGGTCGCCTCCTCGTCCCGGACCGGGCGGGCCCCGCCGATGAACTCCCGTAGGGCGGGGCCGTGTTCGATGCGGGCCGGGAAGGCGTCGGAGGCGGTGCGGCGGGCCAGGGGAGTCACGTCGAGGGGGCGGTGCGCGGCGACCAGGACCGCGTTGCCGAAGCGGCGTCCGCGCAGCACCGCCGGTTCCGCGATGAGCGCGAGCTCCTCGAACACCGCGGCGAAGGTGGCCAGTTGGGAGCGGAGGAAGGCGAACGGCACCGAGTCCGCGAGGTTGGCGAGGTAGACGCCGTCGGCGCGCAAGACCCGTCCGGCCTCACGGGCGTAGGCGAGGGACGTCAGGTGGGCGGGGACGCGGGAGCCGCCGAAGACGTCGGCGACGAGCACGTCGGCGGAGTCGGCGGGCGCGGCCTCCAGCCAGGCCCGCGCGTCGGCGGCGTGCAGCGCGATGCCGGCGCCCGCCGGAACCGGCAGCAGTTCGGCCACCAGGTCCAGCAGGCCCCGGTCGGCCTCGACGACGTCCTGCCGGGAGCCCGGCCGGGTCGCCGTCAGATAGCGGGGCAGGGTGAGCGCCCCACCGCCGAGGTGCAGCACGTCCAGGGGCCGTCCCCGCTCGGCGACGGTGTCCAGGACGTGCCCGAGCCGGCGCGCGTACTCGAACTCCAGGTGCGTCGGGTCGTCGAGGTCGACGTACGACTGCGGCGCGCCGTCGACCGTCAGCAGCCAGGCCCGTTCCCGGTCGACGTCGGGCATCAGCTTGGCGGTGCCGTGGTCGACGGCTCGGGTGACGGGTATGGGCTCGTCGTTCACCTCCCCATTGTGCCCGGCGGTGCGGCGGGTCCCGTCCGGACGGTGGGGCCGCGGGACCAGCCGTTCGACCGGCCCCGCAGCCCCTCGCCGCACCCCCGACGGCCCTCGCCGCACAGGGGCGCCCCCTTGCTCGACCACTCGACTACTCGACTACTCGACGGCGGTCACGGTCCCCGCCCCCACGGTGCGCCCGCCCTCGCGGACGGCGAAGCCGAGTCCCGGCTCCAACGGCACCTCGCGGCCCAGCTCGACGGTCATGCTCACCGTCTGCCCCGGCCGCGCGACGGCCGTCTCGCCGAGGTCGACGTCGCCGACGACGTCCGCCGTGCGGATGTAGAACTGCGGCCGGTAGCCGGTGGAGACCGGCGTCGTACGCCCGCCCTCGGCCGCCGACAGCACGTACACCTGCGCCGTGAACCGGCGGCGCGGCGCGACGCTCCCCGGGGCGGCCACCACGTGCCCCCGCCGGACGGCGTCCCGCGCCACCCCGCGCAGCAGCAGCGCCACGTTGTCCCCGGCCTGCGCCTCCTCCATCGGCTTGCCGAAGGTCTCCACCCCGGTCACCACGGACTCGACGCCCGCGCCGAGCACTTCGACACGGTCGCCGACCCGCACTCTGCCGCGCTCCACCGCGCCGGTGACGACCGTGCCCCGGCCGGTGATGGTGAGCACGTTCTCCACGGGCAGCAGGAACGGCGCGTCCACATACCGCTCGGGCATCGGCACATAGGTGTCGACCGCGTCGAGCAGCGCCTCGACGGACGCCGTCCACCGCGGGTCGCCCTCCAGGGCCTTGAGCCCCGAGACCCGTACGACGGGCGCGGCGTCACCGCCGTAGCCGTGCGCGGAGAGCAGGTCGCGGACCTCCAGCTCGACGAGGTCGGCGAGCTCGGCGTCCTCGCCGTCGGCGACGGCGTCGGCCTTGTTCAGGGCGACGACGATGTGGTCGACGCCCACCTGCCGGGCGAGGAGCACGTGTTCGGCGGTCTGCGGCATGATCCCGTCGAGCGCGGAGACGACGAGGATCGCGCCGTCGAGCTGCGCGGCGCCGGTGACCATGTTCTTGACGTAGTCGGCGTGGCCGGGCATGTCCACGTGCGCGTAGTGCCGGGTGTCGGTCTCGTACTCGACGTGCGCGATGTTGATGGTGATGCCGCGCGCCGCCTCCTCGGGGGCGCGGTCGATGCGGTCGAACGCGACGTACCGGGTGGCGTTGTCCGCGCCGCGCTCGGCGAGGACCTTGGTGATGGCGGCGGTCAGGGTGGTCTTGCCGTGGTCGACGTGCCCCATGGTGCCGATGTTCAGGTGGGGTTTGGTGCGCACGTATGCCGTCTTGGGCATGGCGGTACCTGGAAGCCTCTCAGGAAAGCTGCTGCGTGAAGGCCCCGGCTGCGGCGGGACGCCGGCCGGGACGGGGACCCCTGGAAGCTCTCCGACCCTCCCCCTGCGGGGTCCGCCGGACGATCCGGAGAGGGTCAGCTTCGGGCGCCGTCGACAACGGCCGTGAGAAAGGGGACGGCAGCCTTCGGCGCATCCGCGAGGGCGGATGCTGCGAGGAGGAAGGCGTACCGGAACATGGGGTCGATCCTCGCCGCCGGCCCGACCGGTGTCGAATGGTTTTCGCCGGGGCGAGCCGGGGCGAGCCGGGGCGACCGAGGCGACCGAGGCTATGAAAGGCATGAACTCCGTATGACCGACAGGACCCCTGCCGAGTGGTGGCAGTCGCTGCCCGCCGGCATCCGCGCCCAGGCCGACGGTTACGTCCTCCAGGACGCCCCGCTGCTCGCGGTGAAGACGGTGTGGGAGGCGGGCCGGGCCCAGGGGCTGGGCCTCAACGAAGCACAGCACGTCGTCAGCGACCGTTACGTGCACCACGGCGACCGCGTCGCCCGCACCCCCGACAGTCCGCTCGACCTGGAGTCGCTGACCGCCCGCGCGGCCGGCGCGCCCGGCCGGGTGGTGGCCGTCGAGGCGGTGTGGGACGGGGACACCGTGCACGACTGGTTCGTGTGCCTCATGGCCGTCACCGCCGACCCGGAGGGTGAACTGGAGCTGGCGAGGCTCTACTGGTCCACGGCGGTGCGGTACTTGGGCGACGAGGATCCGGCCCCTCGTCATCCGGCGGCTCTCGTGGCCGGCCGGGTCGGCGCGGCCCTGGCCGAGCGGTTCTCGGTGCCCTTCCACTTCGCGAGCCCCGACGAGCCGGACGACCAGGCGCCCAGGTGGCGGCCCTGACGGGCGTTCAGGGGCCGATGCTCTTCAGCGCCTCCCGGACCGACAGCGGCGCGAAGCGGTGTCCCTCGCGGGCCAGGAAGGCGCGGACCGCCTCGGGGTCGGTCTTGGCGTACTCGCGCAGGGACCAGCCGATCGCCTTGCGGACGAAGAAGTCGGGGTGCGCGGACCGGCGCCGGCAGTAGGCGAAGAGCCGGTCGGCATCGGTGCGGTTCTTGTAGCGGAGCTGGTGGAGCAGGGCCGTTCGGGCGAGCCACAGATCGTCGTCGTCGATCCAGGCGTCCATCTCGGCCGTCAGGCGCGGGTCGGCGGCGACGAGGGCGCCGACGACGTGCGCGGCGAGCAGGTCGACGGTGTCCCACCAGGGGACGGTGGTGACGAGGTGACGGGCCACCGGAAGGAATCCGGAGGTGCAGCGTCCGATGTGCCGGCGGAGGTAGTCGACGGCGAAGTAGTGGTACTCGCGCTGCGGCAGGGCCCAGCAGCGCAGGGCGATCGCCGTGCAGTCCGCCTCGTCGGGCCGGGACGTGCCTGCCAGGACGGCTCGGGTCAGGGCCCTGCGCTCGGGAGTGGGCAGGCCCAGGAAGGGGGCCACGTCCTTCATGTACGCGCGCATGGCCGCCGCGCGCGCGGGATCGGCCCCCGCGGCGTACGAGGCGGTGAGCCGCGCGAGTACGGCGTCGGCCAGAACGCTGGGCGGTACACCGATCGTTCCCGCACCTGTGACCATCATGAGACGGACCATACGGCGATCACACATCTCCGTCAGTTACTGTCGCCTGATGCTTGGTGTGTAAGGAAACACTGATATGTGGGGCTCTGCCAAACCCGCAGGTGGCGAGGCGGGCCGACCCGCAATGCACGGATGAGGCGCTCCCGCGAGGCGCACAGAGAAGCCCCGCCGTACGGGAGGCTTCCGGACCTCGGCGTGCGGCGGGGCTGGCGGTACACCCATCACCGTGGAGGCGGAACGCCCGGTTCAGTACCGGGCGCTTGGCATATGCCGGTGCACACCGATCGCACCCGGTGTGAACGAACCGGGAGGCCCCCTGAACGGGTGCGGTACGGGCGGAGGAAACCCGTCCCGCCAGGCTCTTCCGGGAACCCGGCAGGACGGGTGCTCACCCAGTCGATGACGCGTTTCTGACTTGACGTCAGAAAAAGCGTCAGGACTGATGCTGACATACGACCATGACCAGTCGAACTTTGTCGAGTGCCTCGCGACCAACCGGACTGGATCATCGAACGGCGTCGCGACCTGGGCGAACGCATCGCCGACTTACGCGCCGCCGCGCATCACACCCAGGAAACCTTCTGCGCCACCACCGGCATCAGCCGCAGCACCCTCCAGCGCATCGAGGCCGGCGAGGCCGACCCGCGCTACGGCGACCTGCTGAGGATCGCGGCCGCCCTCGACAAGAGCATCTCCACCCTCGTCGACCCGCCACGGTAAGGCCCCGCCCATCCGCCACGGGGGAGACGGACAGACGGGGCCGCTCAGATACCCGTCAGGCGGCGGGCTGTCCGGAGCCGGGGCAGGTCTCCAGCGAGCCCTGCCGCTGGTGCATGGCTACGGGCTCCCCCGGCGCGGCACCGACACCGGCCCCGCAGACCGGGCAGCTACCTTCGGTCATGCTCGGGTCGAACCGGCCGCCGGGGCGGGTGTGCAGGCATTCCTCCATATCGAGCTCCTCACATCGTTGTGGTGGTGCTGACTGGTGGTGCTGTGCAACTCCCTGCGCGGCCAGGTCCTGACGAGCAGGGAGGGTCTAGAGGGGGCGGATGAAGTTCCGGCTGCCGTTGTGGAAGAACACGGTGACGCCGGCCTGTGTAGAAGGGTCCGGCCGGTCGGTCCAGCGCGTGACGCGGTCGATCTCCGGGCACTCAGCGGCACCGATCACTCCGGCGAGCCAGACGTCGGCGGCGTCGCTGGGCTGTGGTGCAGGCGCCGAGTACGGCGTGCCTTCGACGGGCCGGTCCTCGTGCTCTTGCTTTTCCCCATCCGCAAGCTGGTGAGTGATCTGCCATCGCTCCTCCCGGCCGCCGCGGATGACCGACAGGCCGAAGGGATGTTTGCTGTCGCCGGCGTCTGCGAGGGTCTGGACGCGGTCGGCTCCTGGCGTGTTCTTCACCGTGTTGATCAGCCAGTCCTGGAAGCGCGCGGGTCGCATGGGTTCCTTCTTCCGGTTGCTCGGGACGGGCCAGTCTAGGAGGGCTGTCCCCGCGACATGCCGCTGGCGTGGGGCCTGAAGTCGGGGGCTCGCTGCGGCTGTTTCACAGCAGCCGGGCGACGCTCTCGTGCAGGAACAGGCTGCGGGCGAGGTGCTCAGCCCACGGCCCTGCGGGAGGCTTCCCCTCGGCGTGGATCGTGTAGCGGGGGCACTGCTCACAGCCGTCCGTGTGCGGGGCGGGAAGCGCGCTGGTGTGCTCGTGGGCGAGGTGCTGGGCGACGGCGAGCTGCTCGTAGAAGCAGCCCGCGTCTGCGTCGATCACTTGGGCCAGCGCGCGCAGCAGCTGGGTGCAGTCGGCGCATGCCCACATGAAGGGCGGCGGGATCGGCAGCTGCTCGTCGACGGGGTCCATCAGTCTCCTTCTGGGGCCCGCCCCGCCGAGGTCTTCCGGATCCTGCGACGGGGCGGGCGTTTCGGGGGTGCGACCCTGACCCTGCGGTCGCCGTGGGGGTGCGTCAGTTCGGCGTCCGCGCCAGCACCAGGGCGAGGACCGGGGCGGTCACGGCCGCCACGTACAGCAGCAGCCCGGCGATCGCTCTCACGACGCGCGCGCCCTGGCGAGCAGGACCCGGAGCAGGATGCGCTCGGCGGCCGGGTCCGGGCCGACCTGGTCGACGTGGGCGCGGTGAGCCCAGATGTCCCAGCCCGGCCCCGAGTTGCCCGGCTCGTGCCCCACGTAGACGGCGTCGTCCGGGTCGGTGATCAGCTCCCCGCAGGCGTGGCAGCCGTGCAGGCCGGCGCTCATGACCGGGCCCCCGTGCGGTGGCAGGTGCAGCCGCAGCGGGCCACCAGCAGGATGCCCGCGGCGTGCGGCAGCGGCACGTCGTCCAGCCGACGGCACATGGCGTGCACGTCGCCATAGCCGGGCTTCTTCGCGAGCGTGCACTCGGCGGACAGGGCGGACGCGGTGGTCGTGCTCATCGGCCGCTGCCGCTCTGCTCGTAGTGGTCGCACAGGGTGGCCAGTGCGCGGGCGAGGCGGCGGGCGTGGCGTACTGGTCCGCCGCGGTCGGCCGGCGTGGCCCGCAGCCCGAGACGTGCCTCGCCCATGCAGGCCTGCATACAGTGCCGGACGGGGCTGCCCTCGTCGAGGCGACGGGCCAGCTGCTCGACCTCCGGGACGAGCAGCTCCAGGTGCCCGCGCACGGTCTGCGTCAGCAGCTCCAGCTGCGCGGCCGGCGGCGGCTGCACGGGAAGCACAGCGGCCTCCAGCAGGCGCACACTCTCGCGCATCGTCACGGTGTCGGGGGGATCGGCTGGGGGGTGCGCTGCCGCAGCTGGCGCTGTGGCGGTAGGTTGCGTCACGTCGACCTGCTTCCTCAGGTTGGCCATGCCCCCGGGCCGTTCGCGCGGTCGCGGGGGTCCCTGCTGGCCGGTCACGCCGCCGCCGCTCGCTGGCATCCGCACGTGCGGATGGGCCAGATCTGCGAGCAGCCGCGGACCACGACCAGTCCTGCCGCGCGCAGGGGCCGGCTGACTGCTCCGCAGTGAAAACAAGCTTCACCGTGCAGTCGGACGATGCTCACACCCCGGTCGACGACCGTCGGTGCGAGCGGGAGTGTGCCCGGCATCCCCGGCTCCCATCTGCTGGCTCCTGTGCGTGCAACAGATGGTGGGGGCAACGTGCAGTCACAAGTACCCCAGCGAGGGGTAGTTGGGGTAGCCAGGTCAGACCGCGGCGCACCACTCGGCGAAATTCGTCAGCGTCTCGGAGTCCGCCCGTCGCAGACGGCGCAGGGTCGCCGCGTCCTCCCGCACCCACGGGTGCTCACGCGTGTGCTGCGGCGCAATGTGCCGGGCCACCTTCAGCGACTCGAACGCCTGCTCTGCCTGACCCGACCACAGCTGCGCGCGGGCCAACTCGATGTAGAACCCGGAGCGCCGCTCGGCAGGCAGGGCGGTCGGAGGCTTCCACTCGTGCGCCACATCCAGCGCCTGGCCGACCTGGTCGCCGCCGAGGCTGACCGCGACAGACACCTCGTGGATGCGCACGGAGTCCGGACCGAAAGCGGTCCCGCAGTACACGTCCTCCGTCACCCGATCGCCCAGGGCGCGCGCCTCCGCCAGGTGGGTCTGTGCCGCTGTGGTGTTCTTCGCCCGGCCGGCGATGACGGCGGCCCGCATGTGCAGGGCGCCCCGCGCCGCGATCTGCGCATCCTGGGTCGGGGCGGGCGCGGTGTCGAGCGCGGTCTCCAGGGCGCGCAGCCCCGGGGTGTGGGCGCGCGCGGCGAAGAACGTCTCGGTGCGCACGTAGGCGACGGCCGCAGCCAGCACCGGGTCCTCCGCTTCGGGGGCGGTCCTGCGCATGAGGTCGACCAGGCGGGCCGACAGGTCTCGGGCCCCGAACTTGTAGGCGACAGCGTCAGCTGACCGGCAGGCGCTCACCATGAGCGGGGCGAGCACGACCCGCTCCCCCTCGGGGGCCTGGTGGTAGGCGCACGCCAGATCGGTGAGGAGCCCGGGGAGGCGGCGGGCGATGCGCGTGTACTGGGCGGCCAGCCGCCACTGCACGGCTTCGTCGACGGCCGTCTCCAGCTCGTGCAGCGGGCGCGGGGCACCGTCGTCGGGGATGTCGAACGCAACCAGGGCGGCGGACAGTGCGGGCAGCGCGACGTGGACCGGCGTGTGCGCGGCGTCGCGGTCCGAGCGCAGCCGGGTCGGGTCCACGCCGAGCGCGTCCGCGATCGCTTCCAGCGTCGGGTCGCTGACGCCTCGTTCGCCCCGCTCGATCTTGCGGATGGTTCCGAGGGACACCGCGGCGGTGTCCGCCAGCTGTTGCTGCGTCATCTTGGGGCGCATGGCGCTGCGGTAGTAGGCGATCCGCCGGCCTACTCCGCCATGAGGAAGTGCGGGCATACTGGCTCCAGTTCGGTGCGTCCACTCCGAACGGTACTCGCGCGGAGACGCGGCGTGTACACCATCGGCCCCGCCAGTCCTCAACGCCGGCGGGGCCGATGCGTTGAACCGGTCAGGCTCGCACGAGATCGACGAGCTGGGTGAGGGAGTCCACCCGCCAGTCCGCCGCCGCGACCACGTCCGGATCGTCAGCCCACAGATGACCCCACGGCCCACGCCGCACGTGTGCCGTACGCAGCCCCGCCAAGCGGGCGGGGAACACATCGTTGGCCGGGTGGTCGCCGACGTACACCGTCGCCTGCGGCGCGGCCTGCGCCACCTCCAGCACACGGCGGAAGAACTCCGGCTCGGGCTTGGCCACGCTCCACTCCCCCGACGTCACGACCAGATCCGCCGGCAGCTCCAGGGCGCGCAGCAGCTCACCCGCGCGCGGCGTCTGGTTACCGGCGACGATGACCCGCACGCCCCGCTCGCGCAGCGCGTGCAGCGCTGGCCGCACGTCGTCGTAGAGGTCGCTCTCGTCGAGGTGCTCGCCGACGCCGGCGGCCTCGCGGGCACGGTACTCGGCGGCGACGTCGATACCGGGCCGGGCGAGCCGGAGGGCCTCAGCGTTGTCGAGGCCCTGAGCGACGACGGCGCCGACGAGGGCGGACAGAGTATGGCGGGGGACGTTCAGCCAGTCGGCCCAGGACGCCCAGTAGCGGTCATCCCTGGTGATCGTCTCGCCGACGTCGAACACGATGGTCTCAATCACCGTGCGAGCCTATGGGCCACAGCCGCACATGGTCACCGCGTGGTGATCCGGTACTCGTCTGCGGGTGGCGCATCCTCGTCGGTGCCGACAACGTCGCCGAAGTCGCGGCACCCGCACAGGCAGTGCTCGACATCGTCGCGGTGTGAAACCTGCTCGCCCCAGCCGTTCATCGTGGCCTCCTCCATGTGAGACGCCAGCTTGGCAGACGATCAGAGCCCCCTCGCGCCAGCTCGTCAACGCGGTGCCCGCCTCCTCACCAGTGAGGACGACCGAGTGCCAGCCCCGCCGCCGCTCCGCATGCGCACGACGGTGCCGGGCCTCACGCTGGTCGCATGGCGTCCACACAGCTTGTCGTGGTCTACCCGCCGGCCTCGGACGGCGGCCGTCGGGTGCGTGTCGACGATCAGTTCCTCGGGATGGCGTACGGCCTCCTCGACGTCGCCGAGTTCTTGCGGCGGGCTGGCCTTGACGACGCCGACGAGACCTACGTACAGACGACCACGCTGATCGAGTGGCGGGGTGGCGGCCCGGAGAAGTGGGCGCAGGGTTAAGCCCCTGCCGCTCGGGAGCAGCAGGGGCCACTGCCACCGCTTCCACCTGGGGGTTGAAGGGGGCCAGGCCACCGTCCCCGGGAGATGCCGGCCCCAGGGGGAGCACCGGTGAGACGGTGGACGACCACAATGCGCCAGCCTGGCCGGAAGGCGCAATACAGGGAACGCGAAAAGATCCCCGCCGCCTGCCCCCGAAGGAACAGACGGCGGGGACCACCCACCTATCTACCTATGCGTACTGCCGCCGTTGCGGATCCAATCCCAGCAGCCTGCTCTGCTCGCTCTCTGACGGCGCTGGCTCGGGCGCACCATCCTTGCGGCAGACCATCGCGTCCGGGTCGTAGGCCGGTGCTTGCAAGCTGTACCCGGTCGGGCAGGTCTGCCCGTCCCTACCGTCCTCGCCCGGCGGGCCGGGCTCCCCGCGGGGCCCGGCCGGGCCCGGCTCCCCCTGCGGCCCCGGCGGACCGGCCACCCCGGCCGCTCCGGCCCCGCCAGCCGGGCCCGTGGCACCGACCGCGCCCGGCACCCCCGCCGTCCCTGGCACACCGTCCGTGCCGTCCTCCCCCGACCGGCCCGCAGACCCTGACGGACCCGGCGGTCCGGTCGGGCCCGGCGGGCCTGTGTCCCCCTGCGCGCCGGTCGGACCGGGCGGGCCCGTCACAGCCTCGCCCGGCTCCCCCCGGCTCCCCGGCGGGCCAGCCACCGGGCTCCCTCCCAACTGCTCGACCTGCCGGGCCAGCGCGTCTCTCGCGGCGTTGGCCTCACGCAGATCGTGGGTCAGGCCCTGCACGCTGAGGATCACCCACGCGAACGCTGCCCCCAGCAGCAGCGCCGCCAGCACCGTCAGCCCGTCCCCGCGCCGCCACCGCCGCTCCTCCGCGCGCAGCTGCACCCGGCTCACGACCCGGCCCCCCGCGCCAGCAGAATGATCACCGGCAGGAGGATCCCCACCAGCGGCACGATGACCGCGCCGATCAGCCACCGCCGCGTCGCCACGATCTTCTCAGCATCCTTCTCCCGCAGCGTCTCCAGAGTCGCCACCCGCGCGGCGAGCGCATCGTGCCGGATGTCGTACAACTTTTGGTCGACCTTCTTGGCCAGCTCCTCGGACAGGCCCTTGATGTCCTCGCGGATGTCGCTGGTGCGGTCATCCAGACGACGGGCCAGCTCGCCAAGCGTCAACTCATCCGGCACGTGCGGCCCCCGATCAGAGGGCCTGCGGGCCGGACTTGATCGGGCTCTTCTCCTCCATCGGCAGCAAGCCGACCGGCGCCGTCACCTCCCGGTGCAGCAGCAGCGCGACCAGTCCTTCCACGGCCAGCATCCACAACGCCTGAAGTTCCGCCGACATGCCCAACCCGAAGGCGAGGAAGAGCGCGAGGACTCCCTGCGCCAGGTTCACGATCGCTGCGCCGATGGCACCGGTCTTCAGGACGATCGCGGTGACGACGGCGACGATGAGGGAGAGGACGGCCATGATGGCCCCCTGCTCCGTGGTGGAGACGTCGAGGCCGTAGGCGGCGGACAGCTTCAGGACGATGGAGATGAACGCCAGGATGTAGACGGGCTCTCTGCCGAAGATGCGCATGGGACTTACTCCTTGGTGCTGGCGGCGAGCAGCCGCTCGAGGGCGGTGGCGATCCGGTCGAGCCGGCCGATGACGTCCGCGTGGTGCTTGTCCTGCCAGCGCAGGTAGGTGCCGACGGACCGGTTTGGGTCGGTGCCCTGCGGCGCGGTCGGCGAGGGGAGTTCGGCAGCGAGCAGCTGCTTCACGGTCTCGGCCGCGACGGCCTTTCGGTCGGCGTCGCTGAGTGCCACGTCGTCCTCCTCGGTGTTGGTCTGGCCCTTGGCGATGGCGAGGACCTGGGCGAAGTTGAGATTGCCGGGATCGCCGTGGTCGTTCTCAGGAACGTGCTGGTGCCCACACCACCCTGTGAAGGAGCGCCACTCGGTGAACGTCATGCGGGCCGGGTTCGCTGAGCCGTACGACGCCGGGGTGACGCCGGGTCGGCGCGCGTCCAGCCCGTAGGCGAGCCAGTCGCGGACGCACGTGAGCGGCACGCCGTGGTTGTCGTGAAGCCAGCGCACCAGCCAGGCGACCTCGGCGAGCGCCCAGCCGGGGGCGGACGGCCAGTGCAGGTAGTCGACGCCCGCCCTCGCCCCCGCCCACGAGAACTTCTTCGAGTCGTCGCAGGTGCCTACCAGTTCGATCTGGAAGACGTTCGCGGTGTTGGTCTGCACGCCGCCCAACTTGTTGGCGAGGGCGCGCGCGGACTCGTCGACGTCGTAGTGCTGGAACCAGCGGATCTTCCGCGCCTTGATGTCCGGGACGCCGGTCACCGTCGGGGCGATCGCGCCGCCGTTGTAGCTCGGCAGCGTGCGCCCCTCCGTGGTGTGGACGACGCCGCAGTTCACGTCCATGTCGGAGCCGGAGTACTGGCCAGTCCCGTAGAAGTGAGCGAGCGAGGCGCCGGGGATCCTCTGCGGGCCTGTTCTGGCCATCACACACGCTCCGGCCAGGCCCAGGTGCCGGGCTGGTCACCCTCGTGGCGGGACGTCGCCCACAGTGGCGGGTCCTGGCCGTCCAAGAGGACACGGAGGTTGACCACTCCGTTGGGGTTGCCGGCGAAGATGCGGACGACGACGGCCGGGTAGACCTGGCCCGCCTCCACGAAGTTGCCGGTGAGGCCGGAGTGCACCCGCTGATGGGTGATGTGCTTGGCGTCGTCTTCCGACAGCCGGTACAAGACGGTCCGGCCGATGGTGGGTTGGGACATTGGTTCCCTCCAGACATGAGAAACGCCCGCGCGCGGGCGGGCAGATGGGGGAAGCAGGAGCTCTAGACGAGGCCCCAGACGTCGATGCACCGGTAGTCGAACGTGGCCGTGCTGGCTGCGTTGACCCGGTGCTTGGTGGTGACCGTGAGGGTCTCGCCGGGCGACAGACCGGTGAGTCGTTTCGTGAGCTGGAGCGACACGTTGTCCGTGCCCTTCACGATGATCGCCGCGCCGTCGTTCGCCGAGTACACGGTGCCCGACGTCGACCCGACCGCCTGCCACGACGTGATCGTGTTCAGGGTGGTGGAGTTGCGCTGTGTCGACCGGACCGCCACCATCACCCGCCCCGACGGCGGGACCGTGATCGTGGTGGAGAACGCACCGCCGGACGCGTCGGTGTAGCTGGTGCTCGTCGTCGTGCGCGAGCTCGTGTCCTCAGCCTCGTTGTCCCCGACAGTCAGCAGATCGTTGACGTCGTCCGCCAGGGTCTCGAAGTGCTCCCACATCCTGGTGTGGTCCGTCGACTCGGGATACGTGATCCCCTTCGCGGTCTGCTGGGTCATCCACGCCTCCAGGAGATGGTCAGAGTCCAGGCCGCGGACCAGGAGGCGCGGCCGGCGAGTCGGATGTAGGGGTTGTCGGCGCTGACGCTGATGGCGAGTCCGCCGCGGGTGCCGTCGACCATCGCCTGCGCCCACGACGTCGGGATGGAGAAGGTGCCGGACGCGTTGACCGCCAGCGACGGGCCGCTGGTGGTCTCGTTGAGGGTGGGTGCGCCGGCGGGGCGGGTGGTCTGGGAGACGAGGCGCAGCGTGGCGGTGCGGGCGGCGAAGTCGCCGCCGGTGAGGCGCCGTACCTGGATGCTGGCGGCGGTGACGGTGGCCCCGGCGAGGGTGCGGGGCTTGCTGCCGTAGAAGGCGCAGCCCGTCATCCGGCCGTACGAGGATCCGGCGTAGCGGCCCTGGTAGGTGTCGTAGCTGTTGATGGATCCGCTGTCGGATCGCCAGCTGCCGTCGCGGTAGGTGGCGGTGGCGACGGGCGCGCACACCAGCCTGCCCGTGGTGACGGTCGGTTTCGGGTCGGGGGCGACGTCGCCGCCGTCCGGGCCGGACCCGGCGGCGGGCGGCGTGGGCGGGGATCCCGGGGCGGCCGGAATCTTCGCGATGATCCAGTAGGTGGATCCGGCGCGGGTCAGCAGCAGCAGATCGTTCGCGGCGACGGTCAGGCCGGTGATGACGCGGGCGGTGACCTCGATGCCGCCGATCCTGGCGACGCACGCGCCGGACGCGGAGGCGGTGAGGGCGACGCCTTGCAGGGTGCCGACCCCTGCAAGTGAGACGCGGGTGTCCGCCCAGTCAGCCATTGAGCACCCTCACTGTCAGGGTCTGCGCGGACGGGGAGTAGGGCAGCGACAGGGATTCGACGATGCCCGGCTCGGCGGTGAGGCCGGCCCCGGTCACGGACACGACGTCGCCGGTCATGAGGCCCGGGTGCGGCAGCATCGTCACGGACAACTTCCGAGATGCGGTGCGCCGCAGCCGTGTCATGCCGGCGGCCGCGGCGTCCCGGCACTGGGCGACCGTACGAAGCAGCGGCGTCTGCATGCGGTACGGAACGGGCAGCGGGCTGAAGTTGCCGCCGTAGCGAAACGGGCTGCCGGCGACCCTGTCGTAGGCGACGCCCTGGATCTGATTGCCGGATGAGTCCTCGCCCTGGGCGACGACCGCGTTGAACGCTCCGTCCCTGCTCGACGAGCCTTGCCACTTGACGACCGTGCCGCCGACGCCGTCGGTGAGGGCGAGCACCGGCGAGCCGCTGTCGGAGAGCGGCTCGATGAGGAGGTAGCCGTCCTCGGTGACCCCGGCGTCGGCCGGCCATGCGTCGAGCACCTCGTTGAGGGAGCCGAGACGGTCGGTGTCCCACTGCATGCCGAGCGGCACAGCCCGGTCGGTGAGTGTGCTGTCGATGCTGACGGTCAGCGCCGGTTCGACCAGGGCCCGCGCGACGCTGGCGAGGGTGTCGGTGCTGGACGGCTGGAACGGGGCGACGAAATCCGCCTCCTGGATCAGCGTCAACAGGCCCTGTGCGGTGACGGTGACGGTGTCGTCGCCGGTCTCCGTGTCGGTGATCAAGAACCAGCCGCGGTTGATCCACTCGGTGTGGCTACCGACCTCGACGCCGTAGTCGATGCGCAGCATCTGCCCGTAGGCGGCGAGCGGGTGCGCGGGGTCGGCGCCGGGGTCCCAGTCGACGCCGCGGTCCCGGGCGGGCACGGTCAGGGTGATGCGTTCGGGGACGGCAAGGGAGCGGTCGCGGGTCTCGCTGCCGTCGGCGATCGGGATGCTGTCCGCCAGGAGCTGGCCGCCCAGCCACGATTCGGCGCGGATGCGCATGGTGAAGGAGCGCTGCACGATGGCGAGCGCCTGGTCCGACATTTCCAGCATGTCAGGGCCCGAAGTCCCACATGGCGATGTCGAGCAGGGTGCCGGGGGTGAACGCGTCCGCCAGGTCCTGGAGACTGCTGTAGTTGTCTGCGATGTTCTGGAGGGTGAACCCGGCGGCCTCCAGCTCGTCAGGCCACGGCTCGGTCTCGTACGTCTCCAGCTGCCAGAAGCGGACCTCGTTGTACCAGGTGCGGTCCTCGCTGTCGGCGACGACGGCCAGGTGGTTGTCGACGCCCGCCATGGTGGCCTGCTTGCGGATCAGGACCACGCCCTCGGTCGCCGAGTCCAGGACCGCCTGGAGGGCATCGCCGTCCTCGTCGGTGAGGGTCCGCACGGTGACGGTGGCCTGCGCTCCCGAGCGGGGCTTACTCACGGCGACGATGCGGCCGCCCACGTTGAACACGGCGGAGTCCCGGCTGCGCTTCTTGTCGGGCCAGGACTGGATGGTGACGGCCGCGCCGATCCCGCGGATCGCATCCGAGATGACATCGGAGGTGACCGTCGACGTGACCGGGCTGGAGTAGGCCTCCCAGTGCAGGCCGTTGACGTCGGTGAGGACGGCCAGGTAGTCGAACTGCACCCCGAGGGGCTGCTCGGCGTCGATGCGCAGCAGCACGTTCTGCCCGCTGGTGTCGACGTCGGTGGCCGCCCGCACCGGGGTGAGGGTGGAGCCGACCTGACGGAACAGGCTCACGCTCACGATGTTGTCTGCGAGCAGCCCGGTCGCGCTGAGCAGGAGACGAGGCGGGAACACGGACTGCGCGGTGGCCTCCACATCGGAGGCGGCCTCCCGGATGCGGAGCACGCCGGCCACGCCGGTGGACGCGGCGGACAGGGTGGCCGCCAGGGTGGGTGCCTGCGTGCCCGTGCCGGAGGACACGGAGCAGGTGGCGGCGACCAGGCGGGCGTCGTGCCCGTCGGTGACCGCGTCGTCGGCGCGTTCGGTGACTGCGCCGAACGTGATGCCGGTCGCGGTGATCGCCTCGGCGCTGAATGCGGCCGTGGACAGGGGGACGCCGTAGCCGACGACGGCGACGTCACCGGCCGCCCACGTGAGCGCCGTGGTGGACACGGCGGAGAAGCCGGTGCCGCTGGAGGTGTCCTCGGCGAACGCGGCCGCCCACCGCCAGCCCGTCCCGGCGCTGCGGTCCAGAATGGTGATGCGCCCGGCGATCAGCGACCCCGTGGACCCCGAAGGGATCCGCGCGGTGGGCGCCGCATCCGAGCCGAGCAACACCCGCGTGAAGAACGTCAGGCGGCGCGGCCCGGCCGCCGCCCCGAACACGCCACCACCGCCGGCCACCGTGCCCGCCAGATTCCATCCCGACGGCGTGGCAGGGATCGACTCATCGGTGTGCGCAGACACCACCTGAAGGACCGCGAGCCGGCCGACGGTCGCACCCGCCGGATAGGCCGGGGTGATCGTGTCCGCGTGCGTGGCGAGCGCCCCGATACCGATGTAGGAGATGGCCACGTCAGCGCCTCCCGACCTTCGCCCGGTGCGCCTGCCGCTGCTCGGACTCGCGGATCTTCGGTGTCACCGTGACGTCGATCAAGTCGCGCAGCCGGTCGTCACGGAAGTTGACCTGCACGTCCACGCCGGAGCACCCGCAGCCGCCAGCGGCCGGTTCCGGGGCCGCAGTCGCGGGCAGGCCGGGACGCGCCGCGGTGCGGCTGGCCGGCAGGAGCCCGTCGTTGAGGGCGTCCATGAACGCGACGCCGTACTTCTTCACCGAGGCGGCCTTGACCATGTACTCGTCGCGGGACGCCCAGATCAGGTTCGAGTCCGAGGTGGGCGTGCCGACACCCCGGATCAGGCCGCCGCCCGGGTAGCCCGGCAGACCGTCCCGGCCCACCAGGCCGCCGGTGGCCATACGGCCGGCCGACACCGCGGCAATGCTCTTGCCCTTGTACTGGACGAACGCGGTGAGCGTGACCGTGCGGCTCTTGACGCTGGCGAGTGCCGCCTTGGCCTGCGCGACCTTGGACTCCAGGTCGGCGATGGTCGCATTCAGCGCGGCCCGCTTCGACGGCGGGACCGACTTGATCTGTGCTTTGGCCGCCGCCACCTTCCTCGACAGGTCCGCGATGGTGCCCTGCATCGACGACACCTTCGACGGCGGAATGGACTTGATCTCCCGCTTGGCTTTGTCGACCTTCGCCTTGAGGTCCTCCATGTCCCCCTGGAGCTTGGCCGTCTTGTCCGGCGTCTTGAGGATTTGCGCGGCCAGCCGCTCCGCCTCTACCCGGGTCAAACCCATCTGCATCGCGCTCTTGATGAGCTGCTGCCGGCCCCGCTCGTAGATCGCGTTGACGTCGCCCCATGCCGCCCCGGACTCGCGCGCCGAGCTGGCGGCCTCGTCCGTCTTGGATGCCAGATCGTTCAGGGCTGTCGCGGCGGCGCGCTGCTTCTCTGTGTTCAGGACCAACTTGCCGCCCTGCATGTCGAGGACGCCGGCATTCTCGGCTGCGGCCTTCGTCGCCGCATCGATCGCCGCCTCGAACCCGATCATGCCGCTGAGGCCCTGCCGGTTGACGTCGTTGAGGGCGACGATCGCCTGCCTGAGCCCGTCCGCTGACTGCCGCTGAGCGTCCAGCTGAGCCTGCGTCCTTTGCGCCTGATCCCCAAACAAGCCCATCGCCTGGGCGGCGAGCTGCTGCTCCAGTGCCTGCCCGGCCAACGCGGCCTTGTAGTCGTCGAGCTGGTCGGTGACTTCCTTCGCGGTGTAGCCCTGCTTCTGAAGCGCCGCGATGGTGTTCTGTAGGGCGGCGGCGGCCAGGTCCGCCTTGCCCTGGCTGACCAGGTTGGTGAGCGCCTGGTCGATCGACTCGAAATCCTCCTTGGCGTTCTTGACCGGCGTTGAGTCCATGCCGATCAGGCCGGTCAGGAACTGCTGCACCGAGTCGAGGTTGGAGGGACGGGCGAGCGTGCCGAGCGCATCGGCCAGACCACCCAGGTCCGCCCCGTACACCTTCAGCGCCTCGCCGCTCACCTTGCCCGTGTCACCGAGCACCGCCAGCGACGTCGTCAACTTGTCGACATCGGCCTTGGGTTCGCGGCTGCTGGAGGACAGGGCATCCAGGGTGATCAGCAGCAGCCCCAGCCCGGTACCCGCCATCGCCAGCTTCGCGGTGCGGGAGAGAGCACCGACAGCCGCCGTGGTCCGAGTCAGGGGGCCCGGCGCAGCGGCCGCCGCCGTGGTCATGGCACCGATCTGCACCCCGAGGGCAGCCATCGCCGCACGGCCCGCGGCCGCGCCGGCCGCCGCGAGCTTCACCGCCTTGATGGCGATGGCCAGTTGCAGCAGCGTCGCGATCGTTCCCGGCGGCACCGCGGACACGATCCCGCTCAGCGCGTTGATGACCTCCAGCATGCCGACGCCCACGCCGGAGCCGGCCTCCAGCACGTGCAGGAGTGCATCCCCGACCTGCTCCAGCGTGTCCCACACCAGAGGCCCGTTGTCGCGGGCGTAGTCGAAGAACCTGTTCAGCCCGGAGTTGTCAAGCTCGCCCGCGTCGGCCTTCGCGAAGAACACGGTCAACTTGTCGATGGCGCGTCGCAGGGTCCGCTCGGAGAAAGCGGTGACGCGATCGTTCAGCGCATCGAAACCCGGCGTGGAGATCGCGCCGCCCAGCAGGGTCATCAGCCGGTCGAACTGGCTACTCGCGCCCTTGACCAGGCCCGTCGTCTCCGGCAGTAGCGCGTTGGCGACGGCGACGCCCTTGTTGAACGGGCCCATCACGTCGCCCGCGAGACTATCGCTCCAGGCCTGGTAGTTGGTCTTCAGCAGACCCACCGCAACTGCGGCACGCTGCGTCTCCGGCGGCAGCTTCGCCAGCTGCTGCTGGTAGGCGACCTGCGCCTTGATGGCCTCCTGCGAGGTAGCGCCGTTCTCCCGGACCGCCTCGTCGTATTTCGTCTGCGCTTGCAGCGCCTCGCTCATCGCGGAGATCTGCGCGCCGAGCGCGAGCCCGTACGCGCCGGCTGCGAGGGCCACCGCACCGAGCTGCCCGGCGAGCGTCGCCGCCGTCCCGGCGAGGCCGGCCGCGGCGGGGATCGCCGCCGGGGCCAGGCTGATCAGGCTCGCCCTGAGGGCCTCGCCGACCTTGCCTGCCGCGTCCGACAGGTTCGTCATGCTCGTGCGTACCTGGCCGGTGCGGTCGTCGACGAGGCGCTGCGCGTCGGCCAGGGACAGGAACCGCCCGTGCAGGTCACGCAGGTTGCCGTCCGCGTCTGCGGTGATCCCGGCGAGCCGCAGCCGCAGCCGGTCAGCGGAGTCCGCCGATCCGTTGAGGACGCGGGATAGTTCGTCCCGGCCGGCGAGGGTGAACGTGAGGCGCTGCGCCACGAGAGCGGGTCACCCCCTCGCAGCTATGTGCTGATCGATCCAGGCGATCGCCGACTCCAGGTCGGCGACAGTCAGGTGACGGATTTCCCAGGGGCGGATGTGCAGCAGGTGGGCGAGCAGCCAGCGGTACTCGCCGATCAGGTGGCCGACGCCCTGCCGCTCCGGATCAGGTGCGCTTTTCCCAGCTCGCCGAGCGCGGCGTCGACGTCGTCCTGGCTGGCGGCGAGCTTGCGCAGATGGGGCAGCATCGCGTCGATCGCCGCATCCTCCTGGGTGGAGATCGCCTCGGCGACGAGCGTGTTCAGCACGTCGTCGATCTCCACCCGCTCCAGGCGCGCGGTCAGCCGACGCCGCCACCCCGGCACGTCGAACGCGCTGAACTCCAGGTCCGGCTGGGCGCGGCGTCGGAAGATCCACAGCACGGCGCGCATCGCGGTCGGGTCCTGCGCGCGCAGCATGTCCTCGACGCGCCGCCACGGGGTGTCTCCCATGGCCTGTTCGATGGCGGCCGCCTCGATCGCCGAGAGGTCCTCGGTCGTGACCTGCTCGACGGTGCCGTCGTCCTGCTTGTACGAAACGATCATCGGTCTCTCTACTCCAGGTCTCGGCGGACGTCGGCGAGGATCCGCTCGACCTCGGCTTGCATGCGGGGCAGGCCCGCCCGGACGGTGCGCGACCACCAGCCGGTGGGCCGCACCCACTGCGTCGCCCACCGCCGCCGGTTGCCGAACACGGGGTGGCGGATACGGCCGTCCTCGATGACGAACGGCATCTTCTTCAGGTCGTCGGGCAGGCGGGAGCGGTCCATCCACACGCGGGCCCCCGCGAACGCGCCCTGCCGCACGCTGATCCGCACGCCGCCGGCGAGCGTCGCCCGCAGCGGCCGCACGGTCGGCGACGGCCCGCCGGACGGAATGCGGCCCTTCCGGTTGGGCTTGCGCCCCTCGGACACGATCGGCTGCGACGCGATCGCCCGCTGAAGGTCCCGATGAAGGGGCTCCGCAGCGCGGCGCACCCGGCGGGCCGCGTTGCGCTGAAGGCGCGGCCCGCCCGCTGCGCGCAACCGCCGCGACAGCGTCGTCAGCTGGCCCGTGCCCAGGATCTGTACCGAACGCGGCATCAGTCAGGCCGGGATCGTGACGTTCTCGGCGGGCTCGGACGTGACCGCGAACTGGATCTGGACCTGGGCCGCGTCCTCCAGCGTGCGGAGCTTCACCTGCGAGGTGACACGGACCGGGAAAACATCCATGGTCCGGCCGGCGGTGTCGCCTTCGTCCATCCACACGACGTACCCGTTGGCGCCGCGGGTGAGGAGGCTGCGCACGTCGGTGCCGGTCTGCGACGCGTACAGCGTCAGGCTGGAGTCGTCGGCGGAGATCGCGCCGTCGATCTTGGCGTTGAACTTGCTGCCCAGGGTCGGGGTTTCGGTGGTGGCCGACACGATCTGCCAGCCGTCGACCGCGCCGACCTCGACGGACAGCTCCGTGCCCGCGTTGAGCTCGGAGCGGGTGGGCGCTGTCTTGTTCGCGATGGTCGGCACCCAGCTGACCTTGGTCAGGCCGCGCCGGTAGTACCGGACCGCCGATGCGATCGGAGTTGCGGGCATGCGTCACTCTCCTTCGGTGGTGCGCCGACGCTTGCGAGCGGCGGTCGGTGAGGGGGTGTCGGCTTCGTCGGCGGGCTCGGCCTCGGGACTGTCAGTCGACGGCTCGGGGGCGTCGTCCTCGACGAGGACCCACCCGGCGGCCCGGTGCACGGGCACCGCCGACTCGGCAACGTCGATGGTCTGGCTGTCGGGCAGCTCGGGGTGACGCAGGCGTACGGTCACGACGTCAGCCCCCGAAACACGGCGACGGTCACCGAGGTGACCGCGCTGTAGGTGATGGCGCAGCGGCCCGTCGACGGGTTCCGGTACCGGTCGGTGACCGGGATCGTCATCTCACCCCCGGCCGGGACCGCCACGGCCCGGTCCTGCACGCTGAGGTCGCCGTCGACGGTTTCGGGGGTGGCGAGGGTGACGGTGACCGACGAGCCACTGCCGTTCTTCACGGCCAGTTCGACTCCCGCCCCGGTGGCGCAGTCGTCGCCGCCGCCAGCAGCGGCGGTGAACTTGTCGTCACGACGCAGACCCGCCAAGGGGACCACGTTCGTGGTGAGCGCGGCCATGGCTCTCCTTCTGGTTGACGGCGGCCCAAGTCGCCGGGGATGAGTGTTGCGTGGCAGCCACGCCGATGGCGGGCGGCAGGCGTTCTAGGTGAAGGCCTGGACGCCGACGGTGAGGACCAGCCGGTCCTGGATGCCGTCGGTGGTCTGCGCCTGGAACAGGGCGGTCCCGGCGATCGCAGCCTGCATGCCAGTCAGGCCGACGCTCGGGTCGTGGACGAGCACCCGCCGCACGACCGCGCCGATTGCGTACACGCGGGCGCGGGCCGCCCGCACTTCGGTGTCGCCGCGGCGTACGAGGATCGTCACCGGCAGCTCGATGCGCTCGCTGCGCGAGGTGCCGAGAGCCGCCCAGTCCTCCTCGGTGACCGCGGCCTGGCCCTGGCTCTCGGGGTCGCCGTCGTAGCCGATGAGGATCCACTCGTCGGCGCCTTCCTCGCTGACCTCGGGGCCGTCCGCCACCCGCACGTCGCTCAGGCCCTCCTCGGTGGCGAGGCGGGCGGTGAGCGCGTCGATGAGGTCGGGCACGCGGGACATCAGGCCACTCCAGGGGGAAGTCGGTCAGGCTCCAGCAGCTCCAGAGCACGGTTGGGGATCGCGTAGCCCAGACCGGGGATGGGCTCGGTGACGGAGTAGTCCTCGCCGCCCGCGATGACCGGGCCGCGCAGGCTGCCGCGCTGGGTGCGCCACAGGTGTTGCAGGATGATCCGCCCGGCCTGGGCGATGTTCGGTGAGACGATGGCGCGGCCGGCCACGTAGGTGATGCGCAGCGGCCCGGCGAGCAGCCCGCCGTCCTTGCGCTGCACGATGCCCGTCTCGGGGTCCAGGTCCAGGTCGCCGGGCGTGTACGAGGTGCCGCCAGTCAGGATCGGCGCGAGGGACGTCAGGGACAGCGCCGGGGTCTCCCGCAGGACCCGCATCCTCGCGGCGGTGAACGTGTGCCGCTCCGTCACCGTGCGGCGGGCGACCGGGCCCACGAAGTGCTCCACCACCATGGTGGTGGCGGCGGACCAGTCACGGAGTTCGCCGTCGTCGCGGGTCGTGTCCGCTGGGATGTTCACGTGGCGTTTCGCGTCGGCCAGCGAGAACAGGAACCGTGGGTCGGCGGGCAGCACGTCCAGGACGTCGGTGTACGCCGACGCCGGCGTGGCGAACAGCCAGCGCACCAGGTGCCGGCCGGGCTGCGTGGTGACGTAGTCGTGGCTGTACTGGCCGGTGACGGAGGGCGGGTTGGTCACGGCCGGGCTGCTGATGGTCCCGTCCGGCAGGGTGATGGTGAGCGTGACCGAGCTGGCGTTGGTGAGCGTGCCGCCCGCGTCGGTGCAGCGGGCGGCGAGCCGTACGGCGGCCCCGAGTTCGATCACGGCTCACCCCTGCTCAGGCGTTGTCGCCGGGCGCGGCCGGGGTCTCGTACTGCTCGCGCAGCCCGAGAACGGTGGACCGCTTCTTGCCCGCGGCCTCCGCGTCGATCACCCGCAGGGCCTCGTCGGGGTCGGCCTCGGCAAGGTAGCCGGTCACCTCGTTGACGGTGTGCTCGCTCGGATTGAACGGCTGCTTCTTCGACTCGTCCTGGTCCTCGTCGGTCTCATGGACCTCGCCTGCCGGACGCTCACGGTCGTCGGGGGCGAACAAGGCCCGCAGGCCCCGCTTCTCCCCGGGTGCGGCCGTGGCCTGCTCCATGCCCGTGCGACGCGGGCCCTTGTCGGACACGAAGGTCTCCACGTCCTCGAAGTAGTCCTTGTGGCTCTTGAAGACGGGGTCGGTGTCCTCGATGAGCTGCCCGCCAGCGATGACGCGCGGGACACCGTTGGTCCAGACGCTGAACGGGCTCTTGCAGCGCTTGATCGCCACTGGCCTTCTCCTTAGCTGTGCGAGATCGGCGAGCGGCGCACGAAGCCCCGCAGGATGACGGCACCGAACGTGCCGCCGGTCGTCGCGCCGCTGGTCGTGACGGACGCGCGCAGGTAGCGCTTCGAGCCCTTGTAGCCCAGCTCGAACAGCACGTCGTCGTCGGTGCTGACGATCGTGGGAGCCGACCCCTGAAGGTCGGCTGCGGCCACCGTCGCCCAGGCGGAGTTGTCGTCGCTCTCCTGGAGGACGACGGCGTGCGAGCCGTCGGTGATGGTGCCCGTGTGGACCACGAGCATCGCCGAGCGGGACGCATCCTTGTTCTCGTGCAGGTCCACGGTCGTGCCGTTGACGGTGCCGTTCGTACGCAGCGCCACGGCGAGCGTGGCCTTCGCGCGGGCGGTGTTGTACAGGCTCTGCTTCATGCCGGGTTACTCCTCTCCGGATGCGCGGGAGCCCCGGCGCGTGGCCGGGGATCCCAAGGGGTGGTCAGGTGACGTTGAGCATCCGGAACGCGCCGTCGTTCACGCTGTCGGCGCCGACCCGGTAGTAGGCGTACCAGCCGCGCTGGCCCGTGGGCCTGCGGTTGGTGCCGACCAGGTGCGGGATGAACTCCACCGTCATGCCGACACGGTCGGCGATGACGTAGTTGGAGAAGTCGCCGTACACCGCCAGGTAGTTGTCCTGGGTGGCGTTGACGACGCCGTCCATGTCCTCGGACTCGTAGACGGGCCGGCCCAGCAGCTGGGCGGGCACGTCGGCACCGATGCGCTCCCACATCTGCGCGCCGCCGGCGGTGTCCATCTGGCGCACCAGGTTGTAGACGCCCCGGTTCGCCAGCCACGACGCCGCACCCCGGTAGCGGGCGGGCAGCGCGTTGTCCACCTTGTAGATGTCCGCCGCGGCGAAGGTGTCCGTCGTGGTCGAAGTGACCACGCTGGACGTGCCGGTGAGCGCGGTGACGATACCGGTGGGCTGGCCGGAGCCGGACCCGGTGGCGAACGCCGCCGCCTCGAGGACGTCACGCCCGAACGCGAGAAGCCGCGCCACCTCCTGGGTGACGTTGGCCTCGTCCTCCAGCGCCTCGATCGAGATCGGCACGAACCCGGCCGCCTTGTAGACGGGCACGGTCGGCTGCGCGAACGTCGGCGAGTCGTCGGAGACTTCGGCGCCTTCCGCGTCCCACGACCAGGACACCGCACCGGAGGAGACGCCGTTCCAGACGTCGCCGGTGGCGACGACCTGACGGGCGATCTGCCGGATCTGGTTGGCCGACCCGTTCGCCGTGATGATGACGGTCGGGTCCAGCTGGAACGGCACCAGGTAGCCGCCCGCGCTGTCGGTGAGGGACATGGCCCGCTCCAGGGCGGTCCGCTCCTCCTGGGAGATGAGGTGGCCGTGACCGCGGGCCATCTTCGACCACGCGCGCAGGTACTCCGGGCTGGACGTCGCCAGGCACAGCTTGGCGATCGTCGAGTCCCCGTCGTCCCAGCGCTCCAGGATGTCCGTGGCCACCGACCGCACCCGGTCGTTCGCCCCGGCCATCTTCTCGATCGCGCACAGAGCGCGCGAGCGCAGCTCCTGCCCGACCTGGTCCTTGGACCGGCCGAACGTGCGGACCTCGCTGAGGTCCCAGGGGTTGCGGAAGCGGCGGTCCTCCACCGAGTCCGGGTGCAGGATCGGGTCGACGTCGTAGCCGTCTCGCGAGGAGTACGGCGTACCGCCCTCGATCTTGACGGCGGCCGGGCCCCGCTCGGTCGTCTTGGTCGCCGAACGGACCCGCTCCAGAGCGGCCTTGCGCTCCAGCTGCCGGCGATGGTTGTCGACCTCGGCGAACTCACGGGTGAGCTCGTCGAAGGACTGCTCGTCCTCCGAGGTCAGGTCGTCCTTCTCGCCGAGCCGCTCAAGCTCGGCCTTGATGTCCTTCAGGCGGATTACCGCCTGCGAGTGACTGAGCTCCATCAGTCGTCTGCCTTTGCGCGATGTGCGCAAGCTGCTCGTCCATCAGGCCGGTGATCTCGCGGATCTGGTCCTTCAGGCGGCTGCTGCGCGTGGCGGGCGACGGGTGCTCTGTGGCGAGCGGCGCGTCAGGGATCTGCGACGGGTGCTCTGAGGCGAGCGGCGCGCCGGTGGTGCTGGTGGTGCGGTCGGCCAGGTGCCCGCCCTCGGGCGGCGTGGCCGTCGCGGCCGGGGCCTGCTCCGTGTCGTCAGGAGCGGCCTCGGAGTCGAAGAGCAGTGCGCGCGCAACCTCAGCGCGCAGCTGCGGGTCGTCGAGCCGGTCACGCAGGGCGGCGGCGTCGGTGGCCAGCGACCGGCGCACCTCGCGCACCATGCCGGCGTCGCGGGTGATGTCCATGGCCACGCCGCGGGCGCGCACATCGACGGAGGTCTGCGTGTAGGCGGGGAACACAACGGGGCCCAGCTCGGGGCAGCGGACCTCGATCAGGGTCCGCTCCAGCGGGCCGCGGTCACCCGGATCCCACAGCAGCCGACCGAGCTCCTCCGCCTTGATCAGCTTCCCGGCGTTGTCCCGCCACTCCTCGCGGATCACGGAGAACCGGAAGGACATGCCCTTCACGGAGCGCTCAGCGATCGCGTCCCGCACGGGCTGGATCAGCCAGTTGTCCGACAGGCGGGCCCGCACGTACAGGCCGGAGTCGTCCTCGCTGAGCTGCTCGATGGCACCGATCGGGATGGAGCCGACCAGCGGGTGCCGGCCGTGGTCGAACTGCAAGACGGGGGTGTTCTCGCGGATCGTCTTGCGGAACGCGCCGCGGCGGATCTTCTCGGTGAAGGCGCCTTCCCACGAGTCGATCTCGGTGGCGGCGTCCCAGACGGCGGCGTAGCCCTCCAGGGTGAGACCGTCGCCGGCCTCGTCGTCGCCGTCGGCGCGCAGCAGCTCGAACGGCACGCTGCGCAGCAGCCCGTCGCGCGGCGCGGCCTGCATGGTGAGAGCGGACATCACATCTCCTCGTCGCTGCTCGCGGGAAGGGCGGGGGCCTCGGTGCCGGGCGGCTGAAGCTGGACGCTGAAGAGGCCGGTGTGGCGCAGCAGGGTCCAGTCCTCGGCTTCGACGGCGGCGACGACGGACGCCCACGTGTAGCCCGCGTCGGTCAGGGCCCGGATGGTCTGCGCCTGCCGGAACTGGATCTCGGCTGCGTCCTTGCGGTCCTCGCGCAAGAACGGCACGTCGCGCGGGTCGTACCAGAGGCGCACCGCTCCGGAGGCGGCCGCGCCGGTGGGCCGTACAAGGCGGCGCAGGGTGCCGGCAGCGTTCTGCCACAACGGATGTATCGTGCCGTCCGCGTAGCGGCGGCGAGCTTGGCTGTAGTTCGAGTACGTCGCGGCGGCGAGGCCTTCGGACAGGCCCACGATGACCGGCGGCACGCCGGCGGCCGCCGCGATGCGGGTCTCGCCCGCGCCCTGGACGCGCGCGAAGTCGAGCTGCTCGAAGTTGGAGCCGACGATGGTGACGTCCGCGCCGCCGCCCAGGTAGAGGGTCTTGCCAGCGTTCTCCGGGCCGCGGTGCTCCGCCTCCATGCGCGCCTTGAACTTGTCGAGCGCGTCCGGCTTCACGTCGCGGTCGAACTTGACGATGACGTTCGGGGTGCCGCGGTTCTCCAGCAGGGCCTGCTTGTACGACGACATCAGGTTGTCGCCGCGGACCTCGCGCACGATCGGCGTCATCCACGACATGCCGCGGAACGTGGCCAGCGGATCCGCGCGCGGCGCGAAGTGCGCCACCTCGTCGGTCAGCAGCGCCACCGGGTCGCTGCCGGGCTCGGTGTAGACGTAGCCGAGGCGCCGCCAGCCGAGCACCCCGCCTCGCATGACGCGCGGCTCCAGCACGATGTCCACCCAGTCCGGGCGCAGCCGCACCAGGTCGCCGTTCACCGGGTCGGTCGTCCAGTACGAGTTCCCGGCGAGGTCGGCGTCCTGGATCATCCGCACCAGGAGGTCCTGCGTCGTGCCGCCCACCCAGGGTTCCTCGAGGGCCCGCAGGTCCGTGGTGCCGAACAGGGCGGAGGGGCGACCGTCGCTCATGCGCTGCCACTGGAAGCGCACCGCCGAGAACACGTCCTGACGCACGGCCAGGCACGCGAACAGGACGCCGTTGGTGGCGGCCTGCATGGCGTACCCGGCAAAGTCCGCGGGGACCCGCTCCTTGGCGATGCCCGGCATCGTCTGCTGCGCGCCGATCTGCGGGTACGTGTACGCGTTGCCCGCAAACTGGACGGCCTGCACGTAGTCGTCGAGGCTGCTGATCGACCGGCGTGCGGCCCGCCACAGGTTCACCACTGGCTGCCTCCGTCACGGTCCGGCTCGTCGACGTCGGTGAGGAACAGGAAGTAGGCGGCGACGCCGAGACCAGCGACGACCAGGGCGACGGCAAGTCCGAACCACAGCCACAGACCGGCGGCCGCCATGCCGCCGCCGGCGGCGACGCCGGCGCGCGCCCGCGCCGCAGGCCCCAGATGCTTCTTGGCGCGGCGGGGCTCGTCCGCGGCCCGCTTCATCCGAATCCGAACCACGGCTCTACCTCCTCCTCGGTGTCGATGCGGGGCAGTGCGAGGAAGACGGCGATGACCATGGCGATGCAGGCGTCGATGTGCCTCTTCGACTTGCCTTTGCTGAGGCGCCAGCCGTTGTCCGTCTCCCGGGTCGCGGCGGCCAGTACGTGGTCGGTGAGGACGGGGTCGTCGCCGTGCACGAGGGTGTGGTCGGTGATGGCCCGGTAGGTGTCCTGGCAGGCGGGCACCATGTGCTTCGCGGATTGCGGCATCTCCGCCATCGGCAGGCCCTCGTCCATCAGCACCTCAGCAGAGCGCTGAAAGTAGGCGGGGTCGTAGGCGATGGTCTGGAGGTTCAGCTCCCGGTGCTGCTGCCGCAGGTGGTTCTCGACAGCGGCGACGTCAATGGTGGACACGCCCTTCTTCGGCGTCCACACCTTCGCCTGCACGCGGACCCGGCCGTCCTCGCCGAGCTGCGCGACGACCACGGCCACCGAGTCGTGCTTGTAGGCCATGTCGACGGCGGCGTAGGCAGGCGCTTCCGCATCGAGCTCCACCTCGCCGACGCAGGACTCCCACGCGCCCGGCGGCAGCCACGACTCGTCCGCACGCGTCCACTGACCGAGGTTGTAGCGCCGGTACTCGAACTCCTGGACCTGGTGATACCGGGCCATCGTGTCCTCGACCCGCACGAACGCCCCGGCAGCCGGGTTCGCAGCGAGCACCGCGGCGCGCAGCTGCTCTTCGTCCTGGAGGTCGTACTGCCCGTCCTGGACGCCGTAGTGGACGAACAGGAACCGCGGGTCGTCGACGTCGCCGGCGTTGACGCGGTAGCCGTACAGGTGTTTGCGGCCCGCCAGCGAGTCCAGGTCCGCCCCGGGCGTCGTCGTGTTCAGCACCAGCGAGTTCGCCCGCTTGACCAGGCCGTTCGCGATGACCAGGTGGACGCGTTCCTTGTTGCCGACCCACTCGTGGATCTCGTCGGCGGCGAACATCGACGGGCGCGGCCCGTCGTTGGTGCCGGCCGCCGCGGCGATCCGGTACGCCCGGCCCGGCCCGTTCTTGACGAGGATCTCGGTGTCGTACGCGTCGACGTGGTGTCGAAGCGTGGGCGACTCGGTGCAGCAGTTCCGCATGTCGCCGAACAGCAGGTCAGCCTGCTCGAACGATGCGGCGCCGACCGGGATGACCGGCGAGCCCTTCGGCCCGAACAACGGCGGCCCCAGCAGCTCGAACAGCATCACCCAGGCCGACAGCGGCGTTTTGCCGTTGCCCTTCGGGACCTCGAGCATCGCCTCACGGAAACGGCGCTCACCCGTCTGCGGGTTGTACTCGTACAGCCAGTACAGGAACTGCTTCTGGAACCGCAGCAGCCGTACGGGCTGGCCGAAGTAGTCGCCCTCTCCGTACACACAGTGCTTTTCGATCCACCGGCAGACGATCGGCCCGTGCGTCGGCCAGCCCAGCGAACGCGGCGCGCTAAGCGGTCTCGCCGTCGATGACGTCCTGACCTGCGATGACGTCGAAGCGCGGGTCATCGTCGTCCTCGCCCCCCGCCATGAACTCGGAGTTGAGGTCAGCGAGGCTCTTGGCCGCTTCACCGAGGGTGACGTTCAGGGAGAGCCGGGCGCGCGGGCTGAGCCCGAACCGGTCCTCCAGCTGCCGCACTTCGCCCTGCGTCACCTGGATGTGCCGCAGCAGCGGGTTCAGCACCGCCTGGCCCTGCGACCCCTCGACCATGTGCCCGCGCTTCTTCACCGCAGCGTTCGAGCGCTCCAGGTCGTCGTACAGCCGGAACAACCGCTCCAGCGCAGGCAGATCGGACACCGGGTCCGCGAGCCTCGCCACCGGCGACGCCCAGTAGTCCGCCCACCGGTCCCGCGTCACCTTCAGCAACCCCGCAGGCGGGGCCGGCGGTTCCGGCACCCCCACGGCCGCCTCAGGGACGGCCGCCAAGTCCTTCGCCGCGTTACGGCGCTGCCTGCGCTCCGGATCCTTCGGCGCAGGCCCGCGACCGGCCACCGGTCAGTCCTCCCCCGGCCGGTACACGTCGACCCCGTCCACCCCGGCGAGCAACAGCACCTCAACGCCCGGGAGCCGCTCCCGCAGCCGGTCGACGATGCGCTCCATCTGCACGGCCGGTGTGCCGCTCGGCATGCGGACCAGGACGGTGTCCCCGGGCCGGATCACAGTCGTCTCGACGGTCATCCGCATGGTCAGATCAGCGCGCTTCGCCATCCGGCCCGCTCCTCTCGCCCGCGGCCTGCCAGCTGCGCAGCACCTCGTCCTCGGGGTCCGCCTCGTACCGGTCGAACCAGCGGCGCACGTACTGCTGCCACTGCGGCGGCCGCTCCCGCATCGCTCGCAGCAGGCACGTCTCCTCCGGCCACCACAGCACCACCGACCGGGCCCCGTACCGCTGCCGGTAGTAGGCGCGCCGCTTGCGTTCCGGCGCGGTGGAGATGACCCAGCAGCGGCGCACCTGGTGGCTGCCGAGCATCAGCCGCTCCAGGGCCGCGTCCCGGGCCTCCGTGACGATCGGCAGGTGCGCGTCGATGAACTCGTACGTCCCGGCCAGGCTCATGGCCTCGCTCAGCGCGTCCAGGTCCAGGACCAGGTCCTCGGGGTGGGCGTGCTCGCTGATGTACCGGTTCTTGCCCGCGCACGGCGGCCCGGCCACGAGAACGACCTCGAGGCCCGGCGCGCGCGTGTGCGCCATCGATGAGCCGCGGGCTGAGTTGCACGAACGGCACAGCACCCGCAGCGGACCGGACTCGGCACCGCCCGCGCCGACCGCGACCTCGTGATCGGCGGTCAGGTTCTCCGCCGGGTGCGGGTCGCGCTGCCAGCCGGGGCATACCCAGCCGTGCTGTTCGACGTGCGCCCGTACGGCGTCTGCGCGGCGGAGTCGCTCCTGCCGGGTGTAGCCCTGGCGGGCCCTCGGTCCGGCGACGACGCGGCGGCGTCCGCCCTGATCACAGCGGGGGCACTGGCCTCTGACGGGCAGTCGGCAGCCGGGGCAGATCGACGGCGGGCGCATGAT
This sequence comes from Streptomyces sp. NPDC002328, assembly GCF_042890065.1. NCBI lineage: Bacteria > Bacillati > Actinomycetota > Actinomycetes > Kitasatosporales > Streptomycetaceae > Streptomyces > Streptomyces sp. NPDC002328. Next base: position 67,011 of record NZ_JBIARQ010000009.1, on the reverse strand, counting down.
CACCGCCCCGAAAAAAGTCCTGAACCGAGTTCGCGGCGAATAGTGATGCATGGATATGCAGTGCATGAGTATGCGCCTATTTCACCGGAGCTCGGTTCGGTGGATTAGGGAGAGGGCTCCAGACCCGTACGCGATCTCCCCGGACAGCGGAGCGGGGTCGCCGCTGCTGATTCCTGCTTCGAGGGGGATAGGCCCCCCTCCCCCGTCCCTGATGTCCGTTTCGCGCTCTGCGTTCTTTGATCGTTTGCTGCGAGTGCATGGTGATGCATCGCTATGCAGTGCATGAGTATGCGGTGATCCATGCAGGCTTGATCCACTATGCAGGGCTATGCATGGGGGTATGCAGGGGGTGAGGTGCGGGGGTGGGTGGGGGTGCCGGCCTGCGGCCGGTGCCGGCCGGTGCCTAGTGGGGCGGTCAGCACTCCAGGGTGAGCGGGGGTCGCCACACCTGTCCGTCGCCGGGCGTTCCGGGTGTGGGGGTGTAGTGCAGGGGGACGAGGTGGGTGGCGGCGTTGGTCTGGTTGCGCTGGGGTGCGCCGTTGCTTCCCACCCATAGGTCGATGATCTGCCAGGGCTGGCCGTCGAGCAGGGCTACGGTGCGGGGCTGGCCTCCGCAGCTGTTGGGGTGGAAGGCGCGCCTGCCGTTGGCGGGTGGGCTCCAGCCGACGTTGCCGGGCGCGGTCCAGCCGGCGTACAGCGTCGGCGAGGTGGCGTACCCGATCGGCACGCCGGAGCAGTAGCCGCAGCCGGGGTCCGAGTAGGTGAGGATGTACTGCTGGGTCGTCTCGTCCCACCAGCCGCCGGGGCCCTCGACCTTGGTGAGGCCTGCGACCTGGGCGACGCCGACGCCCTGGTTGCCGCCGGTGCCGGACCAGTTGAGTTCCTGGATGGACAGGGCGCTGGCGCCGGGGCGGGTGCAGACGATGGCGGGCCGGCCGCCGGTCCCGGACTGGATCATGCCGAAGTCCCCGTTGCCCAGGCAGATGTCCAGGTTCGGCTTGTTGTACGAGCCGCGGGGCGCGCCGGCGGTGGGGCCGCAGGGGCCGACCAGGCTGTTGCAGCCCATGGCGTTGTAGGCGTGCGGTGCACCGAGGCTGTACTGGCGGGGGGCGTTGAACCAGAGGATGGCCGTGTTGTCGTTGTGGCCCCAACCGGTCCTGATGACCATCCTGGGGTTGAAGCATCCCTGCCCGGTCTGGGTGCCGCAGATCTGCTGCCAGGTGGAGCCGGTGGACGGGTCCACGGAGGCCGGGCTGAACAGGAGTTGGGGCGTTGACCAGGGGCCTTGCGGTGTGGGGGCGGTGCTGACGCCGAACCCGCACCACGAGGTCCCCGCCACGTACCACTGGAACCCGCAGGCGTACATGCTGCCGTACAGGTAGAAGGTGCCGTCGGCCTCGATCATCTGCGCGTCGTGCAGGTCGAGGCCTGAGATGGTGAACGCCGTGGGCTCGGGGGCCGGCGGCGTGGTGGGCGACTCTGTGACGGACGGCGAGGGAGTGGGGTCATCTCCGGCCGCCGGCGTGCCCGTGGCGAGCAGGGCCGTCACGGCGAGCAGCAGGGCGGTGAGGCTGCGGCGGACGCGCACGGTCGCCCCTCCTCTCGGGTGGGGGCGGACATGCGAAAGCCCGGCGCTGGGCCGGGCTCGAAGTGGGTGTCAGCGGTGGTGACGGGGGTGGAGACCTCACCGACAGCGCTGCCAACGTCTCACAGAATGAGTGCGCGCTGATCTTCTGTCAAGTAGCCGCTGGTCAGACGCCTTGACAATCGGGGCGCTTCGCGCTGTCGCGCTGCGCTGCGTCGGCGATGTCGACGAGGTCCCACAGCGCGAGTGGCTGCCCGCGGACCGGGTTGGGCTTGAAGCCGGCCGGGGCGACGCCGCGGCGGCGCGCCCAGTCGCGGAACCGGCGCGGCTGCATGCCGAGGGAGTAGGCGGCCATGTCTGTGGTGACGAGGGGCCGGCTGTCGCGGCCGGTGCGCGTGGTGCTCACGGCTCCAGTGTGCAGGCGGCCTGGGATTCGTCAGGCGATGAGCGGGCCGACGTCTTCGTTTCTCAGGCGCGCCGGGTCCTGCACCACGGCTTGCGGCAGTCGATGATGTCGGGGTCGGCGTGGTCGGCGACGAAGTCCCCGGTGGGCTGGCTGAGCTCCATGCCGAGCTCCGCCTCCAGTCGGCGGATCTTCACGGGTGAGGACACGTCATGGGTGTCGCAGCGGCGGGCGAAGCGGCGCAGGAGTTCCTTCACGGCGTCCAGCCTGTTACACGTCGCCGAGGACCTCGCGGCGGGCGGCTGCGGCCTTGCGGTTGAGGGCGTTGCTCATCCGTACGGCGGTGAAGGTGAGGAGGATGAAGCCGACGGCCAGCAGGACCTGGGTGATGACGCTGACGATGTGGACGTCCTGGGTCGCGCGGGCGATGGCGAGCAGGATGAAGTTGCCGGTGGCCCACGCGAACCAGATACGGAACTTCTCGACTCGGACGGCCTTCTGGACGTTGCTGTACTCGGACATGCGGGATTCCCCCCCTGCGCTGGCGTTGTTGGAGGCATTGTGGCGCTGTACGGGCCTGCCGTGCAGAGGTGTGACGGGCTTGTGACTTATGCGGGCGTGGTGCTCCGGTGCCGGATCACTGGCGCGCCGGGGGGTGACGAGGACGCTGGGCTTGTCAGACCCGGCTGAAACACTCGTTCCATGAAGATGAGTTATCAGGGTCCAGCGACCGTGATCGCGGATGGCGCCGAGGTCTCCGTCAAGGCTGACCTTCAGATTCACCAAGAGCCGGGCGGCATGACGTCTTGGGACGGAAGCCTTCAGGCTGATCCCTCTGTGGACTTCTGGGATGCCGACGAAACTCGGCTACGGATGCCCGACGGAAGGGAAGGCGCATTCATCGCTACCCGCGGCGTTGTGGGAAGCAGCGAGGTGGAGATCCAAGGCAGCGGTCCAGCGCCGTTCTGAGATCACACGCCAAGGCCCCGGCCTCCCCCTGCGGGTTGGGGAGGGCGGGGCCTTGGCGGCTGGCTACTTGAGCCGGGCGCTGACGGCGAGGCCGATCAGGCTGGCGGCCAGGACGGGCAGACCGAGCATGGCTGCCTGCTGCCTGGCGACCTTGCCCAGGTAGGCCTGGCCCACGATCGCGACGGCCATGACGACCATCGCCTGCTGCTTCTGCGACATCTCCACTCACCTCCTTCCGCTGGGCAGTTGGAGGCAGCATGGCACGCAGGTCTGACAACGACCCGATGCGTCGGAGCGGTTGTGCTTGCCGTGGCGGTAGAGCAGCGCGCGAGCGGACTCAGAGGCGGGGGTCTGGTCGGCGCTCATCGCGGCTCGCCGCCGATCGCCTCGAACGCCCACGTTGCGGGGCCCAGGACGAGCGCCCGGTACCGGCCCGGGCCGCCCGCCGGCGGGCCGGACCGGCTGACGCAGAAGCGGTGCAGCTGGCACTGCATCAGGTCGTCGTCGAGGCGTTCTCGCAGGGGGTGGCGGATGGTGAAGCCGTCCTCGTCGAACTGGACGACGTGCTCGGTCTCCTGGTCGCTCAGGAGGGTGGTCACGGCGTCCGACCGGGGGCACGAGTCGCTGGCGCAGACGACGGTGCCGTCTGGGGTGCGGCGCTGGAGGGTCTGGCCGCAGCCCATCGGGCAGTGCCCGGCGAGGGGCAGCGTGGAGGGGTTGGAGGGCTGGTCAGTCGGCATAGGTCATCTGCCTGTCGTAGTCGGCGCATTCGCAGGGGCAGTTGTGGCTCCGCTCGCACGGGCAGGGCTCGCAGCAGTAGTGGGTGCCGCAGTCCGGGCAGCGGGAGCGGTTGCAGTCATCGCAGGGCATCAGGTGGTCTCCAGGTCGAACAGGGCGTGCTGCTCGCCGCGGGCACGCTGCTTGGCGTAGTAGGCGCGCCGTAGCGTGAGCCGCTCCTCACGGCAGCAGGCGCAGTGATCCCACATGTCTACGGGCTTGCCGTCCGGGTTCAGATCGCCCCACTCCCCCCACCATTCCTCGCCGGTGGTGGTGATGCCGGTGAGGATCGTGGCGCCGACGTAGCCGACGACCCAGCCCCGGAAGCCGGTACGCCGGTGTCCCGGGGCGGGGTAGCCGCTGTAGCCGTGCATCTGCACCATGTCGCCGGGCTCGTACGGGCAGTGGGCAGGCGGCTGGCGGCCACTGGCCGTGGCGAAGGCTTCCCGCAGCTGCTCGGGGATGTGGTCGGGCACGGAGTGCCGGGGTTGCGGTGGCGCGGTCACCGCTCCGGCTCCTGGCGGATGGTCCTCCGGGGCTGCCCGTACGCCTCGGCGAGCACGTCGGGGGTGATGGTCTCGCCGTTGACGCCGCGCAGGGTGCGGCCGTGCCGCAGGTGCCAGATGTCCGCGTAGCCGAGCGTGCCGCCCTGGCAGTCCATCTGTGGCGGGCAGGCCCGCGAGGCACCAGGCGTGGCGAGGCACAGGCAGCGGTGCCAGCGCGTCGGGCCGTGCTGGACGCCGGCCTCGCACTCGGCGCCGGGCGGATGCTGGGCGTGGCCGCATCCGGTGCACTGGCCCGGCGGCTTGCTCGCCAGCGAGCAAGCCTCGCTTCCGCCGGCGCAGCGCGTCTCCTCGAGGGAGGCGATGTGGACGTGCTCGCCGGACTTCACGGTCGCTCGCGGGCGCAAGACGATGGCCTGGCTGACGCGAGCCAGGGCGGCTGCGAGGGCGCGGGGGTCCGGGTGGAGGACGATCAGCTGTGCCGACTCGGGGACGCGGTGGCGTTCCAGCTGGGCGAGGGCACGGTCGACGTTGGGGTACGGACGGTAGCTCACGGGTCAGCCCTCCGCCGGGGTCTCATCGATGAGGGCGCGTTGGAGGCGCTCTTCCCAGTCGTGGGCGACCAGGTCGAGGATGGTCAGTTCGTGGGTGAAGCGGAAGGTGTGCCAGTTGTCCGGCTTGAGCTCCAGGCCGTCGGAGGAGGCGCGCAGGCCGCCCATGGAGATCCGCCACCGTTCGCCGGCGTCGAGGTCGTACCAGGCGTCCTGACGCTCGCCCCGCTCCCGCTTCTGCTGCTCGTTGAGGGCGTTCCAGTCGCGGGGGACGGCGTCGGGCCAGGGCGGCATCCAGTCGCCCACGCCGCTGTTGGGGAAGCTGTCGGTCACCGAGTAGGAGGTGACCACGGGTTCGTCGTCGCGCTCGCGCAGCAGGGCAACGACGTCCTCCCAGCCCTGCGGCACCCACAGCGGCTCCGGGCGGCCGTGGTCGGGCTCGGCTGCGTAGTGGATGCCGCGCCGGTAGACGCCGCCGTCGAGGCCAGCCTGCAAGATGTCGGCGAGCCAGGCCCGGTTGGGGCCGTCGACCCAGGTGTGGATCTCGCAGGCGCCGTGCAGGCGCGCGGCCAGTTTGATCTGGTCGCTGCCGAGCAAGGCGGCGGTGTTCAGGGCGAGGGAGAACTGATCGATCTGCTTGCCGTGGTACTGGATGAGAGGGGCGCTGCGGTCCCAGCCGACCGCGAAGGCGGTGGCGTAGATGGACGCCCAGTCGTTCAGCCAGCCGTGTCCCTCCGTGGGCCGCTTGGCCATGTAGTGGTCGGGGTGGATGAGCTGACGCAGCCGCTCGACGCGCGAGAGGTCCCGGAGGTCCAGGACTCCGATCGCGATGTCGTTGACGAGGCTGCCGAGCCAGGCGCGTTCCGAGCCGCGTAGCTCGGCGGTGCGGGTGGGGCTACGGAAGTAGACGCGGCTCACGGGGTGGGGCCTTCCTGGGTATGGAACTGGACTTCGAGAACGGTGTCGGCCATGGCGCGGATGGCGGCGCGGGCGGCGGCAGCGTTGTGCTCGGGGGTGTCCGGCGTGGCGCGGGTGGCGCGCAGGACGGCGAGGGCCTGGCGCAGCGGCTCGTCGAGGTGGAGCACGAGCGTGTCGCGCTCCGGCGCATCCGGCGCGGGGTCCGACGCGGGCGGGGTGGTCTCGGTGGCGCGCTGGCGCTGCTCCGTCTCGATAGCGTCGATGTCCCGGCGGATCGTGTCCTTACCGACCCCGAACCGACCTGCGATGGTGCGGGCGCTGATGCCCGGCTCCTGGCGCATCAGTTCCTGCACCATGGCGCGGCGGGCGGCGATCGTCAGCGGGGGCGGCATGTTCACTGGCTCGGTCCTTCAGGGTTGGTGGCGTGCGACGTGGCGCGCGCCGTCTCGTCGGGGTACGCCACGGCGCTCACGTCGCGCCACTCGCCGTGCTCCCAGTCCTCGGACCTGAACGCGACCACGTTCCCCGTGCCGTCCTTGCGGGAGAGGAAGCCGACAGCTCGGGCCTGTCCGTCCCAGGGGGCCAGCTCCACGCAGAGGCACTGGAACTGCCAGCGGCCCCGGCTGTAGGTGTGCTCAGCCTGGAAGAAGTCGGGGGCCCTGCCGGGCTCTGGGCCGTCCTCGAAGTCGTAGCCTGCCACCTGCCAGCGCTCAGCTTGCCGGTCCCACACCACGGACCACACGCGGTGGTCGGTCAGGGTGCCGTCGAGGTCGATACCGACCGGCAGTCCGGCTGCCCCCGCCGCGTTGAGGGCGTCGGCGATGGCAACCCAGTAGGAACGCTCGGTGCGCGGCGCGGACGTCTGGCCGGACCCCGCTGGCGCGAGCCAGCCGGCGACCTTGCGGCGCGTCTCCGGGTCGAAGAAGAGCGCGACGGGCCGGCCGTCCTCGGCGATCGCGCCGACCAAGAGGATCGGCTCTTCCTCCGGGGCTGGCTCGATCGCCGTGTCGTACCGGGAGACAGGCAGGGGGTCCGGCACCAGGCGGCCGGTGATCTTCGCCCGCTCGGCGTCGTCGGCCATGCGGCGCAGCGGCCAGCCGCAGCCGTAGAGGCGCTCGATCTTGTCGGCGGCCGCGCGCAGGACCGAGACGCGTTCGAGTCGCCGAAGGTCGGCGATCGCGCTGGCCGACATGGGCTGTCCCTCCGACGCGAGCTCGGCGCGCAAGCGGTCGATCTCGGCGAGCAGCTCGGGGACGGCGGCCCTGGCGGTGGCGATGAACTCGGCGAGGTGCTCGCCGTAGTCCGGCACGGTGGCGACGAGGCCGGCGAGCGGGTGGTCCGTCGCGTACATCACCCGCCAGGTGCCGTCCTCCCAGTTCGGGTGCAGCGTCCAGGGCGGGCCGTACACGGTCGGGATGGACTCGCGGATCTCTTGCTCCCGTTCGGGGCTCAGCGGCTCGGTCACTGAGGCTCACCTCGTTCTGCCTCCAGCTCGGCAACCCGTTCCCGCAGCTCCTGCCGTTCTCGGTTGGCCTGGTGCAGTGCCATCTGCCCGGCGATGACCGTGAACAGCATGTGCTGGATGACCTCCTGGGCGTCCCGGGCGCGAGCCGCGTATCGGTCGGCTGCACCGCCCGTAGAGATCGCCCGAGAGCGGGCCATGCCCCACGCGATCCGGTACCGCTCGGCACGGGCCTCGGCGTCGAGCAGGCGGCGCAGCACTGGGGCCGCGTGCTCGCCCATGTAGGCGGCGAGGTTGAGGCAGTACCAGTCCTCTCGCTGGGTGGTGTGGTCGTGCTGGCGGCGGTCCTGGACCGACGTGCCGAAGGACATCAGCAGGGAGTTCCGGGCGGGCTGCGCGTCGCCGATCTGCTGGGCCAGGGCGGCCCGCTGCTCCGGCGTCAGCTTGTCGCGGGCGCTCACCGGCTCTCGCCCCTCTCGGCGTCGTCGACCAGGAGTTCGGCGGCCTGCTTGGCGGACAGCAGCCCGTTGCGGTCGGAGACGGCGAGTCGGATCCGTTCGGCTTCGGTGGTGTGCCCGTGTGCGTCGAGCAGCTCGGCGGCGTGCGCGCCGTGCATGCCGCGCCGCAGCTTCGCGGCGTCGGCGACGAGCTTGGCGGCCGGGACGGCTTCGAGGCGCGCCGTCTCCCAGGAGGCCGTGCGGGCGCGGTGGAAGGTGTGGCGCTCGCGGGTGCCGCTGTGGCTCGTGCACGGCTGGCCGGCGGGCGCGTCGCAGCCGCCCGGGGCGGGCGGGCACGGGACGGCGCGTGGCGTGGGAGGAGGGGTGGCGGCCATCAGTCGGTGTCCTCGTCGTCGGGCTCGCACGCGCCGAGGGCGAACTTCCAGACCCAGGAGGAGCCGTCGACGTACAGGCGCGGGAAGTGCCAGATGTTCTGACTGTCCCCGTCGATGAAGCGGACCTGGTCGACGGGCAGGCCGGGCATCTGGATCTCGATGCTGCGGCCGTCGGCCATGGCGATGGTGAAGGCGTAGCGGCCGTCGCCGTAGTCGGCGGCCGGGGTGCGCTCGCAGCTGTCCACGCCCAGCCCGGCCCGCCGGAGGTCGTCGGCGAAGACGGTGATGTTGGTGGCGGCGTGCGCCTCGCTGGCCTGCGGCACCGGTCCGGTGCCGGGGTTGATGACAACGATCATGAGGTGGGGTCCTTCGGGGTGCGGGCGTCGCAGGGCTGGGTGAGTTGCGCGATCAGCAGCGGGAGGGCCTGCGCGTCGCCGACGTCGCGGGCGTAGGCGAGGGCAGCGACGAGCTGCTGCCGCTCCTCGTCGGTGGTCCAGTGAGCGATGACGTGGTGGCAGGTGCGCGCGGGAGCGGCGCTATGGGGCTCGGTCATCGCTGTCGCGCCCTGGCGGGTTGCAGGTCGCGCAGCCGGGCCACGACCGGACCGGCCTTGTCGTTGACCAGTTCGGCCAGGGTGAACACCGCCTCGCGGGCGTCGGCGAGCAGGCCGGGGCCACGCAGGTGCTTCGGTGCCGGCAGCAGCGCCTCGTCGATCGGGACGCGCACCTCCGCCGTGGCCAGCACCGCCGGGTGCCGGTCGTCGGGGGCCTCCCGCTCCGGGAACGAGCCGTCGTGGCGGTAGTTCCTCGACTGCCAGTCCCGCCACTCGTACGGCAGCCGCACGTGCAGGTCGCTGTGCAGCACCGGCACGCGCACGGTGAGCACGAGGTCCGGACCGTCCTCGGCGAAGCCGGTGGTGATGCCGGCGAGGTCGGGGCGGGTGCGCACGTAGCCCGGCGACATGACCGGGCTGGTGGCGATGCGCCACGCTGCGGCGGCGAACTCCGACGGGTTCAGCGCCTCCGGGGCCCATGCCTCGAAGTCGCGCGGGTGCTGGGCGAGATAGGCGCCGAAGCGTGAGCGGCCGTCGGAGGCGTTGACGCGGTCGTAGTCATCGTCGACCAGGGCGAGCGTGGTCGGCGTCCAGGTCAGGGTCATCGTGGTCTTTCCGGTTTGTCAGGGCCTGAGTTGGTGCGCCCGGCCGGAGTTGAACCGGCACTGACGTTGAGGTACGGGCGCTGGGGCCCGGCGGCGGGAAGCGAGTCGATGCGCTGGGCGCAGGTCGCGTGTCCGGCCGCCGGGCGTCCGGCGGGGTCAGCGGCCGGCGATCTCGCGCAAGCGGCGCAGGGCCGTCTCGCCGGTCACGTTCCAGAAGGTGTTGTGCTCCCGCAGGCCGAGGGCGTCGCGGGCGACGTCGCTGATCAGTCGCCGCTCTCCGCCCCTCTGGGCGTAGGTCCCGGCGCTGGTCTCGTACTCGAACCCGTCCTCGTCGCGGCTGGTCAGGTCGACCTCGTCCGCGTCTTCGGGCAGGTCGACCAGGGTCCAGCCGGTGACGTGTGCGACCCACCCGGCCGCGCACATCGTGGTGCCACAGGCCGGCTCGTCGTCCGGGGTGAACGGGCTCCTGACCGGGGTGCGCACCCAGTAGTGCATGCTGAACGCGGCCTCGTTGGCCTCGATCCCGTCGAGGACGGCGGCCGCCACCTCGGCGGGCGTCTGGGGGTAGGGGGTGACCTTGGTGTCGATCATCGCAACTCCAGCGAATGGAACGGCGTTTGGAGTCACGCTGGTGGGACTCGAACCCACGACCCAGGACTTATAAGATCCTCGCTCTGCCAACTGAGCTACAGCGTGTCAATGTTGAGTTGTGGGGGCCGCGCCCCGCCGGGGCAGCGGGGGGAGCGCGGGGCGCGGCCCTTGGGTGACGGCCGGAGAGGGGGAGGTCTCCGGCCGCCGGTCTAGGGATCAGCGCCGGGTGAGGAGCAGGAGCCGCTTGTGGGCCTTGCTCTTGGTGTCGTCGTCGGCCCCTTCGAGGGCGGCAGTGGCGCGGGCGATCTCTTCGGTCATGGACTTGGGCGGGCGGCGGGGGGTGACGTGGTCGAGGTAGCCGGTGATGGCGCGTTCGGCGGCGTAGGCGGTGCGGCCGACGCGTTCGGTCTCGGTGCGGAAGGCGTCGTCGAGGGCGCTGGTCCGGGCGGCGTGGTTGGTGCGGGTGCGGTCCGACGCGTCGTCGTCGAGGGGCCACAGGTCGGTGATCGCCTGGTGGAAGTCGGCGACGGCGATGTCTGTGCGGGCGAGGGCGGTTTCCTCGGTGGCGAAGTGGTCGAAGTACTTGATCGACAGGCCGAGGGTGCGGCGGGCTTCCTTGATCTGGGAGGTGGCTCCGGCGGTGTGGCGGACGGCCCAGCGGGTGACGGCGTCGCGGACGGCGAAGCGTTCGGTGTTGGCGCAGACGGGCCGCCACGGGGTGACGATGCACTGGAACTGGCCGTTGCCGGAGTGGTCGTTGATGACGGCGACGTAGGGGACGACGGTGTCGTTGATGCCGTCGGCGTCCACGGTGACGGTCTCGGGGAGGCGGATGGAGATGAACACCCTGCGCCCGCCTCGGATGACTCCGGCGGACTCCCAGACGACGTCGAAGCGGCCGACCAGTTCCTGGAGGAACTCGAAGCCCTGCCGGTTCTGGATCGGGGCGTAGCGGCGGCCGACGACGCCGAGGGGTGAGCCGGTGTCCTCGCGGACGGTGTGGAACTGGTCGGGGTGCTCGCGCAGTTCGCCGTCCCACCGATAGAGGGCGGGGACGGTGGTGACGGTGAAGTCGAGGCCGCCCTTGCTCAGGACGTCGTCGATGTCGGTGGTGCCGCCGGGGATGATCTGGCCGAGGCCGTGCCAGGCCGGGGACGACGCGTACAGGGCGATCGTGCCGTCGGCGCGGGAGTCGAGGCCGTGGTTCGCGGTGATCGCGGCGATCTCGCCGAGGGAGTTACGGGAGACGGTGAAGGTCTCGCCTCGGTCCCAGCCGGTGAGGACCTCGAAGCGGTTGCCGCCGAGGGGGCGGATCTCGCCCCGGTCGATGCGGGCCTGGAAGGCACGCTCGCGCTGGCGGGCGGTCTCGATCTGGCGGGTCTTCTCGGCGGCGAACGCGGTGTTGACGTCGGTGGTGGTCACGGGTGCCCCCTCCCGGGGTTGGACAGGACGGCTCAGCCGCAGGCGGCGGAGCGGGTGATGGACTGGCGGCGGGCGTGGATCAGGCCGCTGATCTCGCCCCACGGGTCGATGAGCGCGAAGCGAACGTCGGGGATACCGGCGTCGTCGAGCGCCATGCAGATCAGGCAGGGGCAGGGGATGGCCAGCCACAGGCCGTGCGCGTCCGCGATGGAGCCGTGGTAGACGACGAGGTCGCCGGGCGCGATGAGGTCGATGGAGCGGAACAGCGTGTCGGACATGACTCCCCCCTCTACGGGTGGCTGCGGACGGGGCCGCCGGGCGGGGTCCACCGCATGGAGTCGGCGCTGCCCGGCCAGCCCGCCGGGGTGCGACGGGTCTGTGCAGGGCGGGCAGCGAACTGTCCGGCGGTGGAGCCGTACAGCTCCCAGGCGGACGTCAGGATGTGCGTCTCGGTGGACCGGTAGGCCATGACCCTGCGGAAGCGGCCGTGGATCACCCGGAACGCGGTGCTGGGCTCGTGTCCGTACGCCTCGCGGTAGAGGCGGGCGGCGACGCGACCGAGCGGGCTGCCGTACGGCCAGTCAGCGGGGAGTCCGCGCCGGACGAGGAACTCGGCGACGGTGATCCGTCGGCTGATCTGTGCGGTCACGGTCAGCACCCCCTGTGCGGTGAGGGGATCGGGACCAACCCCCATGTCAAATACTGTACGAGAAAGTACGAGACTCCACAATGGGTGAGTCGCACTTTCTTTGACAACTTCACCACCCCCAGCACCTGTTGGCCGACACCCCGGCGGTCAGCGCGCGGGCGCGCGCGACGTCGTCAGCAGGTACAGGCGACTCCCCTCGTACCGGGCCGGACGGCCGGTGTCCTCGTCCACGCAGCCCGGGTTCACGCACCAGGCGCGCGGCCGGTCGTCGTCCGGCCGGCAGTGGATGGCCGCCGTCCCGCACACCAGGCACACCACCCCCCGCATCAGCCGGGACGGGGCCTGCAAGCCGAGGATCGTCCGGCACGTCGAGTGCCAACGCCCGACGGTGGACGCGACCTCACCCACCCGGCCCGTCGCCTCAGCCCCCGCGGGCAGCGCCTTCAGTGCCCGGTCCCAGCGCTGCATGTGCGCCGACGCCCGCAGCTCCATGTCGAGGATCCGCGCCTGCGCCTTGATGGCGGTCGCCCAGTGCACGGCATCCAAGGAGCCCGGCGGGCGGGAGCCGGGCGTCGACCGTCCGCCGGCCTGGCGCGGCTGGGCGGTGCGCAGCGCGAGCTCGTCGAGCCGGGGTATGAGGCCGGGGCCGCCGTCGCCGGGGCGCTCCTCGTCGCCGGTCCAGCGGTCAAGCAGGTCACGTACGAGTTCGTCGAGGGTGCTCACCGAGCTACCTCCTGCATGAGGGTGAACAGCTCTTCGATCTCGACGGGGTTGAGGCGGTCCCACTCGCCGAGGGCGTACCGCAAGCGGACGTCGATCTGGGCGGCGACGGCGGCCTCGATCCAGTGAAGGGCCATCTCACGGGCCTCGTCGGGACTCAACTCCCCCTTCATGGAGCCGCGGGCGACGTGCACGTACGGCCGGCCCGTCCTTGCACCCGCGACGGCCTTGATGCGCAGGGCGGACTCGCCGGAGGGAGCGGGCCGGCGTCCGCGCACCTGGGAGAGCACGGTCGCGAGCACTTGGTCATCGGCGCCGAAGTCCTGGCGGAACGTCTCGATCAGAGCGATGTCGGTCTCCGCTGCGATGGCGGCCGCCATCAGGTCACGCGCGGTCGTGAGCACGACGGGCGGGGCGAGCAGTACGCGGAGGGCCCCCCACGTCATGAGGCAGGCCGCCTTGCCGTCGTCGTCGGTCGTGGACCGGATGACGCACACGTACCGCTCGTCGGTGTCATGCCTCTGCACGGCGATCTTCCTCTTCTTCCATGTAGGGGTAGCCGAGGTAGTAGCCGACCCAGGCGGTGACGATGTAGGTGTGCGAGCGGCACGGCATGCAGATGGCGTAGACGCGACCGTCGTCGATGAGGGGCTGGCGGACCTGCACCCGGCCCTCCCTGTCGAGCATCTGCGTCTCGAAGACGAAGCTGATCGGCTGCCACTGGTGTTCGCCGTCGGGCGTCTTCGGGCAGCGCAGTGGGCTGCCGCCGTCAACGCCGCCGTCCCGGAGCGGCCGGTGCCGGGTCTCGGTGCAGCCGCGGATGCCGCAGCGCTGCCACCGCGACGTGCCGCCAGGCAGCCAGTAGTGCCGCTCGTGGGGCTCAGCCATCTGCGGCCTCCGGCTGCTTCACGACCAGGAATGATTTCCCGCAGCCGTCGTTCGGGCAGTGGATGACGTCGCCCCAGGCGTGCCGCGGGCGGGGCACCTCAGTCAGGTCAACGCCATCAGGGATCTCGCACCGCTCGGAGCAGTCGATGCGGCGGGGCTCAGACATCGGTGGCCTCCGTCTCGTCGACGGAGAACCCACGGGCTGCCCGCTTGGGGTTTTTCGGCCGTTCCGCCTCGAAGCTGACGACCAGCCCGGTGTCGTCGCCCTGGACGTGGACGTCGCCGGTCCGTACACCCCTCGCGGCCAGCCGCGCCCGGTCGTGCTCAGCGACCGCCACGGCCTTCTCCACCTCGGAGTGGTGCGCCGGCGTCTTCAGCGTCCACTCGTGCCGGTCGACGGTGACGACCCGCTTCTCAGCTTCCATCGGTGTTCTCCTTACGTCGTGCGTGCCAGACGCGGCGGCACCAGCCGCACACGTCGCCGGCGTCGGGGTACAGGGCACCGCTGCCTTCGGCCGGCTCTTCGCCCGCGCGAAGCGAGCGGCGCAGGCCGGGGCAGTTCGGGTAGATGTGGTCGGTCGGCCCCATGGGTGCGAGGTACCAGGGGGTGACCGAGTTCTCGGGGCCGTGCCGGTCCCGCAGGCCGGCGTCCGCGGCGGCGAGCGCGACCTCCAAGGCGGCCGGGTGCTGGGCGATGACGTCGCCGGGGTGCGCGGTCACAAGGCCTCACCCGCCGCGCGCCGCAGCTGCCCGTACAGGGAGCGCCCGCTGAGCCGGTCCTCGATGTGGCCGTCCCGCCCGGGGCCAGGTTCGGCGGCGCCGTTGATAGCGCGGGCCACGGCGAGGGCGTGGCGGTCGGGGCCGATGGGGGCGATGTGCATGGCGACCTCGGCAGCGGAGTCCAGCCAGTCGGCGAGGGCTTCGCGGGCGCGCAGCAGGACGCGGATCATCTCCAGCAGTTCGCGGCTGTCGCAGTCGACGCGGCGCCCGTCGCAGTTACGGTTGTCGCGCAGCCGGGCAGCCGCAGCGCGGAGTTCCTCGGTCGGCATGCTCATCGCTCGCCGCCCGTCGTGGTCAGCCAGTCGGCGGGCGGGGCGACACGGAGCACCGCGGTGCGGTCCTGCGAGGCGGGCCAGTCCGGGTCGGCCGGGTCCAGGTACTTGTTGCCGTCCTCGTCGCGGAGGTAGGCGGTGTAGCGGATGACCATCCCGAACGCGGAGTCCTCGATCACCATCTCCGAGTGCACGGGCACGTCGCTTGCGTCGATGCTGTTCGCCCGCAGCCAGGCCTGCACGTCGGCCAGCAGGCCCGGCTGCTGGACCGTCCTCTCCCACAGCTCGTTGCAGTCGATGACGAGACGCTCGCTCACGGGCGGGTCACCTCCAGCCGGCGGCGGCCGCCGCGGTCCTGCTGCGTGGGCACGACGTGGTAGCTGACGGCGCGCAGCTCGGCGGTGATGGCGTCCAGTTGGTCGGCCTCGCCGGGCCCGTCCCAGTAGACGGCGGCCATGCGGGGCCCGGCCTGGGCGACCCGGATGCCGGGGTCCCAGGTGCCGGCCTCGAACTCGGAGAGCTCGAAGCCCCGGGCCTCGAGGAAGTTCTGCACGTGCGGGGCCTTGAT
Organism: Streptomyces sp. NPDC002328; assembly: GCF_042890065.1. Lineage (NCBI taxonomy): Bacteria > Bacillati > Actinomycetota > Actinomycetes > Kitasatosporales > Streptomycetaceae > Streptomyces > Streptomyces sp. NPDC002328. Next base: position 51,963 of record NZ_JBIARQ010000009.1, on the reverse strand, counting down.
GCGCTGAGCCATGGTCAGGACTCCCGGTAGCGGACGGAGAAGCCGGGCAAGCCAAGGCCGAAGTCCGGGTCGGCTGAGGCCGGGCGCAGCGGGGCGCGCAGCTCGGTCTCGTCGACGCTGCACATCGGCTCGCGCGGGGAGAGACCTGCCGGGACTCCGGTCCAGCGGAACGGTTCGTCGCAGTCGTGACAGCGGACCTTGATGTCGGCGGAGTAGCCGACCACCGTGGGGTCGTCGTCGGATGCGGTGAGCCGGTTCACCTCGACGAAGGCGTCGAAGTTCTCGTGCGGGCACGGGCGGTCGGGGTTCGCCACGGTCAGGCCTCCATTTCGTGCGGGAGGGTGCAGCGGGCTTCGGGATCGGCAAGCCAGGCGTCGAGGCTTCCGCCGTTGGCGAGTACGGCCAGGACGCGGGCGTGCTTCTGCTTGACGTGCACGCCGAGCTCGCTGCGAATTATCTGCGGGCCGCCGGTGCAGTACGGACATGCCTGACTGTCGTTGGCCCCGAACTGGTCGGTGCCGTCCAGGGCGGCGCCCCAGCGGTCGAAGTCGCTGGGATGGACGGGGTTGGAGATGTAGCCGACGGTTGTGCGGGTGGTCTCGTCGTACACACGGCGGAAGGCGGCGATGGCTTCCCGAAGCGCCTGGGTCAAGGTGTCCCGCCCACTGCGGGTGATGACCGTGGTCGGGGCGTCGACGCCCAGGATGTGCACGGGATCCATCGCTGGACGGCTGGTGGTCTCCTGCTGGGTGATCACCGGGTAGACGGCCACGGTGTCGGACCAGTGGAAGCCGTTCTCGTCGACGTGGTCGCCGCGATGCTGAGCAGCGCGGATGCACCGGCGCGGGCCGGTGTCGTGGCCGTGGTACTGGGCGCTGCACTCAGCGGCCGGCCCGACCTCGTCCACCCCGGCCGGCTCGCTGGCCTGGGCGGTCGGCTGCAAGTGGACGACTCCCCCGGCCGCGGCTTCCGAGTCGTCCAACTCGTCGCGCAGCTCGGCGCCGGCGGTCCGCACGAGGAACATCGCGGATCCGTGAGCAGCCGACCACCGGTCGGCGAGCACGTAGGCCCGACCGGCAGCACGCTCAGCGCGGTCACGGCCGCGGGCAGTGTGCTCGCGCTGGCGCACGAGCCGCGCCAGCAGCGGCGTGAGGGCTTCCGCGAAGCGGGCGCAGTGGCTCTCCGGGTGGTCGACGACGTCCTTCCGCTCCGTCCAGGACTCCAGCAGGATGCGCTCGATCTGGGCGCGCCAGTAGGTGAGTTCGGTGTCGGTGCCGAGGATGGCGGGCGGTACGTCGAAGGCGTCGACGACGGTGGCGAGGGCCTTGCGGCGGGCGGCGGCTATGTCGTGGGCCCACAGAATGCGGGTGCGGCCGCCGTGTCCGTGGACGCGGTCGAAGGGGGCCGTGCCCTTGTTGTGCCAGACGTCGGTCTTCGGCTCGTGCATGGGCGGCTGGTCCAGCCAGTGGGTGACGACCCAGCCGTCGGAAAACCGGGCGCCCTCGGCGACGATGCCCTCGCCGGAGATGCCACTGACGTCCTCGTCGCGCTGGACGACAAAGGTCTCGGGGAAGGTGGGATGGCTGCTCATTCGCTGTCCTGTTCGGTGGTGGTGCCGAGCGCGGTGATGGCCTGGCAGGTGGCGAGGTCGGCGGCGGTCTGCCGAGCGGCCCGGCGCCGTTCGCGTCGGGCCTCGCGCAGGTCGACGATGCGGGCGGCCGCGGCGTGGACGGTGAGGGCCAGGCCGACGATGGCGATGAGGCTGAGGACGGCGGCGAGGCCTCCGATCGCGGCGACGGCGAGGACCTGGTTCTGGGTCACCGCGGGCTCCGCTCGCGGCTGGCGATGACGACGGCGTACACGGCCGCGCCGGCGAGCATCGCCCCGCCGAGGAGCAGGGCGAGCGCGGCGACGGTGCGCTCGCGGTAGGCGGCGTCGGCACCGCCGAGCAGCGCGCACAGGGCGAGCAGCCCGCAGAACCAAGCGTCGGACGCGCCGAGCAGCAGGACGAGCACGGCGAGCAGGCCGGCCGCGAACGCGAGCCAGACGAGGGTGGACATGGGGATGCCTTTCATGCGGTGGCGGGTGCTGTGCGGCGTACGCCGTGGAAGCGGCGGCGGAGACAGCGGAGTCTTCGGCGGGTGTCGTCGCCTCCGCCTCCGTGCCACCACAGCCACAGGCAGACGGCGCAGGCGCTGGCGTTGAGGAGCGCCCACAGCCATTCGCCGCGGTTGATGCTGCTGAGGCTGATCAGCCCGTTGCCGAGTCCCATCAGCCCGTTGACGCGGTGGGCTGGCAGGCGGCCGGTGAGGCTGGCCGCCATGCCGCACAGGACGAGAGCGAGGCCGGCGGCACTCAGGATGGACACGGTGGCTCCGGGGGTTCGTAGGCGTCGAGGGGCGGGAGGGTGTTGATGTCGCGGACGCGGCCCTGGTCGACGAGGGCCCGGCCGGCGGTGACGTCGTCCGCGGTGCGCAGGGCGTCCTCGTCAGGCGGCTTGTCTTCGGCGCAGGGGCAGTAGCCGTAGGCGTCGCAGCCGCCGCGCGGGCAGGTCGAGGTCACGGCACCCCCAGGTCGAACAGCACGCCGTGGTCCCAGGCCCGTGGCGAGGTCGGCGGGATGGCCTGCGTCGGGCGGCAGACGGCGCAGTCGCAGAGGTAGCGGCACACCCTGTCGGCCAGCCACACCGGCACGTACAGGGGGCGCTTTGGTCCCGGTGGCCGCCACCGTGCCGGGGCACGCAGGTGCGTTGCCGGGCCGTAGCCGAGGGGCCGGAACGGGGCACACTCGCCGTCCCCGCCCGCCCGTGTCACCAGGGCCCGTTGCCGGTCCTGGAACCTCCGGCAGCGATCGTGCTGCCCGCTCCGGCACCAGGTGCACGGGAGTTGGCAGACGCAGATCAGCCGGTCGTCGGACTGGTCGGGGCCGCACCACCAGTTCGTCTCGTTGGCGTCGTGGTAGCCGATGATGACGTGCTCGAATACCCAGGCGGCCTCGGCGTTCTTCACACTGCCACCGCCTTGCGGGCGTTCTTCGCGGCCGTGTTCGCGTCCCGGCAGCGATGGCACGCGGGTAGGAGACCGCGCCGACGGTGCACCCAGTAGCCCTCCGGCGTGCCGCACTGGCCCGTCCAGTCGGGGGTGGCGGCGGGGTCGTCGATGGTGTCGTCGTCCCATGCGCCGACCGGTGGCCACTGATTAGTGCGGCCCTGGTTGCGGGCGCGGGAGGCGGCCTGCGGGTGCACGCCGTGTTCGAGCGGGTCAGCGCGCCATAGCTCGTCGTACAGGGCGGCGACGGAGCGCGCCGTGCCGGGGAGCACCCCGGCGGCGTTCGCGTGCAGCAGCGCACCGAAGTTGCCAGGGATCATGCCGAGCCGCCGGGCGAGCTGGGCTTGCGGCCAGCCACCGGCGATCAGGGCTTGGAGCCTGCGGCGGGTGCCCGTGCCGTCGACAGCGGTGGCGAGGTTCTCTGGCACCGCCTGAACGGCCAAGAGCTTGGCCGCATTGTCGGGGCGCAGTCCCTTGGACGGGCCCCTTCCTCGATAGGCCGCCCCGTACAGCAGCTTGCTGACGACACTGGCGGGGACGCCAGCCAGCTTGGCGACGCGCTTCCAACCGATGCCGTACGCCTCCAATGCGCGGACGTGCTGACGGACAGGCTCGGCGTCGACGTACGGCTGCCAGCGGCCGTACGCCTGGAGGCGGCTGCGCTTGTTGTCTTCGCTACGGTTGGCCCGTTTGCACTTCGGGCAGCGGCACTTCTCCACCACGTACTTGGCGCGGGTACCGTGCTCGCGGCGGCTGAGCGGGGCGACGTAGCCCGGCTGCATGTCGCGATAGTCGGGCAGGCGCAGAGCCCGACGGGCGTCGCTAACCTTGACCGGGTGGACGCCGGTACGGCGTGAGACCTCCGCATTGGAGAGGCCTTCACGCAGCAGCTCGGCGACGTCGGCGCGGACCTTCATGACGCCGTGGCCATCCGGTCGTGCGGCAGCAGCCCGAGCCGCTCGCGGACGCGCCGCACCTCGAGGACGCTGACGCCCATGCGGCGAGCGATCTCCAGGTCGGTGCAGGCCTCAGCCCACAGCCGGTACACCCGGCGCTCGTGCGGCGTGCCGCCCTTCACGCGCGGGGGCTTGGGCGCCTGCACGGCCGGCTGCTGGGCGGGTTTCGCTGGGGCCGGGGGCTGGTCGTCCTGGCCGCCCGGTGTGCGGGCGCGCCCGGCGTTGTCTCGTTCCCGCATGACCTCGCCGCTCCAGCACTTGGAGTCGATCGGCTCGTCCAGCCACAGGTGACGCAGCAGCGCGAAGTGGGTGCCGCAGCGCTCACCACCGGTGAACGTGATCGGTGCCGAGTCGCCCTGGCGGTGGAAGGACTCGGGGTCCAGCCGGTGCCGCTCGGAGTGGGTGAGGCCGGCGGCGACGCTGTCCCGCTGGTCGCGGTGCAGGCCGCGCTCGGAGGCCTTGGTGTAGGCCAGGCACTGGGAGCGGACGGGGCAGCGGGCCACGCAGATGGTGCGCGCCTCGTGGTCGCGGGCCGGGGCGTCGAAGATCTTGCGCTCGTCACGGCAGATTGCGCGTTCCATCCAGTCGTAGCGGCGGGCCGCGGTGTCGGGAACGGATCCGGTGTAGTTGCCCATGGGTCACTCCGCCGCCGGGGTCTTGGAGCCCTTGGGGGCCTTGCGGATGGTGACCTTGCGGTCGCGGCGGCGGACGGCGGAGGCGAGGTGGTCGGAGACGCGGAAGCGGAGCACCTGGTGCGCGGGCACGATGACCGGCTCGTCGTTCTGCGGGTTGCGCCTCTTGGCCTGCTTCACACGGCGCGAGGCGAACGTGACGAAGTTCGTGACGGCGACGTCGTGGCCGGAGGCGGTGGCGCGGGCGATGACGTCGAACGTGGTCATCACCGTCTCGCGGACCTGCGCCGGCGGGACACCGAGATCTGCCGCGACGACGGCGATCAGGGCGGTGGTGTTGAGGCGGGACTTGATCGGGGTGGGCTTCTTCTTCACGGTGTGCTCCAGGCAGAGGTGGTGGTGTTGCCGCCCGCCGCCCGGCCGGTGGCATCCGGGCGGCGGGCGGGGTGAAGGTCAGCTCGGCTTCGAGGTCGGGCTGATGGCGAACGGCGCGCGGTGCAGCGGCATGGCCACGTCCGACGGGGTGGGCGTCGCCGGGATCGGGACGGCCGTCACCGCCAGTACGGGCCGGACAGCGGCCAGGAGCCGCGCCCTCAGTTCGGCGTTCGCCTCGCGCAACTGCCGGGCCTCGTCCTCGGCGTCGGCGACGAGCCGTTCGGCTTTGCCGAGCAGCGCGCGAACCTGCCCGTAGTGGACGGCGAGCTTGTCCCGCTCGTCACACACGCTGTCGAGGAGCTCCGCCAGTTCGCTGGCGTCGGCCTCGGCGCGGGCGGCCATGGCTCGCAGTTTCGAGCGGGGCACGGTGTAGCGGTGCAGGCCGCGGCCGGCGGGGGCGACCGCGTAGGCGACGGCGGCCGTGCCTCCGGTGCCGAGGGCGAGGAATGCGTATTCGATCATGCTGCGCCGCCCTTCGCGGGCCAGCGGCCGAACGCCTGCGCCTCGTCGAACTGCGGGCCGCCGGTCGCCTCCCGCAGCTCGCGGTAGGCGCCTTCGTTCGCGGCCTGGAGGTCGGCCACTCTCTGCTCCAGGCGGCGGGTGCGGGCCTGCTCAGCGGCGAGCTGGGTGCGCAGTCGCTGGGCTTGCGCCTCCTCGAGGCGGATGCGCAGGCGGCGCACGATGCTCGGTGCGGTCATGAGGGTCTCCGGGTGGTGTCGGGGGTGGCCGCGTCGAGGCGGCGGGAGAAGGCGGCGAAGTCCTCGGTGAGGCCGGAGGCGAGCGACGCGGCGAAGTCGTGTGCGGTGACCGCGGCCGGGTCGACGTAGCGGACCCACAAGTCGGCCCCGTCCTGGGTGAGTTCGGGTCGCGCCTCGAAGCTGCCGGCCGGACGGTAGGCGGCGAGGTCTCTGCCGGTGCGGACGTGGAGGGCGGCGTCGGCGGCGCTGGCCCGGCTGCCGTACGTTCCGGCCAGCACCCACTGTCCGGGCATCTCGCGTGCCTGTTGGGCGGCGTGCTGGTGGTCGACCCGGGCGCGGGCGGCGGGCCTGCTCACGGCTCGTCCCGGTCCAGGCTGGCGGGCGTCCGTACCACGTGCTCGCACAGGACGCCGGTGGCGACGTCGTAGTCCTGGGCGCGCGACCAGTTCGCGTGAGGGAACGCATCACGCAGGACGATCGCCGCCTGGTGGTGCAGGCCGCCCTCGAACATGGGGACCTCCCGCCCGGTGCTGCCGATGACCAGGGCGACCCAGCGTTTGCCGTTCGGCCAGTTCACCCGCGTGATGCGGATCTCCTTGACCTGCCGGCCGACGAGGGTGAACAGCCGCTGGTCCAGCGCCCTTCGGGTGCGGGCGTCGGCCTCGAACCGGGTCGTCGTGGCGCTCACGGCTCACCGCCGGGGTGGAAGCAAGAGTGCACGTCGTTCATGAGCCGCTCGTAGGCGGCGCGGGTCGACGGCTGCCAGCGGCGCTCGGGGCCGGCGTGGGCCTCGCGGAACCAGCGGTCGCACACGGCGAGCAACAAGACTTCGCGGTCGGCGTCGCGGGCGGCCAGTCCGCCGTCGGCCGGGGTGACCTTGTCGGGGTGGTCGGCGGCGAGCTGAGCGAACGCGGCCTCGAGGGCGGGGGCGTCCAGCGCGTGCCGGTCGGGGTCGTGCAGCGGCAGCGCGTCGTGCAGCTCGGCGAAGTACGCGTCCTGGGCGCGGCGGGAGCGCCGCAGCCTGAACGCCTGCCAGCGCTCACGCAGACGGTGAGGGTGGTGCCCGGTGGTGCGACGGCCGATGTGCATCGTCGCGGTCATCGCCATCGCCTCCCTTCAGGAACAGTCGGATTCGGATCTGTGGTGCAGGGCCGCCCGTGCGGCGGCGGCCCCGCGGTGTGCGGTCTCGGGCCCGGGTTGGTCGCGGCGGTGGCGCCAGGGTTCCGGGCGGGCGGCGAGCAGGTCGGGGGGTTCGGCCTGCGGGTCGGCGATCAGCTGGGCGACGGCGACGATCAGCCGGCCGACCGACATGTCCTCGCGGCAGCGGATCTGTGCGAGGACATCGCGGAGTTGGTCGGTGGCCCAGTCGGGGCGTGCGGCTGCGGCCAGGGCGAGCAGCTGGGCGGTGGCCGGACGGGGGACGTCGGTCATTGCGGCCTCCCTGGCGGCAGCACGTAGGGGGCGGTGATGCCCATCTGCCGCTCTCGGTCGTCGAGTTCGGCGGCCAGGCGGCGCAGCGCCACGTCGGCGGCACGCGTGTCTGCGCAGCCTGCGCAGGGCTGCCCGGTGTGCCAGGTCCGGCCGGACTCGCAGGCGGTGAGGCCGCAGCCTCGGCGTACGACGGCCGTGCCGAGCAGCCACCGGCCCGGGTCGCGGATCGTCTCCGTCGACGCGAGGCGGAACGCCAGGCGCTGGCGCAGCCGTTCGGGCTCCTGGCCCTCGTCCAGCTGGCGACCGATCTCCCGGGCCAGCGCGCGCACCACGTACGGCGACAGGCCGGGCAGCAAAGGCTTCACCGGTTCGAGGACTCGCCAGATCCGCGGAGCGAGAGTCAGCTGCGGCCCGGTGTACGGGCGGCGCAGCGCGGCGGGGAGCGGAGGGTTTTCCACAGGCCCGCGCGCTACCTCCTGCACTCGCCTACGGCGGATACCCAAGACGGCAGTAGGCGGTTGATCATCCGGTGAGTCAGTCTGGTGGTGTTCCTCTGATAGCGATCCCTCACCAAGATCCCCACCCGACCCCTCTCCAGTGTCCGCAGTCAGCGCCGCCTGCACCGGCTCGTCGTGGACGGTGTAGACGTGGCGGCCCCGATATCCCGCCCGCCGGTCCACGCTGATCCATCCCAGGTCTTCCAGACCTCGCAGGATCCGCCGCACCGAGCGCGGGTCAAGGGACTCGCCGGCGTGCTTGCCAGACCGGTGGCGCAGCACGCGCCCCAGCTCGCTCAGGGTGATCTGCACGCCGGTCGCCGTCGCGTACGACAGGGCGGCGTAGCAGCGCAGCTGTCGCGGACTGAGTGACTCGCTGGCGCGGGTCGGCACCCAGCCGCCGTGCTCACGCTGCGGGTCGGTGGCGCGGATCCGGCGTACGGCTGTCTCGCCGTCCCCTCCGGGGAGCGTGCGCTGCTGGCTCGTCAGCTCCACTATGTCGTCGGCCGGGTCCGGCCTCATGAGCTGCGTCAGCGCCCGCTCGACAGTGGAGCGCGCCAGCCCGAGCAGCCCGGAAAGGTAGGCGACCCCCGCCTCACAGCCGGTCCGCTTCCGGTCCAGCGCCGCGATCTTCACGTACACGGACACGGTGGCGTCGTTGTACAGGCCGGCGATCACACGTAGCGGAACACGAACGCGCTGGGGCATGGGGGTCACCTCCTCTCGGGTGGCGGGGGCCAGGGTGGTCAGTCGTCGAAGAGCAGCAGGGTCGCGATGCCGAGCCAGGTGAGGACGGCGGCGATGACGGCAGCGAGGGCAGCGAGGTGGTCGTCCGCTGTGAGCCCGTAGGTGATGCCGCCGGAGATACCGCCGAGCGCGAGGCCGGCGAGGAACGTGGGCATCGGCTCAGTCCTCGCTGTCGCCGCGCGCGCCGTCGAGGCCGGCCGCCAGGCCGTCCGCGACGGTCTTCATCTCGTGCAGGACCTCGGAGACCGTGAGGCCGGAGGTGTGCAGGACACGGCGCGCGTACTGCGCCCAGTGGCCTATCGCGGCCCGCAGGCGCGCCGTCTCCAGGTAGGCGAGCTGACCACCGGTCAGGCGCAGCGTGGACTCGTCCAGTTCCAGCTGGCCGTCGTCGTCGAGGGTTCCGCGCGCGGTGCGCTGGAGGTGCAGGAACCTGAGCGCCTCCCGCACGTAGCCCTCCTGCGCCTCGTTGGGCAGCTCCAGGGAGACGATGCGGACCCGGACCGACGCTTCCTTCTCCGTGCCCGGCGCGGGCTCGGTGCGTTCGATCGCGGCGAACTCGCCGATGAACAGACGCCGGGAGGCAGGCACGGAGTACACCGGCCGGATGTGCGGCTCCAACGCCTCCTGCGCGCTGGCCGACACCTTCGCGTCGAACTTGAGCTGGGTCACGGGGTGGGCTCCTTCAGGAAGTCGGTCAGGCGCCAGACCTTGATGACGGCACCGGGCGTGCGCAGGGCATCGCCCCAGAGCACGAAGACCTTGGAGGTGGTGAGGCTGGCGACGACGCTGTCGTCGGCGAGGACCCCGGCGTCCTTCAGCGCGTCCTGGGTGGAGCGGACGAGCTTGTCCAGGTCGGGCTTGCCGGTCGGGTACGGCGGCGCGCCCGGCTTCAGCAGGCCGGCGTTCTTGCCCGTGCCGTAGTGGTGCTTGGGCCTGCGCAGACTGAACTGCACATCCAGCCACACCGCGTCCGCCAGCGCCGTCCAGGCGTCGTCGTGGTGGAGGGCGTCCAGCGCGGCCGTCTTCACGGCCTCGCGCCACGGCTTCACCTTCGCCGACGACTCGTACAGCGCCCCGGCCGCGTTGCGGTTCTTCGAGCCCTGCGGGCCCGGCGTTCCGTACACGGTCAGCTTCAGAGCGGGCGCGGTCATCGGGACTCACCCCGCAGCAGCTGGATGTGCCACCGCTGGCCGCACTGGAAGGGCCGGTGATGGGTGCCCGGGAACATGCCGCGCGCCGCGCGCTTGGCTTCCCGCCGGGTGCGGTAGGTGGCCTTGCCGCAGTTCGGGCAGAGGCCAACGGTCAGCTTGTCCGGATGGGGGGTGAACGATCTCCTCGTCTTCACGACGGCTCACCGCCGTTCGCCCGCCGGTCCAGCACGTCGGCGGCTGCTTGGAGGATCTCCGCCAGCATCGGTCCGGGCGGACGCTGCATGATCGCGAGGGATCCGACTGAGGCGCCGGCCGCCAGCAGCACCGTGGCGAGGTCCTGCTGCGAGACGTCTGTGAATTCGGTGAGCCGGTCCGCGAGAGCGGCGGCGTAGCGTTCGATGATCTCCAGGCGCGGGTCCCCCGCGTTCCGCCGCATCTGCTCCCGCAGGACATCCAGTGCTCCCTGCCGGCTCCACTGCTCGCTGGTCACGGCCCGGTAGCCGCGCGCCGTGAGGTCACGCACCGCGGCCTCTTCGGCCTCGTTCCGGTCCACGAACTCGCCGGCCCCGCCGTCGGCGCGCGGGAGGTTGGGCTCCACAGTGATCTCCTGGTCTTCGGGGTTGCTGACGGGCGGCAGCAGGCGGGCGGTGGGGGCGGCCGGGCCGGAGGCTGTGACGTGGGCCTCCGAACCGGCCGGGTTCCCGTACGGCGCAGGCGGGGTCAGCGGAGCGTGAGTAGCGCGACGCTGCTCGCCCGTCTTCGCTCCCGCGGCACCGGTCCTGTCCTCGGTGGCGGGCGACGTGAACGACGTACGGGACGTGGGGGTCCCGCCGCCCGCAGGCAGGGTCACCGGGGCGGTACGGACGGGCCCCTCTCCTGCCTTCGCTTCCGCGGCAGCCTGCGTGCCCATGGCGGCGGCGGATGACGTGAACGGGCGGCGGGTGGTCATGGCAGCTTCACCGTCCGAACGGTGATGCCGGGGGTGGGCGCGGTGCGGACGTGGTCCGCGATCTCGCGTATCTGCTCAGCCCAGCTCGGGGACATCTGACGGGGGGTCTGTCCGGCGAGCGCCTTGAGGACGTCGCCGTGGACCGTGTCCAGCGTGGTGACGGGCTCCGGCAGAGACTCGATCTCCAGCAGGCCGCGCCAGGTGTTGTCCGGGTTCCAGCCGGTGACGACGACGCGCCCGGCGTACGGCTGGATGGGAGCGCCGAGGGCGGCGAGCACGCACGAGCCGACCACGTTGCGCGGGTAGCGCTTCGGGTAGATGAGGCCGACGTCGTTGACCCAGCCGGCCACGGCGAGGCCGGGCAGGTTGACGCGCGCCTTGCTCTCGGGCCCGATGAGCGCGGCCCAGTCCAGCGGGCCGTCGTGGTGGGAGAGTTCACCGTCGGCGGTGATGGTCGCGTACCTCATGACGGCGTCCCTGCCTCGGTGGTTGGGGTGGGCTCGCCGACGTAGCGGGCGGTGACGAACCAGTGGCCTCGCTCCTGGCGCGCGGCCAGGGCCTCGAACGCACCGGCCGGCTGGAACGGTTTGAGCAGTCCCTTGCGGATGCGCCAGACCGCGTTGGAGGCCCCGCTGTAGGAGGTGTAGGGGCCGATGTCCTGGGTGTCACCGGGGGCGGCGCGCAGTTCGTCTGCGGCCTCGCGGTACACCCGGATCCATCCGCTGGTGCTGAACGCGGGGGGCGGCGGGACTTGCTCGGGGACGCGCAGCTCGGGCAGCCAGCCGTGGTGTACGGCGACGGCGGCGGCGTGCGCGATGTTGTGGACGCCGAGCTTGGTGAAGAGTTCGGCGGTGATGTTGTGCACGACGCTCGGCGAGAGGTCGAGGTTGCGGGCGGCGGTGCGGTGCGTCTCGCCGCTGGCCAGCTCGGTCAGGACGGCCCGCTCCCGTTTGGTGAGCGGGCAGTGCACCGGGTCGGGCCGGTGGGCGGCGATGGTCTTCTCGATCGCGTCGAGGGTGACCAGGTCGTCGTCGCCGGAGGCGGCGCCCCACAGGTCGTCGATGAACGCGGACAGCTGGTCGGCGTCGAGGGCGGCCGCCCAGGGGAAGGTGCGGTCGTCAGCCACGGCGCTCACCGCCCTGGCCGGACTCCAGCTGGCGGATGCGGCGCTCCAGGCGGCGGATGTGGTCGCGCTGGCGGCAGACTTCGCCGAGGTAGCGGGGCAGCGCGTCGCGGGCGTAGGCGATGAACTCCACGACGGGGATCCGCTCGTTGTCCGCCCAGGTCTCCAGGAAAGCGATGGGGCCGACCTGGTCGGGCAGGCCATGGTCGGACGGCTCGACCTTCCACGGGCCTTTCGGCAGGCGGAGGATCATGCGCTGCGTCTCGACCAGCTCGTCGTCGGTGAGGGGCTCAGGCATGGCGGCCGTCCTCGGCGTCGAGCGCGGCGAGGACCTGGCGCAGGACCTCACACAGGCCGCCGAACTCGCGGGCGATGACGAAGGAGTCGACGACGTCCAGGTCCAGGGCGTTGGCCTCGTCGAGGACGTGGCGGGCCTGGGCGCGGGCGATGTCGAGCGGGGGCACGAAGGCCGGCCGCGTGGGTGCGAGGTCGGTGTATGCGATGCTGGTGTGCATCGGGTCCACCTCTTCTTCCTCTCAGGGGGACGGTGGGCCGAGGGTCCGCCGGGTGCACGGCGGGCCCTCTTCGCGTTCAGGTGCCGGGAGGTCTGGGGGCCCGGCAGCGGCGGCACTCGAACCGCCACACGGGGTTGCGGTGGTTGCACGTCCCGCAGAGCCAGCGGCAGACGACGCCGACGGCGGCGCGCATCAGGCCGCTGCTCGCTGCGCCGGGGCGGGCAGCGCCAGGTGGCCGAGCAGGACGACGAGGCGCGCGATCTCCGTGTCGGTCAGCCCGCACACGGGGCACTCGCCCGGGTCGGTGTTGTGCTCGCACGTCTCGTCCCAGCCGGCCTGGAAGGCCTCTTCGGCGGTGCGGCATATCCGCCCGGCCATCAGGAGGCCGGCCTTCGCGTCTGGGCCTGGGCGTGGAACTCGGCGTCGTCCTCGGGGAGCAGGTCGGAGATCTGGCAGCCCAGCACCTCTGCGACCTTGGCCAGCGTCTCCGGGCTGAAGTTCGCCTTGCCGAGGGAGACCGCGTTGACGAGCTGCTTGGAGACGCCGACCTTGCGGGCAAGGGCGGTCTGGCTCAGGCCCGCTTCCACCCTGCGCCGCATGAGCCGCTGGGGGTCTATCGGGGTTCTCATGTATCGGACTGTATGTGACTGAGTCGGACAGTACAAGCCACTACCGGCCAGTAGGTTGCACTTTCTTTGACATTCAGTTTCGGCCGCGTACTGCGATCGTCCGAGTGTGGAGGTTGTGTGTGGAGCCCTAGGCAGAGGCGACCCTAAGTTCGGTACAGTCCAAGAAAGTCCAACACGGAGAGGGCAGGGGAGCACGGCCATGGGAGCACCGGCGACACCCCCACCGCCGGAGGCGACGCTCATCCGCCTCGTACGGGAGGCCTCGGGACTCAGCCCCGAGACCGCGGCGGCACGTATGGAGATCAAGTTCAGCGGCAGCAGGTGGCGCCAGATCGAAAAGGGCTACCGCCGAGACAGCGACACCGAGGTGATCGCCCCTGACGCGACCCTCGCTCACATGTGCTGGACGCTGGGCATCACCTCAGACCGCCTCGCCGAGACCGGCCGCACGAAGGCCGTCGAGATCCTGCGCGAGATGGAGCGCGCGAAGGCGCCGACGCCGGCACCGCCCGAGGCGGCCCCGCTTGCCGAGCTCGACGAGTGGCAGCAGCAGGTCATCCTCAACACGCTCGACAACCAGCCCCGCAGCGACCGAGAGAAGGCGCTCCTCCTACGCACCCTCGCCGCGAAGATCGAAGCGGCAGCGGACGACGGGGACGACGGCGACAACGGCAGCCCGCCCCGGCACGGAACCGCAGGTCGTAGCGCTTCGTGAGGCGTTGACCAGAGCTATGTCACGACCAGATCACGATCCGCATATATGCATGTGACCTAGTCAATTTTTGACGCATCCTCAATCCCTATACGCACAAAGTAATCACCCGTGTGCTGCTCGTAGGGGATGGGAATGATCGCAATCATTCTCGCGGGCGCACTCGGCGCAACCGCTCTGATCGTGTATCTGCTCTTCCGGCGGCTGAGGCGACTCAGCTGGCAGCTCACACAGCTACGCGTCGAGCGCGACAGCGAAACGATTCTGCACGCAATCGGGATCCGCACCGGATCCGCACCGACAGGGACCGCGCTACCCACGCCGGTCCGCCGCAAGCGACACCTGAGCCTGTACATCGGCGGCATGTCCGCCGGTGCGGTCTGGCTGGCGAGCCGTTGGCACAGACGCCGCCCAGCCCTCGTAGCCAGCGGGACCGCCGCAACTGCGGCGGTTGCGGCCGCGGCCCTCTACCTGGCGACGACCACCGACCTCACCCCGCCGGCCCCCGAGCCGCCTGGCTCGCCCCCGGCCGAAACCGTCTCGCCGCTACCGAGCGAGCGGCCGCTGCCCTCCAGCGGCACCGCTCCCCCGGCCCGGCCGTCGGCCAAGGGCTCGCCCCCGGCGCAGAACGAAGGCGGCCGGGAGGGAAGTGAGGAAGCACCGTGGACGACGGCGTGGGTTCAGCAACCCGGCCCGCCAACGTCGGGGAGCGGCCCACCGTCTGACGCCCCGCCCGGCGGCGCGAGCCCGCCCCCCACATCGGCACAGCCGCCACCGCCGGACAGTTCACCGCCCGCCCCGGCGCCATCGCCGTCTGCCTTACCGGCCACACCGGTCCTGCTATGCGTCGACGCCAGCACCCTGCTGGAGTTGGGCGTCTGCCTCGGGGCCTGACCCTTCCGGCGCGGCCCTGAGCGACTCCCTGTGCAGCACCACGCTGTCCGGCGAGAACCCGGGGCCGCGCCGGCCCTCCGTCAGCACCTCGATCCTGTACAGGCCCGCTATCACGTCGTGCCGCACGGAGACCGGCTCCGCCTCCCAGGCGGCCGGGCTGATCCCCAGCATGCGCGTCAGCAGGCGCTGCCGGGACGTCATCCTCAGCTGGTTACGCAACTCGGTGATCTTCGTGTCGAAGCTGGCCAGTGCCAGCAACGACAGCGCAGGGTCGACACCCGGGTGGTCGGCCAGGGATTCGAGTTGTGCCCGCGTCTGCGCCTTGCGCGTCTCCAGCTCGGTGATCTTAGCGGCGATCTCGGGACCGCCCTCGGTGGCGGCCGCGAAGAGCTCCTGCTGCAACCGCCTGGAGCTGAGCAGGCGCAACGTCCTGCCGGTGACGTAGGCGTCCAGGTGTTCCTGATTGCGCGACAGATGGCACTCGAAGCAGTCGTAGACGCGCTTCTCGCGGACGGGCTTCGTGCGCCAGCGCATCGACTGGCAGCGCCCGCAGAGCAGCACCCCGCCCAGCAGGTACTTGCGCGCCGGGCCCTGGTGGGGCTGTTCGACGCGCCGCTGGTTGCGGATCGCGATCAACGCCTCCCGCTGTTCGTTGGTGATGACGGGCTCCCAGCTGGCCTTGTGCAGCGCGCCCTCGTACTCGATGAGTCCGGCGATGCGGGGGGCGGTGAGCACATTCCACAGGACGCGCGAGGACCAGGGGCCGCCGCGGGTGGTCGTCGACACCGAGTTCATGTAGTCGATCGCGCCGTTGACGCCGAGGCCAGCCAGCATCCGTTTGGCCACCTCGGCGAGGTGCTTGGTCTCCTGCGGCACCGGCTTGTCGAAGTCGACGACCGGGACTTCGTACTCCTCCCCTGTGTCCTGGTCCACCTTGGTGCGCGTCTTGCCGTTCGGGACGCCGAAACCGAACGGCCGGATGCCGCCCTGCTGGCTCTTGCCCTTCTTGATGACCTGAGCCTTGTAGCCGCGCTTGCGGCGTCTGGAGAGGTTGTCCACCTCGCGGCAGGCCTGGGCGGCTTCGATGCGCAGCACGAACCTGTCGTCGGGGTTGGACAGGTCACGCACGCCGCTGACGGACGCCAGCGGGATGTGCCGGGTGTCGGCGATGTTGAGCAGGACCTCGAGGTCGTACGGCTGCCGGATGAGGCGGTCGCCGTGGTAGGTCATGATCGCGTCGTGGTGGTGGTTAGCCTTGGGGTCGCTGGGGATGAGCCGCCCGCTGTCACGGTCTAGGGTGAGGAGCATGCGGTCCCAGTCGGGCCGCTTCCGGTTGCGCTGCCACGCCGACCGGCTGTTGTCGACGTAGACACAGCAGAACTCGGGCCAGTTCAGCCTGGCGCCGGCGGCGCGGCCGTCCTCCTCCTGGCGCTCGACCTTCTCCAGGGAACCGTCGGGTGCGTAGGACAGTCGGGTGTAGAGGCAGGGCCGTTGTGGCGCAGGGAACACGAGTTCTCCTTCCGGGCATGCCTATGATGCATGAGAGTCAGTGTTTTCTAGGGGGTCAAGTGCTCGATGCCACCACCCGCTCTGGGGGCACC
Organism: Streptomyces sp. NPDC002328; assembly: GCF_042890065.1. NCBI lineage: Bacteria > Bacillati > Actinomycetota > Actinomycetes > Kitasatosporales > Streptomycetaceae > Streptomyces > Streptomyces sp. NPDC002328. Next base: position 35,946 of record NZ_JBIARQ010000009.1, on the reverse strand, counting down.
GCCACGGCCACTCCCCGGGCCGCCGCCACGGAGCTCGTCGTTCCCGTGCCCCTGTCCGTCCCTCTGCTCGCCGCGTCCGCCCCGGCTCCCGAGCCGGAGCCCGGGCCCGTCGGCCCGTTCGCGCGCTGCTCCAGAATGCTGCGCTCCCCGTGGGCCCGGTTCGCGCTGCTGATCGCGCTGCTCGCGGCGGCCGCGACGAGCGTGCTGCTGTTCGAGCCGCAGAAGCTGCTCGCGGACGGCTGGCCGCCCCAGCTGGGCGGTGTCACGGCGGCCCTGGTGTTCACGGTCGCCTACGGGCTGTGCACGGTGGCGTTCGTGCCGAGGCCGCTGCTGAACCTGGCCGGCGGCGCGCTGTTCGGCTCGCAGCTGGGCATCGGCGCGGCCCTGGCCGGCACGGTGCTGGGCGCGGGGCTCGCCTTCGGGCTGGGCCGGTTCCTCGGGCAGGACGCGCTGCGGCCGCTGCTGCGGGGCAGGCTCCTCCAGGCCGCGGACGACCAGCTGAGCCGGCACGGGCTGCGCTCGATGCTGGCGACCCGGCTGTTCCCGGGCGTGCCGTTCTGGGCGGCGAACTACTGCGCCGCCGTCTCCCGGATGGGCTGGCTGCCGTTCCTGATCGCGACCGCGCTCGGCTCGGTCCCGAACACGGCCGCGTACGTCGTCGCCGGGTCCAGCGCCTCGTCGCCGACCTCGCCGCTGTTCCTGATCTCGATGGCCTGCATCGCCCTGCCGGCGCTGGCGGGCGCGGCGCTGGCCTGGCGCAAGCGGCACCATTTGCGCGCCAAGTGACGGAGGGTTGGACAATCCAACCCTCCCCTAGACTTTCCGCATGGCCGCCTCGACGAAAGACCCGCGTCCCTGCTCCATCGCCGACGCCCTGGCGCTCGTCGGTGAGAAGTACTCCCTGCTCGTCCTGCGGGAGGTCTGCCTCGGCAACGGCCGCTTCGACCAGCTGGTGCGCAACATCGGGGCCCCGCGCGACATCCTGGCCACCCGGCTGCGCCGCCTCCTGGACGCGGGCATCCTCACCAAGCGCGCCTACAGCGAACGCCCGCAGCGCTTCGAGTACCGGCCCACGCCGGCCGGTCTCGAACTGGAGCCGGTGCTGATGACGCTCATGGCGTGGGGCGACCGCCATCTGCGCGAGGACGGCGACCGCCCCATGATCGTCGAGCACGTCTGCGGCCACGAGTTGACCCCGCTGGTCGTCTGCGCAGCCTGCGGCGGCAAGCTCCACCACGAACACCTGACACCCCACCCCCAGACCCCCGGCTGGTCGGTGAGGGGCCCAGCGGCAGCCTGAGGGCGATACCGAGGCGGGCGGATGGCGGGGCGACGGCGGCCCGATGGCGGACCGGTGGCGACTCAGCGGCGGACCGGGGGCAGGCCGGGGGCGGCCCGGTGCCGGCCTGACGGCGACCCGAAGACGGATCGGCAGCGGCGCGACAGCGGGCCGGTGACGGACCCACGGCGGACCGGTGGCGACCCGACGGCGGTTCGGCGGCAGCCTGACGGCGATACCGAGGCGGGCCGACGGCGGCGCGACGGCGATGGTGGGCCGGTGGCGGCCTGGTGGCGACCCGACGGCGGACCGGTGCCAGCCTGACGGCGGACCGAAGACGGATCGGCAGCGGCGCGACAGCGGGCCGGTGACGGACCCACGGCGGACCGGTGGCGACCCGACGGCGGTTCGGCGGCAGCCTGACGGCGATACCGAGGCGGGCCGACGGCGGCGCGACGGCGATGGTGGGCCGGTGGCGACCCGACGGCGGACCGGTGGCGACCCGACGGCGGCCCGAAAGCGGATCGGCAGCGGGGCGGCGACGGGCCGATGGCGGCCCGGCGTACCTGCGCACCTGCGCACCTGCCTGCGCGATGGGCGTCAGGTTGGTTGTGTGTATACGTCCAGTCGGCCGCACATTCCGAACTTGCCCAGTTCCGAGGGCTGTTCGGCGTGTACGAGTGCGTCGGCGAGGTGGGAGACGTCGCCCCGCGCCAGCCGGTCGAGCTGCTCCCCCGTCGCCGCCGCCGCGGCTGCCGCGCCGCGCCGCCACCGCTCGCGCCACTCGGCGAGCCGGGGCCGTACGAGGGCGGCGGCGGCCCGGTGGAAGGCGGCCAGGGCCTCGGGGCCGTCCGCCTCGCGCAGGGCGCGGTAGCCCTCCAGGGCCAGGTCGCGCCGGGCGCGGGCGATGCGCGCCCGCTCCTCCTCGGGGGCGTCGGCCGGGATCGTGGTGGCGGCGGCGTAGACCTGCGGGTCGGCCAGGTACTCCGGGGGCAGGGTGAGGACGGCGTCGCCCGCCTCGGGCAGTCCGCTGTTCTGCATGAGGACGGTGATGCGCAGATCGTCCTCGTTGACGAGCCGATGGACGGTGCCCGGCGTGAACCAGGCGACCGTGCCGGGCGCGAGGGGCGTCACCTCGTACCCGGAGGCGGTGAGCGTCTGCACGGCCCCGCGCCCGCCGGTGACGACGTACCCCTCGGAGCAGGCCAGATGCAGGTGCGGGGTGCCGCCGTGCAGGCCGTCGGCGGCGGGCCAGTCGTAGACGCACAGGCGCGAGACGGCGACCCCGCCGGGCAGACCGCCGTACGCGCTCACCACGGGTGTGCCTGAAGGTACTTGGCGATCTCCTCCCGCTCCCACGCCCCGTCGGCCACGACCACGCGGTAGCGGCGGGTGAGGGTGTCGCCGGGGGCCAGCTCCAGCTCGTCGAAGAAGGACCAGGACGGGGCGATGCCGGCGAAGGGCTCGTTGCGCACGAACCAGTGGGCGGGGTGGGCGCCTTGCTCGCCGGCGTGGTCGTTCTCGGGGGCGTGGGCGAAGACGACGGTGGCGTGGCCGTCGGCGCCGTCGTGCTCGCCGGACAGGGCGAGCCAGGGGCTCTGCGAGGCCATCAGTCCGGGCCCCTCGCCCTCGGGCCCGATGACTCGGCCGTCCCGGAAAGCGCGCGGCCCGCGCCAGAACAGCCCCGTGTACCCGGCGAGTTCACGCCCGGCGGTGGTCGGGCTGCCGAACCGCAGCGGCTCGTCACGGCGGTTGGTGACGGCGGTCGTCCAGGTCAGCGCCCAGGAGCCGAACGCCCGGTCCACGTCGTGGACTTCGATCCGGCGGCTTTCCTCGGCCCACAGCTCCCCGCTGTGCGGATGCCAGGTGAGACGCTCGGCGATGACCGCCCGGTCGCCGTCGGCCGTGACCTCGTCGAAGGCGACGTGCGCCATGGAGCCGACCCGTTCGGGGAGTTCGAGATACCCCTCGCCATGGACGTAGGAGTTGCCGCCCCACAGATTGGCGCCCGAGAGGTGGGAGGCGGTCAGCGACAGGCCCTTGTGCCAACGGTGGTCGTTGGGCCGGTAGTCGGTGACGACGTCGCCCGCGAGGGTGCGCATGGGGTGCATGTACGGCTTCGGCGCCTCCCAGGCGGCCTCCGGCCGGTACACGTAGGCGAGCAGCTCGACGCCGGTGACGGGGTCGGTCACCGTGATGCGGTCGCCGTGCGCGTGGACGAGACGGAGGCCGGTCATGCGGAGGCCTCCTCGACGCGAGCGGGGGCGGGGGCAGGGGTGGGAGCGGAGGCCGAGCCGAGAGCGGGGGCGGCGGGGGCGGTGGCGGGGGCCCAGCCGGGCGCGCCCCCGTGCAGGGCCGTGTAGAAGGGGTCGCCGGGGCCGATCTCGCCCCGCCGCACCGTGGTGTCCGTGAACGCCGCCTTGTACAGCGCGCTGATCAGCTCCAGGCTGGTGCGCCCGTCGTCGCCGCTGCTGCGGGGCCGCTCCCCCGCGCGCATGGAGGCGATCAGCTCACGCAGCTGCGCGAGGTGCGAGCTGGGCACGTCGGCGCCGAAGTCCTGCCAGGCGGCGGCCCGTTCGGCGGGGACGTCGCGGGCCGGGGTGATGCGCCAGTCGGCGTTGGAGTGGCCGTAGAGGTGGGTGAGCTCGACGGTGGCCTGTTCGCAGTCGATGCGGATGCGGCTGACCTCGTCGGGGCTGAGGACGCTGTTCACGATCGTCGCCATCGCCCCGTTCTCGAAGCGGACCAGGGCGGTGGAGACGTCCTCGGTCTCGACGTCGTGGACGAGCCGGCCGGCCATGGCCCGCACCTCGCTCCACGGGCCGAGCAGGTCGAGCAGCAGGTCCATCTGGTGGATGCCGTGGCCCATGGCGGGGCCGCCGCCCTCGGTCCGCCAGCGTCCGCGCCAGGGCACGGCGTAGTAGGCGGTGTCGCGGTACCAGGTGGTCTGGCAGTGCGCCACGAGCGGCCGTCCGAGCGCCTGCCCGGCGAGCAGCCGCCGTACGTGCCGGGAGCCGGAGCCGAAGCGGTGCTGGAAGACGATCGAGGCGTACGGACCGTTCTTCTCCCCTTCCTCGGCGGCGACGGCGTCGTAGTCGGCGAGGGTCGGCACCGGCGGCTTCTCGCACCACACCCAGGCCCCGGCGCGCAGCGCGGCCACGCTCTGCTCGCGGTGCAGGGTCGGCGGGGTGCAGATGGTCACCAGGTCGGGGCGCTGCTCGGCGAGCATCCGCTCCAGATCGGTGTAGGCGTGCGGGATCCCGCCGTCCGCGCAGAAGGCCTCGACGGCGGTGGCATCGATGTCAACGGCCGCGACCACCTCGGTCTCCCCCTCCGCGGCGAGCTGGGCGAGCGCGGGGAGGTGGGAGCCGCGGGCGATGGCGCCGGTGCCGATGACGGCGGCGCGGATGCGGCGGCCGGCGGGCGGAGCGGATGGGGACATGGGCGGGATCAGCACTCCTCCGACGGACAACCGGACAACCGAAACAACCGAGCGGAGCACCGGACCTCGCCGCCTGGCGTCACAGCAAGCGCTTTCACTCCGCCAGCAAAGTAAGCGGCGGCCCCCTGGCCGGTCAACACATCCGACCTGCCCGGATGCGGCGCGCCTCTCCCCTGCGGCCCCGCCTTCGAAACCCCTGTGCCCGGACTGTCACCCGAGGGCGCTACGCTGCCTACGGCACATCCCTTGATCACCACGCGCGCGGCGGCCCGCCGTGTCCGTCGCCCTTCCCGATCGGCACTTGGACTCCGTAACCTCATGTCTTGGTTTGAATCCCTCGTCCTCGGACTCGTCCAGGGGCTGACCGAGTTCCTCCCCGTCTCCTCCAGCGCGCACCTGCGGCTGACCGCGGCCTTCTCGGGCTGGGAGGACCCCGGCGCCGCCTTCACGGCGATCACCCAGATCGGCACCGAGGCCGCGGTGCTGATCTACTTCCGCAAGGACATCGGGCGGATCATCTCGGCGTGGACGCGGTCGCTCTTCGACAAGACGATGCGCAAGGACCACGACGCCCAGATGGGCTGGCTGGTCATCGTCGGCTCGATCCCCATCGGTGTGCTCGGCGTCACCCTCAAGGAACAGATCGAGGGCCCGTTCCGCGATCTGCGGGTGACCGCGACGATGCTCATCGTCATCGGCATCGTCATCGGCATCGCGGACCGTCTCGCGGCCCGGGACGAGAACGGCGGCCGCCACCGCGCCCCGAAGCAGCGCAAGGGTCTTGAGGACCTGACCGTGAAGGACGGCCTGATCTACGGCCTCTGCCAGGCCTGTGCGCTCATCCCCGGCGTGTCCCGCTCCGGCGCCACGATCAGCGGCGGCCTGTTCATGGGCTACAAACGCGAGTCGGCGGCCCGCTACTCGTTCCTGCTCGCCATCCCGGCGGTGCTGGCCTCGGGCGTGTTCGAGCTGAAGGACGCGATGGAGGGCGGCCACGTGTCGTGGGGCCCGACGGCGTTCGCGACGGTGATCGCGTTCGTGACCGGTTATGCCGTCATCGCATGGTTCATGAAGTTCATCAGCACCAAGTCCTTCATGCCGTTCGTCTATTACCGCGTGGTCCTGGGCATCGTGATCATCGCCCTGGTCGCGACGGGGGCGCTGAGCCCGCACGCGGCGGAGTCGGCGGGCTGACCCGGTAGGGCCCCGACCGCCGGCGCCGCTCGACCTGAGCGCGATCCACGCAGGCCTCCCCGTGTCCGCCCCGGACGCGGCGGAGGCCTGTCGCGTCGGCCGGGGCTTCCGCGGGGACGTACGCGCGTTCCTCACCGGCCGGGTCGGCCGAGGGCGCGCGGACGGAACGCTCGTGACCAACCCCATACGTTCTGCGTAGCCACGCGGTAGCGCAGTGTCAGTGCTTGCGCCTAGGCTGTCGGCCATGTCCCCCAGTTCTCTGGCCCCTGGTTCCGTGCGCTCTGCCGCCGAGGTGAACGAGCAGATCCGCGCGTTGTGGCTGCGCGCGGGCGGCTCCCTGTCGCCCCAGGAACGGGCGGAGTACGAGCTGCTGGTGGTGGAGTGGGCGGCGGCCGTGCGGGGCGCCGTGGTCAAGGCGGCGTGAGGCGGCGCAAGGCCCCTGCCGATCGCCTGTGTCACGGGGAAGCCTGCTGTACGGCTGGACGGCTCCCGCGCCCGGCCGGTGGACTTGACGCCCGTGCGGCCGGGGAGGGGCACCATGTGCGAGGACTTCGACCACCGCGAGACCCTTGTCGCGATCGCGCGCAATCCCGCGGCGCCGGTCGGGGTGTTGACCAGGCTGCTGTGCGAGGAAGCCGCCGCGGCCTGGAACTGGATCGCTTGGCGTGCCCTGCCGGACGAGGTGGTCGACGCCGTCGTCGCGCATCCCGACCGCAGGCTGCGGTCGGCGTTCGCCGACAACCCCGAGGTGACGGCAGAGCAACGGGCCCAGCTGGTGGACGACCCCGATCACCGCGTCCGCCACGCCCTGGCCGCCGGGCCGGACTGGTTCCGCCTTCCCGTGCGGCCACTGCCCTTGTCCACTCAGCGGCGCCTGCTCGCCGACCCGGTCCTGCCGGTCCGCCGCAGCGCGGCCTTCAGCCGCCACACCGCTCCCGGCCTGGTCGCCGAGCTCGCCGGCCACCGCGACGCGGCCCTCCGGGAGGCGGCCTGCCGGCAATGGGACCTGCTGCCGGAGGACACCCGGAAGCGTCTGCTGGACGACGCGGACGACGACGTCCGCAGGGCGGCCATGATGCACGCCTGCCGTGAGGACGCACGTCTCACGGATCTTCTTCTCGACGCGGAGACCAGCCCGTTCACCAGGCAGGACGTGATCCGTCACGGCGCCATGCGCGTCGCGACCGCCGAACGGCTCGCGGTGAGCCCCGATGAGGAGGAGCGGCGGGAGCTGGCGGCCAATCTCCAGGTTCCCATCGACATCGTGCGGAAGTTGGCGGACGACGAGGCGCACGGCGTCCGGCTGGCGGTGTCGGTACGACCCGAGCTGACGGAGGCCGAACGCACCGCCGTCGACGTCGCCATCGGGCCGTCCGACCGGCTCCATCCCGTCGAATGGGTTCGTCTCTGCGCCGATCCCGACGTCCTGCGCCGATGCGCCAGGTCGGCCAACACGCTGCTGCGGCGCAGCGCCGCCTTCAGCCGGCACCTGCCCGCCGACGCCGTCGACCTGCTCTCGAAGGACGACGACTACGCCGTACGACTGCTGCTGTGCGAGAACCAGCCGACGGTCGACGGCGAGGTGGTGTTGCAGACCTATCTGGACTGCGAGGTCATCACCAAGGGCGATCTGCTGCGCCACCCGAACTTCCCGAGCGCGGGCAACGGACAGCGCTTCGCCGACGACCCTGACCCCGAGAAGCGACGGCTGGTGGGACGGGACGCCGAAGCGCCCGTCGCCGTGGTGGTCCGTCTGCTCAGCGACCCCGACGAACGCGTACGCGCCATGGCCGCCGCGCATCCCGCGCTGCCGGTCGATCTCCTCCTCCGAAGCTGCGAGGACCCGGAGACCCGCCTGCACGCCCTCGCCAACCCCGGCCTTCCCGCGGAGGTCATGCACCGCTGCCTGGACGACGCGGGCATCCCTCGCTGACGGATATGCGGAACGGCGATTGCTGGCTAGAGTCGTCTTGTCACACTTGGTTGCGGGGTCAACCGAAATCCGCCTTGGGGAGGGCCAGCAGCACATGAGTCGTCGTTCTCCTGGTTATGTCGGCGTCTGGGCTGAAATGCAGCGGCAGCAGCAGCGCCAACTGGAAGCCGAAGCCAGGCGACGGAGACAGCAGGAGCAACAGGCGCGGGCCTACCAGCGGCGAGCCGCCCAGAGCCACCGTGACTACCGGCAGGCGGAGGCGCTGCGTCGTACGGCGGAACTGGACGCGCAAGTCGCGTCTCTGCAAGGCCTTCTCGCCGCCGGTTGCCGGGCCTCGCCCTTCAGGGCTTCGTCTCTCCTGCGGTCCGAGGAGGTGCAGCCGTTCGCTCCGGGGCCGTTGGCATACCCCATGCCCATGCCGGAGTCGCATCACTATCAGGCGCAGGGCGGTTGGACCGCGAGCCGTCGGGCGCAGGCGCAGGCCGAGGCGCAAGCCCGCTTCGAGCGGGACCGGCAGGCCGCCCAGGCCGCGGAGGCTCAGCGGCAGCGCGAACTCGCCGCGTACGAAAGGGAGTACCGGCAGTGGGCCGACGGGCAGCTCGCTGAGGTCCGGCGGCACAACGCCGGCGTCACCGCGATCACCGACGGCGTGCGGCGCCGGGACCCCGATTCCGTGGTGGAGTACTTCTCCGCCGCGCTCTACGCCTCGACCGCGTGCCCGAGGGCTTTCCACGCCAGGTCGCGGCGGCGTACGACCCGGCAGGGGCGACGACCTCCAGAGCCCAGCTGCCCACGGGGCGACCATGTGGGCACACGGGAGGCCGGTACGGCCTTGGAGGCCGTCTCACGTGGCTGGTCCGAAGGCAGTCATGCGGAAGCCACCACCTGGCCGGCCGTGACCTCGGGAGGGTTGGGAAGCAGTGACGCGAGGTTGTCCCGCACGAAGTCCGCAGCCCTCGAGATCGATTCTTCGGCACCGGCCCGGTCCTGGAAAACGCTGGTCGAGACCATCACTCCGGCCCCGGCGTCGATCCAGTAGTAGGCCACGAAGCCGGGGACTTGGCGCATGAGCGGCACGAACCCCTCGTTCACGAGACGTGCCGCCTCGGCCGAATCGGTCACTCCTTCGTACCGCCGGACTGCTGCGTACATTCCCAAGCTCCTCACGGCGTTCTGGGTTCGTCCTCCGGTGAGACGTCGTACCCCCGCGGCGGCTGTCAGGCTCATGAGTCGTCCGGCAATCACCTGAAGGGCCGCCTCGGGTGATCCGAACGGCGGCCGCCGGCCCGACGCAAGGCCCTGCGCGGGTGCGCCACGAGACAGCCCCTGCATCGGAGTAGCGCAGCCTGGGCCGGTAGCTGCTCAGCCCCCTCGCGGAGCACGATGCCCACCCGGTGATTGTCCGGCGGAGCTATCGCCGCAGGTGAGCCACCGCATCCTCCGCCACCGGGTACGGCCGCTCCTCCGGCAACAGCTCTGCCGCCTGGGCCAGTTGCCCCGCACGCACCAGCGCGTGCACCTCCTTCGCCAACGGCGTGACGTTCTCGATGCCGACGATCCACTCGTCGGCGTACCGGATCGTCGCCTCGCCCGCGAGGCCCAGTTGGAGGGATCGGTGGGGCAGGGGGTTCAGGTGCAGGTCGCGTTCCGGGTCCCACTGGACCCGGGCGGACGACTGCCTCAACTGCTGCTTCCAGTCGGCCTGATCGGCGTGCAGCTCCGGCACGTAATGCGAGAGGCAGGCGTGGCGCAGCGCCCACTCGAAGCCCTCACGCGTGATCTCGACGGCCAGGACGGTCTCCTGGCCCTCCTTCGTGGCCCAGCCGCAGCGGTACATCATCCACAGGAAGACGGCTTGATCCACGTCAAGCCGCGCTCACAGACCTTTTGAGGTACTGCTCTCCTGGGCTTCAAGCAGCTCGTCACCGTGCTCGGTCGCCCAGCGGCCGAGCACGGTCATCGGGCCCTCGACCAGGCTCTGCCCCAAGCTGGTCAGGGCGTACTCGACGCGAGGCGGGGCCTCGGCGTGTGCGTGGCGTTCGACCAGTCCGGCGGCGAGCAGACGGTGCAGGGAGTCGGTAAGCACCTTGTCGCTGATGCCGCCGATTGCGGTGCGCAGCTCGCGGCGTCGGCGCGGTCCCGCGCGAAGAGCCGCCAGGACTACGGGATCCCAGGTGTGGGTGAAGAGATCGGTGGCCGCGCGCAGACGGCAGTCGGCGACGAAATCGTGGCCGTGGGCGTCGTGATCAGTCATCTCGCCCCCCATCATGCTGGGTTGTCACACACCGATCGGTGCGTAACGCCTCACTTACCGTGCCTACCCGACGAACCACTGTTTGGGAGGCAGCGACGATGCGCATCGGGATCCTGGGAACAGGGACACTTGCGGCGGCACTGGGCGAGGGCTGGGCACGTGCGGGGCATGAGGTGGCGCTCGGCGGGCGGTCACAGGTGAAGGCGGAGAAGCTGGCTGAGCGGCTGGGGCACAGCATGCTCGCCGTCCCGCCGCGTGAGGTGGTGATCGGGCGCGATGCGGTGCTGCTCGCCGTGTCATGGGACGGCGTCGAGGACACCCTGAATTCGGTGGGCGCGTCAGACGGCGTCCTCGACGGGACACCGTTGATCGATCCCACGAATGCTGTGGCACATGGTGTCGGGACTCTGCTCACCGGATACGGGGAGTCGATGGCGGGGCGGATCGCCAGGCTTGCTCCAGGGGCCCGGGTCGTGAAGGCGTTCCATCTCTTTCCCGCCGACCAGTGGACGAGTCCGCCGAATGGCGGCCAGTCCCATGTGACGGTGGCGATGTGCGGCGATGATGAGACGGCACTGCACGTCGTCGGCGAACTGGTCCGTGACGTCGGCGGGATCCCGGCGACTCTGGGGGCACTGGATCGCGTCCGCCAGTTGGAGGAGGTGGCGGGTTTCGTCATCGGCTTGGCCTTCGCAGGCTTCGACCCCAACTCCGCGGTCCCGCAGGTCCCCTCAGTCGACAGGCGCACCAGCTCATAGGGGTAGCCGTACCTCTCACACCCGGCGACAGCGTAACCGGGAGGCGCGACGGGCGGAGGGTGCGGAACACTGCGCCAGGTGATCGTGATGCAGCCAGTCTTGGAGATGACCACCGCTGACGGCTTCGGCCTCTGGCCCGTCGCTGAGTTCAAGTCGTTCGATTTCCTGCCGCTCAGCGGCGAGCTGTCACCTGCTGAGCGACTGGCATCGGTTCGTCGACGACGGCGGCCCGCTCGGGTTCGGCCACGACCCCGTGTCACCGATTGCGGAGCACTTCGGCAGCGTCGTCCGGCTCACCGTCAATGCCGAGCAGAGCGACAGCCCGGTGATCGAGCTGCCCGTCACCGAGCTCCGTGACCTGCTTGTTGGTGCCGAGCGAGACCTGGCCGACTTCCTCGCACTGGCGGCCGATTGGGCATCCCAGCAGTTGCGGGACCACTGCTCTGCTGTCACGGCCGCCCTCGCCCGCCTGCTGGACCTTCCTACGCCGGCCGTACCGCTGGAGCGGTAGGGCTGGGCCCGGGACCCTCATCACGTGCGGCACGGTGAACCTGCACCTGCTACCGGCCTGGACACGTCGACATGTCCGACGATGCCTGATCCACGGAAGAGCGTGCACGAACCCGTCGAGCGACGGATAAAGGTCTGTCAACGCGGCTTGATGATCTATGTCTAGCCGCGTGCGTGACTCTTGCGCGTCTCCAGGAAGCCTGACGGGCCACACGTGACTGATCAACCTGGCCGGAACGGACTTCGGGCCTCTTGTCCCGACGGGGATCGCCTCGACACCGTAGACCACCAATATCCACCCTGTGTGAATTCGGGCGTCTGAGGGCAAGGTGTGGCACCGACAACCCCCCACGGTGCTGCGTCCGACGTGCACCATCGCAACGAGCGGCGGTCGAAAATCGGTGGGCTACTGACCTGGCCGACTCCACGCTGTACGCCATGGAAGAACCGCACCGCAGGATCCGCGCGCATCACACGGCATCCACGATCACCGTCTACCAGGCGTACTCCCCTGAAATCGGACTGCCCGCCATCCGCGACGGCCGTTTTCCCGCCGCGTGGAAGCCGGACCGCATGACGTGGATCAAGCCCAGTTTCATGTGGATGATGTACCGCTCCAACTGGGGCACGAGCACCGGGCAGGAGACCGTCCTTGCCATCGAGATCACTCGCGACGGCTTCGACTGGGCGCTGCGCCACGCCTGCCTGTCGAGCTACGTCCGCGGACTGCATCCCGATCGCGGCACCTGGCAGCGTGACCTCAAGCGCGCACCGGCCCGTGTCCAGTGGGATCCCGAACGCGATCTGCACCTGCGTCCCCTGCCGCACCGCTCGCTGCAACTGGGGCTCTCAGGCGAGGCATCGTCGCGTTACGCGAACGAGTGGGTCGTGTCCATCAGTGACGTGACCCCGCTCGCCCACGAGATCCACGCACTCGTCAGCAGCGGTGACCTGGACTCAGCAACCCGGCTTCTCCCCCAGGAACAGGAATACCCCGCCAGTGACGAACTACTGGCCCACCTGCGTCCCTGACCGACAGTCCGGACACAACGGCAGGCATCACCCACGGGTCACACCGCAGCACATGCTCGCCAGGTCGGGGGGCAGGCAGGTGGCTTCCCACCGCTGGGATGCTGTCCGTCGAAGAGCAACTCGCCAGCAGTCGTTCACAGTCATGCCAGCAGCATGAATAAGGTCTGCGAACGCTGCTTGATGATCCACGTCATGCGCTCGCGGCTCCACGCCGGTGGGAAACGTCCGTCGCGGGCCGCCGCGTCGCGGATCTGCGGGCGGTAGGCCTGTTGAAGTGCTCTCCTGGCTGAAGGCCGGGAGATTCCTGCTTACCTCGCGGCAGCGGGCTTGACGCGCTGTGCGCGCCTGACGACTGCCCTCCCGGCAGCCGGGACGAGCGCGAGGCCCGTCCGGTACAGGTGCAGGACGTTGCGGGCCGCGTTGTGGTCGGCGTTGCCCGACCAGCCGCAGTCCGGGTTCTTGCACACGAACACGGCCTGGGATTCCCGGCTGCCGGGCGTGGTGAGGCCGCAGGCTGAGCAGCGCCGGGAGGTGCCGGGGGCGGGGACCTTGACCACGGCGCCACCGAGCCGGGCGGTCTTGTACGCCAGCATGCTGACCGTCCGGCCCCAGGCCTCCGCGCTGATGGCACGGTTCAGCCCAGCCTTCTGGCCGACGTTCTTCCCCGGCTCCTCGATGGTTCCCCTGGCCGACTTGACCATGTTCGTGATGCTGAGTGCTTCGACCACGACGGTGCCGTAGGTGCGGGCGATGTGGGTGGTGGTCTTGTGCTGCCAGTCCAGGGCCCGGCGCTTGGCTTTCGCGCGCAGTCCTGCGATCTGGTCGTAGGTGCGGTGCAGCCGGCGGCTGGTGCGCTCGCCGGGCCTGCGGTGCCGCTTGCGCTGCGCGGCACGCTGCTCCAAGCACAGGAGCCTGGCCTTCTCCTTGCCGGTCAGCCATGCGCCGTGCTCGTAGGTTTCGCCGTCCGAGAGGGCGATGGGCACGGTGACGCCCATGTCGATGCCGATGTCCGGCCCCTGGTGGGGCTCGGGCTCGACTTCCTGGGTCTGGACACGGAAGGCGATGTGCCAGCCGAGCGCGTCCTTGATCAGTCGTGCCCCGGTGATCCGGTTCTCCGTGTTGGCGCGCCTGCCTACGGGAAGGTCTTTGGTCCACCGGAAGCGGACCCGGCCCACCTTGGGAAGGTTGACCGTGCCCCAGCGTCGGTGCACGCGGGTGATGTTCAGGTCGCGGCCTTGGGGGATGTCCACGGACATCACCGTGCGGAACCGGCCCTTGAAGTCCGGGGCGCCGGCGCGCCCGTCCCAGCAGTTCTTCCACGCCTGGACGTACGTCTTGAGTACCGCTTGCGCGGCCTGGGCGGGCAGGACGGCCAGGAAGTCGATGTCCTGGCGGGCCTGACGGATCGCGGCGTCCGCGTTCGCGAGTGTCCGCTTCGCCTGCGGCATCATCTGCCACCACGCGTGGAGCAGGTTCCACATCGTGCGGGCCGCGTGCGCCTGGCCGTCTGCCTTCAACCTCTCGGCAGGCGACAGCGCGAGCCGGGCACGGTGCCCGAACTGCCGCTTGACCAAGGTGTTGTGGCTCACAATCGAGAGCCTACCGTTGGTTTATGTCACCACGCTGGAGACCCTGATCCCGATGCCAGAACCGGTCGCCATGTTGTTTACAACCTGCACGTTCACTTGGTTTTTGTCACCAAGTACCGGCGGAAGGCGTTCACCGACGCCATGCTGACCCGCACAGAAGAGATCATGCGGGAGGTCTGCGCCGACTTCGAGGCCGAGCTGAAGCAGTTCAACGGCGAACAGGACCACGTCCACCTGCTCGTGCACCACCCGCCCAAGGTCCAGCTCTCCAAGCCGGTAAATCCCCTCAAGGGCGTCAGCTCCCGCAGGCTCCGCCAGGAGTACGACAGCCATGTCCGCCAGTACCTGTGGGGTGGACACTTCTGGTCCGGCTCCTACGTCGCAGGATCATGCGGCGGGGCACCCCTGACCGTCGTCAAGCAGTACATCGAGAACCAGCAACGCCCCGTCTGACCGTCACCCCGAGGGCGCAGAGCACTCCGGCGCTCCGCGCCTCCGGTCCAAGGATGGCCTTCACCCCCGCCCTGAAGGGCGGAGCACTGGCCAAGATCAGAGGTAGACGCTGATCGTGTCCGCCGTGTGCAGGGCACGGATGCGGAACTTCGGTTCTGGGCCCGTGCATCCGGTCAGTTCGTCGGTGGGGGCCTGGACGGGTTGGTCGTTCACGGGGTCAGCATCGCCGTTCGCCCGGCCGCTTGGCCAGCGCATATTCGTGTGGCCGGCTGCGGGCGGCACCTACGACGGCACCACCACCCCCGCCGGTGTCTCGTCCGTTTCCGGTTCCTCCGGGGGGTCCGTGAGTTGTTCGCGGATGTAGTTCCACAGCACCGCGATCAGCGCGGCGATCGGGACCGCGAGGAGGCTGCCCACGATGCCCGCCAGGCTGCCGCCCAGGGTCACCGCCAGCAGGACCACCGCGGCGTGCAGGCCCAGGCCGCGGCTCTGGATCATGGGCTGGAAGACGTTGCCCTCCAGTTGCTGCACCACGATGATGATCGCCAACACGATCAGCGCGTCCGTCACGCCGTTCGAGACCAGGGCGATGAGCACCGCGACGAAGCCGGCGAACAGCGCGCCGATGATCGGCACGAACGCGGAGACGAACGTCAGCACCGCCAGCGGCAGCACCAGCGGCACCTTCAGGATCCACAGACCGAGGCCGATCAGGACGGCGTCCAGCAGTCCGACGATCGCCTGGGAGCGCACGAACGCCCCCAGCGTGTCCCAGCTGCGCGCGGCCACGGTCGGCACGTCGGTGGCGAGCCGGCCCGGCAGCTGACGCGCCAGCCACGGCAGGAAGCGGGGCCCGTCCTTCAGGAAGAAGAACATCAGGAACAGCGCCAGTACGGCCGTGATCACGCCGTTCACCACCGTGCTCACCCCGGTGACGACCGCGGTGACCATGCTGCCCAGCCCCTCCTGGGCGCGCGCGACCGCGCTGTCCAAGCCCTTGGTGATCTGGGCGTCGTCGATGTTCAACGGCGGCCCGGCCGCCCACTCGCGCAGCCTCTGCATGCCTTCCACCACGCCGTCCGTCAGCTCACCGGACTGCGACGCCACCGGCACCGCGATCAGCGCCACCACGCCCACCGCGACCAGCAGGAACAGCAGCGTCACGACGGACGCGGCCAGCGCCGGCGGCCAGCCGCGACGGCGCAGGAAACGCGCCGGCGGCCAGGTCAGCGTCGTGAGGAGCAGGCCGACCACGAGCGGCCAGACCACCGACCAGGTCCGCCCCAGCAGCCACAGGGCGACCGAGAGCATCACGAAGACCAGCAGCACGTCGATGGATATGCGCGCGGACGCGCGGAGCGCGGCGCGGGTCCTCGTGGGACTCAAGGTGGCAGGCATGGGATCACCCTATGGGTAGCCGAGTCGCCCGCCGCTCCCGCCTCTTGGCTTCCGACGTCAACTTCCGACTTCCGACCTCCGGCTGTCGGCTGCCGGGTTTCCGCTCTTGGCACTTGGTTCTGCGGGCTTCATGCCCAACACTCGGGTCATGACGCAGCGTGTGGAGCTCGCCACCGTGATGGACCGGCTGGCCGTCGACGGCCTGATCACCGAGTACGCGGTGGCGGTCGACGACGGGGACTGGACGGCGTACCGGGAGTTGTTCACTCCGGACGGGCGGGCGGACTACCGTTCCGCCGGCGGGATCGAGGGGGACGCCGGGAAGGTCGCCGCCTGGCTCGCGGAGAGCATGCGGCTGTTCTCCATGCGGCAGCACCTCATCGTGAACCGCCGCCTCCGCTTCGGGGTGCTCGATCAGGACCGGGGCGACACCGCCCACGTCCAGGCCGACTACGTCAACCCGATGCGGCTGGCCGGCCGCGGTCCCGCCGTAGACGCACCCGCCGCCGACGCCCCCGCCACCGACTCTCCCGCCGACGCCCCCGACTTCGTGTGCGGCGGCCGGTACTCCTTCGCCCTGCTGCGGACGGACGACGGCTGGCGGCTGCGCGGGGTGGTCGTCGAGGAGAAGTGGCGGCGCGCCGCGCGGCCGACCGGAACCTGACCTGCCCATTCGACGCCATCTGGTCGGAGATCGCCCCCGGCGCGCACACTGGAGCCACCAGTGGGTAGGGAGGTGCCGTATGAAGACGTTCGGTCCCTGGCTCACCTCTCCCTGGCTCACCTCCCCCTGGCGGCGTTCGGTTCTCGCGGTGCTGGCCGGCGCGCTGCCCGTGCCCGCCTTCCCGGCGCCCGCCCTGTGGTGGTGGGCGCCGCTCGCACTGGTCCCGTGGCTCCTGCTCGTCCGCTCGGCCCCGACGGGCAGGCGGGCGGCGCACGACGGCTGGTGCGGCGGGTTCGGGTTCATGCTGGCCATGCACCTGTGGCTGCTGCCGTTCCTGCACGTCTTCACGTTCCTGGTCGCCGCGCTGCTCGGCGCGCTGTGGGCGCCGTGGGGCTGGCTGGTGCGCAGGTTCCTCGCCGGGTCGCCCTCGCGGGGGCGGGCGGCGGCCGCGCTGGCCGTGCTGCCCTCGGGCTGGCTCGCCGTCGAACTGGTGCGGTCCTGGCAGGGACTCGGCGGGCCCTGGGGCATGCTGGGGGCCAGTCAGTGGCAGTCGGAGCCGGCGTTGCGGCTGGCGTCCGTCGGCGGGGTGTGGCTGCTCAGCTTCCTGGTGGTGGCCGTGAACACGGCGGTGGCCGTGCTGATCGCGGTGCCGGCGCACCGGCTGCCGGCCGTGGCCGGGCTGGCGGCGACCGCCGCCGCGGCCTCCGCCGCGTGGGTGTGGTCGCCGCGGCCGGACGAGACCGGGCGGGTGGCCCGGATCGCCGTGGTGCAGCCGGGCGTCATCGACGGCCCCGACCGCCGTTTCGACCGCGAGGAGCAGCTGACGCGCCGGCTCGCCGGACAGAACGTGGACCTGGTCGTCTGGGGCGAGAGCAGCGTCGGCTACGACCTGGACGACCGGCCCGACCTGGCGCGGCGGCTGGCGGAGCTGTCCCGCGCGACCGGCGCCGACATCCTCGTCAACGTCGACGCCCGCCGTTCGGACGTGCCCGGCATCTACAAGAGCTCCATGCTCATCGGACCGGACGGCCCGACCGGTGACCGGTACGACAAGATGCGGCTGGTGCCGTTCGGCGAGTACATCCCGGCCCGCTCGCTGCTCGGTTGGGCGACCTCCGTCGGCAAGGCGGCCGGCGAGGACCGGCGGCGGGGCACGGAGCAGGTCGTGATGGACGCGGGGCGGGGTCTGCGGATCGGGCCGATGGTGTGCTTCGAGACGGCGTTCCCCGACATGAGCCGGCATCTCGCCGGGGACGGCACGGACCTGCTGGTCGCGCAGTCGTCGACGTCGACGTTCCAGGAGAGCTGGGCTCCCGCGCAGCACGCCTCGCTCGGCGCCCTGCGCGCGGCGGAGACCGGCCGGCCGTTCGTGCACTCGACGCTGACGGGCGTGTCCGCCGTGTACGACGCGAACGGGCGGCCGGTGGGGTCGTGGCTGGGCACGGACGCGAGCGCCGCGGCCGTCCACGAGGTGCGGCTCGCCGACGGCGTCACCCCGTACGTCCGCTTCGGCGACTGGCCGTCCCACGCGGCGCTGCTGATCCTCGCGGCGGTGTGCGTCGCGGAGCTGGCCGGACGGCGCGGAGCGGGCCGGAAGCCTCCGGGCGGCACGGATTCAACGGACACGACGAACGGGGCGGATGAGCCGGACAGCGCGGACGCCTCGGACAGCGGCCCGCGCGCTCACCCCGCGCCGGAAGTCTCCCGCACCGCGCGCACCACCCGCTCGCACAGTTCGTGAGTCGCCAGCGCGTCCCGGGCGCTGAGCGTCTTTCCGGCGCGGACGGCGTCGAGGAAGGCCAGCGCGGCCTGTTCGATGCCGCGCTGCCGGGACACGGGCACCCAGTCGCCGCGCCGGCGGACGGTCGGCTGCCCCTTGTGGTCGATCACCTCGGCGAGGTTGACGACCTGCCTCTTGGTGTCCTGCCCGGAGACCTCGAGGATCTCCTCGTTGGACCCGCTGAGCCGGTTCATCACGCCGAGCGCGGTGAAGCCGTCCCCGGAGAGCTGGAGGACGACGTGGTGCAGCAGCCCGTCCCGGACCCGGGCCCGTACCGTCACGTCGTCCACCGGACCCGGCGCGAGGAAGCGCAGCGTGTCGGCGACGTGGATGAAGTCGTCGAGGATCATCGTGCGCGGTTCCTCGGGCAGTCCGACCCGGTTCTTCTGCATGAGGATCAGCTCGCGCGGATGGTCGGCGCACTGGGCGTAGCCGGGGGCGTAGCGCCGGTTGAAGCCGACGGCGAGGCTCGTGCCGCGCTCCTCCGCGAGCGCCACGAGCTGCTCGGAGTCGGCGAGTTCGTACGCCAGCGGCTTGTCGACGTAGGTCGGGACGCCCGCTTCCAGGAGCCGGGCGACGATCTCGGGGTGGGCGACGGTCGGCGCGTGCACGAAGGCGGCGTCCAGGTCCTGCGCGAGGAGGGCGTCGAGGTCCCGGTGACGGTGGCCGGCCGGGAGTCGGAGGGTGTCCGCGACCCGGTCGAGGGTGGCGGGTGTGCGGGTCTGGAGGTGCAGTTCGATCCCCGGCAGCGCGCCGAGCACCGGCAGGTACGCCTTGCGCGCGATGTCTCCGAGTCCGATGCAGCCGACCTTCACGGGGGCTCCCTCACTGCTTGTCCGCGCCGCGCCGGTCCACGCGCCGCCTGTCCGCGCCTGCCTGCTCCGCAGCATACGGGGCCTGGGGTGGCCGCCAGTCGGCGATGCCGTCGAAGCCGCGCAGGAAGAGGGCGGGCCCGGCCTTGGACAGCGCGGTGAGCGCGGTGTCGCGGACGGCCGTCAGCGCACGGCCGCTCGCCATGTTGAGGCGGGCGATCCGCACCGCCTGGCGCGTGATGGCCGTCGTCCGGGGCAGCCGGGCGGCCGTGTAGGCGGCGAGGTCGTCGCCGTGGTGGGCGAGGACGATCGCGTCCTCGACGGCCTGGTTGCCGCCCTGGCCGAGCGTCGGGGGCATGGCGTGCGCGGCGTCGCCGAGGAGGGCGACCCGGCCGCGGTGGTGGGCGGACAGCGGGCGCGCGAGGTGGTGGACGTCGTGGCGCAGGACGTCCTCGGGGCGGGCCGCGGCCAGGACGGCGGGGATCGGATCGTGCCAGTCTCCGTAGAGGCGGAGGAGTTCGGCCTTCTCGTCGTCCGGCGCGTGTCCGCCTGCGGGGGTCATGGCGGCGGCGTAGGCGTAGACCCGGCCGTCCTTGAGTGGGTGGGTGCCCCAGATGCGGCCCCTCCCCCAGGTCTCGTGCGAGGCGAACCGCGCGCCGGGCAGGGGGATCACGATCCGCCAGGTGGTGAACCCGGAGTAGACGGGGCCGGGGTGGCCGGGGAAGAGGGCGCGGCGTACGGCGGAGTGGATGCCGTCGGCGGCGACGACCAGGTCTGCTTCGAACTCGCCGTCGGGGGTGGCCACTCGGGCCGGGCGGCCGGAGCCGCCCCCGGATCCGCCGAGGTCACCGGGGTCGCCGAGGTCACCGGGGTCGCCGAGGTCGCCGAGGTCACCGGGGTCGCCGAGGTCGCCGGGGTCGACCAGCGTGCCGGGTGTGCCGGTGCGGACGGCGTCCGGCGGGAGCTGTGCGGCGAGGGTGTCGATGAGCGTGGCGCGGTGCAGCAGGACGAGGGGGCCGCCGAAGCGGGCTGCCGCCGCCTCCGCGCTGGTGCGGGAGAGCCAGCGGCCGCCGGGGGCGCGCAGTCCGCCGTCGCCCTGCCAGGCGGCAAGGTCGCGGATCCGGTCGCCGACGCCGATGACGTCGAGGGCGCGCAGGGCGTTGGGGGAGAGGGAGATGGCCGCGCCGACGGGGGCGAGGGAGGGGGACCGCTCCAGGACGGTGACCCGCCAGCCGCCTCGGTGCAGGGCCGCGGCGGCGGTGAGGCCGCCGATGCCGCCCCCGATGACGACCGCGTGTCTCGACCGCGCCATGGCTCCTCCTGGGCTCGTCCTGAACTCGCTGGGCTGGAAGGTTGCACTACACCCGTAGTGCAACCGCACTCCGACTGTACTACGGGTGTAGTGAGCGGGGTAGGTTGACCGGCATGTCCGTTCGCTCCGCCCCGAGTGCTGCCCCGGGCGCCTCGCGCGCCGATCTCGTCGCCGACACCGCCCTCGCCCTGCTCGCCGAGCGCGGGATGCGCGGCCTCACCCACCGGGCCGTCGACGAGGCGGCCCGGCTCCCCCAGGGCTCCACCTCCAATCTCGCCCGCACCCGCCAGGCGCTGCTGGAGCTGGCGGTACGCCGTCTCGCCGACCGTGAGGCGCGGGCGCTGGCCCTGCACGAGATGCCGGATCCCCGCTTCGGCCGTGCCGCCGTGGTGGACGCGCTCGCCCTGGCGACGCATCGGGCGCTCACCCGCGACCGCGAGCTGACGCTGGCCCGCTACGAACTGGCCTTGGAGGCCACGCGCCGCCCCGAGCTGCGGGCTCATTTCGACGCGGCTGGGGGACGTTTCCGGGAGCAGCTCGCCGCCCTCGTCACGGCGCTGGGCTCGACGGCCCCGGAGCGGCACGTGCTGTCGCTGGTGGCGTGGGCGGACGGGCTGATGTTCTCCTGCGTGGCCGGGTCGTTCGGGGCGCGGATCCCGAGCCTGGACGAGGTGCGCACGGGGCTGCGGGAGCTGCTGGAGGGGATGCTGGGCGCCTGAACGAGGAGGGCGCGTACGCATCACCGGGCCTGGACGGGAGAAAGCACACGGTTCCGCACCCGCGGGGCGAAACAAGGCCCGCGGAGCGAAACGGGCCCGCGGAGCGAAAAACGCGTGGTGCCCTTCGGCCCGCTGCGCGATCATGCGGTCATGACGACGACGCAGCGCACCGAGCCCGCCCAGAACGCCGACGAACGCACCATGCTGGAAGGCTGGTTGGACTACCACCGGCAGACCCTGGCCTGGAAGTGCGAGGGCCTCACCGACGCCCAGCTCCGCACCGCCTCGGCCCCGCCGTCCGAGCTGTCCCTGCTGGGGCTGGTGCGGCACATGGCGGACGTGGAGCGCGGCTGGTTCCGCAACGTCCTCCTGGGCAAGGACCCCGGGCCGATCTACTTCAGCGACGAGGACCGCGACGGCGAGTTCCATCTCACCGAGGCGGACACCTGGGAGGAGGCCCATGCCACCTGGCAGGCCGAGATCGAGATCGCCCGGAGCAACGCGGCCGGCTTCCAGCTCGACGAACTCTCCCGGGGGAAGAGCCGGCACACCGGCGAACCGTTCAACCTGCGCTGGATCTACACGCACATGATCGAGGAGTACGCCCGCCACAACGGCCACGCCGATCTGCTCCGCGAGCGCATCGACGGCGCGACCGGCGATTGACGGGGGGATCGGGCTACAGCAGCCCGTCCGACGCCCCCTCCCCCAGCCGCAGTTCCATTCTGCTGATCGCCGCGCGCACGCCGTCGCCGTAACTGTCGTCGCCGAGGACGCCGGAGGTGCGCCGGGCCTTGCGGATGTGGCTGCGGGCGGCTTCGGAACGGCCCAGTCCGGCGTAGTCGGCCGCCAGGTTGAGGTGGAGGGAGGGGAACAGCGCCCGCACCTCCACGGAGGCATCCTGCTCCTCCTCCGCCGCCGTCAGCGCCCGCAGGTCCCAGGCGAGTTCGTCGAAGGGGTCGTCCTGGGTGTCGGCCAGGTAGTGGGCGAGGGTGCAGCGGTGGAGAGGGTCGCCGCCCTCGCCGAGCTCGGTCCACAGGTCGAGGAGGCGGCGCCGGGCCTCCTCGCGGTCTCCCCCGTGGTGCAGCATCACGACCTGCCCGATCCGCGTGAGCACGGCGTCCGGCGTCGCCTGCCCCTGTCGATGCTCCGCCACCGCGCCTCCTTGCGTCGTTGCGACGACGCTAGGGCCTGTCCGGCGGATCATGCCGCAGACGCGCGGCTCGGCCCGCCCTCCCCCACTCTCGGCTCCGCTCGCGGGCGGAGCCGGGCCGGCCCGGGAGGGACCGGCCCGGGAAGGACCGGCCCGGCGGCAGGTCAGCCGAGGTCCGGGATCGTCCAGTCGATCGGCTCGTGGCCCTGCGCCGCGACCGCCTCGTTGATCTGGGTGAACGGGCGGGAGCCGAAGAACTTCTTCGCCGACAGCGGGGAGGGGTGCGCGCCCTTGACCACGATGTGCCGGCTCTCGTCGATCAACGGGAGCTTCTTCTGCGCGTAGTTGCCCCACAGGACGAAGACGGCCGGGTCGGGCCGGGCGGCCACCGCGCGGATCACCGCGTCCGTGAACTTCTCCCAGCCCTTGCCCTTGTGGGAGTTCGCCTCGCCGGAGCGGACCGTGAGGACCGCGTTGAGCAGCAGGACGCCCTGCTGCGCCCACGGCATGAGGTAGCCGTTGTCCGGGACGGGCGTGCCCAGCTCCGCGTGCATCTCCTTGTAGATGTTGCGCAGCGACGGCGGGATCTTCACGCCGGGCCGCACCGAGAAGCACAGGCCGTGCCCCTGGCCCTCGCCGTGGTACGGGTCCTGGCCGAGGACCAGCACCTTCACCCGGTCGTACGGCGTCGCGTCGAGCGCCGCGAACACCTCCTCGCGCGGAGGGTAGACGGGACCCTTCGCTCGCTCCTCCTCGACGAACTCGGTCAGCTCCTTGAACCAGGGCTGCTCGAGCTCGTCGCCCAGGACCCCGCGCCAGGACTCGGGCAGCATGGCGATGTCGGTCACGTCAACGTCCTTTGTCGTTCGGTCGCTTGCAGGTCTCAGAACCTACAGGCGACCACTGACAACGGGCTGCCCGGTGTTCCTCACCAGCTGGTCTTGCGGGACAGCTCCCACACCATCATGATCGTCGACGGATCCAGGGACCGTTCACCGCCGGAGATGTCCTCGTTCGCGGCGATGTACTGCTTGCCCTGCCAGAGCGGGAGCAGCCGGGCCTCGTCGACGAGGATCTGCTGCGCCTCCTGGAAGTCCTTGACGACGTTGGCGCGGTCGCTCTCCTGCCGGGAGCGGGGCAGCAGCACCTGCGTGATCTTCTTCGCCGGGTACGGCGTGCCGAGGGCGTTCTGCTCGCCGACGAACGGGGCGATGAAGTTGTCCGCGTCGGGGAAGTCCGGGGACCAGCCGCGTCCGAAGACCGGGTACTCGCCGTTCTGGTAGCCGACCACGTACGTGTTCCAGGGGCGGCTCTTGAGGGTGACCTCGAACAGGCCCGAGGCCTCCAGCTGCGCCTTGATCTCCTTGAACTCCAGGGCGGTGTCGGAGCCGTAGCGGTCGGTGGTGTACCAGAGGGTGAGCGGGACGGGCGTGGTGATGTCGGCGTCTTCGAGGATCTCGCGGGCCTTGGCCGGGTCGGGCTTGCCGAAGTCGTCGAAGAAGGCGGTGGTGTGGCCGGTCAGGCCCTTGGGGACCATCGAGTACAGCGGGTCCACGGTGTCCTTGTAGACCTTGTGGGCGATCGCGGGCCGGTCGATGACCTGGGCGATGGCGCGGCGGACCGGCAGCTGGTTGGCGTACTTGTCCTTGGGGTTGAACACCAGGTAGTTGATGTTGCTGGCGGCGCCCTCGACGAGCTGGAGGCCGCCCGCGTCGCCCTCGGTCTCCAGGGCGACGATGTCGTCGGCGGCGAGGCCCTGGTAGGTGATGTCGATCTGCTTGTCGCGCAGGGCCTTGACCATGGCGCCGGAGTCCTGGAAGTACCGGATGGTCACGGCGTCGTTCTTGGGGTCGGCGTAGCCCTTGTAGCCGTCGTTGCGGACGAGCTCGGCCTGTCTCGCGTCCTCGTACTTCTCCAGCCGGTACGGACCGGAGCCGACGAGGCCGTCGTCCTTGCGGAGGGCGTTCGCGGGGTAGTCCTCGGGGTCGACGATCGACAGGGCCGGGGTGGCGAGCACGAACGGGAAGGTCGCGTCGGCCTTGTTGAGCTGGAAGAGGATCTCACGGTCGCCGTTGACGGTGACCTTCTCGAGGCTGCCCAGCAGACCGGCGGGACCGGTGGGGGCGTTGATCGCCTTGATCCGGTCGACGGAGTGCTTGACGGCCTCCGCGTCGAGCTTGTCGCCGTTGGAGAAGGTGAGGCCCTCGCGCAGTTCGCAGCGGTAGGTGCGGCTGGAGGCGTCGGTGAACTGGCAGTTCTTGGCGGCGTCCGGCTGGGGTGTGGTCGCGCCGTTCGGGTAGGCCAGGAGCGTCTGGTAGACGTTGCGGAACAGCTCCCATGAGCCGTCCCAGGCGGCGGCGGGGTCCAGCGTGCTGGGGGCGCTGGTGGTGCCCACGACGATCGGCCCGGCGTCGTCGGAGCCTTCCTCTCCCAGGAGACTGCATCCGGTCACCAGGGATATGGACACGATCGCCGCGATTCGCTGCAAGGATCGGTTCCGGTTGAACACGCGCACGCTCCTCGATCTGCCATGCCAAGGGTTGGCAGACCATACCGCAGCCCTACGCGGCATGGGTCGGCGGAGGTCGGGCGTTCCGGATCACCTCGGCGGTGACGACGTTGTCATGGTGCGCTGTGCGGCTTTCGGGGCGGTTGTCGCGGCGGATCCGGGGACTGTCGTCCGGCGCGGACACGGGCGCCGTGCCCCGTTTCCGGGGGGCGGCGCCCGTGCGAGCGGTGCGCGGTACTGCGCTGGGCTGTGCGGGGCCGGTCAGCCGACGCCGGCGTTGAGGAAGATGCCGCCGTCGACGACGAGCGTCTGGCCGGTGACCCAGTCCGACTGCTCGGAGGTGAGGAAGGCGGCGGCGCCGCCGATGTCGGAGGGCACGCCGAGCCGGCCGAGCGGGTAGGCGGCGGCAGCCTCCGCCTCGCGGCCCTCGTACAGGGCCTGCGCGAACTTGGTCTTCACCACGGCCGGGGCGATCGCGTTGACCCGTGCCTTGGGCGCGTACTCGTGCGCCAGCTGCTGGGTCAGGTTGATCATCGCGGCCTTGCTGATGCCGTAGGCGCCGATGAAGGGCGAGGCCGACAGGCCGGCCACGGAGGCGATGTTGACGATCGCGCCGCCGTTGTCCTTCTGCCAGGCGTGCCAGGTCCGCTGGGCGAAGCCGAGGGCGGAGACCACGTTGGTCTCGAAGACCTTGCGGGCCACGTCCAGGTCGAGGTCGGCGATCGGGCCGAAGACCGGGTTGGTCCCGGCGTTGTTGACCAGGTAGTCGACCCGGCCGAAGGCCTCCATGGTGCGCTCGACGGCGGCGGCCTGGTGCTGCACGTCGTGCGCCTTGCCGGCGACGCCGACGACCCGGTCGGCGCCGAGCTTGTCGACGGCCTCCTTGAGGGCGTCCTCGTTGCGGCCGGTGATGCAGACCCGGTCGCCGCGGGCGACGAGCGCCTCGGCGACGCCGTAGCCGATGCCGCGGCTGGCGCCGGTGACGAGGGCCACCTTGCCGGAGAGTGCGGGAAGTTCAGTCATGGTGGAGTTCCTCGTGATCCCTAGTCGAGCGGTCCGCCGGCGACGTACAGCACCTGGCCGGAGACGAAGCCCGCGGCCTCGTTGGTGAAGAAGGCGATCGCGTTGGCGATGTCGTCGGGCTCGCCGACGCGCGCCACGGGGATCTGGGTCGCGGCGGCGGCCTTGAACTCCTCGAAGCCCATGCCGACGCGGGCGGCGGTCGCGGCGGTCATGTCGGTGGCGATGAAGCCGGGGGCGACCGCGTTGGCGGTGATGCCGAACTTGCCGAGCTCGATGGCGAGGGTCTTGGTGAAGCCCTGGAGACCGGCCTTGGCGGCGGAGTAGTTGGCCTGGCCGCGGTTGCCGAGCGCGGAGGACGAGGAGAGGTTGACGATACGGCCGAAGCCGGCGTCGACCATGTGCTTCTGGATGGCCTTGGCCATCAGGAACGAGCCGCGCAGGTGCACGCCGAGGACGGTGTCCCAGTCGGAGACGCTCATCTTGAACAGCAGGTTGTCGCGGAGCACGCCCGCGTTGTTGACGAGGATCGTCGGCGCGCCGAGTTCTTCGACGACGCGGGCGATCGCCGCTTCGACCTGGGCCTCGTCGGAGACGTCGGCGCCGATCGCGACGGCCTTGCCGCCCGCGGCGGTGATCTTCTCGACGGTGTCCTTGCAGGCGGCCTCGTCGAGGTCGATCACCGCGACCGCGCGGCCCTCGGCGGCCAGTCGTACGGCGGTGGCCGCGCCGATGCCGCGCGCACCGCCGGTGACTACCGCGACCCGCTGCTCAGTGGTGGACATTGCTGCTTCTCCTCGGGTGAGCGACCGCTTAGTACCTTCAGTACGACGTGACGCTAGAAGCCCTGGCACGCGGTGTCAACGGCATCCGCGTGCGTGTGATCCATTACCTGACGAGCAGATCCAGCAGCCGTTCGGTCTCGGCCACGGGGTCGGCGGTGAGCCCGGTGTGCACGGGACCCGGCTGGACGACCGTCGAGCGCGGCGCGATCAGCCAGCGGAACCGCCGCCCGGCGTCGTCGCGCGCCGCCTGCCCGGCCGCCTCGCCGCCCGCGCAGACGCCCTCCACGGCGCGCAGCGCGGCCCGTACCCCGGCCAGGTCCGCTGTGGGGTCGAGGGCCAGCAGCCGCGCCTCGTCGAGGTGGGTGCGGGCGCCGACGTAGGAGCGGGCGCGGCAGTAGACGAGCACGCCGGCGTTGACGCACTCGCCGCGCTCGATGCGGGGGACGACGCGGATCAGGGCGTACTCGTAGACGTCCCGGTCGCCGGCCTGGCCGGGCCGGATGAAGTGTCGGTCGTCGCTCACTCGGTCCCCTTGATGCGGTCGTGGATGACGGCGGCGCGCGCGAGGAGGGGCGCCGCGTAGGCGTCGCGGAGCGCGTCCGGGGTGTCGAAGCCGGGTTCGCCGGCCAGCCAGGCGTCGGGGATCTCGGCGGTGACCTCGGCGAGGAGTGCGGCGGTGACGCGGGGGGCGAGGTCGGCGGCAGCGGCGGCGACGTCCGGGCGGAACGGGGCGAGGGCGTGGTCACCGGCGTCGTAGGGGCGGGCGGCGGAGGCTTCGGCGGAGGGCCAGTTGTGGTGCCAGATCATGGTGGCGCCGTGGTCGATGAGCCACAGCTCGCCGCGGTGGAACAGCAGGTTGGGATTGCGCCAGGAGCGGTCGACGTTGTTGATCAGCGCGTCGAACCAGACGATCCGGCCCGCCTCCTCGCGGCTCACCGGGAAGGCGAGCGGGTCGAAGCCGAGGGCCCCGGACAGGAAGTCCATGCCGAGGTTGAGGCCGCCGCTGGAGCGCAGCAGCTCCTGCACCTGCTGATCGGGTTCGCCGAGCCCGAGGACGGGGTCGAGCGAGACGGTGACCAGCCGGGGCACCCGGAGGCCCAGCCGCCGCGCCAGCTCCCCGCAGACGACTTCCGCGACGAGCGTCTTGCGGCCCTGCCCGGCGCCGGTGAACTTCAGCACGTACGTCCCGAGATCATCGGCCTCGACGAGCCCCGGCAGCGACCCACCCTCACGCAGGGGTGTGACGTAGCGGGTCGCGGTGACCTCCCTCAGCATTTTCCCAGGCCACCCATCTCTTCAACCTTTAAATCTACGGACCGCCTAGAGGGGCCGCCGTAGCGCGAATCGCCCATCAACGGCCCTGGGGAGAATCTGGGGAGTTTCGACTGGCATGCAGTTCTCCCAGCTCCCCGAGCAGTCCGTCAATGGCGGTTCGCCCCTTACTTCCGGCCTCCGGCATGAAGTGAGCATAGTAACCGAGGGTGATCGCGGGCGAGGAGTGCCCGAGCCACCGCGCCAAGGTCACGACGGACTCTCCGGCCTCCAGCATGAGCGAGGCGTAAGTGTGCCGCAGCACGTGGAAGCCGTCCTTCGGGGCCGCCGCCCACTGCCAGCGTTTCGCTCCCGTGGCGCGCGGCAGGATGATGCCTGCCTTGGCCAACGCGGGCTTCCAGGTGTAGGTGTTCCACGTGTTCACCGCGACGGCGTTGCCGAATCGTGTCGTGAGGAGCAGCGAGAACTTCCTCCCCTGCCCCTCCGGCTTGCCCCACGGAAGCTCCACTTCCACCGGTGGGAAAGCTTCGACGTGATGCTCTAACTCCTCGACAACCGAGGAAGGCATGTCGACGACACGGGTCTTCGCCCCCTTCGGCAGGGTGAAGTACAGCCTCCCCTTGATCGCCTGGACTTGGCGGCGGACATGAATCACGCCCCTCGCGTAGTCGATGTCCTCCGGGCTCAGCCCGAACACCTCGCCCTGACGGAGCCCGCACCCCAGACCGAGGACGACGGTTATCCGGTTGCGCGGGTTGATGACGTCGCGGACGCGCAGGGCCGTCGCCAACAGCCAAGCCTCACGGCGCTCCTGTGACGCCTTGGGCCACCGCACGGACTTCGCGTGCATGGGGTTCCCGGTGAGCCGCTTGTCATCGACGGCCGCCTCCAGAATGGAGGAGAGCTCGGACAGGATGCCGCGCTGGTAGTCGACCGAGGAGACGGTTGACGCCAACTTGGCTATGTACGCGCGCAGATCCGTTGCCGTGATGTTCTTGAGGGGGAGCTGGCCCAGGTGCGGAATGATGTGGAGGCGCGCTATCCGCTCCTGGTTGTCCTGGGTCTTCGGAACACCGCCTCTGCCCGGCGCCCAGTGCATCGCGATGTAATCGGCCAGCGTGATGGATCCGTCGCGCGGGTCTACGAACTCGCCCCGCTCCTCGTCCGTGGATGCCCGACGAAGCCACGCCTTGGCATCCTCAAGGACGTCGAAGGATCGGTCCCGCACCCCGGGCATACCGGCGACCTTGTACCGCTTCCCCTTACCGTAGCGAGCGGTTTTCTCCCTTTTCCCGGTGACAGGGTCCTTCTTCTTCTTGATCCAACGGTCTTCGATGTAGCCGGCCAAACGACCCCTCCGGATTAGGCGATGCAACTTAGGTCAGGCGCGTGCTATGCGCCTGTGTCGTAGTTCGAGCGGGTTTGTGGCGCCGCGTTGAGAGGACTCAGAGCCGCGTTCGAACGCGAATCGACCTGCTCTTGTTCACAGACCCAGGCGTCCAGGGCTTGTACGCGGTACGCGACACGGCCGCGCGGGCCCATCCGGAAGCTCGGCGGTCCTTGGCGCCGGTGCCGCCAGACGTAGAGGGTGTGGGGCGAGAGGCCGAGGTACTCGGCGGCGTCTCTCACGTTCAGGAACGCTCTGCGGGTGGTGCCGCCTGCGTCCGGTACTGCGGATCGATCAGATGGCGAGCGTGCAGGCATGGATGGGTCCTTGACGGTGGAAGTGGATGAGCCCCCGGGGCGTTGGAGGGCGGGTCATCGGGCGGTCCAGTACGAAGGCCAGCCAGTCCTGCCAGGGCAGGACGACCATGTCACGGAAGGGCTCCGACGAGAGGGACGCTGATCACGTGACGGCTGCGTTGGGGGAAGGACCGCCGGTGCAGAGGAGGATGATCGGGTGGCGCCAGCGTCTGAGCGTGAGCCAGAACGCGGGGACGCGCATTACGGCTTGGGCGAGTCCGGAAGTGCCATGGCCTCGGCCAGGTCGTCCCAGTCGATTCCGGCGCCTCGCAGACGCCGAGGGCAAGGTTCGGTGTCATCGCAGGGAGAAAAAGGGCAGGGGGTATCGCGGATCGGCACATGGAAGGGTTTCCTTGCGAGAGGCGAGGAGCGACAGGCGCAGCAGCACCTCGCGCGGTCTGCGCCAGGACGGCCGCCTGCTGGCGGCACACGCTGCCTACGGCAGGAAGCCGTAGCAGAGCTGCCTCGCGCCTCCTCTTGCCAACGCGAAGCTGCCTGCGTCCGCGACGGCTCCACCGCCAAGCGCAGCCGAAATGCGAACACCCCAATGGTCGCGACGATCACCGGTTTGGCTAACCGGCGATCGTCGGCTATGTTGCCCGCCGCATCACGTGCTCGACGTCTCCTTGCCCTCCCCTTCCACAAGCGGGAGAAGGTTACGAGCGCGGGGTTTCCGAAGCGCCGCCCGAGGTGACCATTAGAAGGCCGTCCTCGGCGAGCCGGCCAAGATTCGCCATGATTCGACGCTCAGGTATCCCGAGATCCTGTGCCACTTGCCTAAGTGTGGCACCGGGATACCGTGCCACGTGCGCGAGGACCGCACGGCCGCTGCGATACCCCCGCCGTAAGAGGTCTTCGCCAAATAGGCCAGCCGCACAGACGGAGACACAGAGGCCCGTGGAGACCGCCAGGTGGTCACCGGCTGTTTGTCCGACCCAGGCGTTCAGCCCACCGAGGACAAAAAGCACGGGTGAAGTGAATCGAGCAGATCGGATAGCGGACTCAGACAGGCAGACCTCCCAAGTTGGTTCCCTACCAGTGGGCCGAATCCCGTGGGGCGCCAGTCCCGCTCATTTGCGGAAGCCTGAGCGAAGTTGAGTGGCACCGGCTGGCAAGGTGTTTTGCGGGACGTTGTACGTTGACATGCCCCCGCTGTATCTATCCAGTCTTTCGGCGCTATTTCCTGTCTGCCGTCGGCGAATGCTGTCCTTTGACAGCGAACCCAGTCGCTTTGTCATCCAATCGAGGCGTTTGACAGCGAACCCAGTCGTTTCGGCTTCTTTGACAGCGAATCTAGTCGTGAGGGGCGAGCGGGCTGGGGGTGTCGTATGTCGGTATCGGCTGGGTCGGAAGGGACGGCGCCGTACGTCGAGGTGTCGAGTGTGGTGGGCAAGCGCGAGCGTCTGCGGCGTCCGCTGTTGGACTGTGTGTCGGTCAGGTTCGAGGATGCTCGTCCGGTACGGCCGTTTCGGTGGCCGCCAGGAGGGCGCTATTTCCCGGGCTGGTACTGGGCGGCGACGACGCGGCAGCATGTCGGTTTCGAGTCGTGGCTGGAGCGGGACCGTCTCGTGCTCATGGATTTCGACCCGGCTGTGGTGGGTGTTGCCTCCCAGCCGTTCTGGCTGCACTGGCACGACGGGACGCGTGAGCGTCGGCATGCCCCGGACTTCTTCGTGCGCCGCGCGGATGGCTCGGCCATGGTCGTCGACGTCCGCGCCGACGACTGCATCGCACCGCGCGATGCCGAAGCGTTCGAGGTGACGCGCCGGGCCTGCGCCGAGGCCGGGTGGGGCTTCGAGCGGGTGGGGACCCCGGAGACGGTGCTGCTGGCGAACGTGCGGTGGCTGTCGCGTTACCGTCACCCCCGCTGCCGGCAACATCCGGTCGTGGCCCGGCTGATGGATGTCTTCTCGCAACCGGGACCGCTCATGGCCGGGGCCGACAGCGTCGGCGACCGGCTCGCGACGCTGCCCGTGTTGTTCCACCTTCTGTGGCAGCAGGAGTTGTCCGCCGAGGGGATGGCGGTCGAACTGCTGGGGCCGCGCACGGTCGTGCGCCTGGCCGGTGGGGGTGCCGGATGACGGAGGAGGGGCGGCGGGTTCCGCCGACTGCCCGGATCGCGGAGTTCCCCAAGACGGCTGCTGACCAGGCCCGTTGGTGGGAGGGACACATCTTGGAGGTACTGCACGGTCTGCCGCCGGATGCTCCCCAAGGGGCGGTGCCGCGGCCGGAGTTCGACCCCAGGCTGCACTCGCTGGCCGAACGCGAGCGGGCCAAGGCAGCCGAGCTGACGGCGGCGGGCCATCGGATGACGGCCAGCGGCGTCAAGCAGCGGCGCCAGCGTTATCACCGCGACGGGCTGGTTGGGCTGGCCGACGGCCGGACGGCCAAGCAGCTGCCTCCCTTCGGCCAGATCGCGCCGGCGGTGGTCGACGCGATGCGGCAAGCGATCGCCGAGACGACCGATGCCTCCTCAAGGACAGTCCGATTCACCATCTGGCGGACCAAGCAGATCCTGGCATCCGGCGACGATGGCGACGGCATCGAGCTGCCCCACGAGCGCACGCTCTACCGGCTGTTCGACAAACTGGCCGCCGGGACACATGCGACCGGCTCTGCCACTACGCGCCGCTCGCTGCATGCGCGTCCGGCCGGCCCGTTCGGGGAAGTCCCGGCCATCGCGCCGGGCGAGCTGATGCAGATCGACTCCAGTCCGCTGGATGTCCTGGTCAGGCTGGACGACGGCATCGCAGAGAAGGTCGAGTTGACCGCGCTGGTCGATATCGCGTCCAGGTCGATCACTGCGGCGGTGCTGCGGCCGACGACCAAGGCGGCCGACGCCTCCGCCCTAGTGGCCCGCAGCATCACGCCGGACGTGATGCGTCCGGGCTGGTCGGAGTCGCTGCGCATGTCCAGGTCGGTACTGCCGCACCGCCGACTGCTGGCCCTGGACGAGCGGCTGGAGCATGCGGCGGCGCGGCCGGTGATCGTTCCGGAGACGGTCGTCTGCGACCACGGAAAGCTGTTCATCTCGAACAACTTCCGCGCTTCCTGCCGCTTTCTGGGCATCACGCTGCAGCCGACACACAAGGCGTCGCCCTTCGAGAAAGGAGTGATCGAGAAGACCCTGGGGTCGGTGGCGACGCTGTTCGCGCAGTTCGTCGCGGGCTACACCGGCCGGTCCGTGGACCGCCGCGGCCGGCACTTGGAGGACGGACCACTGTGGTCGCTGCCCGAGCTGCAGGAACTGCTGGACGAGTGGATCGTCGCCGTCTGGCAGAACCGGCCGCACGACGCCCTGCGCGACCCCGACGCACCGAGGCGGGCGTTCTCGCCGAACGAGAAGTACGCGATGCTGCTGGAGTCGAGCGGCTACGTCCCGGCCGCGCTGAGCGGTGAGGACTACGTCGAGTTGCTGCCGGAACGGTGGCAGGCGATCAACGCCTACGGCATCAAGATCAACCACCGCACCTACGACAGCCCGGAGTTGAACCCGCTGCGCCGTCAGCGCTCCGGCATCGCAGAGAAGAACGGCTTGTGGGAGATCCACCACGACCCCTACGACGTCTCCCGGATCTGGGTACGCGACCGCCGCGGCGACAGGGACCGGTGGATCACGGTGTTCTGGCGGCACCTGCACCGCGTCGGCGTCCCGTTCGGCGAAATGGCCTGGGACCACGCCCGCCAACAGGTCCAGGACGGCAACGAGGCACAGATCGCGGATGCGGCGGCCGCCCTGCTCCAGCGCGCCCACGATGGCCCCCGGGATGAGAAGGACCCTCCGGCCAAACGGTCTCAGAAAGATCGCCGGGTTGCCGCCCGCACCCGGGCCACCGCCCCAGGCCGGGAGATCCCCGATCCGCCGGCCGACCGCGAACCAACGGACGAGGACACCGACACATCGCCGGCCAAGGTCATCCCGCTAGGTCTGTTCGACCCGCTCGCCAACCCCTGGAGGCGCCCGTGACCCTCTCCAAGCCGACAGCCCGGCAAGTCGTGTTGCGGGAGGCCGACGCCGAGGCCGGCCGACAGCTGAACACCCTGACTGGATGGCACAGGTTCATCGACGGGCCGCCCGTACCCCCGGCCCTGGCCTCCCGGAGCGCTTGGCAGCAGATGCCAGTATCCGAGCGGGACCTCTACGACGAAGACCGCCTGGACCATCACGCCCGCATGCTCACGATCGCCACCTCGTTCGTCGAGAAGACGGCGATCTGCGGCCGTCGGCTGGTTCTGCTCAACCGCCACGCGATCAGCGCCCGCCGCGGGCTGATCGTTTCCGGCCCCGCGGGCACCGGAAAGACCATCGCCATCACCCAGCTGGGACGCTCCCACGAACTCCTTGACCGGGCCCGGCACCCACACGTCACCGACCGCATCCCGGTCGTCTATGTCACCGTCCCGCCGGCCGCGACGGCCCGCATGATCGCCACCGAGTTCGCCCGCTTCCTGGGACTGCCGGTGCGGGCCCGCTCGAACATGACCGACATCATCGAGGCCGTGGTCGGTGTCTGCACCGACACGCGCACCGGTCTGGTGCTGGTCGACGAGCTCCACAACATCTCACTCACCAGCCGCCACGGCGCCGAAGTCGCCGACACCCTCAAGTACTTCTCCGAGCGCCTGCCCGCCACCTTCATCTATGCCGGCATCGACATCGCCGAATCCAGCCTGCTGTCCGGGACACGCGGCGCCCAGATCGCCGGCCGCTTCACCCTGATCCCCTCCCGCCCCTTCCCCTACAACAGCGAATGGAAGGGCCTGGTCGCCACCATGGAAGACACCCTCCGGCTCCACGACCACCGCCCCGGCACGCTCACCAGCCTGGACCGCTTCCTCCACGACCACACCGGCGGCATGATCGGATCCCTCTCACACGCCATCCGCGGAGCCGCGCTCGATGCCATCCTCACAGGCACCGAGAAGATCACCAAGAAGAGTCTGCAGGCCATTCCGCTCGACCACACCGCCCGCACCACCGCCTCGATGGCCACGAAGACCGCAGCATGCCGATGAACAGCGAACTGCCGCCCCGGTATGCACCCCTACCGGTCCGCCTCCGCCCCTGCCTAGGAGAATCCTCCGACTCCTACATCCGGCGCCTGGCCCGCGCCAACCATCTCAAGCCCAGCTTCCTGCACTGCTATCTCTCCGGCCCACCGCAGTGGTTCGCCAGGCCGCTCCTCGAACACCTCGCCACGGTCGCAGGCCACTCGCCCGAGGCACTCGAGCGCGCCCTGGCCGACGCCAGCGCCCTGGGCGGCGCCAACAGGCCACGCCGCCGCCTGCCCAGGAAGAATCCCTTCGCCCGGCGCCAGGACCTGGCGCACCGCATCGCCCAAGAGGCCCTGAAAGGCACACGGATCCACACGCTCGCCAAGCGCTACAACCTCCGCTGCTGGGATATCCGCTTCGCCCTGGAGACCCCACGCCTGACCACCACAGAGACGGGACAGCTGGCCGACCCCATCACCGGCGAACTCGCCGACCTGATCGAGAACATGATCAGCAGAGGGCTGAACAAGAGGCAGATCTGGATCGAGCTCATGGACGACCACGACTACCTGGTCAAATACCACAGCATCCGCCACTACATCGACTACACGCGATCCGGCAGACAGCGCAAGAAGCGGTCAGCCTCCCCCTTGACATCCAACCTAGTCGCCCCAGGTCAGCGCACTGCGCCCGACTAACTTCGATGTCAAAGGACACGGGCCGCCGCCTGCTCTCCGCTAGGCACCCGCCGA
Organism: Streptomyces sp. NPDC002328; assembly: GCF_042890065.1. NCBI lineage: Bacteria > Bacillati > Actinomycetota > Actinomycetes > Kitasatosporales > Streptomycetaceae > Streptomyces > Streptomyces sp. NPDC002328. The sequence goes on along the minus strand of NZ_JBIARQ010000009.1, from coordinate 588 downwards.
CGCGCCGTCGCCCCCGGAAGTCAGGGGCTCGCCGGCTTGCCTAGCGGTCAGCACGAATCCCAACGGACGACACAACACCCCAGTGAGGTCACGCTCCTATGAGGTCCACGCGTTCAGGCCGCCAAGCGTCAAGGGGAAGCGAGCGGATCGGAGAGCGGCATTCAGCAGGTGGGACTCTTTGGGGCAGATCGGCTAGTGAGCCAGTGCACGAGTTCCGGAGTCCAACGAGCGGCGACATCGGACTCTGCGTTGGGTCGGCTCATGCACGCCACGTTGCGCTGCAGGGGGCAGCATTTCGCGCCCTCCAGTGGCCGCCCGCCGGGGAGGGCGGACCCCCGCCCGGCTGGTGTCTGCACAGTGGCCGAAGGCCCCCTTCCACGCCGCGGTCGTGTGCTGCTTCACGAAGTGCGCGAGACCAGGACCCCGTCGATGCCCACGAGCACCTCCCCGCCGGCTGCGGGCTACCCGGCCGAATAAGTGCCAGTCTGCCTATCGGTAGTTCGTTAAATCCGGCGGTGGCATGGGTTGACGGCAAATCAGCTTGGTCGTAGGCCGGTGGTAGGAGTCAACTGCCTTGCCGGGGGGCTG
>NZ_JBIARQ010000008.1:167436-335087 GCF_042890065.1 Streptomyces sp. NPDC002328 | reverse complement strand
CTGGAACGGCTGGCACCACCACGTCACCCTCGTCTCCGCCGCCCACGCCTTCTGCACCCTGCAACGACTGGCACGAGACCCAAAAGACACGGCGCAGGACTGAGCCTCTACCAAGTCGTCCGCGAACTACAGACACTCCTCGCCGTCTGGACCGGCGCCTGCCCCACCTGCCATCGCGACATACCCACACCACTACGAACCTGACCAAGCCCTACTAGGCTCCAGGAGTGACGACACCAGCCCCTCACCCCCCGGATGCCGGCAGACATCTGCTCTACCTCGTGGTGTTCGACCCGGAGGACGGCACGGCTCCCTCAGAGATCTCGCCGGTCATCGACGCACCGCTTGAGGACCCCGATCAATTCGCCATCCCTCACGCACTGGCACGCGACGTGGCCCGGGCGTTGCCCGGGTTGTGGTACTGCCTGCATCTGCCGCAGTCACGAGGAGAACTGGTCGACCTTGAAGCATGGAAGCTGAAGGGCCTGCAGCAGCTGGCGATGGGACATCACGTGATGCCCGTTCCCGTCACCGCGCTCGACAGCCTGGCTCTGGCACCGTGGTGGCGGCCGATGCTGGCGTTGTGCCCGGACGAGCTCGTCGAGCGGACCGCACGGGGAGCGGTCGCGCTGGGGGTCGAACTCCCCGTCGCCTCCTTCTCGTCTCTGGGCGACGCGAGTCTCGAAGAACACTGGCAGGCCATCCAGGAGCGCGTATACCCCGACGTCCCTCCGCTGGCGGGGAAGGTCGCTCTCAGCCGTCGGCTGGACCTGGCCGCGTTGGACCTGCCCTGGCGTCTCATGGCTCGCCGGATGGGCTGGGACATCGATGCGCCCGCCGATGAGGAACCACGTACGCTGCTTCATCGCACCCTGCAGGGGCACACGCTCGTCGCGGCCACCGCCCGACTGGAGCGTCAGGGACTGACTAGCGAAGAGGCCGAACCGGTCTTTGGACAGACGGTCGTTGAGGAGAAGGCACGACTGCGGCTGCCGGTTGCACTGGCGCTGCCCGGAGTCGCGCCCGCATACGTACGCGGCGCCTACCCCCCTCAGCTGCGCAAAGCCCGCGTCCGCCCGCTCGCGGCCCTGGACGCCGGCGACACCTGGTCGACCGAGATCGGTGAACGCGATGATGCCCACGTCGAACGGGCGGCCATCGAGTACACGCTGACCCACCGGGCCGTCGCCAACGACAGCCTGGGACTGATGATGCCCTCCGTTCCCCCCAGCGCGTTCACGCTGCTGGCCGATCTGGAAAAGCACTTCCGAGACTCTGCCGCGGACCGCCCCCGCTCGGTGGAGAAACTGCTCAGCCGCCTCAACGCTGTCGTCAGGCCCTTGTTCACCGAACCGGTGGTGGAGGCCATCAGCCGGGCGTCAATGCTCACGGTGTTCTCCAACTTCCCGCTGGGCCTTGCCACCCTGCCGGGCGACACCGCCCCGCTGGCGGCGCGCCTGCCCCTGACGTACGAGCCGCTGCTGCCGCTGACCCGCACCGTGCAGAAGGCCGGTGCCGTCGCCGTCGGTGTCGAGTGGAAGAACCGCATCCGTGTCCTGGTGGCCGAGTGCATCCCCGCCAGCGACCCGGTGGGCCGAATCTCACGAGACGGTTGGCGGATCACTCAGGACACCCTGAAAGACGTCGAAGGGCTGAGTATCCACGCGGTGCAGACGCTCTCCCTGGCTGCCCTGCGCGAGGCCGTCAGCGAGCACACACCTGACCTGCTGATCATCAGCGCCCACGGCACCCTCGTTGCCAACACGGCGGCCATCGTCATCGGCGACGAACCGCACGTCGAACTCGGCCTGCAGCACACTCCACCCGTCATTGTGCTCAGCGCATGTCACGTCGCTCCCCGGGGATCCAGCGCCGTCTCCATCGCCGATCTCCTGCTGCGCGAGGGCGCACTGGCCGTACTGGGCACGCAAGTGCCCGTGGACGTGCGCCGCAACATGATGCTGACCGGCCGCCTGCTGACCAATCTCGCCGACCACCTCATCAACCAAGGACGTCACGCCACACTGTTGGAAGTGTGGCATCACACCCAGACCACTAACACCGTCAACGACATCCTCATGTCCACACCGTCGCTCAGCAGTTGGGGACGGACCCCCAGCCCGGGCGGCGGGCTGGCCCCACTACAGGAATTCATGATCAGCAGATCGGCCGGGCGGCTGCGCGGTGCCCACATCTACCAGGACACCGAACAAGTCCTCGGCGAGATCGCAGATGATCAGGGACGCGGCGAACAGGTCCGCAACTGGTTCCGCCGCCCGGGCTACGTTCCGGAATCACTCTTCTACCTCTTCGCAGGCCGTCCGGAACGGATCCTCATCTCCTCCATTGAGGAACGCGTCGCGGCGCTCTGGCCAGACTCCGACACTCCGGGGAGGTAAACACCACCGACCAGCGCAAACCCAGCAACCGCTATAGCAGTCTGCACGAGAACGACATGCCCCATCGTCAGTCATGTCAGTAGCAGATGAGCACCACGCGTCAGCGCCAACCGCCAGGTCACCGGGCTTGCACCACTGACACCTAAATGACGACGCCCAACTGATACTCCCCTGCAGACCAGCAACTCAGCCACGCGAAGCACGTCGGACAGCCCTTCGAACAGACGGGCCGTAATGAACCTCAGTTCATGAAGGCCAAGTTTGTCCGGTCTGTTCAGCAAGCGGCGTACGTGAGCGAGTACTTCGTGCCCATCCCGTACCTGCTCAGCTTCCATAGCGTCTGCCATGGAGGACAGCACGCCGCCCTCACTCGCAGGCGATAGCCAGCACGCCTTGCCTTCATGCGTCCACGGCAGCAGTCTCAGCGCCCCCAGATTCCGGTCCGCGCCTTCGTGCATCGTTTTGTTGGCCATGCCTCGACGTTACGGATCGCAGATGACCTGCGTCGATGGCACTTTGATGGTGCGTCAGACGGAAGTGCCACGCAGTGTCACACGGGAAGTTGCACCAGGTCGGCAAGCTCCCGCATCTCGGGGGTCAGGGTCCGGCGCTTGCTCATGATCCGGCCGAGGACGTCTCGGGCGTACTGCTGGTTCGGGAGCCACTGCGGGGAGCCCGTGCGGATCTTCTGAAACGTGTCCATGGCCTCCGCGTACTGTCGGAGCTGGGTGTGAGCGTTCGCCACGTCGAGCAGGTGGCGGTTCCGGTTGTTCGAGGTCGGCTTCAGGCTGTCTGCGGGGATGCGTGAGGCGAGGGTGAGCACCTTATCCGGCTGGTCGACCACCATTGCGTTCTCTGTGCGCTTCAGGGCTACTGTGACCGGCCCGAAGGTCCGCAGGAAGTCCCCATCGGGGGTGCACTCGTGTCCCATGGCCACGGCAGCCGAGGTGGCGAGCCGCAAAGCGTCCTCGGCCTCGCCGGGACGGTTGTCTCGGATCGCTGCTGCCGACAGGCGGAGCAGAAGCCAGCCCCAGGTGCTCAGTTCGGACGGTGTGGCACGGGACATGCGTGGCTCGACCTCATCAGCCCAGTGCACGGCCAGCTCTCGGGCCTGGGCTAGTTTTCCACGGCGCAGGAGGAGCCAGCACTGGACGTTGACGGTCGCGGCAGTCTGGATGTGGTCGGTGGCGTCGTCGAGGGCGCGCTCCAGGGCCATCTCGGCAGCGTCGAACTGGCGCGTCTGGGTCATCAGCCAGCCGGTGAGCTCTAGGAGGCGGGCGCGCAGTGGCCGGCCGCGGGGGTCGGTTTCGGTGAGCGCTTCCGTGTCACGCAGGAGTGGTGGGAGGACTGTTCTGAGCTGGTCGAAACGGTCACGCGAGAACAGGGGGGTGGCTGCTTGAAGCGCGTCTCGTACGCCGTCGTAGGTGGGTGCCTCGGAGGAGACTCCATCGGGATTGGGAGAGGCTGCGAGAGCGGTATTCACTGGCGCCCAGCGGTCTATTGTGTCTTGGCTGGCCGAAGCCTCGGGGTGCTCGGCGATGAGTCGTGTTGTCGGCACCTTCAGCGCACTCGCGAGTTGGCGCGCGGTCTCCAGGCGCGTGTCGTTGCGCTCTCCCTGTTCCAACTTGCGGATGAGTGAGAGGGAGACGCCTGAGAGTTCGGAGAGTTCACGCTGGCTGAGGCCGCGACGCTTGCGGGTATCGCGAAGCCGTTCACCAAGGTTGGCGCTCATGCTTCGAGGGTACGGCGTGCAGCACTGGGGCAGACATCGGTCGACAGTTCAGGGCGTGGGTGTGGTGCTGTGCCGAGTTCCGCGACTGCTGGGCGGCGGGCGGCCTGGGTCGGGACTGCCAGCAGCTGGGTGGTCGTGGGGTGTGGTTCTGCACGATGTCTCAGGCGGCGAATCCCACGGAGGTGACGTACTCGTATTTTCCCCATTGGGAACCGAGGTTGACCATTTGGTCGATCCAGGCGTCGTCGAGGGCTCGGGCTTCTTGTTTGGCCCATGCGTCGATGATGGCGTCCCAGTTGCGGATGTTCAGTCTGCGGTATTCCAGGACGCGTTGGTGGGGAATCGGTACGTGGCTTTGGTCGAGGGGGTGGATTTCGACTCGTGTTCCGCCGTTTGCGTTCAGGCGTTTGAGGAGGTATCGGGCGACGTTGTGGCGGCGCAGTGCCCAGTAGGCGGCGTCGATCTTCGTCAGGTTGGCTTTGTTGGGGCGTTGTTTTCCGGCGAGCCAGGCTTTGAGGGTGCGGGGGGTGACGGTGATGCCGGCTTCGCGCATGGCGTCGTGGCCGGCTTGCGAGCGGGTGAGGTAGCGCAGGCGGGCGGACAGGCCGCGGGAGGAGGTGACCGGGGAGGCGATGCCGCCGATGAGGGAGTCGAGTACGCGGGCCGCGGCTTCGCTTCCGCGCTCGCCCTTGGCGCCGTAGTGTCCGAAGTCGTGTGTCCTGTCCGGCATGTGGGGCCTTTACCGCTGGCCGGTCTGGAGGGTGTAGACGTCTTTCACTTTTACTTGTGACACGTCGCGCCCTTCCGTGAATACTTGTCGCCAGTCGCCGGCGATGTGGAGTTCGTCGGTTCCCATGACCCGCATGACGGCGAGTCCGGCTGTGTGTGCTTTGTGGGCTTTGAGCCATAGGTTGACGAATGCCTGCGAGCGGATGATGTGCATCCAGTCGGGGCGGTAGAGCGCCCTGTTGTAGTTCGACTCTCCCATGGTGGACACGAACTTAGAATACATGGATTTCACGTATTCCAGGGTGACTTCGTCTTCTTCGGTGATGGCTTTTTCGCGGGCGTCGCGCAGGGTCTGGCGGAATTTCTCGAAGAGTTGTTCCGTCGATCCGGAGGTGAAGGATTCGTGGATGACCGGGGGGTCGCACAGGTGGCCGTATTGCTGGGTTGCCAGGCGCTGGAGGAGGCGGAGGGTGGGTTCGGTGACCCAGACGGGGCCCGGTTCCTCGCGGTTGCCCAGGGGGTTGGGGAGGTAGGGGTGGTGGTCCCATTCCGGTGGGGTGATGAGGTGGATTCCTGAGCGGCGGCGGGAGTGGACGTTTCCGGTGGAGTATTCGAGGGCGCCGAGCGGGAGGTGGGTCTTCAGGGCGGAGAGGTAGGCGCCGTTGATGTCGAGGGCGGTCACCTCGTCGGTGTCGGGGGGTGGGTCGAGCCGCGTCCAGTGGGGGCGTCCCTCCCATACTTCGTCCGCGCCGTGGGCGGACTTCTTGCGGAGGATGTCGGGGAGCGGCGGGTGGCCGATGATGTCGTAGCGGGCGCCGGTGCGGCAGGCGTCCAGCAGGGTCATGGCGTCCGGGATCGCGCGGCGTTGCAGTTCGGCGGTGGCTGCTTTGAGGTCGCCGCCTTGTGCGTCGAGGGTTTCGTGGACGGCTTGTGCGATCAGTTCGGGGGTGCGGCCCTGGCTCTGGGGGGGAGCGGCGGTGGGTGGGTGGGGGCTGGTGTGCGGGCGGTGGTGGGGCAGGGGTGGGGGTTTCGGGGGGTGGGGTGTGTGGGGTGGGGGGTGTGCAGTCGGCGGGGTGGAGGTGTTGGGGGTAGCCCTCGATCTGGTCGGTGGCGGGGGCTCCGCACAGGACGCAGGGTTGGGGGGCGGGGAGGGATTCGTCTTCGTGCGTGGTGGTGGGGGTGGTTGTGGGCGGGGTTGGGGTTGGTGTTTCGGTCTGGGTGTGCAGTTTTTCTTGGGCGGCGTCCAGGAAGTAGGCGTACTTCTCGCGGATTTCGCCGCTGGGGTCGCGTCCTTGTTCCCAGCCGCCGATTGTGGAGGGGCTTACTCCCAGTGCCTGGGCTACCTGGGTGCGTGAGAGGTTGAGTGCCTGGCGTAGGGCGCGGCGTTGTGCGGCGGGGGGGAGGTCTGCGGGTTTGCGGGCGTGGGCGAGGAGTGCGTCGATCGCGTCGAAGTCGGTCATTGTGGTGTTCCCTGGGCGGCTGCGGGGGTACGGCGGGGTGTTGGGGTGCGTCGCCGTTGGGGGGGTAGGGCGTCGCAGGCGCGGGTGGGGCCGGCGAGCAGGTCCAGGACGTCGATTTCGTAGTGGGCGGCGAGGGCTTCGCAGTCGTTGAGGCTCCAGGCTGCGCTGCCGGATTGGCGGCGGCTGATCTGGGTCTGGCTGACGCCGAGTGCGGCGGCGAGGTCTGCCTGGGACTCCCCTGTGATCTGCATGAGCGTGGCTGCGGTTGCTCGCACGCGCTCGCCGAGGGTCATCTTCATGGGGCCAGACTAAGAGATCTATGCGCTTTGGGTTTGAGAATTGGTGAAAGCGTGTGGGGGCGGCACCGCCCGTCCGGAGCACCGCCGGCGCCGCTGCTCGTTCGACCACCTCGGCCCGGCCCGTACCCATCTCGCCGGCGGCGACGTCGGCACCGTCCGCTCCCGCCGCGTCGCGGACCGGCTCGGCGAGCTGGACACGGAAGCAGCTCAGGTATCGGAATCAGGGCCCGGACGGGATCTGCGGGACCGGATCCACGGGACCGGATCCACGCCCGCCTCGTCGAGGCACAGGTGACGTGCAGCCAACTGCTGCTGGAGACTCTCGATCGCGAGCCCTTCCGTACGGATGATCGCCTCACGGCCCCTTCGGGCGCTCTTGCTAGGGCGTGTAACGGAAGGTCCCCGTTCTCTCGAGCGGGTAGCGCTCCGAGGCTGGATGAAGCACGTGGCAGCGCTGCTCCTGTTCCGTGGCCTACCGGTGGCTGGCCGGGATCATTCTGCCGCCATGCCCGGGCTCCGTGACAGCGGCCAGTTCGGAATCCCCACGTGCGGCCAGTTGTGATGTCACTCTTGGTTATGGCCGGGCTCGACGTCTGACCCGATCGGTCACATGCGGATGAACGCGACCGGTTGTCGGGCCACGTCAGTGCCAGGCACAGGCGATCAGCTGTCCGCGGAGTGGGCGTCGGCAAGGGCCTCGCCGAAGAGCCGTCCGGCGAGTTCCACGCAGCGCATCCGGGCAGGAGAGAAGTCGTAAGGCATCTTGGTGATCGCTGCGGCGGCACTCATCTCTGTGCCCTCCTCCCCTTTCAGGTCGGCGTCGCAGATCTCGAAGATCTTCTCCTCGGCCGCGTCGAGACCAGCTGCCTCGATGGCCTGATTCAGGGCCATTTGGTGAGCGCATCGCTGTACGGCGAGCTCTTCGACGCGCGGGTCGTCGGGTTCGACGCCGTCGTCGAGGGCGGCCTCGGCCGCCTCAAGACGGTCCTCCTCGGCCCGCAGGCCGGGGTGGGTGGCCAGCACGATGAACGTGCCGGCCTGGATGGCGGCGCCCAGCGGCCCGAAGATCCGTTCCGTGACTAGCAGGGCGTCCAGATCGGAGGGGCGCAACGCGCCCGGGGGCAGGTGGCTGAGCCGGTCCGTGACCAGTTCGGAGAGCAGCCCCAGCGGGCTGTCCAGCGCCTGCAGGCGCTGGACAGCCGCGCGCCGACGTTTGATGGCGGCCTCCTGCGCCGCCAAGGTTTCCTCCAGCCTGCTCAGGACCGACTCGATATCCGGGGCTTGGTCCAGGGTTTCGTCTCCAGCTTCGTCCCGGGCTTCGCCGAAGGCGGCCCGCATATCGTCCAGGCTGATACCGGCATCAGCCATCTTGCGGATCCACAGCAGGCGGGTCATGTCGTCATAGCCGTAGCGGCGGCGGCCGTCCCCGCCGCGCTCGGGCTCCGGCAGCAGACCGATCTCGTGGTAGTGGCGGATGGCGCGTGGGGTGATCCCGGCGAACGCAGCGGCATCACCGATCTTGACCTGCCGGGGAGGCGTGAGGGAGGGGTACATCGCAGACAGAACCTTTCGTGCTGTGGTGCCCCGACCCCACCACATGCCGCTACGGCATGTGCAACAACCCCATCCAGGTGCCACCGGAGCCAGGCCCTGGCTGCCGCCGGGACCGATCAAGAGGCGACGAACCATCCGGGAACGCAGAGTGACCACCGGCGGCCAGATAGCTCCCCGCCAAGTGGCCGCCGCTGTGGCTGATGACCGGACGCCACTACAAGAACGCCGTCGACGCCGACGGCAACAAACTCCCCGCAGGAGCACCCCGCCGCGACCCGTGGGGCGTCATCGCACCCGTCGTTCGCGCCGCCGCCGTACTCGAACGCCTCCACCCGCACCCGCTGCTGTTCCCGAACCGGCTCACCCCGTACCAACAGCACCTCCGCGACACCAAGCGCCAGGGTGAAGCACGCACCGACGGCCAGATCGCCAGGGATCTCACCGCGTTCGTCACCTGGATCAATGGCGAATGCCGACGGCTGGGCCGCGCCGACGTCATCCCCTCGGACGAGAACGGCCTCCTCGCCGCCTCCCGGTTTCGCCGCACTCTGGCTTGTGCATAGGCGGTCAGTGACCGGCTGGCCGAAGCGGAGGGGCGTTCACATGTGGACGGGGAGTTCCTCGTCCGCCGGCTCGACACCTCCAGATCCGCCAAGAGTGACGTAGTGGTCACGTTCCGTTATGAGAAGATCCATGCGCGTCGGCATCGAGCCGGCCAGTGAGGAGACAGCCATGCCTGAGACCACGCCCAACTCAAAGGGCCCCGCACCAGCCCAGTACAAGCCCGCAGCGACCGAACCGGCACTCGTCCCGGCCGACCAGGTCAAGCCCGAGGACGTAGCCAAGCTGACGATTGAGTACCGGGACGGCCAGCCCGTGATCGTCGTCAGCGGCGGGACGATGATCCCCGGCGGTATTACGGTTGTGGACAAGGCAGGCAACGCTGTCGCGGGGTACGCGGCACGGCACCACCCCGTGGGGTTCATCTTCTCGGCCTTCAACCTGAGTGGGACGACTGATTTCGACCCTGATGTCGAGCTTGACCTCAAGAACAAGAACTGACCCGCATCTGTCCTGTGCCCAGGCACAGCCCGGGCCGGGGCATCGCGCCTCAGAACGGCGTACAGGACGCTCCGAGATCTCGCAATCATCGCCGACGCACGGCTCAATCTCCGATGCCATCGCCGAGGTGGGCCGCCTGCTCGCGCCGGGTGAGGCCCGCCGGTGATGGCGGCGCGCGGGCTCCCGCCACAGGCCGCAGTCGGCCAGGTAGAGCACGGACGGCAAGGCCAGGCCACCACACCGATGCCCGGTGCGCCCTGCTGGGTGGGACCGGGCATCGGCGGATAGAGGAGGGACCTGGGTCACGCCTCTGCGACTTGGAGCAGCCAGCTGACCGGGATGTCGTCCTCAGTGTCGGTAGCGCTCTTCTTGACGCGGCCGATGGCGACCTTCTGCGTATTTGCCGGGAGTTTCGCGCCCGTATTGATGCGGCCGCCTGCATGCAAGACGTCCAGGTTCTTGTCGGTGCTCCAGCTGGTGCCGTCGTGCCACTTCACCTTGATCCGTGCATCCCCCCAGGCGGCGCCGAAGCTGATCCACAGGTCGCCCGACCAGCCGGCCTGGTTGGCCATCGGGACGGATACGACGATGCCGTATTTGTAGTGGATGAGCGCGCCGCTCTCAGTGAACGCGAAGCCGGGGGGAATCTCGCCGGCCTGGAAGTCCGCCGCCATCAGTACTCCTTGTTTGTCACTGCTCCGGTGCCGCGGGAAGCGACACCGCACCGCAGCCCGCAGACCACGGCACGAACCACGCTAGGAGCCCATTCGGGACCCTTCTCAACTTCACACGCACAAACCATCAGTTGAGGGGTAGTGCAAGCTTGCCCAGCTCCTCCGCTCCGCTTCTGCGCCCCGGGGTGCCCCCTGCTGCGCCCCGGGGAGCGGCTGACCTTTTCGGCCGCCGGCCGGGGCCTAGGGTCTGCAGAAGTGGATCTTTTTGTTGATGATCACGCCTCGTGGGGCATGGTGATCTGACGAGCGGCCAGTGGGCCCAGCTGGAGCCGTTGTTGCCGCAGGGCATCAAGCCGGGCCGTCCACCGGCGTGGACGCGGCGGCAGCTGATAGCCCCGTATACGTTGCAGGCCGACGAAGGTGCTTGCGGACCAGGGCCTCGTGCAGGTCGGGGACGTTGCGGCCCGGCCTCACCTCGACGGCGCCACTGGTGGAAGGCCAGATGATCCGCCTCCGTGGCAGCCCGCCACGACTTCCCACCGCGCGCGGTATGCAGAAACGTGAAGAACCGGGCCAGCGCTCTGGCCCGGTTGGCGTTGCTGTTCCACCGCGCCGTGAGATTCGCCTGAAGGAAGTACGAGTTGAGCGCCACGTCGTACTCGAACCGCGGCGAAAGCAGGAACGGCAGGCCATCCGGCAGACCCGCCTCATCCAGCCACGACACCAGGTCGCCGGGTCGTACGTCCAGGAAAGAACGCATAGTCGTGGGGGCGGATAGGTCACGGCTCACGAAGTGCACCGTCCACCCGGGACTGCTCAGCACCTGCGGACCCTAACCGGTCAGTGACCGTACCCCGGCGACCACCCGGCGGTGCTCATCCCCCGCATCCCGTGGTGAGCGACAGCTGAACGTCTCCGCGTCTGAGGCCGGCCAGGGCATCACCCAGCCGCTGTGCGGCGCGCTGGAGCTGTGCGGTCAACGGTCAGTTCTCAACCATGTCCACAATCTCGCCTGGTTCATCCGGCGCCGCCCTCGCGGCCTGGTGGCCGCCTCAATTCAGTACGGCCATCTCCATACTCGAATGCTCCAGGGCTGCGCCGGCTCCTACGACTCCGGGTTCCCCGACGAATACGCCTTCGAGGACTGGCTCTACCGCCTGGAGATCCTCGCCGACGACGCACAGGCCCTCGACGACGGCGAGCAGATCAGCGGCCCCGCCGCCGGCGCCTACCGCCACCGCGTCACCGCAGCCACCCGCCAATTCGCCGGGCACGTCCTGACCAGCGACCGCCAGGCCCGCGACCTGCTGGGCAACCCCGTCCTGCAGATACACCACGGCCAAGGGATGACCTGCGTCCTCGACCCCGCCCAGGCCCTTTGCCGGCTGCGCGGAACCATCGACGACCCGCTGGTCACCCCGGACACCGACGACTGCCGGCCCCAGTGCCGCAACATCGCCCGCACCGACCGCGACATCCAGCGCATCCGCCGACACCACCGCGAACTCACCGTCATCGTCGACGACTCACTCGCCCCGCCCATCCGGCACGACCGCGAACGCCACGAACTGACCCGGCTGCAGCGGATCCTCAACGCCCACGAACCGGAGAACCAGCAGTGACCGACACCGCCCCCGCCGACGGCGATCCGGTCCGTGCAGCGGTCCTCGCCGCGATGGACCGGCTCCTGACCGGCACCCCCCTGCGCTCCAGCGGACGCCTCAGCATCTCCCAGCTCGCCATTGAGGCCGGCATCAAACGCTGGCACCTCACCCACCGGCACCTCGATCTGAAAGAGTTCTTCCAGGCCCGCGTGAAAGCCCAGGACAGCACACCCGAGGCGTTCAGCCGCAAGCTCAGCGAGCACGAGCAGCTCAAGAAGAAGTACGCCGACCTCCGCCAACACTGCGCCGACCTGGAAGAACGACTTCAGGTCTATGCCGCCGCGATCAACCTCCTCACGCTGGAGAACGCCGCTCTGAACGGCTCCAACGCCGGAGCGCATGTGCTCCCGATACGCAGACCGGAGACCACGTCGTGAACCCTGCACTCTGTGGTCAACGAAAACCCCGTCCGGCCCCGGGCCGGACGCTTATGTTCCACCCCATGCATGCCAACCAGCTCAAGGCCTCGTCACAGAAATGGATGACCGCGGCGCTCGTGGCGTTCTCGCAGGGCCCCAAGTCATACGACTTCGCGGTTCACCACGCCGGGATCGCCGCTGAGCACCTCCTGAAGGCCTACCTGGCCAGCTTGCACCCGGCTCTGATAGCGGAGGCTCGGCACTTCGACTCGCTCCTCCACACCACAGGCCACGGCACACACTCCTCCATCCCCGCGAACCAGGTGAAAACTATCGGGCTGGTGGAAGCCCATAGTCGCGTACTCCAAATCCTGCGGAAGCAGATCCCGATCAACAAGCAGGCGCTGGAGCCGATCGATCCGGGCGCGAGCCGGTCCCAGCCGCCCTGGCCGATGGACAGCGCGAACCGCGCGGCACAGACCGAGCCGAAAACGATGCGGAACCATTGCAGCCGGCCGGGGTCGGTGGGGCTGCGGAAGCCGGAGGCGAGGGCGTCAAAGAACCACACGGCTGTCCTCCGCTGTCAGCGGCTTCTCGCCGTTCGCGGACAGGACGCGGCCGTGTCCGTCGATCCGGTCGTAGCGGCCGCTGCGGGTGAGGTGGTCGATGACCGTCTGGAGCTGGGGCGGGCCGACGAGGAAGCTCCCCGGTGAGAGGTAGTCGTAGACGTTCACGGGTTCGGTGCGGCCGTCTTTCGTGCCGGTGAGCGAGATGATCGTGAAGGTGGCCCGGCAGAACATCTTCCAGCGCAGCCAGCGGCCGGGCAGGGGGGGTGAAGCCGGCGATCATCCACGTCACCAGGGCGGCGGTTACGGCGAGTTGGGCAGCGGGCAGCGCAGATTCGGGCATGGGGGAGGTGCCTCCGGACGGGAGGGTGCAAGGTGATGCGCCCCGGGGCCGGGGCGCCGGGGTCAGCGCTCGGGCTTGGGGGGCCGCTGCATCAGCGCGGCCGCGGCCTGGTCGAGGGTGACCTTCTCGTGGAGCAGCGCCGAGATCGTCTCTGTGATCGGCATCTCGACGTCGTGGGCGCGCGCCAGGTCGAGGATCGCGCCGGCGGACTTGACGCCCTCGGTGGTCTGCCGGGTGGCGGCGGTCGCCTCGTCGACGCTCTTGCCCTGGCCGAGGTGCGTGCCGAAGGTGCGGTTGCGGGACAGCGGGGAGGTGCAGGTGGCCACCAGGTCGCCCAGGCCCGACAGACCGGCGAGGGTGGCCGGGTGGGCGTCCATGGCCACGGCCAGCCGGGTCGTCTCCGCCAGGCCGCGGGTGATGAGCATGGCGGCCGCGTTGTCCCCCAGGCCCATGCCGGAGGCGATGCCGACCGCGAGGGCGATGACGTTCTTCACCGCGCCGCCCAGCTCGCAGCCGGTCACGTCGGTGCTGGTGTACGGCCGGAAGTACGGGGTGTGGCACGCGGTCTGGAAGCGGCGGGCGGCGTCCTCGTCCGGGCAGGCGATCGTGGCGGCGGCGGGCTGGCCGGCCATGATCTCCCGGGCGAGGTTCGGTCCGGACAGCACCGCGACCCGGTCCGCACCCACGCCGGTCACCTCGGCGATGACCTCGCTGGCCCGCTGCCCGGTGTCGCGCTCGATGCCCTTCATCAGCGACACGATCACCGTGTCGGGTCCGATGTGCGGCGTCCACGCGGCGAGGCTGGCCCGCAGCGACTGCGCGGGGATCGACAGCACGAGCCAGTCGGCGCAGTCCAGCGCGGCGCCCGGGTCCGTCGTGGCCGTCACGGTGGAGGGCAGCTCGATGTCCGGGAAGTAGTCCGGGTTGCGGTGATGCGTGTTGATCGCGTCGGCGATCTCGCTGCGGCGGGCGTATGCGGTGACGGGCGTCCCGGCGTCGGCGAGAATCTTGGCGGCCGCGGTGCCCCAGGAGCCGGCCGAGAACACCGCCGCACGGGCGGTACGGTGCTGGCTCACTGCGGGGTCCTCCCGGTGGACGCGGGGCCGCCGGGGCGGCCGGGCGGGGTCATCGTAGCGATTGTTCCAGGCGCTGAAGGCTCTGCCGCGGGTCGGCGCAGGGTCAGCAGGACTGCGCGGCGCCCGGGGAGCGCGGGCAGCCTTGCGCGCGCCTCCCGCAGCATGTTGTCCGCCTGGTCGTCGCCGAGCTCGCGGCGCAGGTCGTCTTCGTGGTCGATCCACAGCCGGTACAGGCGTGCCCACATCGCCGGTTCGGCGGGCCGCTCGTCGACGTGCTCCACGACGAGCCCGGCGGCGCGGGCCTGCTCCTCCCACAGAGGGCGGGAGCCGCGGCGCAGGGCCCGGGTGAGGACCAGCCGGCCGCCGGGCGCGAGGAGGTGGCCGAGCTCGCGCACCGCATGGGTGCGGTTCGCGGCGAGCGCCAGCGCGTCCACGCACACCGCGCCGTGCGCACAGGCATCCGGCAGGCCGGTGGTCTCCAGGGAGGCGACGCGGAAGCCGGCGGAAACGCGGAAGTGGGTGCGGCGGAAGGTGGCCCGGTCGACGGCGACGGGCGAGATGTCGAGGCCTTCCAGGTCGACCGCGAGGGCGCGGGCCAGCCACAGGCCGACGCCGCCGGTCCCGCAGCCCGCGTCGACGAGGAGCTGTCGGGGCCGCATCCGCAGCCGGGCGGCCATGAGCCCCAGCAGGGGCCAGTCGCACGAGGAGGAGGCGGCGACCTCGTCCGGGTAGTCGTCGCCCATCGCCGCGGCGTACAGGCGGGCGGTGAGGGTGGAGCGGGCCCGCGCGGTGTGGAACGCGTCGTACTGGGCCGCGAGTTCGGCGGGCGAGGACGCTGTCGTCGAGGGGTGCGTCATCGGGGCATCGCCCTTCGGATGCGTGAGCGGGTACCGGGGCAGACGACCTGGACGGCGTGGAAGGGCGCGGCCGGCTGCGACAGATCCAGGGCCACCGGCTCGTGCCCGGTGACGTGGGCGACCCGCCGCGCTACCTCCTCGGCCAGGCCGCTGAAGTCGTCGTGGAGTGCCGGGCCGAGATGCGCGGTCGCCTGCGGCCAGGCGGCGAGTCCGGTAGTCCGGACCGGGCGGAAGGGCGGGGCGTCGAACGAGCCGGGGTCGGTCGGCAGATCATCGCGGGTGCCGGCGATGGCCGCCACCCGCGACTGCGCGGCCTCGGTCAGCGCCCGGGTGGCCGCGATGCCCGGGCTGGAGTGGCAGCCGCCGCCGGCGAAGACGACGGGGTAGTCCTCCGACCACAGGTAGGCCACGCACACCGGCAGTCCGTACGGGCCGTCGACGAGGGCGAGTTCCACCGCCATGCCCGCAGCCGCGAGCCGGTCGACGACCTCCCGGCCGAAGGGGTCGTCGACGGTGGCGGGGTCGACGAGCGTGCGCTGCTGCCCGCCGCACCGGGCGTCGCGGTACAGGTGTGCGTTGGCGGGTTCGTGGTCACCAGGGGACGACGCCGTCGTCCTCGAAGAACGAACCGGTCGGGCCGTCGTCGGGCAGGGTGGCGAGCCGGATCGCTGTGGCCGCGCCCTGTTCAGGAGTGCGGGGCCCTTGGAAGCCTGTGAAGTCGGTCGCGACCAGGCCCGGGCAGGCGGCGTTGATCAGGATGTTCGTATCGGCGAACTGCCGGGCGTACTGCACGGTGAGGGCGTTGAGGAAGGACTTCGACGGCGCGTAGGCCGCCATGACCGGGCCGATCTCGATGTCCGGGTCCGCCTGCCGGGCCAGGGAGCCGACGCTGCTGGAGACGTTGACGATGCGTGGCGAGGCCGAGCGCCGCAGCAGTGGCAGCATCGCGTTGGTGACCCGGACGACACCCATGACGTTGGTGTCCACGACCGTGCGGAGCACCTCCAGGTCGAGTGCGGTCGGGTCCTGCACCCATCCCGGGTCCATCTCGCCCGAGATGCCGGCATTGTTGACCAGGGCGTCCAGGCGCCCGGCCTGCCGTTCGATCAGTTCCGCAGCGTCAGTGACGCTCTGGTCGTCGGTCACGTCCAGCGGTACCCCGAACGCGTCGACGCCGGCGGCGCGCAGCTTTTCGACGGCGGTTTCGCCTCGGGTGGTGTCGCGGGCTCCGACGCCCACGCGGTAGCCGAGGCTGCCCAGCCCGGCCGCGATCTCGTATCCGATGCCCTTGTTCGCGCCGGTCACCAGCGCGATCATCGTTTCGCTCATGCTGATGATGTTGGCTCGCGGACGAGTGGTGCGGCCAACACCGATAC
Source organism: Streptomyces sp. NPDC002328 (assembly GCF_042890065.1). Lineage (NCBI taxonomy): Bacteria > Bacillati > Actinomycetota > Actinomycetes > Kitasatosporales > Streptomycetaceae > Streptomyces > Streptomyces sp. NPDC002328. The sequence goes on along the minus strand of NZ_JBIARQ010000008.1, from coordinate 318,937 downwards.
GGTGTTCTGTCATACCTGCCGGGTATCACCGCGTATGCTGCGGCCGTGGACACCCTGGAGACCCGCGAGTTGAGGTACTTCGTGGCGGTCGCCGAGGAACTGCACTTCGGGCGCGCCGCCGAGCGCCTCGGCATGGCGCAGCCGCCGCTGTCGCGGGCGATCCAGCAGCTCGAACGGCGCCTCGGGGTCTGCCTGCTGCAGCGCAACCGCCGTGGTGTCCGCCTGACGGGTGCCGGAGAGGTGCTGTTGCACGAGGGCCGGGCGGCCCTCGACGCGAGCGCTGCCGCTGCTCGCCGCACCCGGCGCGCCGGCGGTGCCGACAGCCCTGGCGGCTCCCGCGGTCGGCTGGTCCTCGCGGTGAAGGCCGCTGCGTCGCACGAGCTGCTGCGGAAGCTTCTCGACGCTTATGCGGCCGAGCCCGGCAGTGCCGAGATCGAGGTGCTGCCGTGCGGCCTCTGCGAGCAGGAAGAGCTGCTGCGCGACGGACGTGCTGATGTCGCGCTCATGCACGCGCCGTGGAACTCCCTCGCGGGGTTCGACAGCGAGGCGCTGACGACCGAGGGGCAGGTTGCCGTCCTGCCTGCCGGGCACCCGCTCGCTGCCCGCGAGGCCTTGTCCCTGGCTGATGTCAGGGATGTCCCCGATCTGCCGCTCGCCCGCTGGCCCACCCACGGCGCCTACGCACCCGGCCCGGGCCCCGAGATCCACAACCAGACGCAACTGGCTCAGTTGATCGCCCTCGGACGCACCGTGGCGGTCGTCCCCGACTCCGCCCGCTCCTGGCTGTGGGCGGAGCACACGGCCGTCCCCTTGACCGACGCGCCTCCCGTCGTGACCCACATCGCCTGGCCCGCGCACAGCCGCTCCCTCGCCCTGGCCGGCCTGGTCCGCACGGCCGCACGTCTATGACCAGGCCCGCCCCCAAGGGAATCGGGGCCGGTAGGGCACGTCCGGTTTATGCGGCCGGGGCGAGTTCGGCGCGGCCGAACAGCAGGGCGTAGCCGGTGGGGAGTTGGTGGAGGATGCGGGTGATGAGGTCGGGGCCGGCGTGGGCGGCGACGGCGGCGAAGACGGATCCGGTGTCCCACCGGGTCACGGCCAGGGAGGCGCCGGAGCGGGCGGCGAGGTCCTTGACGAAGGCCCATCCGGTCAGCGGCTGGGCGTCGGGGATCTGCGCGGTCAGAACGCGTGCGGCCTCCAGGGGCAGGCAGGCGGCCAGGTCGACGCGTTCATCGCCGGTCAGCTGGCGTCCCAGCCCCGAAAGGACCAGGCGGACGGCTTCCTCGGCCTTCTCGCGGGTGGGGTAGGCGCCTTCGTAGCGGACCTTCTCCAGCATCTGCTCGTACGCCGTCTCGTGCGGCTGCTGGTGCTCAAGCGGTACGACGCGCACGTCGGTGATCACTGCGGTGCATGCCTTTCGTCAAGCCAGGTTGGGTCGGTGCCGGTGTGCGGCACCGAGGTAGGGGTCAGGTGGGCTGGGGGCGGCCGAAGAGGAGGTCGTAGCCGACGGGTAGCTGGAGCAGGATCTGCCCCAGCAGGTCGTCGCCGGCCGTGTCGGCGACCGTGGACAGCACGGCGCTGACGTCCCAGGTCGCGGTCTGCTCGGTGGCGCCCTCGATCCAGGCCGCGGTCGCCCTCACGAACCGCTCCGTCGGCAGCGGCTCGGCGCTCTGCAGCGGGTTGAGCAGGATCAGGGCGAATTCCTCCGGCAGGCGTGCCGCGAGCTGGGCGCGGACGTCGCCGACCAGGTGCGCGCCGAGCAGGGCGAGCACCACCCGGGCCGCACGCTCGGCTTCCTCCTCAGTGCCGTACTCGCCGCGTTCCTTGACGTGGTCGAGGAACGCTTCGCGTCGCAGAGTCATCTCAGCCGCCACCCCATTTCTTCCTTCGGACTGCCCACGGGGTGCGGAGGGCGGGGTGAGGGGGAGATCAGGTGCCCGTCCTCCGCACCTGTCCGGCCGTGTCAGCCGGAGATCTCCTTGTGGCCGGATCCGACGCCGATGGAGATCTTGCGGGGCTTGGCGCGCTCGGCGATCGGGATGCGCAGGGTGAGCACGCCCGCGTCGTAGTCGGCCTTGATGTGCTCGGTGTCGAGGGTGTCGGCGAGCACGATCTGGCGGGAGAAGACGCCCAGCGGCCGCTCGGACAGCTCCATCTGCACGTCGTCGGCCTTCGCCACCGGCCGGCGCTCGGCCTTGACGGTGAGCATGTTCCGCTCGACGTCGATGTCGATCGCGTCCGCGGTGACACCGGGAAGGTCGAAGGCCACCACGTACTCGTCGCCCTCGCGGTAGGCGTCCATGGGCATCGCCGACGGCTTCGACCAGGTGCCCGGGCCCATCAGCTGCTGCGCCAGCCGGTCCAGCTCACGGAAGGGGTCAGTGCGCATCAACATCGTGAAAACACCTCCAGCAGGTTCAGGCAGTTACTGCCAATGCGCCTCACTGACACCGTTGTAACATGTCATCCAATGGATGACAAACACGATGTCGTCGCCTTGATGACAAACCGAGGGAGGTGCCCGTGACCCCGGCCGACCAGCCGTCCCCGTCCAGCACCGACGCCCACAGCCCGGCGTCGTTCCTCGCCGCCGCAGCAGCCCTGAACGCCATAGACGACGCCCTGCGCGAAGCGCGGCACAAGACCCCCGCCACCCCCGGCGCCGCGCCGGCCCCGGAGCAGGCCCTGGCCTCTCTGATGCTGCTGCGGCAGGTCCGCGAGCAGCTCGCCGGATGGGAGACGGGCCTGATCGAAACCGCCCGCGACGCGGGCGCCAGCTGGGCCGACCTCGCCCACCCCCTCGGCGTCGCCAGCCGCCAGGCGGCCGAGCGCCGCTACCTGCGCGGCCGTCCCGGCCCGGCCGGGACCACCGGCGAGCAGCGCGTGACGGCCACCCGCCAGGCCCGGGCCGCCGACCGCACCACCGCCGCCTGGGCCCGCCGCAATGCGGCCGACCTGCGCCGCCTCGCCGGCCAGATCACCGCACTCACCGACCTGTCCCCCGCCGCCCGCCGCCCGCTCAATGAGCTCCATGCGGCCCTCGCCCACGACGACCCCGCCGATCTCATCGCCCCCCTGGCCGCCGCCCGCCCCCACCTGGCCGCCGCCCACCCCGACCTCGCCGCCCGGCTCGACCACCTCACACCCCCCTGACCTCGCCCGGCGCACCACAGCAGCAGCAGCCCAGTCTCCGGGTTACGCCACCGGTTCGCGTCCGGCACCCACAGATCTCCCGCCCAGGCAGCGCATCCCGCAAGCCGACCAGCACACACAGCTCGTAGAGGATGGCCGGCCGGCTTGGCAGAACTGCACGCATCGAGCCTGAAGAAAATCTGTCGCGGCCACAGTAGACATTGGCTCGTCGCAAGGTTATCTTTTTCGTGTACCCAGGAAGTCGAGATGGGCACGGCAGAGATGAACTGCCGCGCATGCAGGTCGAGCAAGACGCCCCCAAGGGGGCTGCGAGCAGCACCCGCGTCATCCAGTACGACCGAGTAGCCGAAGGTAAAGGAGCAGACGCCATCAGGATCGCCCGGGCGAGGAAGAAGTCCGCCCGGGTACCGCAGGCCCCGGATTGGAAGGTGGTCCCCGGTCACGCATCCGCGATCCCCGCAGCCCCGCCCTCCCAGGCGGAACCTGCGGACAAAGAAGGCCGGCGCAGTTCGCCGGTAGATGGTGTTGAAAGCTCGGGGCCCGGGTGCCGTACGGCACCCGGGCCCCCCGACGTGTGCGTCCCTGAAAGAAGAGGTCTATGCCCCCTGCCGATTCCCGGCCCGTCGACAACCTCGACGACGACGACTACCCCGCCTACACCATGGGCCGGGCCGCCGAGATGCTCGGCACCACCCCCGCCTTCCTCCGCGCCCTCGGCGAACACCTGCTGATCACCCCGCTGCGCTCCGAAGGCGGCCACCGCCGCTACTCCCGCTACCAGTTGCGCATCGCCGCCCGCGCCCGCGAACTCGTCGACCAGGGCACCCCCATCGAATCCGCCTGCCGCATCGTCATCCTCGAAGACCAGCTCGAAGAAGCCCGGCGCATCAACGAGCAACTGCGCGCACAGGGCCGCGAGTCGCAGTCGAACAATTCAGCCTGAATCAGCACGCCGGCCCTGGGGCGGGCACCGGCGTCGTCCTCGGTGAGGACGTCACGCGCATCGTCCATGGACTTCATGATGCCGACCCGGCCGGTCAGGCTGCCTGGCCAAAGCCTGCGGCGGCCGGGTCCGCCTCGCGCAGCGGGGTGAAGTCGACGTCCAGCTTCGGGTCGTACGCCTCGGGCTGGATGCCCAGCTCGTGCGTGCTGTACTCGCCGAACCGGTTGATGTGCTCGGTCAGGTACGGCGAGATGTGCGCCAGGTCCTCCGGCTCGATCGTCCAGCCCTCTTCCAGCAGCTGGCGGACGATCTCGGCGATGTCCAGGGCGTTGTGGAAGATCACCGCGTTCGTGGGCAGCGCGTTGAATCTGGTTGAACAGCGTGGTGCCGGCGCCGGCGCACCCTGGTCACCGCTCGCCGACACCGTCTCAGCGGCACCCGTGGCAACGCGGTCAACATCCGGCTGTGCCGTCCCCCACTGCTGCGCCCACATGGACGGGCATGACGGCAGGCGCACCAGGGCGGGTCACTCCGGCGACCTGCCGCTCGGCAGCGGGCACGGAGAGGGAGGGGATGATGACCCGGCCGGTGGCGCGCGAGGCCTCGATGTACAGGCCGGTGAAGAAGGGATCCGCGCGGAACAGGGCGCCCAGAGCGGTGTGGTCCAGGACAGCTGTCAGGTTCATGCGGCGGCGTCGCCCTGATGGGCGCGGATCTTCGCCCAGGCGTCCTGGCCGGCCTGCTGGACCTCGACGGCGGGGTCAAGCCGGAGATGGTGGCGACCGACAACGCCTCGTACTCGACGTTCAACATCGAAGCCGGCGTTTCCGGGCATGGTCTGCGCCCGCTGCGCGACCCGGACGCCGCCGGGGACGCCGACGACGAGTAGCCGTGAGGCCGGCCTGCGGGTCAGCACATGGTCAGGCCGCAGCCCCCTTTCTTGAGCGTACGATCCAGATAGGTTACGGTGGAGCCATGGCGAGGACCCGGGAGTTCGACACTGAGGCGGCGCTGAGCCGCGCCATGGAACTGTTCTGGATGCGCGGGTATGAGGCCACTTCGGTTCGCGACCTGACCCAGCACCTGGGGATCGGGCAGGGATCCCTGTATGCCGCGTTCGGCGACAAGGAGGGCCTGTACCGGGCGGCGCTGGAGCACTACCGCACCACCCTCGCGGCGGCCGCCCTGCGCAGCCTGGAGGAGGGGGCGGATGCCCGCTCCTCGATCCGTACGATGCTGGTCGAGCGGGTCCGGATCGCCGTGGAAGACGACGGCCGGGGCTGCCTGGCGGTCAATGCCGCCTGCGAGCGCCTGCCGAAGGACGCTGTGATCCGGCGCACCGTGCGGGACATGCAGGACGCCAGTCGGGACGCGCTCGCGGAGGTGCTGCGGGTCGCGGCGGAGCGGGGTGAGATCGCGGCGCGGTACGACCCGCACACGCTGGCCGCCTACCTCGTCACGTTCCTCAACGGACTGCTGGTCTCCTCGAAGATCACCCCGGATGCCCGTGCCCTCGAACCCCTCGTGGAGGTCGCCCTGGCCGCCCTCGGCTGACTTTTTCATGCCCGCAAACTGTATCGAGCGATCCAAAAAGGAGGCCGGAGGCCGCACAGACACGCGATCCGGCGACATCCACCGCTACTTCATCGAGAACCGAGGAGGACCCGTGCCCCCCGCACCCACCCCGAACACATCCGCTCTCGGCGGCAGCCGCTGGAACACCTTCCCCGCCGCCGGCACCGTCCTGACAGCCCGCGATTTCTTCACCGCCACCGAGCCGCTGCTGCAGGGCATCATCGATGACAACGCCCTCACCAGCGCCGACGGCGAGGTGCTGGAAGACCAGATCCGCGCGACACTCGCTCTCGGCACCCGGGAGACCTCCCTGCCGCTGGCCCTCGGCCCAGACAGCGCCCCGGCAGCGCGCGAACTGGGCGCGCAGGCCGAGACGATCGGCCGGGAGCTGGCCTCCTGGGCCGCCTCGGCCCTGGAGAGGCTGCTCACCGACCGAATACCGCTGCCCGCGGGGCCGCTGGTCGTCCGCAGCCACTGCTACGGCCACCTGCTCACCCCTTTCTCGGCCGACCTGCTCCGCGGCCGGCGCGGCGGACCCGTCACCATGCAGCTCTACAACGAGTGGCTGCACCAGATCGTCCTGCTGCGCGACGCCCTGCTGCCCTTCACCAACTGGCAGGACGTCCCGCTCCGGATCACCCCGACCGGACTGCGGCACACCGAACCGGCCCGCGACGCGTTCCTCACGGAGCTCCTGGTCCGCCAGATCCGGCACACCAGCATCGTGGGCTTCGCCCACCACGTCGTCACCGGCACCTCCGGCCCGGCCGGCTACGGCTTCGAGGCGGGCGGCGCCACCGCCCTGCCCGCCGTCCTCGGCCGGCCGCCCCTGACCGCCCCCCGGCACCTGCTGACCTGGCGCGCCGACCCGGCCGCCGAAGACACCGTCACGTATGTCGCCGAAGTGCAGGACTACTACGCCGCCCCCCGCACCCTCGTCGAGGACCTGCCGCCCGCCGACAACGCATCGAGGCCGCTCACCGCCCGTACCGTCACCGGGCCGGTCACCGACGGGGCCCGCACCGCCCGTATCGAGGTCACCCACGAAGGCACCACCGCTCACGTCGACCTCGGCCAGGCTCTGCGCGGCCACCGCTTCGCACACCGGCCGGACCCCGCCTCAGGCGACGCACACTCCGATGCCGCGCCCCGCACCGCAGCTGTGTGGTCCGCACTGCGCGCACCAGGCCTGGTGTGGACGCAAGCCGGTGACGTCACCCTGGACGCCACCGGCCAGGACGACCTCGTCGTACTGGCCCTGCTCGGCCGGCTCTACCCGGAAAACGTCACCCTGCGCCCCGTCGGCCGTTCCGCTGACCGGACAACCCCGGACGGCAGGACAACCCCGGACGGCACCGGGCCGAGCCGTCTGGTGACCCTCGTCGACCCTCCGCAGGCCCACTGACACCCGCGTCGCGAAGTCCACCAGGAAGGTGGGAAAAACATGATGTCCGACCATGAAGGAACGCCCGTCCGCACGGGCCGAGCCGCCGTCAACGGAACGAGTCTGCACTACCGCACAGCAGGGTCTGGCCCTGCGGTGGTGCTCCTGCACGGCGTGCCCAAGACCGGCTACCACTGGCGCCACCTCGTTTCGAAGCTGACGCCCCACTACACCGTCGTCGTCCCGGACCTTCGCGGTCTCGGCGACTCCGCCCGCCCCCCGGACGGCTATGACTCCGAGACGATGAGCGACGACATCGCCGAGCTGATGACCCACCTCGGACACGAGACATACGCCGTGGCGGGCGAGGACTGGGGAGCGGTGATCGGCTACCAGCTCGCCGCCCGCCACCGCGACCACGTCACCGCTCTCGTCTTCGCCGAGGCGCTGTTCCCCGGATTCGGCTTCGAGGACCACACAGCCCTCACCCCCGAGAACGTCTCCAGCGGCATGCACCTGTGGCATCTGGGCTTCTACTTCCAGCCGGACGTACCCGAGATGCTGATCGCCGGACACGAGCGCGAGCTGATCACCTACATGATCAAGTCCGAGCGCAGCCACCCCGACAGCGCCACCTCCGACGCGGTCGAAGAATACGTGCGCTGCTACTCCATGCCCGGTGGCATCCGCGCGATGCTCTCGATCTACCGGGCCATGCTCGTCGACGCCGAACAGAACCGGCAGGCCGCGCAGAAGAAGCTGGACATCCCGGTTCTGGCGCTCGGCGGATCCGCGTTCATCGGCGACCGCAACGAGTCCCAGATGCGGCTCATGGCCCACGACGTCACTGGACACGTCTTCGACGCCGGCCACGATCTGGCGGAGGAAGTGCCCGACGAGATGGCCGACGTCGTCCTGCCGTTCCTGGCCGCGCACCGGTAACCGCACCCGGCCGCTGAAGTCGGCGAGCTGAAGCGGCCCGGCAGGGTGAGTACGTCCTGACGGGACAGCTCGACCTCGTCGCCCAAGGGCTCGGAGTCAGTGAGGGTTTTCAGGGTGGCCCCCGGACGGCTGACGGCGGGACCGTGGGCAACGGACAGGGCTCCCGTGCCGTTGAGAGAGGCGTCTGGGTCTCAACTCTCCAGCTCAGGAGCCCTGTTGGTCCCGTATCCTGCTGGCCGGACAGGGGCGGCGGCTGGGGGGCGGGGCGGGTTCAGATGCGGACCACGATCTTTCCTCGGGTGTGTCCGCGTTCGGCGTGTGCGTGCGCCTGCGCGGTCTGTGCGAGCGGGTAGGTTCGCTCGATGCGCGGTGTGTAGCGGCCTTGGCGGCCGAGTTCGCCCGCTGCGGCGAGGAGCGTGGAGTCGTTCTCGGCGTTGGCCAGATGCGCGCCCAGGCGCTGGGCGTTGGCGTGGTCGGCGACGGTCGCCACGCGTGCGGGGTCGCCGGCGATCTCGATGAGGTCGGCCAGGGAGCCTGAGGCCGCGGTGTCGAGCACGATGTCGACGCCGTTCGGAGCGAGTGCGGCCAGGCGCTCCGCGAGGCCGGGGCCGTAGGTGGTGGGGAGGGCTCCGAGGGCGGTGAGGAATGCGTGGTTGCGTTCGCCGGCCGTCCCGATCACGGTGGCGCCCTGAGCCGCCGCGATCTCGATCGCGGCGCTGCCCACGCCGCCGGCGGCGCCCTCGATGAGCAGGGTGCGCCCGCGCAGGGGGCCGAGCGCCTTGAGCCCGCCCATCGCGGTCACGGATGCCAGGCCGGCGCCGGCGGCCTCCTCGTCGGTCCAGGTGGCGGGGGCGTGGGCCCAGGCCGAGAGCACGGCCAGTTCCGCGGTCGCGCCGGTGAGGCCGCCCAGCCCGAAGACGCGGTCGCCGATGTCCACTCCCTGCACGCCTGCGCCGATCTCGTCGACGACGCCGACGGCGTCCCGGCCGGGGATCGCGGGCAGCTCGACGGGGAGCAGCTCGCGCAGCGCGCCGGAACGCGCCTTCCAGTCGATGGGGTTGACGCCGGCCGCCGCGACGCGGACGCGGATTTCGCCGGGTCCTGGGTGCGGGTCCGGCGCCTGCTCCACCACAAGGGTCTCTGCCCCGCCGTACTCGTGATAGCGGACTGCGCGCATGACGTTCTGCCTTTCCACGCGGCCTGGAGGGGCCGTCGGTGAGATCGGTGGGATGCATGATCGGCGAGTGCCGACGCCCTTTACGCTAGAACCTGACGTCGGTGTGAGGTGCAAGTCGGGCGGGGGCCGCCCGCGCAGAGGGGGGCCAGTTGCGTATCGGTGAGGTCGCGGAGAAGGCGGGGGTGAGCGTCCGGGCGCTGCGCTACTACGAGGAGCAGGAGCTGCTCGAGGCCGAGCGCAGTCCCGGCGGTCAGCGTCATTACCCCGACAGCGCGGTCAGCCGCGTCCGGCTGATCCAGCAGTTGTATGCCGCGGGTCTGCCGAGCAGGGTGGTCCGTCAGGCGCTGCCGTGTGTGGACTTGGGTGAACCGCCCCCGGGGCTCCTGGATCAGATGGCGGCCGAGCGGGCCCGCATCGACCAGAGGATCACCGAACTGCTCGCTGTGCGCGATCGGCTCGATGAGGTGATCGCCGTCGCGCAGAGTCCTGATTCGGAGTGCTCTCACTTGTGGTGAAGGCTGTTGGCGGTTCAGGCGGCGCCGGCGGGTGAGCGCATGCGGGGTGGGTGAGCGCATGCGGGGGTGGGTGGGTGAAGTCGCGCTCGGTGGGCCGGTGTTGAGGATCGCCCGGGGGGGGGTGCGGGTGGCCGCGGACGCGGTTCGTGGGTGGCGGCGGTGCTTCCCTGCGGAGCCGTCTTCTCCGGCCGGGCGAGGGGAACGCAGTGGTCGACCGCACTCGTCCGGGCCGGCGGTACCAGGGCCTTGCCGGCCTGGCGGGTGCCGAGCTCCAGGGCGTCGCGCGGCCGTTCAGGTCGGTGGGACAGCAGGCCGGCCTGGCTGGGGCGGCGGCCAGGCGGGCGGCGTTGAGCCCTGTTCCTCACGGGGCAGACGGCGGATGCGAAAGAAAGGCAAGGACATGCACGAAGGCGGTGCGGCTGCGGCTCTCGGCGCCGTCGTGACGGCGCTGGGCGTCCGGCTGGGCTCCTCCCACCCGGCGCGTGACGCCTTGCGGTCCACGGCCGAGGCCGTCGACAACGCCGAGCCGGAACTGGCTCTGGACGACCTGTGCCGCGTCATCCGGTTCTTCGGCGTACCCGTCACGCCGGAGGAGTACGACGCCCTGCGGGCGGTGGCCGAGGAGCTCTCGATGGCCGACGTCCTGGAGGAGGCGGACCTCGGCCCGCCTGACCCAGCAGGTGGTTCCGGCTGATCCGAAGGGGCCCGGTGGTCCCGTTCGGCTTCCTGGGCGACGGCGAACGTGCTGTGTGCGTGGCCTTCGGCCTTTCCTGCCGTCGGCTGTCCCCGGATCGTGCCGCGCTCTCGCGCTCTTTCGCCTGCCGGCGTTCAGCCCCGGCCTCGACTGCGTGGACCAGCGCTGGGTCGACGCACCGGTGCCGGCGAGCCGACCCCGGTGTGGGGTCGGCCTGCTTCGTGGCGGACGCGGGGTTCTTCTTCGCGTGCCTGTCCGATGCTCTGACGGGCGACTGGCCCCCGGGGGTTACAGGTTGGCGCCCCAGCCGCTCTGGATCATTGTCTGGAACGCCCAGGTGCCGTTTCTGCGGATGAGGATGTCGGCGTAGTCCATTTCGTGGGTCTGGTCGGCTGTGGTGACGGTGGAGTGGGTGAAGACCACGGCCATGGAGGCGGAGAGGAAGACGGGGGTGCGGGTGTTGTGGAAGGTGACCTGCTGGGTGCCGTCTCCCATGACGTGGGACATGGTGGCGATGAACCGGTCGCGGTCCCACTGGGCCGAGCCGGCGTCGCCCGTGGAGTCGTCGCTGATCAGGTTGAGCGGGAAGACGGCCATGTCCGCCATGTGTTCGATGTCGTTCTTGACGCAGTGCCCGTCGTACTCCTCGAACCAGGCGTCGAGGCCGGCGCGGTCCTCGGCGGTGGGGGTGTAGCCGGTCTGGGGCAGGATCACGCGGGCTCCTGGGGTGGTGGCAGGGGGGCGGCTCGATGGATCAGTGGATCAGGTGGATCAGTGGTGCTCATCAAATTTGACTACGTTCACGATATGGCCGTGTCCGGCGTGGGGCAAACGTCGGCGTGAGGGCGGGCGGCCCCAGCGGCGCTTCACCCGTTCTCCGGCGGGCCTTGGGAGTGTGGGCGGCGATCGTGTCGTCCCGCCCGAGGAGGCCGCCCATGACCGCGCAGGTCGCGCAGGTTGCGCAGGAGCAGGTACCGCGGACCGTGCCCGGAGCCCGGCGCCGGGGACGCGGTGCCGGTGCGCTGGCGGTGATCGCCGGCTGCAACGCGATGATCCAGCTCGACGACCCGATCGTGAACGTCGCGCTGCCCGGGATGCGCGAGGAGCTCGGGCTGTCCGCCGTCGGCGCGTCCTGGGTGGTCAACGCCTATCTGCTGGCGTTCGGCGGGCTGCTGCTGCTCGGCGGCCGGGCCGGGGACATCCTCGGCCGCCGCAAGGTGTTCATCGCGGGCGTCGGCCTGTTCACGGCCGCCGCGTCCCTGCGCGGGCTCGCGCCCTCGGGCGACCTGCTCGTGGCGCTGCGGGCGGTGCAGGGCGCCGGAGCGGCGCTCGCGGCGCCGAGCGGGCTGGCCCTGCTGCTGAGCACCTTCGCGGAGGGCGCCTCCCGCAAGCGGGCGATCGCCGTGTGCACGACGGCGGGCGCCGTCAGCACGGCCGGCGGCCTGCTCCTCGCCGGGGCCCTCACCGCGTTCGGCTCCTGGCGCTGGGTGCTCTTCCTCGACGTGCCGGCCGGCGTGGCGATCATGCTGCTCGCGCCGTTCGTGCTCGACGAGACGGCGCGCCACCGCGGCCGGTTCGACCTGGCCGGGGCGCTGCTGTCGGCGCTGGCCGCCGCCTTCCTGGTGTACGGGCTGGGGCGGGCCGCCGAGCGTCCGTGGACCGATCCCCAGGTCGTCGGCTGCCTGCTCGCCGGGGCCGTCCTGCTCGCGGTGTTCGCGGCCGTCGAACGGCGGGCGCAGCAGCCGATCGTGGTGCCGCGGCTGTTCGCCGGCCGCGACCGGCTGCTCGCCTACCTGGGCACGCTCGCCGTGCCGGGCGCGCTGATCGGCGCCTACTTCTTCCTCAACCAGCACTTCCAGCGCCAGCACGGCTGGTCGGCGCTCGCCATGGCCTGTGCGCTGCTGCCGCTGCCGGTCGCCATGGCCGTGACGGCGGGCTTCGCGGTGCGGCTCGAACAGCGCGTCGGCGCGCGGCGGCTGTGGGCGGCGGGCGCCTGCCTGCTGGTGACCGGCAACGTGTGGCTGTCCACGCTCGGGGCGGGCGACGCCTACGCGGCCACGGTCCTGCCGGCCCTCGTGCTGCTCGGCGCGGGCATGGCGTGCGGCGTGCTGCCGCCGACCGTGCTGGCCACCTCGCGGCTGCGCGGCGACGAGGCGGGCGCGGCCTCCAGCGTCCTGAACTCCGTTCAGTCCGTGGGGGGTTCCATCGGTCTGGCCGCTCTCGTCACGGTGGCGGCGCATGCCGGGGGGATGAGCGGCGGCTTCGTGGCGGCGGCGGGCTTCGCGGGATGTGCGCTGCTGGCGGCTCTGTTCGTGCGGGAGCGCTGAGATCGATCGAGACCGGTGACCGCTGGTGCCGGTGAGGCCGCTGGTGCCGGTGAGGCCGGTGGTGCCGGTGCCGGTGAGGCCGGTGCCGGTGCCGGTGAGGCCGGTGCCGGTGAGGCCGGTGCCGGTGCCGGTGAGGCCGGTGCCGGTGCCGGTGAGGCCGGTGCCGGTGAGGCCGGTGCCGGTGAGGCCGGTGCCGGTGAGGCCGGTGCCGGTGAGGCCGGTGCGGGGCTCGAGGAGTGCTCAGGCGTGGTTCGAGTGGCGGTGGTGAAGGTGGTGGGGGCTCGCCTGTCCGCGGGCGGGTGAGCGGAGCCCGTCGCGCGGGTGCGGGAACGGCGGGCCGTGCGCGTCCGTCCGCCGCACCCCTCACACCCCCACACAGGAGCTGACTAGTGACAGAGACACCGCGGGCCTCCCGGGGGCGATGGGTGGCGCTGGGCGTGCTGGGGTTCGCCTCCTTTCTGGACGGGCTCGACGCGAACATCGTGACCGTCGCGCTGCCCAGCATCCAGCGGGACCTGGACATGGGCTTCGCCGCCGCGCAGTGGACCATGGCCGGCTACGCCCTCGCCTTCTCCATGTTCCTGATCACCGGCGGGCGGCTGGGCGACATCCTGGGCGCCAAGCGGGTCTTCATGGCCGGCGTCGCCCTGTTCACCCTGGCCTCCGTCGTCGCGGGTCTCGCGCTGACCCCGGGGATGCTGGTGGCGGGGCGCTTCGCGCAGGGGCTCACCGCCGCCCTGATGCTCCCCCAGGTCATGGCGGTCATCGTCCGGGTCTTCGACCGCAGGGAATGGCCGCTCGCGGCCGGCCTGGTGGGCAGCATGCTCAGCGTCGGCAGCATCGGCGGGCCGCTGCTGGGCGGCCTGCTGACCGACCTGGACTTCATGGGCCTGGGCTGGCGCACCGTGTTCTACGTCAACGTGCCCGTCGGTCTTGCCGCGCTGGTCCTCGGCGCACGGTTCCTGCCGTCCTTCCGCAGCGAGGCGCCGCCACGGCTGGACCTGCCCGGCGTGGTGCTCCTCACGGCGGTCTCGGTGGGGCTGCTGTATCCGGTCATGCAGGGCGGTGAACAGGGCTGGCCCGGCTGGATGTTCGCGATGACGGCCGGCGCGGTGGCGCTGCTGCTGGTGTTCGTCGGGTACCAGCGCAGGCGTCACGCGGCGGACGGATCCGCCCTGGTGCCGCCGACGCTGTTCCGGCACCGGTCCTTCTCGGTGGGCCTGCTCGTGTCCCTGCTCGCCTTCACCGGCATCAGCTCGTTCTCCTTCGTGCTGACGTACCACCTCCAGTTCGGTCTGGGCTGGTCCGCCGGGGACACGGCATGGGCCATCGCGACGTGGCCGCTGGGCATCGTCGCGACGTTCCAGATCGCCTTCCGCCTCAGCGCCGGCCGCGAACGGCTGTTCGTGGCGGCGGGCTCCGTGGTGATGGCGGTCGGCTCGCTGGCCGCGCTCTGGTCCGTGCACGCCCGCGGCGCGGAGCTGACCTGGCCGTACGTGGCGCTGGCCGCGCTGCTCACGGGGCTGGGCATGGGACTGTCGACGCCGATCCTCGCCACGTCCGTGCTGGGCGACCTGCCGCCGCAGGACGCGGGCGCGGGGTCCGGGGTCGTCAACGCCACCACGCAGTTGGGCGCGGCCGTCGGCGTGGCCGCGGTGGGCGCGCTGCTGTTCGCGCTCGTCGGCGACGCCGCGGGAGCGCCGGGCGCCCGCGCCGCCGATTTCGGTTCGGCCGTGTCCCTGACGCTCTGGTACAACGTCGCCGTGTTCCTGCTGACCGCCGCGCTCACCCCGCTGCTCCCCCGTGGCCGCGCGTCCGCGCCCCCGAGCGGCGCGGCTGCGGCGGCCGGGCCCGAATCGGGCGGCGGTCCCGGAGGCGCGCTGGTGGGCGATCCGGCCTAGCCGGGCTGTGAAATCGGGCTTGCCCGTCGCCGACGAGCGCTTCTCGATCGTGCTCCTGAACGAGGCGGTCGCCGACCTGGCGGCTCGTACACCGTCGTGGTGAATCGCGACGGACCGGCGCATCAGACCGCCGGCCACGCTGCCGAATCGGGTGACCGTTGCCCCGTCGTCAACGCCCGCCGCCACCTCCAAGGGATCCGACAGGCTGATCACCGCGGTGAGCGCGCGGCTCGGCGGGCCGCAGTGCACCCCCGTCGGGAGCCCGCGGAGGTCGAAGCCGACATACGAGTCGACGTACTGCCGCAAGACTGCTCGGGCCGGGCGAGGCCACCGTCAACCCGGCCGGGGTATGGCACGTGGTCGACATGGAGGGGCCGACCTCCCTCCTGGCCATCACCGCGACCCTCGGCACCGGCCACCGTCCCCGGACCGACACCGCCGAACGCGCCGGCACGCCCAGCCCGGAGGAAGCGCCGTGACGACGCGCGTCGCGTGTCTCGGTGACAGCCTCACCCGCGCGCAGTTCAGCGTCGACTACCTGGATCTTCTCGGACGACGCCGCCCTCCCGGCGACGTGCGGCTCGCCCGTTTCGGCGCCAACGGCGACTTCGCCTACAACCTCTTGCAGCGCCTCGACGCCGTCGTCACGGACCCACCCGATGTGATCACCGTGCTGATCGGGACCAACGACGCCCGAGCGAGCCTTGCCGGCTACCCCGTCGAGCAGGCCATGAAGCGCAAACAGCTCCCCGACCGCCCGTCGGCCGGCTGGTTCCGGCAGCGCCTGGGAGCCGTCGTCGCACGGCTGCGAACGGAGACCGACGCGACGATCGGTCTGCTGTCGCTGCCGGTGCTCGGCCAACGACTCGACGGAGCAGCGGCACAGGCATCGCAGGCGTACAGCCGGATGATCGCCGAGGTCGCCGCCGCCCACGAGGTGGCCTGTCTTCCGCTCCACGAACGCCAGATCGAGGAACTGCGCCGAGCGGACCCGCCGCCGATCCCGTACCGGGAGGTGACGCCCGCAGCGGTCGTCGGCGTCCTCGTCCAGCACGCGGTGCTGCGCCGCAGCCTCGACACGATCTCGCGGCGGCGAGGTCTCGTGCTCACGACCGACCACATCCACCAGAACAGCCGCGGCGCCGCCCTTGTCGCCGAGGTCATCGACACCGGCCTGCTGACCCGCAGCGCGTAACTGGTTCCGGCGCCCGCGTAACCGGTTCCGGCGCCCGTCCGGTCACACCCCTTTCCTGGCTGAAATGCGGGTCTGCTCGTCCGGGAATTCTGTGTCAGGCTCGTGCCGCTGTTCATCGCATAAGGAGGTCCGTATGGCCGACGAGTCGAGCAGGGGAAAGAGCGAGGATTCGACCCGTGACAGGTTTCTCGCCGCGCTCCAGCGCAAGAACGACCTGTCGCGTGCCAAGGAGGCGCACGAGGAGGGCCGTCTCAAGGTCAAGGCCATGAGCGGTCCGGCCGGGAAGAAGCGCTACTTCCACCGGAAGACCGGCTGACCGGCCGGTCCCGGAATTCCTCTGCACGGCGGGCCGCCGTGATCCGGTGTCACCGGGTCACGGCGGCCCCTCTTTGTTTTTCCGGACGGCTGTCGCATTTCGGATTGAATTCCGGTCCAGTTCCGGTCCGGTTCCGTTCCGGTTCCGGTCCAGTTTCGCTTGAGGGCTGCTTGAAAAATGTTTGAGGGCTGCTTGAGAAAGGCGTCCCATGCGCTGGTGGCGGTCCGATCAGGCCATTTCTTCATGAAATCCGCTCCGACTGTTTTTCGAGCGGGGGTCCAGTCGGTCCTGAGAGGGTGGCGCGGTCCGGCACACGGGGGCGGGATCGAGGTGCACGGCCTGCGACGAAGGAGCTGACCACGCCGCCATGACCACCACGTTCGGGACCACCACGGCCGAGACCACCACGGCCGGGGCCGCCGTGGCCCCGCCCGCCGGCCGCGGCCGGTGGGCGGCGGACGCGACGGCCCGGGCGGCCCGGCTCGAGACGCTGCTCGGCGACCCGCACGACCCCGCCAACCCGCACGGCCTGCGCGCCCTGTTCGCCGCCGACGGCCGGCGCACCCCGCCGGCCGGGACCGAGGCCCTGCTCACCGAGGCCGGCCTGGGCGCGGAGTTCGTGCCCGCCGAGTACGGCGGACGCCTCACCCGGGCCGATCTCCTCGCGCGCGTGCTGCGCCCCGTCTTCCGGCGCGACGTCGCCCTCGGCTTCGGGCACGGCATCACCTCGCTGTTCGCCGTCGGCGCGGTCTGGGCGGCCGGCTCCGACGAGCAGCGCCGGGCGGTCGCCGCCGTGCTGACCGGCGGCGGGCGGGCCGCGATCCTGCACCACGAACTCGCCCACGCCAACGCCATCCTGCGCGACGAGTTCACCGCGCGCGCCCGGCCCGGCGGCGGTCACCTGCTCAGCGGCCGCAAGGATGTGGTCATCAACGCCGAGCGCGCCGACGTCCACGTCGTCTACGCCCGTACGGATCCGGCGCGCGGCGCGCGCAGCCACTCCGTGCTGCTGCTCGGTCCCGGCGGCCTGGCCGAGGGCACCGCCCGTCATCTGCCCCGGGTCCACACCCCCGGCATGCGCGGCGCTCTCTTCTCCGGCCTGGAGATCCGCGACTGCCCGGTGCCGGGCGGGGCCCTGGTCGGCCGGCCCGGTGAGGGAGCCGCCCTCGCCCTGCGCACCTTCCAGGTCAACCGCAGCCTGATCTGCGGCGTCGTCACGGCCGCCGCCGGCACGGTCCTGCACTCCGCGGTGCGGGCCGCGGCCGGCGGGCGCGGCGGGCGCCCGGCCCGCCGCTGGCTGCGGCCGCTCGCCGGGGTCTTCGCCGACCTGCTGGCCTGCGACAGCATGGCCACCGTGGCGCTGCGCGCGCTCGGCCTGCTGCCCGAGCAGGCCCATGTCTTCGCCGCCGCGGTCAAGTACGTGGTGCCCGACGTGCTCAGGGACGGCCTGGAGGAACTGGCCACCGTCCTGGGCGCCCACGGCTACGAGCACGCCAGCCCCGAGTACGGCGCGCTCGGCAAGCTCGTGCGCGACCTGCCCGTGGCCGGGCTGGGCCACGCCGGGACCGCCGCCTGCCAGGCGGTGATCGTCCCCCAGCTGCGCGCCCTCGCCGAACGCTCCTGGTTCGCCGAGGAGGAGCCGCCCGCCGGGCTGTTCAGCCGCGACGCCGAGCTGCCCGCGCTCGACTACCGGCGGCTGGGCATCGCCGGCGGGGGCGACTTCATGGCCGCCTCCCTCGTCGCGACGGCCGGCCGGCTTGCCGCCCACCGGCGCCTGGGCGGCCAGAGCGCCGCGCTCGCCCGGCTGGCCGAGGCGTTCGCGACCGAGCTGCGGGCCCTGCGGGAGGTCTGCCGCACCCTGCCCGCCCACCGGGCCGGCGCCGTCACCGACCCGGCCGTGTGCGCGCTCAGCGACCGCTACAGCCTCCTCGCCGGCGCCGCGGCGGTCCTCGGCGTCTGGGAGGGGCAGGACGGCGGCGACCCGTTCCTCGCCGACCCGGCCTGGGCCGTCCTCGCGCTGTCCCGCATCGGCGAGCGGCTGGGCCTGCCGGTGCCCGAACTGCCCGAGGGCTGCCAGGAGCAGGTGGTCGACGAGCTGCTCCGCCGCTACCGCTCCGGCCGCTCCTGCGACCTGGACGCCACGGCGTTCGCGTACTGACCGAACGATGCGCGTACCGAACGATGCGCGTACCGGCTGAACGGAAGAGTGGAAGGGTGCGAAAGGTGACGGAGATCCCATCGCGGACGGCCGGGTCCGCACCGCCCGGCCCGGCCGCCGCCGCGGACGGCGTGCACCGGGTCGCCGTCCCGGTGCACGTGCCCGGGCCCGGGGGGCCCTGGCATGCGGTGCGGGAGGGTATGCGGCGGCACGGCAATGCCGTGGTGCACACCACCTGGGGGCAGTGGCTGGGCGCCGCCGTCACCGAGCCCGCGCTGCGTCCCCTGCTGGGACGGGACTGGCAGCGCTACCGGCGCACCGGCGACCCCGCCGTGCGCTACTGCTTCGTCGCCTCCCGGCTGGCCGTCAAGTACACGGCCGCGGCGGCGCTGGACACCGACCCCGCCGGCCTCGACCTCGCCTACCGGATCGGCGGCAGGCCGTATCTGCGCGGGCTCGACCAGATCGACGTCAGCCTCACCCACACCGACGACCTGATCGCCGTCGGCATCAGCCGCAACGGCCGGATCGGCGTGGACGCCGAGCCCGCCGGGCGGCGCATGTCCTTCGAGCTGCTGCACGGCCACATGTGCACGCCCGCCGAGCGGGCGCGGCTCCAGCCGCTGCCCGAGGCGGAGCAGGCCGCCCAGATGCTGCGGCTGTGGACGCTGAAGGAGGCGTACACCAAGGCGCTCGGCCAGGGCCTGCGGCTGGGCTTCACGCAGTTCGGCTTCGACGCGGACGGCGGCGCGCTGCTCGCCCCGGACGGCGGCCCGGCGGCCCGCGGCGAATGGGCCTTCGCCACCCACCGGGTCCTGGGCCGCTACCTGCTCAGCGTCGCGTGCCACGACGCCGGTCTGGACAGCGCCCGGGACACGGCCGCGCACACCATGCTCGACGAGGGATTCATGGGAGCCGTGGCGGGCCTGCTCGACGGCTGACGGGCCCGCGGGGCACGCCGCCCACCTGGGGAAGTCCTCGCGAAGCGTTCCAGGGCAACTGGAGAAAACGGGGCCCGCCCCGCGGTCACGGCTAGCGTGCGGGAGACGGTGGACAGAGGGGAGGCGACGATGGCCGCCGGGCACTCCTCGTCCGTACCGCCGAAGGCACTGCCGCGCGAACGGCCGCTGTCCGTCGTCATCGACCTCGGGAGCCCGCCGTACGACGCGGCCGTCCTCGAACTCGACGGCCCGCTGGCCCCCGACCTGCTCCGGGCCGCCTTCGACCGCGCCGCCGCCGACCGTGAGAACGCCGCCTGGCGTCCGCGCGTGCGGCGGCACGGGCCCGCCCGGCACACCGTGCGGCTCACCGCGCACGACGCGAGCGGGCTGCGGGCCCCGCCGGCCGGCCTGCTCGCCGACCTGCTCACCCGTACCCCCGCCGCCGCGCTGCCGGCGCGCTCCGCCCCGGCGACCCCGCTCCAGCGCGAACTGCTGGCCGACGCCGAGGCCCACCCCGGCGCCGGACGCCAGGTCGGACAGCTCACCTGGAACTGGTACGGGCCCTTCCACCTCGAGCGCTTCACCGCCGCGTGGCAGTCCGTGTCCGAGCGCGAGGCCGTCCTGCGGGCCGCCTTCGGCGAGGGCCCCGAGCCGCCGGTCGTGCTGCACGACGGGGCGACGGCCGAGGTGGAGCCCGTCCCCCGGGGCGGCGAGCCCTGGCACGCCCTGGTGGCCCGCGACCTGCGCCGCGGCATCGACCCCCGCGCCCCGGGCCCCCTGCGCGTCACCGTGCTCGACGCCCGGCCCCCCGTGACCGCCGCCGACCGCGGCACGCCGTCCGCGCGCGTCCTGCTCACCTACCACCACGCGCTGCTCGACGACTTCAGCGTCCACCTGCTGCTGCGCGAGGTCTGCCGCGCCTATCTGGCCGGGGGACGGCTGCCCGGCGGCGACCGGCGCCCCGACTTCCCGGACTACGCCGGCCGGCTCGCGCACCGCGACCTCGGCGCCGCCCGCGACTTCTGGCGCCGGACGCTGCCGCCCGCGGCCCCCGGCGCACGGCCGCCTCACCCCGTGCCCGCCGCCCCGGGGCCCGCCGCCCTCGCCGACTCCGCCACCGGCCGCACCCGGGCGCGGCTCACCCGCGCGCAGACCGACCGGCTCGGCTCCTGGGCCGCGGCCTGGGGCGGCACCGAAAGCCTGGTGCTCCAGGCGGTGTGGGCGCTGCTGCTGTACCGGGAGCGCGGCGCGCAGGGCGCGGCGGCCGTGCGTTTCAGCGTCACCGTGTCCGGGCGCGGCGTCCCCTTCGAGGGGGTGGAGCTGCTGCCCGGCGCGCTGCGCAGCCCGCTGCCGCTGTCGGTGACGGTCGATCCCCGGGTGGCCGTCCCCGACCTGCTGGCCCAGCTGCGCGACAAGGCGGTGGACATGGCGGCGTACGAATGGGTGTCGGCCGGCCAGGTCCGTTCCTGGACCGGGGAGCACCACGGTGCGGGCGACAGCCTCGTCGTCTTCGACCGGCGGCCCCGGATGCCGGACGATCTGGTGTCGCAGTGCGCCGCCCAGGGCATCCGGCTGGGCCGGCCCGAGCTGCTGGGCGCGCGGACGGCGTTCCCGGTCACCCTCGTGGCCGATCACGGCGGCGACGGCGGGCTGGTCCTCACCGCCACCTGCGAGGCGGGCCGGCTGGCGAGGACCGCCGCGGCCGTGGCGTCGGGCGCTGTGCTGCTGCGGGTCTTCCCGGACGTCGCCGACGGGTGCACCACGGTGGGCGAGGTCCTGGACCTGCTGGCGGCGGTCGCCGGCACCGCGGGCGCCGCCGTGACGGCGCCGGTCCTGCCGGACCGTGCGGCTCCCCGGGCCGCCGCGCCCGAGCCGCCGCTGGTCACCTTGCGTCCGGCGGCGCGCCCCGGCGCGGGCGCGGTGTGCCTCGTGCGGACCGGCGGTGTGCCCCGCTCCCGTTACGACCGTGTCGCCCGCGTCTATGCCGGGCCCCAGGCGGTCGTGCTGCTGCGCCCGCCCGCCGGCGGGGAGTCCGGCCGCCGCACCGCGCTGCGGCGGCTGCCGGGCGGGGGCGGCCCGCTGGCGCTGGGGGCCTTCTCCGGCGGCGGTGCGGCGGCCTGCGAGACGGCGCGGCTCGTCGCGGCGGACGGTGGCCGCCCTCCCCTCGTGGTGATCACCGGCGGCACGGACGGCGTGCTCCTGGCCCGGATGCTCCAGGCCGCCGCCGAACGGGTGCGGTGACGTTGGGCGGGTGCGGTGACGCCGAGCGGGTGGGGTGACACCGCCCCTTCCGGCCAGGGTCAGGGAGGGGTCAGAGGGGTCAGAGGGCTCCGAGGACGGCGTCCAGGGCGCGGTCCATCTCCTCGGCCGTCAGGTCCTCGGCGGCCTGGAGCGCGGCCGTCGCCCCGCCGTCCGCCGCCGCGCCGTCCGCCGCCCGCGGCTGGGGCCGGGCGAGTTCGAGGAGCCGGTCCAGCAGGCCGCTGTGGCGCAGCTGTTCGGCGCTGATGCGGGCCAGGGCCCACTGCGCGGCGTGTGCCGGGTCCTGCGGGGGTGCCTCCTCGCGCACCGGCTCGTCGGGGGTGAGCCGTGTGTGCAGGAAGGCGGCGATCGCGCCCGGCGTGGGGTAGTCGAAGGCGAGGGTGCTCGGCACGGCGATCCGTGTGTGCCGGGCGATGCGGTTCTTCAGTTCCACCGCCATCAGCGAGTCCCAGCCGAACTCGCGCATCGGCTTGTCGGGCGGCACCTCGGCGGATTCCGGCAGGCCGAGCACCGCGCGGACCTCCTGGCGGACGAACGTGCGCAGCGCGGCGGCGCGTTCCTCGTCGGGCAGCGCGGCCAGCCGGTCCCGCAGCGCGGAGGGCTGCCGGCCGGGCCGGCCGGCCCGTTTCGGCTTGGGCCGGGCCAGCAGGCGCAGCAAAGCGGGCGGCGCGTCGTCGTCGTCCGCGGGCTGGAGCCGGTCCGGGTCGAGCTTGGCGGGCACCAGGTGGGCTTCGGGGCGCTCCAGTGCGGCGTCCAGGAGGGCGAGGCCCTCCTGCGGTGTCATGGCCAGGGCTCCCTGGCGGCGCATACGGGCGAGTTCGGCGTCGCCGAGGCGTCCCGTCATGCCGCCCTCCTGCGCCCACAGTCCCCAGGCGAGGCTGGTCGCGGGCAGGCCCCGGCGGCGGCGGTGGGCCGCGAGGGCGTCCAGGAAGGCGTTGGCCGCCCCGTAGCCGCCCTGTCCCGGCGAGCCGATGGTGCCCGCCGCGGAGGAGAACAGCACGAACGCGGCGAGGTCGAGGTGGCGGGTCGCCTCGTGCAGGTGCCAGGCCCCGTTCAGTTTGGGGGCCAGGACCCGTGCGAAGCGCTCCGCGCTCTGGTTGTCCACGGCCCCGTCGTCGAGCACCGCCGCCAGGTGCACCACGCCGGTGAGGGGGTGGTCCCGTCCGGCCTCGGCGACGGCCGCGAGGACCTGTTCCCGGTCGGCGGCGTCGCAGGCCACGACGCGTACGGACGCGGCGCCCGCCGCGGTCAGCTCCGCGGTCAGCTCGGCGGCGCCGGGCGCGGCCGGGCCCTGGCGGGACGTCAGGACGAGGTGGCGCACCCGGTGCCGGGTCACCAGGTGACGGGCGGTCCGTCGGCCGAGGTCCCCGGTGCCGCCGCTGATCAGGACGGTGCCGTGCGGGTCGAGTGCGGCGGGGGCGGTCAGCACGATCTTGCCGGTGTGGCGTCCCTGCGCCATGTGCCGGAACGCGGCGGGCGCCTCGCGCACGTCGTAGGCGAGGCGGGGCAGCGGCTCGATGGCGCCCTGGTCGAGGAGGCGGGCGAGTTCGTCGAGCATGCGGTGCAGATGCGTCGGCTCCAGCGACATCAGGTCGAAGGCGCTGTAGGCCACGCCGGGGTGTGCCGCGGCGACCTCCCGGGCGTCGCGGAGGTCGGTCTTGCCCATCTCCAGGAACCGGCCGCCGCGGGGCAGCAGGCGCAGTGAGGCGTCGGTGAACTCCCCGGCCAGCGAGTTGAGGACGACGTCCATGCCCTCCCCGCCGGTGGCGTCCAGCCAGCGCTGTGCGAAGCCGGTGTCGCGGGAGGAGGCGATCCGGTCCGCCGGCACTCCGAGCCGCCGCAGGGCCGGCCACTTGCCGCGGCTCGCGGTGCCGTACACCCGCGCGCCCCTGTGGCGGGCGAGTTGCACGGCGGCCATGCCCACGCCGCCCGCCGCGGCGTGCACCAGCAGCCGTTCGCCGGCCTTCAGGCCGCCCAGCTCGGTGAGCGCGTAGAAGGCGGTGAGGAAGGCGAGGGGGATCGTCGCGCCCTGCTCGTACGTCAGCGCGGCGGGCAGGCGCACCATCAGACGTCCGTCGCCGCGCACGTGGGTGCCGAAGCTGCCGAGCGCCAGGCCCATGGCGCGGTCGCCGGGGCGCAGGTGTGTGACGGCGGGTCCGGTCTCCAGCACGACGCCCGCGAACTCCAGGCCGAGTTTCGGCGTGGCCACCATGCCGAGGGTGTTGAGGACGTCCCGGAAGTTCATGCCGGCGGCCCGGACCTGGATGCGCACGTCGTGGTCGCCGAGGGGTGCGGTGTCGTCCGCCGGGACCAGTTCGAGGCTGTCGATGCTGCCCTTGTCGCGCAGGTCGAGGTGCCAGGGGCGGTCTCCGGCCGGCGGGGTGAGGGCGCTGTGGCCCTCGGCCGCCCGTACCAGGCGCGGGGCGTGGGCCGTGGTGCCGCGCAGGGCCAGTTCCGGCTCGCCTTCGACTGCCAGCGCCGCGGCCAGCAGGCCGGCCTCGGTCTCGGCTTCCGGGTGCGGTGCGGGGTCGAGGTCGACCAGCCGCAGCGCACGGTCGGTGACTTCGGCGCGGACGGCCCGGATCAGTCCCCACAGGGGCGCCTGGGCGAGGGCGCCCGCACGGTCCTCGGGGCGGGCGGCGACCGCGTCCCGGGTCAGCCAGACCAGTTCGGCGTCCGCCAGGCTCGCTTCGGACAGCAGCCGTTGGAGCACCGCGAGCGCGTCCAGGGTGGCGGTGCGCGCGGCGGCGCCGCTGTCCGGCCCGGCGGCGGTCCGGGTCGCGTCCACGACGATGCGGCGGGGGCGTTCCCCGGCGGCCAGCAGCGCGTCGGGGTCGGCGAACCGGGGGGCCTTCAGGGCCGATGCGACCGTGTTGTCGTCGCCGAGGACGACGGTGCCGGCGGCCGTCCGCGCGGGTGGGGCCGTGGGCGGGTCTGTGGGCGGGTCTGTGGGCGGGGCGGCGGGCAGGTTCACGGGCTGGAAGTCGACGCGGTACAGGTGGTCGGTGGCGGCCGGTGCGGCGGCGCGCAGGCGGGCCGCGTCCGTCTGCCGGATCTCCAGTCCGGCCGCGCAGAGCACCGGTTCACCGGCCGGGTCGGTGGCGAGCACCGTGACCCGGCGGCCCGTGGAGCCCGGCGGTGCGGGCTCGGTCTCCAGGCGCACGCGCAGTTCGGTGGCGCCCGTGGCGTGGAGCGATACGTCCGTCCAGGCGAACGGCAGCCACACCGTCTCCCCGGGCCGCTCGCCGGTGTCCGCGCCGGCCAGCGTGTGCAGGGCGGCGTCCAGGAGCGCCGGGTGGATCCCGAAGGCCCCGGCGCACTCGCGTTCGGTCTCCGGCAGGGCCACGCGCCCGTACAGGACGTCGCCCCGCCGGGCGAGGGCGGTGAGCCCGCGGAAGGCGGGCCCGTACTCGATGCCCTGGCCGGCCAGCCGCTCGTAGAGGCCGTCGAGGGGCAGCGGCTCGGTCCCGGCCACCGGCCAGTCGCGCAGCTCGGCGAGGAGGTCGTGGGGCGGGTCCTGCTCGTCGGCGAGCCGGCCCGTCGCGTGCAGGGTCCAGGAGGCGGGCTCCGGGGCCGTCTCGGGCTGGCTGTGGATCGTGACCGGGCGGCGGCCGTCGTCGGGTTCGCCGACCCTGACCTGGATCCGCAGGGGGGCGTTCTCGCCGAGCACCAGCGGCTGGGCGAGGGTGAGTTCCTCCACCCGTGCCGCGCCGGCGCGGCGGGCGGCGGCGAAGGCGAGGTCGAGCAGTGCGGTGCCGGGGACGAGGACGGACCCGAAGACGGCGTGGTCGCGCAGCCACGGGTGGTCGGCCGTCGTCAGCCGGCCGGTCAGCAGGTGCCCCTGCCCGTCGGCGAGCGTCAACGCGGCGGCCAGCCAGGGGTGTTCGCCGGGCACGAGTCCCGACTGTCGTGCGTCGGCCCCGCCGCGACGGGCGGGCCGCGCCCAGAACCGCTGCCGTTGGAAGGCGTAGGGGGGCAGGTCGACGGGTGCGGCGGCGGTCAGGGCGCGGTCGAAGGCGATGTCCTGTCCGGTGGCGTGCAGTCGGCCCAGTGCCTGGATCAGGGTGTGTGCCTCGTCCACCGGCTCGCCGGCGCGGCCCGGGGAGCGCTGGGAGGCGATGAAGACGGCTTCGCCCTGTACGCAGTCGGCGCCCGTGGCGGACAGCACCGCTGCCGGGCCGCACTCCAGGTAGCGGCGCACACCGGCCTGCTCCAGGGTGCGCACGGCGTCCAGGAAGCGCACGGTCTCGCGCACCTGCCGTACCCAGTAGCCGGGGTCGGCCAGCTCCTCCGGGTCCGCCCAGGTGCCGGTGACCGTCGAGACCAGGCGGATGCGGGGAGCGTGGAACGTGCAGGAGGCGGCGACCTCTTCGAAGGCGGCGAGCATCGGCTCCATGTGCGGGGAATGGAAGGCGTGCGAGACCTCCAGCCGCCGGGTGCGCCGCCCCGAGGCGGCGAAGTGGCCGGTCACCGCCTCCACCGCGGCCGTGTCTCCGCTGATCACCGTCTGCGCGGGGCCGTTCACGCCGGCCACCGACACCCGGCCGGTCACCGCGGCCAATGCTTCGAGCACCTCCGCCTCGGACGCCTCCACCGAGGCCATCGCCCCGTCCGGCTCGCAGGCCTGCATCAGCCGGCCCCGCGCGGCCACCAGCCGTGCCGCGTCCGGCAGTTCCAGCACCCCCGCCGCGTGCGCCGCCGCCAGCTCGCCCACCGAGTGCCCCGCCACCGCGGCCGGCTCCACGCCCCACGCCTGCCACAGCCGGAACAGCGCCACCTCCACCGCGAACAACGCGGGCTGGGCGAACTCCGTCTCCCCCACCAGCCCCGCGTCCACGCTGTCCTGCGCCGCGAACAGCACCGCCGCCAGCGGCACCCGCAGATGCGGATCCAAGGCCGCGCACACCTCGTCGAACGCCTCCCGGAACACCGGGAACGCCGCATACAGGCCCCGGCCCATCCCCAGCCGCTGACTGCCCTGGCCGGTGAACAGCAGCGCCGTCTCCCCGCCGCTGGGGGTGCCCTCCGCCACGTCCGGATGCGGCCGGCCCTCCGCCAGGGCCCGCAGCGCCTGGACCGCCTGGGCGGCCGAGGCGACCGTCGCGCTCGCCCGGTGCTCGAAATGCGTCCGGTGGTGGGCCGCCGTGAACGCGACGTCGGCGATGTCGGCGGCCTGCTCGGGCCTGTCGAGCCAGTCCGCCCAGCGAGCGGCCTGTGCGCGCATCGCCGCCTCGTCACGGCCCGAGACGACCAACGGCACCGGAAGGTTCTCATCGGCCGCCAGAAGGTTCTCGTCGGCCGCCGGAAGATCCTCGTCGGGGGTCGGCCCGGACGTCCGGGGAATCGGGGGTTCCTCCAGGACGAGGTGGGCGTTGGTGCCGCTGAGGCCGAACGACGACACCCCCGCACGGCGGACGTGTCCGGTGTCCTTGGGCCAGGGCCGTGCCTCGTTCAGCAGGGCCAGCCCGCTGTCCTCCCACTGGATGTGCGGGCTGGGCCGGTCGGCGTAGAGGGTCTTGGGCAGGGTCTCGTGCTGGAGGGCGAGGACCATCTTCATCACGCCCGCGACGCCCGCGGCGGCCTGCGCGTGTCCGATGTTCGACTTCGACGATCCCAGCCACACCGGCCGTTCCCCGGCCCGCTCGGGCCCGAAGACCTTCGCCAGAGCGCCCGCTTCGATGGGATCGCCCAGGGGGGTTCCCGTGCCGTGTGCCTCGATCGCGTCGATGTCCGCCGGGGACAGGCGGGAGGCGGTCAACGCGTCCTGGATCACCCGTTGTTGCGACGGCCCGTTCGGCGCCGTCAGGCCCTGGCTGCGGCCGTCCTGGTTGACGGCCGAGCCGCGGATCACCGCCAGCACCCGGTCGCCGTCCCGCTCCGCCGCCGACAGCGGCTTCAGGACGAGGATGCCGCATCCGTCGGACCAGCCCGCGCCGTCGGCCAGGGCGGAGAAGGACTTGCAGCGGCCGTCCGGGGCCATGCCCTTCAGCCGGGAGAACTCCACGAACAGTCGGGGGGTGCTCATGACCGTGACCCCGCCGACGAGGGCGATGTCGCACTCGCCCTGGCGCAGCGCGTTGGCCGCGAGGTGCAGGGCGACCAGGGAGGAGGAGCACGCGGTGTCGACGGTGACGGCGGGGCCCTGGAGGCCGAGGGTGTAGGAGACGCGGCCGGAGACGACGCTGCTGGCGTTGCCGGTGCTGACGTAGCCGTCGAAGGCGTCGAGTTCGCGGCCCTGCTCGCCGTAGTCGGAGCTCATGGTGCCGAGGTAGACGCCCGTCCTGCTCCCGCCGAGCGATTCGGGCTGGATGCCGGCTCGCTCCAGTGCCTCCCACGCGGTCTCCAGGACGAGCCGCTGCTGCGGGTCCATGGACGTCGCTTCCCGCTGGGAGATCCCGAAGAAGGCGGCGTCGAAGTCCTCCACGCGGTGGATGAAGCCGCCTTCGCGGGCGTAGCTCTTGCCCGCCGCCTCCGGGTCGGGGTCGTAGAGGTCCAGGTCCGCCCAGCGCGGCGGGAGCCCGCTGACGGCGTCACCGCCGGACGCGAGGAGGTCCCAGTAGCCCTCGGGGGTGTCGATGTCGCCGGGCAGGCGGCAGGCCATCGAGACAATGGCGACGGGTTCGCCGGACGCGACGGCCTCGGCGGTCTCGGCGGCGGTGGGCCTGCGCGTCGCCGCCCCGGGCCTGCCGGGTTTTCCGGGCTGCGACAGGGCGAGTTCGTCGAGCAGGAGGCCGGCGATGGCGGCGGGGGTGGGGTGGTCGAAGGCCAGGGTGGAGGGCAGGCTCAGTCCGGTCCCGGCGGACAGGCGGCGGCGCAGTTCGACCGCCGTCAGGGAGTCCATGCCGGCTTCCTTGAGGACCTGCTGCGCGCCGACGTCCTGCGCGCTCCCCGCGCCCAGGACGGCAGCGGCCTCACCGCGCACCCATCCCGTCAGCTGGGCGAGGCGCTCCGCCTCGGGCAGCGCCGCCAGCCGCTCCCGCAGCCCGGACGGCTGCGCCGCCGCGTCACCGGCCCGCCTGCGCGCAGGACGGACCAGCCCGCGCAGCAGACCCGCGATCGCGTCGGGGCGGCGCAGCAGGGCGGCGAGTTCCAGTTTCACCGGGACGAGATGCGGCCCCGTCCCGCCGCCCAGCGCCGCGTCCAGGGCGGCGAGCGCCTGCCGCTGGGTCAGCGCCCCGACGCCGGAGCGGCGCATACGGGCCAGTTCCGCCTGGCCGAGGGCGGCGGTCAGGCCGGTGCCGGCCTGCTGCCACAGGCCCCACGACAGGCTCACGCCCGGCAGGCCGTCGGCGCGTCTGCGTACGGCGAGTGCGTCGACGTGGGCGTTGGCGGCGGCGTAGTTGGCCTGGCCGGCCCCGCCGAGCACCCCGGCCGCCGACGAGAACAGCACGAACTGCGCCAGGTCCAGGCCCAGTTCACGCGACAGCGCATCCAGATGCACCGCGCCGCCGGCCTTCGGTGCCCACACTGCCGCCAGACGCTCAGCGCTCTGCCCGGACACGACGGCGTCGTCCAGCACGGCCGCCAGATGGAACACGCCCGTCCACGGCCGCTCGCTGCCGGTGAGGACAGCGCGCAAACGGTCACGATCGGTGATGTCGCATGCGACCACCCGCACACTCACGGCGCCGGCCCCGGTGAGCTCGGCGACCAGTTCCTCCGCGCCAGGGGTGTCAGGGCCACGCCGGGAGGTGAGGACGAGGTGGCGTACTCCGTGGGCACGGACGAGATGTCCGGCCAGAGCCCGGCCCAACTCGCCCGTGCCGCCCGTGATCAGGACGCTGCCGTCCGGATCCAGCCGCCGCTCCGCAGCAGCAGCGGCACCGGCAGACGTGGACGCCGTTGCCGCCGTCGACGTCGAAGTCGCTCGGACGAGCCGGGCGGCACGTATCTCCCCTTCACGGACGGCGAGTTCGGGCTCACCGAGCACGGCGAGCGCCCCCTCGACACCGTCGGCAGACGCCTCGACATCCACCAATCGGACATCCCGGTCCGGGTGTTCGGCACGCACGGCACGCAACAGGCCCCACAGCGGCGCGTGCGCCAGATCAGCGACACCGTCGCCCGCGTCGACCGCGCCCCGCGTCACCCAGACCAACTGCGCCCGCGCCAACCGCTCGTCGGCCAGCAACCGCTGCACGATCTCCAAAGAGCGCGCTGCCGCCCCGAGAGGATCGACTGCACCCCCGGCGCCGGCGGTGCAGTCCACCACGAGCCGGTCGGGCGCCTCGGCGCCCTCGTCGAGCCGCGCGAACAGCTCTTGCAGCCCCGCGACTTGATCCGCACCCAGACGCCGGGCCACCTCCCCGGCGCCGCCCAGCACCCACACCGCACCGACGGGCCCCTCCTCCAGCACCCGCAGTCCACGGAACTCGACCCGGTACAGGTGATCAACCGACTCACCGGCCCGGATCTGCTCCGCGCGCGCCTCCCGGATCCGCAGTCCGCGCGCGGACAGGACCGGCTGCCCTGCCCCGTCCGCCACCGAGAGGGAGAGATGCTCGTCCGTCTCCGGGTCGAGTGCGATACGGACGCGCAGTTCCGTCGCCCCGGAGGCGTACAGGTCGACGCCGGTCCACTCGAAGGGCAGGAACACCGGACGCTCGTCCCCCTCATCGCGGCGCACCGCGACGAGGGCGTGCAGGGCGGCGTCCAGCAGGGCGGGGTGAACGCCGAACCCGTCCGGCTTCAGGCCTTCGGGGAGGCGTACGACGCCGTAGGCGGCGCTGTCCTTGCGCCACAGCTCGGTCAGGCCCTGGAAGGCGGGGCCGTAGACCAGTCCACGGGCGGCGAAGTCCTCGTAGAAACCGTCCAGTTCGACGCGTTCGGTGCCGGGCGCGGGCCACTGTGCCAGCTCCGCGAACACCGCCGGATCGTCGGCACTACCGGCACTACCGGCACTACCGGCACCACCGGGGCCTGTGGTGTCACCGGTGCGCCCCTCGGCGAGCTCGCCCGTGGCATGCTGCCGCCATCCCGCCTCGTCCGGCGCGTCGTCGGGCCGGCTGTAGACAGCCACCGGGCGGCGGCCCCCGGCGTTCGGGGGCCCCACCACCACCTGGAGACGGACAGGGGCGTCCTCGCTCAGGGTCAGCGGTTCGAGGAGCGTCAGCTCCTCCACCCTCTCCAGACCCACGTGGTACGCGGCGGTCAGGGCCAGCTCCAGCAGACCCGTGCCGGGCACGAGGACCGTGCCGAACGCGGCGTGCTCCGCCAGCCACGGCTGCTCGGACAGCGACAGCCGGCCGACCAGGAGAGAGCCCTCGCCGTCGGCCATGCTCAGGGCCGCGCCGAGCCAGGGGTGCTCGGCTGCGTCCAGGCCGACCGAGCGCACGTCGCCGGACGACTTCGGGGAGTCCATCCAGTAGGGCTCGCGCTGGAAGGCGTAGGTGGGGAGCGGGACGATCCCGCCCGTGGCCGCGCTTGTGCCCGCGTTTTCGTCGAGGGTCTTGGTCCAGTCCGGTTCATGGCCCTGGACATGCAACAGGCCCAGGTTGCGCAGGAGTTGGGCTCGGCCGCCCTGGTCCCGGGTGAGGGAGCCGACGACGATCCCGCCGTGCTCGCTGCTGCCGTCGGTCAACGGCATCGACAGCACCGGATGCGCGGAGATCTCCACGAACACGGTGTGGCCGTCGCCGAGCAGCCTGCCCAGCGCGCGGTCGAAACGGACCGGCTCCCGAAGGTTCCGGCACCAGTAGGCGCCGTCCAGCTCCGGGCCGGCGGCCACCTCACCGGTCACCGTCGAGTAGAAGGCGATGTCCGCACGGCCGGGGATCAGCCCCGCGAAGTGTTCGGCCAGACCGGGCAGGAGCGGGTCCATCTGGGCGTTGTGCGAGGCGTAGTCCACGTTGATCTTGCGGGCGTACACCTCCCCCGCCTGCAACTCGGCCACGATCCGGGCGATCGCCTCCGCCGCACCCGAAATCACAGTAGAACCGGCCGTGTTCACCGCCGCGACGGAGAGGGCATCGCCGTAGGGCGCCACATACTCCTCGACCACGCTGACAGGGCGCTCGATCAGCGCCATCCCGCCCTGCCCGGCGCAGGCCAGCACCGCCTGGGAGCGGCGCGCCACGATCTGCGCGCCCTGCTCCAACGTCAGCGCTCCACTGACCACACCCGCGACGACCTCGCCCTGCGAATGCCCCACCACGGCAGAGGGTTCGACGCCCAGAGAGCGCCACAGGGCGGAGAGGCCGATGCCCATGGCGAACAGTGCGGGCTGGACCACGTCCACGCGGTCGAAGGGCGGGTGATCCCCCTCCTCCCCCGCCAGTACCTCGCGGACGGACCAGCCTGTGAACGGCTTCAGCGCCGCATCGCACGCCTCGACCGTCTTCTTGAACACCTCGCTGGTCTCCAGGAGTTCACGGCCCATGCCGACCCACTGCGAGCCCTGCCCGGGGAAGACGAACACCACCTTCCCGTCCCGCCGCGCGGCCCCGGTGACCACGGCGTCGTGGGCCTCGCCGGCAGCCAGTGCCCGCAATCCCTCGACGAGGGCGGCCGTGTCATCGGCGGTGATGCTCGCCCGGTGCTCGAAATGCGTGCGGTGCAGGGCCGCCGTCACCGCCACGTCGGCGAGCCCGGTACGAGGGTGCGCAGCCAGCCAGGACGCCCAGCGCCCCGCTTGCTCCCGCACGGCCGCCTCGTCCCGGCCCGACACCACCACCGGCACCGGTACCGGTACGGGACCGGCCACCTGCGCGGGCGGCTCCGCAGCGGCGGGCGGCTCTTCGAGCACCACGTGGGCGTTGGTGCCGCTCAGGCCGAAGGAGGACACTCCCGCCCGGCGTGGCCGGGACGCGTCCCGCTGCCAGGTCCGTGCCTCTTGCAGCAGCGCGAGCCCGCTCCCGTCCCAGCCGATCAGGGGACTGGGTTCCTCGGCGTGCAGGGTCTTGGGCAGGGTGTCGTGCTGGAGCGCGAGGACCATCTTCATCACGCCGACGACGCCCGCGGCGGCTTGCGCGTGTCCGATGTTCGACTTCGACGAGCCCAGCCACACCGGCCGCTCCCCGGCCCGATCCGGGCCGAACACCTCCGCCAGCGCACCCGCCTCGATCGGATCCCCGAGCGGAGTCCCGGTGCCGTGCGCCTCGATCGCGTCGATGTCCGCCGGGGACAGTCGCGAGGCGGTCAACGCGTCCTGGATCACCCGTTGTTGCGACGGCCCGTTGGGGGCTGTCAGGCCCTGGCTGCGGCCGTCCTGGTTGACGGCCGAGCCGCGGATCACCGCCAGCACCCGGTCGCCGTCCCGTTCCGCCGCCGACAGCCGCTTGAGCAGCAGGACGCCCGCGCCCTCGGCCCAGCCCGCACCGTCGGCGCCGGCCGAGAAGGACTTGCAGCGGCCGTCCCCCGCCATGCCCTTCAGCCGGGAGAACTCCACGAACAGAGCGGGTGTGCTCATCACCGTCACGCCGCCGGCGAGGGCCAGCTCGCACTCGCCGCTTCGCAGCGCCTGGACCGCCAGGTGCAGGGCGACCAGCGAGGAGGAGCACGCGGTGTCGACCGTGATCGCCGGGCCCTGGAGGCCGAGGGTGTAGGAGACGCGGCCGGAGACGACGCTGCCGGCGTTGCCGGTGCTGACGTAGCCGTCGAGGGCGTCGAGGTCGTGGCCCTGCTGGTTACCGTAGTCGGAGCTCATGGTGCCGAGGTAGACGCCGGTGCGGCTGCCGCCGAGGGTGTCGGGGCGGATGCCCGCGCGTTCCAGGGCCTCCCAGGAGGTCTCCAGGACCAGGCGTTGCTGGGGGTCGATGGAGACCGCTTCGCGGGGCGAGATCCCGAAGAAGGCGGCGTCGAAGCCCTCCACGTTGTGGAGGAAGCCGCCTTCGCGGGCGTAGCTCTTGCCCACCGCTTCCGGGTCGGGGTCGTAGACGCCCAGGCGGTCCCAGCGCGAGGGCAGTCCGCCGACCGCGTCACCGCCGGCGGCCAGCAACTCCCAGAACATCTCCGGGGTGTCGATGCCGCCCGGCAGCCGGCACGCCATCGAGACGACGGCGATCGGTTCGGTGCGGGCCGCGCGTTCGGCGGTGAGTTCCTTCTCGGTCTCGACTAGCGCGTTCGCCGTGCGCCGCAGATACGCCTCGAGTTTTTCGACCTTGCCGGCTTCGGAAGCGGCTTCGGACGCGCTCATTCGCTCACTCCAAGCTTGCGATCCAGGAACTGAAGAAGGTCGTCCGTGGTTCCGGTGTCGAGTGCGGCGTCCGGTTCGGGCTGTTCGGCGCCGGCGGGCGTGTTCTTGGCGAGGCCGTCCCGCAGGGCGAGCAGAGCTGTGGCGAGGCCCTGCTGCTCCAGTTCGGCAGGGGACGCGGCGCGCAGGAGCTCGACGAGGCTGTCGATCTGGTTGCGGGTGACCCGCTGTGCGCCGCTCGCGGCCGGGCCGCCGCCGGAGCCGACGGCGAGCTTGGCCAGCAGGAGAGCGGCGATGGCGGACGGGGTCGGATGGTCGAAGGCCAGGGTGGAGGGCAGGCTCAGCCCGGTCTCGGCGGACAGGCGGCGGCGCAGCTCGACGGCCATCAGGGAGTCCATGCCGAGTTCCTTGAGGACCTGCCGGCCGCCGACGCCGCTGCCGCCGTCTCCGCTGCCGTCGACGCCGTCCGTCGTGGGCAGGCCGAGGACGGTGGCCGCCTCGCGCTGCACCAACCGCGTCACCTGCGGCAGCCGTTCGGTCTCGGGGAGGGCGAGCAGCCGCTCGCGCAGCCCGGACGGGTTCTCGCCCGATCCGCCGGCCTGTCGGCGCGGGGCCCGCAGCAGGTTCCGCAGGAGTGCGGGGACGTGACCGCCGTTGTCCGCCCGGCGCTGCAATGCGGTGAGTTCGAGCTTCACCGGCACGACATGGGCGTAGGGCAGGGTCAGGGCGGCGTCGAGGGCGGCGAGCGCCTGCCGCTGGGTCAGCGCCCCGACGCCGGAGCGGCGCATACGGGCCAGTTCCGCCTGGCCTAGGGCGGCGGTCAGACCGGTGCCGGCCTGCTGCCACAGGCCCCACGACAGGCTCACGCCCGGCAGGCCGTCGGCGCGTCTGCGCAGGGCGAGTGCGTCAACGTGGGCGTTGGCGGCGGCGTAGTTGGCCTGGCCGGGGGAACCCAGGGTGCCGGCCGCCGACGAGAACAGCACGAACGCCCGCAGATCCAGGCCGAGTTCGCGGGACAGGTCGTCCAGGTGGCCGGCGGCTGCCGCCTTCGGGCCCCAGACGCCGGCCAGCCGCTCGGGGGACTGCGCGGAGAGCACGCCGTCGTCGAGTACGGCGGCCAGGTGGAAGATCCCGGTCCAGGGGTGGGCGGCGTCGGCGATGGCCAGGGCCGTGGAGACGTCCTCGCGCCTGCTGACGTCACCGGCGACGACCTGGACGCTCTCCGCGCCGGCCGCGGTCAGCTCGTCGACCAGCTCCGCGGCGCCGGGGGCGTCGAGGCCGCGCCGGGAGGTGAGCACCAGGTGCCGTACGCCGTGCTCGCGCACCAGATGTCCGGCCAGGGCACGGCCCAACTCGCCCGTGCCGCCGGTGAGGAGGACGGATCCGTGGGGGTCGAGAGGGGCGGCGACCGGCCTCGGCGCACCGCCCGTCAACTCCGCGCCGCCCGTCGGCTCCGCGCGGGTCGTCCGTACGAGCCGGGGGACGCGGATCTCGCCGTCGCGGATCACGATCTCCGGCTCGTCCGGCAGAGCCAGGGCCCGGGGCAGCAGCGCCGCGTCGGCGCTGTCGTCGCCCAGGTCGACCAGGCGGATCACCCGCTCGGCGTGCTCGCCGCGCACTGCGCGGATCAGGCCCCACAAGGGGGCCGGCAGCGGGTCGCGGACCTCGTCGTCCGCGCCCGCCGCCGAGCGGGTGATCCACACCAACTCCACGCCTTCCAGGCGGGGTTCGCCCAGCAGGCGTTGCGCGGTGCGCAGCGCGGAAGCGGTCAGCTCCTGCGCGGTGTCGGCGATGTCGCCATGACCGCCGGTCGACGCCGCCGGCGCGGTCGTGTCGACGGCCAGTCGAAGGGGCGTCTGCCGCCCGTCGTCGAGGCGGGCAAGCAGTACATCCACATCAGCCACATGGTCGGCCTCCAGGCTCTCGGACACCCCGGTGTTCTCACCGAGGACCCATGTGCCGTCCGCCGGCGTCCCCTGCTCGGGCAGGGCGCGCGGCGTCCGCAAGTCGACGCGGTAGAGGTGCTCGGCGGACTCACCGGCCCGGATCTGCTCGGCGGTCGCCTCCCGGATCGCGAGCCCGGCCGCCCGCAGGACCGGCCGGCCGGCCGGGTCGGCCGCCTCGACGTGCGCCCGGGTACCGGTCTCGTCCAGGTCGATCCGCACCCGCAGTTCCGTCGCGCCGGAGGCGTACAGGTCGACGCCGGTCCACTCGAAGGGCAGGAACACCGGCCGCTCGTCCCCCTCATCGCGGCGCACCGCGACGAGGGCGTGCAGGGCGGCGTCCAGCAGGGCGGGGTGAACGCCGAACCCGTCCGGCTTCAGGCCTTCGGGGAGGCGTACGACGCCGTAGGCGGTGGCGTCCTTGCGCCACAGCTCGGCCAGGCCCTGGAAGGCGGGGCCGTAGACCAGTCCACGGGCCGCGAAGTCCTCGTAGAAACCGTCCAGTTCGACCCGCTCGGCATCGGGCGCGGGCCACTGGCCTGATTCCGGGAAGCTTGAAGCGGCCGCCGCCTCGGTCGGCTCGGTCAGTTCGCCGGTGGCGTGCTGACGCCAGGCCGTCTCGTCGGGAGCATCCTCACGCCGGCTGTACAGCGCGATCGGACGACGGCCTTCGGCGTGGGAGGCTCCGACGACGACCTGGAGTCGGACCGGCGCGTCCTCGCCGAGGACAAGCGGTTCGAGGAGGGTGAGTTCCTCGACTCGTTCCGCTCCCGCGTGGTGCGCGGCGGTCAGGGCGAGTTCCAGCAGAGCCGTGCCGGGCACGAGGACCGTGCCGAACGCGGCGTGCTCCGCCAGCCACGGCTGCTCGGACAGCGACAGCCGGCCGGTGAACAGATACCCGTCGTCGTCGGCCGTCGCCGTCACCGCGCCCAGCCAGGGGTGCTCGGCCGCGTCCAGGCCGACGGAGCGCATGTCGCCGGACGAGTTGGTCGTCTCCAGCCAGTAGGGCTCGCGTTGGAAGGCGTAGGTGGGGAGGGGGACGACCGCGCCGGTGGCCGCGTCATTGCCCGTGTTTTCGTCGAGGGTCTTGGTCCAGTTCGGTTCGTATCCCTGCACGTGCAACAGGCCCAGGTTGCGGAGGAGTTGGGCTGGTCCGCCCTGGTCGCGGGTGAGGGAGCCGACGACGATGCCGCCGTGCTCCGCGCTGCCGTCGGTCAACGGCATCGACAGCACCGGATGCGCGGAGATCTCGACGAACACGGTGTGGCCGTCGCCGAGCAGCCTGCCCAGTGCGCGGTCGAAACGGACCGGCTCCCGCAGATTCCGGCACCAGTAGGCGCCGTCCAGCTCCGGGCCGGCGGCCACCTCACCGGTCACCGTCGAGTAGAACGCGATGTCCGCTTCTTGTGGAGTCAACTGCGCGAAGTGGTCGGCCAGATCAGGCAGGAGCGGGTCCATCTGGGCGTTGTGCGACGCGTAGTCCACGTTGATCTTGCGGGCGTACACCTCTCGGGCCTGCAACTCGGCCACGATCCGGGCGATCGCCTCCGCCGCACCCGAAATCACAGTAGAACCGGCCGTGTTCACCGCCGCGACCGACAACGCCTCCCCGTACGGGGCGAGGAACTCCTCCACCTCCCCCACCGGACGCTCGACCAACGCCATCCCGCCCTGACCGGCACACGCCAGCACCGCCCGGGAGCGGCACGCCACGATCTGCGCGCCCTGCTCCAGCGACAGGGCTCCACTGACCACACCCGCGACGACCTCGCCCTGCGAATGCCCCACCACGGCAGACGGCTCGACGCCCAGAGAGCGCCACAGGGCGGAGAGAGCAATACCCATGGCGAACAGCGCGGGCTGGACCACGTCCACCCGGTCGAACGGCGGATGCTCCCCCTCCTCCCCCGCCAGTACCTCACGCACCGACCAGCCCGTGAACGGCCGCAGCGCCGCATCACACGCCTCGACCGCCTTCCTGAACACCCCACTCGTGGCGAGGAGTTCACGGCCCATGCCCACCCACTGCGAACCCTGACCGGGATAGACGAACACCACCTTGCCCCGCTGCTCGGCCACCCCCGAGACCACCGCGTCATGGGCCTCGCCGGCAGCCAGCGCCCGCAATGCCTCGACGAGGGCGGCCGTGTCATCGGCGGTGATGCTCGCCCGGTGCTCGAAATGCGTGCGGTGCCGGGCCGCCGTCACCGCCACATCGGCGAGCGGGACGTTCGGCTGCTCGTCGAGCCATGCGGTCCATCGCTCCGCCTGGGCGCGCAGCGCGTCCTCGCTCTGTCCGGACACGACGACCGGCACCGGGCCGGCAGTCACCGGGGTGGCCGACTCCACTGCGGCCGGCGGTTCCTCCACGATCACGTGGGCGTTGGTGCCGCTCAGGCCGAACGACGACACCCCCGCCCGGCGTGGCCGGGACGCGTCCCGCTGCCAGGTCCGCGCCTCTTGCAGCAGCGCAAGCCCGCTCCCGTCCCAGCCGATCAGGGGACTGGGTTCCTCGGCGTGCAGGGTCTTGGGCAGGGTGTCGTGCTGGAGCGCGAGGACCATCTTCATCACGCCGACGACGCCCGCGGCGGCTTGCGCGTGTCCGATGTTCGACTTCGACGAGCCCAGCCACACCGGCCGCTCCCCGGCCCGATCCGGGCCGAACACCTCGGCCAGCGCTCCCGCCTCGATGGGATCGCCCAGTGAGGTTCCCGTGCCGTGTGCCTCGATCGCGTCGATGTCCGCCGGGGACAGGCGGGAGGCGTCGAGCGCGGCCTGGACGACGCGTTGCTGGGAGGGGCCGTTGGGGGCTGTCAGGCCCTGGCTGCGGCCGTCCTGGTTCACCGCGGAGCCGCGGATCACCGCCAGCACCCGGTCGCCGTCCCGTTCCGCCGCCGACAGCCGCTTCAGCACCAGCACGCCCGCGCCCTCGGCCCAGCCCGCACCGTCGGCACCGGCCGAGAAGGACTTGCAGCGGCCGTCCGCCGCCATGCCCTTCAGCCGGGAGAACTCCACGAACAGAGCAGGGGTGTTCATGACCGTCACGCCGCCCGCGAGGGCGATGTCGCATTCGCCCTGGCGCAGTGCGTTGGCCGCGAGGTGCAGGGCGACCAGGGAGGAGGAGCACGCGGTGTCGACCGTGATCGCCGGGCCCTGGAGGCCGAGAGTGTAGGACACGCGGCCGGAGACGACGCTGCCGGCGTAGCCGGTGCTGGTGTAGCCGTCGAGGGCGTCGAGGTCGTGGCCCTGGTGGCCGTAGTCGGAGGTCATGGCTCCGAGGTAGACGCCGGTGTTGCTGCCGCCGAGCGAGTCGGGTCGGACGCCCGCCCGTTCGAGGGCCTCCCACGCGGTCTCCAGGACGATCCGCTGCTGGGGATCCATCGACACCGCCTCGCGCGGCGAGATCCCGAAGAAGGCCGGGTCGAAGCCCTCCACGTCCTCGATGAACCCGCCCTCGCGGGCGTAGCTCTTGCCCACCGCCTCCGGGTCCGGGTCGTACACGCCCAGGCGGTCCCAGCGCGACGGCAGGCCGCCGACCGCGTCACCGCCGGCGGCCAGCAACTCCCAGAACGCCTCCGGGGTGTCGATGCCGCCCGGCAGCCGGCACGCCATCGAGACGACCGCGATCGGCTCGTCGGCCGGTGTCGTGCGGCGGCGTGCCGTCGTGGACGGCCTGGGGCGGGCGGTGGTCTGCGCCAGGGCGAGCCTTTCCAGCAGCAGACCGGCGATGGCCGTGGGGGTCGGGTAGTCGAAGGCCAGGGTGGAGGGCAGGCTCAGCCCGGTCTCGGCGGACAGGCGGCGGCGCAGTTCGACGGCCATCAGCGAGTCGATGCCGAGTTCCTTGAGGACCTGCCGCGCGCCGATGGCGTCGGCGTTGCCCGCGCCGAGCACGACGGCTGCCTCCCGCCGCACCAGGCCGGTCAGTTCGGTGATCCGGTCGGCTTCGGGGAGGGCGAGCAGCCGCGCGCGCAGTCCCGAGGGTTCCGTGGCGGCCTCGCCCGCATGCCGACGCGCGGGGCGGACGAGACCGCGCAGCAGACCCGGCACGTCGTCCGTCTGGCGCTGCATTGCGGTGAGTTCGAGCTTCACGGGCACGAGGTGGGCGTGGGGCAGGGTCAGGGCGGCGTCGAGGGCGGCGAGCGCCTGCCGCCGGGTCAGCGCCCCGACGCCGGAGCGGCGCATACGGGCCAGTTCCGCCTGGCCGAGGGCGGCGGTCAGACCGGTGCCGGCCTGCTGCCACAGGCCCCACGACAGGCTCACGCCCGGCAGGCCGTCGGCGCGTCTGCGTACGGCGAGTGCGTCGACGTGGGCGTTGGCGGCGGCGTAGTTGGCCTGGCCGGGGGAACCCAGGGTGCCGGCCGCCGACGAGAACAGCACGAACGCCCCCAGATCCAGGCCGAGTTCGCGGGACAGGTCGTCCAGGTGGCCGGCGGCTGCCGCCTTCGGGCCCCAGACCGTGGCGAGGCGGTCGGGGGTCTGTGCCGTGACGACGCCGTCGTCGAGTACGGCGGCCAGGTGGAAGATCCCGGTCCAGGGGCGGTCGCCGTCCGTCAGGAGCGTCCGCAGCTGCTCGCGGTCGGTCACATCGCACGCGGCCAGCCGCACGCTGTCCGCGCCGGCCGCGGTCAGCTCGGCGACGAGGTCCTCGACGCCGGGGGCGTCGGAGCCGCGCCGGGAGGTGAGCACCAGGTGCCGTACGCCGTGCTCGCGCACCAGATGCCCGGCCAGGGCACGGCCCAGCTCGCCCGTGCCGCCGGTGACCAGCACCCGGCCGTTCGCGGCGAATCCGGCCCACCGGTTCTCGCCGCCGGTCGGTGTGGCACGGACCAGCCGGGCGACGCGTATCTCCCCGTCGCGGACGACGATTTCCGGTTCGCCGGCCACCGCCAGCGCCCGTTCGAGATCCTCCGCCAGGTCCTCCACACCGATCAGCCGGATCGACCGCTCCGGGTACTCGGCCCGCACGGTCCGGATCAGGCCCCACACCGGCGCCTGAGCGATCTCACCACGGGTGACCCATACCAACTCGGCGTGTTCCAGGCGGGGTTCGGTCAGCAGACGCCGTGCCGCCGCCAAGGCCCGAGCGGCTGCCCGCAGCGGCTCCGCGCCGTCGGCCGTCGCGTCCACCACGACCCGCCCGGGTACGGCTTCCTCCAGCCGTGCGGACAAGTCGTCCAGGTCGTCGTCCGGGCCCAGGACCCAGGTCTCGGACTCGGGGCCGTCCTCCAGCGCGCGCGGCGTCTGGAACTCCACCCGGTACAGATGCTCGGCCTGCTCACCGGCCCGTACCTGCTCCGCCGTGGCCGCGCGCAGCCGCAGCGCCTCGGCGCGGATCACGGGCCGTCCGGCGGGATCCGTCACCGTCACCCGCACGGTGTCGGCCGCGTCGTCCAGCTCGACGGCCACGCGCACTTCGGTGGCCCCCGACGCGTGCAGCTCCACACCGGTCCACTCGAACGGCAGGAGGGCGGTGCCCGCGAGCGCCGGGTCCGCGCTGCGGACGCTGACGAGGGTGTGCAGGGCGGCGTCCAGCAGGGCGGGGTGAACGCCGAACCCGTCCGGCTTCAGGGCTTCGGGGAGGCGTACGACGCCGTAGGCGGTGTTGTCCTTGCGCCACAGCTCGGCCAGGCCCTGGAAGGCGGGGCCGTAGACCAAGCCGCGGGCGGCGAAGTCCTCGTAGAAACCGTCCAGTTCGACCCGCTCCGCGCCGG
Organism: Streptomyces sp. NPDC002328; assembly: GCF_042890065.1. NCBI lineage: Bacteria > Bacillati > Actinomycetota > Actinomycetes > Kitasatosporales > Streptomycetaceae > Streptomyces > Streptomyces sp. NPDC002328. Next base: position 277,673 of record NZ_JBIARQ010000008.1, on the reverse strand, counting down.
GCGCGGGCCACTGTTGTGAGTCCGGGAAGCTTGTAGGGGCCGCCGCCGTCCCGGTCGGCTCGGTCAGTTCGCCGGTGGCGTGCTGACGCCAGGCCGTCTCGTCGGGAGCGTCCTCACGCCGGCTGTACAGCGCGATCGGACGACGGCCCTCTGCTCCGGGCGCGCCCACGACCACCTGAAGGCGCACGGCACCGTCCTCGGACAGCACCAGCGGTTCGAGGAGCGTCAGCTCCTCCACCCGCTCCAGACCCACGTGGTGCGCGGCGGTCAGGGCCAGCTCCAGCAGACCCGTGCCGGGCACGAGGACCGTGCCGAACGCGGCGTGCTCCGCCAGCCACGGCTGCTCGGACAGCGACAGCCGGCCGGTGAACAGATACCCGTCGTCGGCAGCCGTCGCCGTCACCGCACCGAGCCACGGATGCTCCGACGCCCGGAGACCGACGGAACGCACATCGCCGGACGACTTCAGGGAGTCCAGCCAGTAGGGCTCGCGCTGGAAGGCGTAGGTGGGGAGCGGGACGACCGCGCCGGTGGCCGCGTCATCGCCCGTGTTTTCGCCGAGGGTCTTGGTCCAGTCCGGTTCATGGCCCTGGACGTGCAACAGGCCCAGGTTGCGCAGGAGTTGGGCTCGACCGCCCTGGTCGCGGGTGAGGGAGCCGACGACGATCCCGCCGTGCTCGCTACTGCCGTCGGTCAACGGCATCGACAGCACCGGATGCGCGGAGATCTCCACGAACACGGTGTGACCGTCGCCGAGCAGCCTGCCCAGCGCGCGGTCGAAACGGACCGGCTCCCGCAGATTCCGGCACCAGTACCCGCCGTCCAGCTCCGGGCCGGCGGCCACCTCACCGGTCACCGTCGAGTAGAACGCGATGTCCGCTTCCTTCGGAGTCAACTGCGCAAAGTGGTCGGCCAGACCGGGCAGGAGCGGGTCCATCTGGGCGTTGTGCGACGCATAATCCACGTTGATCTTGCGGGCGTACACCTCCCCCGCCTGCAACTCGGACACGATGCGCTCGATCGCCTCCGCCGCACCCGAAATCACAGTAGAACCGGCCGTGTTCACCGCCGCGACGGAGAGAGCATCCCCGTACGGGGCGAGGAACTCCTCCACCTCCGCCACCGGACGCTCGACCAACGCCATCCCGCCCTGACCGGCACACGCCAACACCGCCTGGGAGCGGCACGCCACGATCTGCGCGCCCTGCTCCAGCGTCAGCGCACCGGAGACGACCGCAGCCACCACCTCACCCTGCGAATGCCCCACCACGGCCGACGGCTCGACGCCCAGAGAGCGCCACAGCGCCGAGAGGCCGACCCCCATGGCGAACAGCGCGGGCTGCACCACGTCCACCCGGTCGAACGGCGGATGCTCCCCCTCCTCCCCCGCCAGCACCTCACGCACCGACCAGCCCGTGAACGGCCGCAGCGCCACATCGCACGCCTCGACCGCATCCCTGAACACCCCACTCGTGGCGAGGAGTTCACGGCCCATGCCCACCCACTGCGAACCCTGACCGGGATAGACGAACACCACCTTGCCCCGTTGCTCGGCCGTCCCGGTGACCACGGCGTCGTGCGCCTCACCGGCGGCCAGCGCCTCCAACGCCCCCACCAGAGCGGCCGTATCAGCCGCCACCACACTCGCCCGATGCTCGAAATGCGTGCGGTGCCGGGCCGCCGTCACCGCCACATCGGCGAGCGGGACGTCCGGCCGCGCCGACAGCCAGGACGCCCAGCGCCCCGCCTGCTCCCGCACCGCCCCCTCGTCCCGGCCCGACACCACCACCGGCACCGGCACCGGTACGGGACCGGCCACCTCGGCCGACGCCCCCGCAGACGGCGAAGCAGGCGGCTCCTCCAGCACCACATGGGCATTCGTGCCGCTCAGGCCGAACGACGACACCCCCGCCCGGCGCGGCCGGGACTCATCCCGCTCCCACGCCCGCGTCTCCTGCACCAACGCGAGACCGCTGTCCGCCCAGTCGATCAGCGGGCTCGGTTGCTCCGCGTGCAGGGTCCTGGGCAGCAGTCCGTGCTCCAGGGCCAGCACCATCTTGATGACGCCGACGACGCCCGCGGCGGCTTGCGCATGCCCGATGTTCGACTTCGACGACCCCAGCCACACCGGCCGCTCCCCGGCCCGATCCGGGCCGAACACCTCCGCCAGCGCACCCGCCTCGATCGGATCCCCGAGCGGGGTCCCCGTGCCGTGTGCCTCGATCGCGTCGATGTCCGCCGGGGACAGGCGGGAGGCGGTCAACGCGTCCTGGATCACTCGCTGTTGCGACGGCCCGTTCGGCGCCGTCAGGCCCTGGCTGCGGCCGTCCTGGTTCACCGCGGAGCCGCGGATCACCGCCAACACCCGGTCGCCGTCCCGTTCCGCCGCCGACAGCCGCTTCAGCACCAGCACGCCCGCGCCCTCGGCCCAGCCCGCACCGTCGGCGCCGGCCGAGAAGGACTTGCAGCGGCCGTCCGCCGCCATGCCCTTCAGCCGGGAGAACTCCACGAACAGCGACGGCGCGCTCATCACCGTCACCCCGCCCGCCAGGGCCAGTTCGCATTCACCGCCCCGCAGCGCCTGGACCGCCAAGTGCACCGCCACCAGCGAGGAGGAGCACGCGGTGTCCACCGTGATCGCCGGACCCTGGAGGCCGAGGGTGTAGGAGACCCGGCCCGAGACCACACTCGACGCCTTGCCGGTGCTGACGTAGCCGTCGAGCGCGTCCAGGTCGTGTCCCAGGTCCCCGTAGTCCGAGCTCATCGTGCCCAGATAGACGCCCGTCCGGCTCTCCCCCAGCGCCCCGGGGCGGATGCCGGCCCGTTCCAGGGCCTCCCAGGAGGTCTCCAGGACGATCCGCTGCTGGGGGTCCATCGACATGGCCTCGCGCGGCGAGATCCCGAAGAAGGTGGGGTCGAAGCCCTCCACGTCCTGGAGGAACCCGCCCTCGCGGGCGTAGCTCTTGCCCACCGCCTCCGGATCGGGGTCGTAGACGCCCAGCCGGTCCCAGCGCGACGGCAGTCCGCCGACCGCGTCGCCGCCGGCGGCCAGCAACTCCCAGAACGCCTCCGGGGTGTCGATGCCGCCCGGCAGCCGGCACGCCATCGAGACGACCGCGATCGGTTCGTGGAGCCGTGCCTGACGCTCCTCCAGGTCCGCCGCACGCTTCTGCAAGGCGCGGATCGCGGGAAGGGCGGCTTCCATCCGGTCCTGGTTCGTCATCGACACCTTCGAGCCTCTTCTCTGCACGGCCACCGTGAGCGAACGGCGTCCCGGAGGGACAGATCAGGGACCTCACCAGCCAACCGATGGCGACTCGAGCGCCGGTCGACGTGTCCTGGGGGGCCGGCCCCGGCCCCAGCCCCCCGTAGATCAGTCGAGGTCGAGTCCCGATGCCTCCAGCAGCGCGTTGAGCTCGGCGTTGATGTCGTCCACCGAGCGCTCGTCGCCGCCCGAGTGCTCGTCGGCGGCCGAGTGCGCGTCGGCGGCCGAGTGCGCGTCGGCGGCCGGCGGCACGGCGCTCGCGGGGGCCGCCGGGGCTCCCGTCGGCGTTGGAGTCTCCTCGCGGGCCAGTTCCAGCAGCCGGTCCAGCAGGCCGCTGCGGTGGATCCGGTCGGCGGAGAGCCGTTCGAGGGCCCAGCCCAGCCGGGAGGCGGGGTCGTTCGTCGCCGTGGCGCCGGCTGCGGTCGCCGGGGTGGACGCGGGCAGGTCCATCCGCTTCAGGATCAGCCGGGCGATGTGTCCGGGGGTCGGGTGGTCGAAGGCGAGGGTGGCCGGCAGCGGCAGTCCGCTCGCGGCCGAGAGGCGGCGGCGCAGCTCGACCGCCATGAGCGAGTCGAGGCCCAGGTCCTTGAGGATCTGCTGCGGGGCGAGCGAGGCCGCCTCGGACACGCCGAGCACGGAGGCGACCTCGCGCAGGACCAGCTCCGTGACGAGGTCCGCGCGCCGGTCGTCGGTGGCGGCCAGCAGCCGTTCGCGCAGCCCGGCGGGGCCGGCGGGGTCCGCGGTGGCGGCGGCCGGGCCGCCCGCGCGGCGCAGCCGGGGCCGTACGAGGGCGCGGAACAGGGCGGGGGCGTCGTCGCCCTGGTCCGCCTCCCGCTGGGCGGCCCGCAGGTCGAGCCGGACGGGGACGAAGGTGTCCGCCGGGCGGGCCAGCGCCGCGTCGAGGAGGGCGAGACCCTGCTCGAACGGCAGGGGGGCGATGCCCTGGCGGCGCATGCGTTCGAGTTCCACCGGGCCCAGGTGGGAGGTCATGCCCACGCCCGCCTGGTGCCACAGGCCCCAGGCGAGGCTGGTGACCGGGCGGCCCTCGGCGCGCCGGCGGGCGGCGAAGGCGTCGAGGTAGGTGTTGGCGGCGCCGTAGAGGCTCTGGCCGGCGGTGCCGAAGGTGCCGGCGGCGGAGGAGAACAGGACGAAGGCCGCGAGGTCGAGTCCGCGGGTGAGGTCGTCGAGGTGGTGGACGCCGGTGGCCTTCGGCGCCATCACACGGGAGAGCCGCCGCGCGTCCTGCCCCAGGACGACACCGTCGTCCAGGACGCCCGCGAGGTGGAGGACCGCAGTCCACGGACGGTCCTTCTCAGCAAGACCGAGCACCTTCGCCACGTCATCCCGCCGAGCGACATCACAGGCCACCACTCGTACGCACTGGGCACCTTCTTCCTCGAGTTCACGGATCAGTTCGGGGGCCCCGGGCGCGTCGGCCCCGCGTCGCGAGGTCAGCACCAGGTGGCGTACGCGGTGGTGGCGGACGAGGTGGCGGGCGGTCTCCCGGCCGAGTTCGCCGGTGCCGCCGGTGATCAGGACGGTGCCCTCGGGGTCGAGGGGCCGTACGGCGGACGCGTCGGGCCTGCCGGTGACGCGGGTCAGGCGGGCGGCGCGTATCGCGCCCGCGCGGACGGCGAGTTCGGGCTCCCCGGTGACGGCGAGGGCCCGGACGAGCCCGTCCCGTGCGGCGACGCCGTCACCCCCGAGGTCGAGGTCGATCAGCCGGAGGCCGCGTTCGGGGTGCTCGGCGCGCGCGGACCGCAGCAGGCCCCAGAGCGGTGCGTGGGGCAGTCCGTCGAGCCGGTCGTCGGGGGCGGCGGCGACGGCGCCGCGGGTCACCCAGACGAGTTCCGTCGCCGCGAGCCGCTCGTCGGCGAGCAGCGCCTGAAGCTGGGCGAGCACGTATTCGGTGGCCCGGTAGGCGGCCTCGGGCGCGCTCTCGAACGGCTGCCGGCCGGTGACGTCGAGGACGATACGGGCCGGGGCGTCCGGCCCCGCTCCCGCTCCCGTGCCCGTGCCCGTGCCCGTGGCGAGCAGGGCGGACAGCTCCGCCGCGTCGGCGAGGGCGGGCACGCCGAGGAGTCCGGCGAGCCGTCCCGTGCCGCCGAGCACGGCGTCCGCGACCGCGCCGCGGGGGACGGTGACGGCCGGCAGCGGCCGGAATTCCAGGCGGTGCAGGCCGTCGGCCGTGGTGTCCCGGGCGGCGCGCAACTGCTCGGCGGTCGCCCGGCGCAGGTGGAGCGCCCCGACGCGGACGACGGGTTCGCCCGCCGTGTCACAGGCCCACAGCCTGATCTCCGTACCGGAATCGGAGCCCTCGCCCCGGACGTCGACACGGACGCGCAGTTCGCCGCCGGCCGCGGCGTGCAGGTCGACGTCGCTCCACTCGAAGGGCAGCAGGGCGCCCTGCGGCTCCTCCTCGCCGGAGGCGGCGGTGACGCCCTTGAGGACGTGCAGCGCCGTGTCGAGCAGCGCCGGGTGCAGGAGGAACTCCCCGGCCGGGACGGCCGCGGGCAGGCGTACGACGCCGTAGGCGGTGTCGTCCTTGCGCCACAGTTCGACCAGGCTCCGGAAGACGGGACCGTAGGCGATGCCCTGGGCGGCGAACCGCTCGTAGAAGCCGTCGAGTCCGACCCGTTCCGCCCCGGGCACCGGCCAGCCGCGCAGCTCGGCGAAGGCGGGGTCGGCGTCGGCACTGGGGGTGGGGTCGAGGGTGGGGGCGGGGGCGGTTTCCGGCGGTGTCGCGTCCCGCAGTTCGCCGCTCGCGTGCCGGGTCCAGTCGGCGGGCGTGTCCTCGGGGCTGCTGTGGATCGCGACCGTGCGGCGGCCCGTGGCGTCGGGCGGGCCGACCATGATCTGTAGCCGTACCGGGTTGTCGATCACCAGCGGTTCGGCCAGGGTCAGTTGGACGACCCCGGCCGCGCCGACCTCGTGTGCGGCGGCGGTGGCCAGTTCCAGCAGGCCGGTGCCCGGCACGATGACCGAGCCGAACACGGTGTGGTCCTTCAGCCACGGCTGCTCGGCCGCCGACAGGCGGCCCGTGACGAGATGCCCCTCGCCGTTCGCGAGGGCGGTCACGGCGCCGATCCACGGATGCGGCGAGGCATCGAGGCCGAACGATCCGGCGTCGCCCGCCGCCCGGGGGACGTCCGTCCAGTAGCGCTCGCGCTGGAAGGCGTACGTCGGCAGCGGCACGACCGTGCCCGCGCTTTCGCCGAGGGCCTCGTCCCAGTCCGGCTCATGGCCCTGGACGTGCAGCAGGCCCAGGTTGCGGAACATCTGCGCCATGCCGCCCGCACGACGGCTGAGGGAGCCGACGACGATCCCGCCGTGCTCGCTGCTGCCGTCGGTCAACGGCATCGACAGCACCGGATGCGCGGAGATCTCGACGAACACGGTGTGGCCGTCGCCGAGCAGCCTGCCCAGCGCGCGGTCGAAACGGACCGGCTCCCGCAGATTCCGGCACCAGTAGGCGCCGTCCAGCTCCGGGCCGGCGGCCACCTCACCGGTCACCGTCGAGTAGAACGCGATGTCTGCTTCTTGTGGAGTCAACTGCGCGAAGTGGTCGGCCAGATCGGGCAGGAGCGGGTCCATCTGGGCGTTGTGCGACGCATAATCCACGTTGATCTTGCGGGCGTACACCTCCCCCGCCTGCAACTCGGACACGATCCGGGCGATCGCCTCCGCCTTACCGGAGATGACCGTAGAACCGGCCGTGTTCACCGCCGCGACCGACAACGCCTCCCCGTACGGGGCGAGGAACTCCTCCACCTCCGCCACCGGGCGCTCGATCAACGCCATCCCGCCCTGACCGGCGCAGGCCAGCACCGCCTGGGAGCGGCGCGCCACGATCTGCGCGCCCTGCTCCAGCGTCAGCGCACCGGAGACGACCGCAGCCACCACCTCACCCTGCGAATGCCCCACCACGGCCGACGGCTCGACGCCCAGAGAGCGCCACAGCGCGGAGAGACCGACGCCCATGGCGAACAGCGCGGGCTGCACCACGTCCACCCGGTCGAAGGGCGGATGCTCCCCCTCCTCCCCCGCCAGTACCTCGCGGACGGACCAGCCCGTGAACGGCCGCAGCGCCGCATCGCACGCCTCGACCGCATCCCTGAACACCCCACTCGTGGCGAGGAGTTCACGGCCCATGCCGACCCATTGCGAGCCCTGACCGGGGTAGACGAACACCACCTTGCCCCGTTGCTCGGCCGTCCCGGTGACCACGGCGTCGTGCGTCTCACCGGCGGCCAGCGCCTCCAGCGCCTTCACCAGAGCGGCCGTATCAGCCGCCACGACGCTCGCCCGGTGCTCGAAATGCGTGCGGTGCCGGGCCGCCGTCACCGCCACATCGGCGAGCGGGACGTCCGGCCGCGCCGACAGCCAGGACGCCCAGCGCCCCGCCTGCTCCCGCACCGCCCCCTCGTCCCGGCCCGACACCACCACCGGCACCGGCACCGGCACTGGCACGGGACCGGCCACCTCGGCCGACGTGCCCGCAGACGGCGAAACGGGCGGCTCCTCCAGCACCACATGGGCGTTGGTGCCGCTCAGGCCGAACGACGACACTCCCGCCCGGCGCGGCCGGGACGCGTCCCGCTGCCACGGCTCGAGTCGGTCGACGACCCGTACGGGCAGGTCGTCCCAGGCGATGTTCGGATTGCGGGGGGTGCTGCGCAGGGTCGCGGGCAGCGCGTCGTTGCTGAAGGAGGCGAGGACCTTGCAGACGCCGGCGATGCCGGCGGCCGATTCCAGGTGGCCGATGACGCTTTTGGCGGTGCCGAGGCCGAGGGGGCGGGCGGGGTCGCGGTCCTGGCCGTAGACGGCGGCCAGGGCCTGGACCTCGATCGGGTCGCCCAGCGAGGTGCCGGTGCCGTGGCATTCGACGTAGTCGACGTCGGCGGGAGACAGGCCGGCCGAGTCGAGGGCGGCGTTGAGGACCTTCTGCTGGGAGGAGCCGTTGGGGGCGGTGATGCCGCTGCTGGCGCCGTCGTGGTTGACGGCGGTGCCGCGGACGACTCCGAGCACGGTGCGGTTCTGGGCGAGGGCGTCGGACAGGCGCATGACGGCGAGGACGCCGACGCCCTCGCCGCGTCCGTAGCCGTCCGCGGCGGCGGAGAACGTCTTGCTGCGGCCGTCCGGTGCGAGTGCGTGGGAGCGGCTGAGTGCCACGAACGCGCCCGGGTCGGCGAGGACTTGCACGCCGCCCGCGAGGGCGAGTTCGCACTCGCCGTGGCGCAGTGTCTCGCAGGCCAGGTGCAGGGCGACCAGGGACGACGAGCAGGCGGTGTCGACGGACAGGGCGGGGCCTTGGAGGCCGAGGTGGTAGGAGAGGCGGCCCGCGTTGAAGCTGGGCAGTGTGCCGGTGAGGGTGTAGGTGTCGGCGGGGCCTGCCTGGCGGTGTTTGCCGTACTCGCCGACGCCCGCGCCGACGAAGACGCCGGTGCGGGAGTCGCGCAGGTCGCGCGGGCGGATGCCGGCGTTCTCCAGGGAGGCCCAGGCCGCTTCGAGGAGCAGCCGGTGCTGGGGGTCCATGGGTTCGGCCTCGCGTGGGCTGATGCCGAAGAAGGCGGCGTCGAAGTGGGCGACGTCGTCGAGGAACGAGGCGTGGCGGGTGCGGGTGCGGCCGTCGGCGTCCGGGGCGGGGTCGTAGTGGGCGTCGATGTCGAAGCGGTCGGCGGGGACGGTGGTGAGGGTGTCGCGGCCTTCGGCGAGGACGGTCCAGAGGCCGTCGAGGTCGTGGGCGCCGCCGGGCATGCGCAGGCCCGCGCCGACGACGGCGAGCGGTTCGTCGGCGGCGGCGCGGCGGGCGGCGGCGGTGTGATGACCGGCGGGGGTGCGGTGGGCGGTGGGGGTGGGTCGGCCGAGGAGTTCGCCGAGGAGCCAGCGGGCGGCGGCGGCCAGGTCGGGGTGGTCGAAGGCGAGGGTCTTCGGGGTGGTGACGCCGGTGCGGCGCTGGACGCGGGCGCTGAAGTCGACGGACATCATCGAGTCGAAGCCGAGGTCCTTGAAGCCGCGCTCCGGGGGGAGGGCGTCGGGGTCGCGGGCGCCGAGCACGGCGGCGGCCTCGGTGGCCAGCAGCCGGCGTACGTGGCCTTCGCGGGCGTTCTCGGGGAGGTCGAGCAGGGTGGTGCGCAGGGGTGTGCCCTGCTCGGTGGCGGTGGCGGCGGCGTCCGCGACGGCCCGTGCGGCGTCGGGGATCTCGCGCAGGAAGGGGCGGTTTCGGCCTTCGGTGTAGGCGGGGGCGGCCCGGGTCCAGTCGATGCGGGCGACGACGGTGGTGCGGCCGTGGGCGAGTGCGGCGTCGAGAGCGTCCAGGGCCTGCTGGGCGGGCATCGGTTCCAGGCCGGCGCGGCGCAGCCGGGTCTCGGCGGCGCCGTGGGTCATGCCGCCGTCCGCCCAGGGTCCCCAGGCGATGGAGACGGCGGGCAGGCCCTCGGCCCTGCGCCGGGCGGCCAGGGCGTCGAGGGCGGCGTTCGCGGCGGCGTAGTTGGCCTGGCCGACGTTGCCGAGGACGCCGACAACGGAGGAGTACAGGACGAAGGCGTCGAGGTCGTGGTCGCGGGTGAGCCGGTGCAGGTGGGTGGCCGCGGCCAGCTTGGGTGCGGCGGCGGCCGCGAGGGTCGCGGCGTCCTGGCGGTCGAGCAGCCGGTCGTCGAGGACGCCCGCCGTGTGGAAGACGGCGCGCAGCCGGGCCTCGTCGCGGTCGAGGCCGGCGATGAGCTCCCGCAGTTGCCGTGGGTCGGTGACGTCGCAGGCGGCGAGGGTGACGCGGGTGCCGGTGCTCTCGAGTTCGGCGGCGAGTTCGCGGGCGCCGTCGGCTTCGGGGCCGCGCCGGGAGACGAGGACCAGGTGTTCGGCGCCGCGTCGGGCGAGGCGGCGGGCGAGGTGCCGGGCGAGGGCGCCGCTGCCGCCGGTGATCAGGACGGTGCCGTGGGGTGTCCAGGGCCGGGCGGGGGCGGGTTCGGTGCGGCGCAGTCTGCGGGCGAGGCGTCCGGTGGGGCGCAGCGCGAGGTGTTCTTCGGCGGTGGGGGCGCCGTGCGCGGCGAGGGTGGCGAGCAGTTGCGGGGCGGTGGTGGGGTCGGTGGGGTCGGCGGGCAGGTCGATGAGGCCGCCCCACAGGGCGGGGTGTTCGAGGGCGGCGACGTGGCCGAGGCCCCAGACCAGGGCCTGGGCGGGGTCCGGGGCGGGGTCGGTGGGGTGGGCGGCGACGGCTCCGCTGGTGAGGAACCACAGGGGGGCTCGTAGGGGGGTGTCCGACAGTGCCTGGAGGAGGGTGAGGCTCTGGGCGGCGCCGCGGGTCACGGCACTGTGGTCGGGGTGGGGGGCGGTGTCGAGGGCGGTGAGCGCGAGGACGCCGTTCAGGGGTTCGCCGGCGAGGTCGTGCGTGAGGGCGGTGATGCGGGCGGCGCAGGCGGTGCGGTCGGTGTCGGGGGTGAGGAGGTGGGGGGTGGCGCCCGCGTCGGCCAGTGCCGCGGCCAGATGGTCGGCGAGTCGCGCGGCTGCCGGCGGGGCGGCGATCAGCCAGTGGCCGTGGGGGGCGGGTGCGGTGTGCGGGAGGGCGGCGGGGTTCCAGGTCTCTTCGTGGAGGAGGTCGGCCGTTTGTCCCGCGCGGTCCTGTTGTTCGCGCCAGGCGGCGAGGTGGGGCAGAACGGTGGCGACGGCGGCGACGGCGGTGTCGTCGGCGGTGCCGAGCAGTTCGGAGACCCGCTGGGTCTCGCCGTGGGCGACGGCTTCCCAGAGTGCGTCCTCGGTCGGAGAGTGTTCGCGGGGGTGGTGTTTCCCGGCTGCGGGTTCGATCCAGTGGTGTTCCTGCTGGAAGGCGTAGGGGGGCAGGTCGACGGGTGTGCCGCCGGTCAGCGCGCGGTCGAAGGCGATGTCCTGTCCGGTGGCGTGCAGTCGGCCCAGTGCCTGGATCAGGGTGTGTGCCTCGTCCACCGGCTCGCCGGCGCGGCCCGGGGAGCGCTGGGAGGCGATGAAGACGGCTTCGTCCTGTACGCAGTCGGCGCCCGTGGCGGACAGCACCGCTGCCGGGCCGCACTCCAGGTAGCGGCGCACACCGGCCTGCTCCAGGGTGCGCACGGCGTCCAGGAAGCGCACGGTCTCGCGCACCTGCCGTACCCAGTAGCCGGGGTCGGCCAGCTCCTCCGGGTCCGCCCAGGTGCCGGTGACCGTGGAGGCCAGGCGGATGCGGGGAGCGTGGAACGTGCAGGTGGCGGCGACCTCTTCGAAGGCGGCGAGCATCGGCTCCATGTGCGGGGAATGGAAGGCGTGCGAGACCTCCAGCCGCCGGGTGCGCCGCCCCGAGGCAGCGAAGTGGCCGGTCAGTGCGTCGACCGCGGCCGCATCCCCGCTGATCACTGTCTGCGCGGGGCCGTTCACGGCGGCCACCGACACCCGGCCGGTCACCGTCGTCAGTGCTTCGAGCACTTCCGCCTCGGACGCCTCCACCGAGGCCATCGCCCCGTCCGGCTCGCAGGCCTGCATCAGCCGGCCCCGCGCGGCCACCAGCCGTGCCGCGTCCGGCAGTTCCAGCACCCCCGCCGCGTGCGCCGCCGCCAGCTCGCCCACCGAGTGCCCCGCCACCGCGGCCGGCTGCACGCCCCACGCCTGCCACAGGCGGAACAGCGCCACCTCAACGGCGAACAACGCGGGCTGGGCGAACTCCGTCTGCTGCACCAGTCCGGCGTCCACGCTGTCCTGCGCGGCGAACAGCACCGCCGCCAGCGGCACCCGCAGATGCGGATCCAAGGCCGCGCACACCTCGTCGAACGCCTGCCGGAACACCGGGAACGCCGCATACAGGCCCCGGCCCATCCCCAGCCGCTGGCTGCCCTGGCCGGTGAACAGCAGCGCCGTCTCCCCGGGAACGGCCGCTCCCTCCACCAGGTCCGGATGTGCCTTGCCCTCGGCCAGGGCTCGCAGCGCCTGGACCGCCTGGGCGGCCGAGGCGACCGTCGCGCTCGCCCGGTGCTCGAAATGCGTCCGGTGGTGGGCGGCTGTGAACGCGACGTCGAGGAGGTCGTGTGCGGACCTGCCGTCGAGGTGGTCCGCGAGCCGGGCGGCGTTGCGGGCGCGGGCGGGTTCGGTCTTGCCGGAGACGGTGAGGGTGAGGGGTGTTCTGGGGGTGGTGCCGCGGTCCCGGTGGCCGTGGACGGCGGCCCAGTCGACGCCGTGTCCCTCGCACCAGAGCCGGGCGGTCAGGTCCTCCAGGCTGCGGCGGGCGGGGCTGTCTCGGCGGACGGCGGCCAGGGCGGCGGAGCGGGTGTCGCCGAGGGCGGCGAAGGTGCGCTCGAAGGAGTGCTGGGCGACGGGGTGGGGGGCGATCTCGACGAGGCGCAGTCCGCGGGCGGCGGCGGGGCCGGTGCGGGCGAGTGCGGTGGCCGTCTGGGCGAGGAGCATCGGCTCGCACATGTTGCGGGCCCAGTAGGCGGCGTCCAGGTCGGCGCCGTCGACCTGCCGTCCGAGCACGGTCGACCACAGGGGGACGGAGGTCGTGGCGGTGCGCAGGGAGCCGAGGCGGCGGACGAGTTCGGGGGCGAGGTCGCGCAGCGCGGTGCTGTGGGGGGCGTAGTCGATGTTGACGCGCAGGGTGCGTGTGCCGCGTCGGGAGAGTTCCCGTTCCAGGGCGGCTATGGCGTCGGTGGGGCCGGACAGGCAGAGCTGGCCGGGGGCGAGGTGTCCGGCGAGGGAGATGTCGCGGGTGTCGTCGTGGGTCAGTTCGCGGGCCTCGTCGTCGGTGAGGTCGCACACGGTGAGGGCGCCGTGGCCGCAGGCGCGTTCGGCGACGAGCGCGGACCAGGTGGTGATCAGCCGTGCGCCCTCGTCGAGGGGGAGGGCTCCGGCGACGACGGCCGCGGCGGCCTCGCCGACGCTCTGGCCGAAGACGGTGTCGGGTTCCAGGCCCCAGGCGGTCAGGGTGTGGGCGAGGGCGATCTGGACGCAGAACAGGACGGGCTGGAGGACGTCGGTGCGGTGCAGTCGGGAGCGGGTCCCGTCGGCGAGGAGTTCGTCGGTGACCGACCAGCCGGTGAGTGTGCGTACGGCGTGGTCGCAGGAGTCGAGGGCGGTGCGGAAGGCGGGTTCGGCGAGCAGGTCCCGGCACATGCCGGGCCATTGCGAGCCGTGGCCGGAGAAGAAGAAGGCGAGCGGGGGGCGTTCTCGGGTGTGTTCGGGGCCGGCGACGAGGGCGGCGGCGGAGCCGGTGAGGGCGGCGACGGCGCGGTGGGGGGCGTTCTCGTCGGGGGCGGGCGGCGCGGCGGCGGCGGACGCGGTGAGCTGTCCGAGGGTGTCGTTGAGGGCCTGTTCGCCGTCGGCGGTCAGGGGGATGAGGCGGCGGCGGTGGTGGGGGGCTTCTTCCAGGGCGATGTGGGCGTTGGTGCCGCCGAAGCCGAAGCCGCTGACGCCGGCGTAGCGGCGGCGGGAGGCGGGCCAGGGCTGCCGGTGTGAGACGACGCGCAGGCGGGAGCGCTGGAAGTCGATGTGCGGGTTGGGCTCGTCGAAGTGGAGGCTGGCGGGGAGTTCGCCGTGGTGGAGGGCGAGCGCGGTCTTGAGCAGGCCGACGGCGCCCGCCGCGGGCTCCAGGTGGCCGAAGTTGGTCTTGGCCGAGCCCAGGCGCAGGGGTTCGGTGCGTCCGGGTGCGAAGACCGTGCCGAGCGCCCGGGCTTCGACGGGGTCGCCGAGGAGGGTGCCGGTGCCGTGCGCCTCGACGTAGGAGACGTCCTTGGGGTCGATGCCGGCGTCCTGCCAGGCGGTGCGCAGGACGTCGGCCTGGGCCTGCGGGTTGGGTGCGGTCAGGCCGTTGGAGGCGCCGTCGTTGTTGACGGCGCTGCCGCGGATGACGGCGTAGACGCGGTCGCCGGCGGCGAGGGCGTCGGACAGGCGGCGCAGGACGAGGACGGCGCAGCCTTCGCCGCGGACGTAGCCGGCCGCGGCGGCGTCGAAGGCGCGGCACTGGCCGTCGGGGTTCATGCCGCCGAACTTGGTCATGGCGACGGTGGTGTGGGGGTGGAGCATGACGTTGACGCCGCCGGTGAGGGCGAGGTCGCTCTCGCCGCTGCGCAGGCTCCGTACGGCGAGGTGGGTGGCGGTGAGGGAGGAGCTGCATGCGGTGGCGACGGCCATGGCCGGGCCCTGGAGGCCGAGGCTGTAGGCGATGCGGGCGGGGATGACGGAGTTGTCCCAGCCGACGGCGGAGTGGGTGCCGATGGTGTCGGGGTCGGCGCCGGTGGCGAGGTGGTATTCCTGGGCCATGGCGCCGAGGAACACGCCGGTGCGGGTGCCGTCGAGGGTGGCGGGGACGATGCGGGCGTCTTCGAGGGCGGCCCAGGAGACTTCGAGCGCCATGCGCTGCTGGGGGTCCATGTGGCGGGCTTCGGCGGGTGAGATGCGGAACAGGTCGGCGTCGAAGCGGGTGACGTCGTCGAGGAAGCCGCCCCAGCGGGTGGTCATCTTGCCGGGGGCGCGGGGGTCGGGGTCGAGCCATTGCCGGGCGTTCCAGCGGTCGGCGGGGACTTCGCGGATCGCGTCGAGGCCGGTGGACAGGGCCTGCCAGAGGTCCTGGGGGTTTTCGACGCCGCCGGGCAGGCGGCAGCCGAGGCCGACGACGGCGATGGGTTCGTTGTCGGCGGGCCGGTCGCGGCCGGCCGGTGCGGCGGGGGCGGCGGGTGTGGGGGTGGTGCCGGTGAGGTGGGCCGCGAGGGCGGTGAGGGTGGGGTGCTGCCACGCCGTCCAGCTGGGGACGGGGCGTCCGAGGTGTTGGGAGAGGGCGGCGAGGAGGGCCATGATCTGCGCGGAGTCCAGTCCGAGGTCGCGCAGTGGCCGGTCGGTGTCGAGGCGGTGCGGTGGGGTGTCGAGCAGTTCGGCCGCCGTTGTGCGCAGGAAGGCGGTGAGGTGCGCGGTGGTCGACGGTGCCTGGTCCTCGGTCGACGGCGCCTGGTCCTCGCCGGTGTTCACCTGGGCATGGCTCATCTGCTCGTCCTCGAGGCTCGTTGAAGCGAAGGATGGGCGCTCTGCGGCGGCCCGGGGCGGCGCGCCCCCCTGTGTGCGGGGGGCGGGCCGGGGCCGGTGGGTCAGTGTCTGCGGCTGCCCGCCGTGAGGGGCGCGGGGGCTGCGGGGGCGGCGGGGGTGGTGTCGCCGCCGGGTTCGGGTTCGGGGGTCAGCGGGCCGCTGCGGCCGTAGGTCTCGCGGATCGCGGGCAGCAGGGCGCGGACGCGGGCGATGCCGGAGTAGACGGTCGCGGCTTCGGTCGGGGTGCGCCGCATGGTGGTGCGGTCGACGTGGTAGAGGCCGAAGCGGGCGCTGTAGCCCATGAGCCACTCGAAGTTGTCCAGCAGGCTCCAGTGGTAGTAGCCGCGGACGTCGGCGCCCTCGGCGCGGACCCGTTCGATCTGCTGGAGCGCGCGCACGGTGAACTCGGCGCGGCGGGTGCCGGAGGCGCTGGCGATGCCGGACTCGCTGACGACGAGCGGGGTGGTGGGGTAGCGGGCGGCGAAGTCCTTCAGGACGGGGTAGAGGCCGTCCGGGTCGCTCTCGTAGCCCATGAGCGGGACGAAGTAGGAGGGGTCGAGCAGCGGCAGGCAGGGTGCGGTGCCGCACACGCCGGCGTTGACGGGGGCGGGCAGGGAGGGTGGGGCGGTGCCGGGGTCGAAGACGCCGGTGCGGTCGTAGAGCTGGATGCCGAGCCAGTCCATCGTGCCCTTCCACTCGGGGTGGGCCTCGTCGGGGGCGCCGTCGAAGTCGGCGTCGAAGCTGCCTTTGGCGAGCGAGTCGAGGAAGTTCAGCTCGAAGAAGCGGCGGAAGCGGTCGCGGGCGGCGATGTCGCGGGGCTCGGTGCTGATCTTGCCGTCGCGGACGGCGACGTACTGCTTGACGCTGGCGGTCAGGCCGACGGCGCTGGGGCGGCCGTCGCGGTCGGCGTCGACGCGGTCGTGGCGTTTGACGGCCTTGTACATGGCGGCGTGGGCGTTGATGTACTGGCGGATGGCCGGCACGAACTTGGTGGAGAAGTTGGTGGGCAGGTCTGCTTTGCCGGGCGGGCCGGCGCCGAAGGCGTGCGAGAACAGCATGTAGACCATGGGTTCGTTGACCGTGGCCCATTCGTCGACCCGGTCGCCGAACCGTTCGGCGAGGAGTCTGGCGTGCTGGGCCATCTCCTTGACGAGGAGGGGGCCGCCCTGGGGGTGGTCGAGGCCGCAGAGGTTGGTGTCGGAGGGGCCGTGGGCGCAGCCCGGGTCTTCGGGGTTGTCCGCCCAGACGGGGTTGGCGAAGTGGTGGATGACGATCATCGGCCGGATGCCGCGGGCGATGAGCGCGTCGAGCTGTCTGCCGTAGTGGTCGAGTGCGGCCTCGTCGATCCGGTTGCGCTGGGGTTCTATGCGGGCCCATTCGATGCCGAAGCGGTAGGAGTCGACGTTGAGGTCCTCGAGCAGGCCGATGTCCTCGATGGCTTTGGTGTAGCCCTTGACGCCTTCTCCGACGAAGGGGCTTTTGCCGAGTCCTTCGGGGGCGGGCTGGGTCCACTTGTACCAGTCGGTGTGGGGGTTGCGGTCCTCGATCTGTGTGGCGGAGCTGGCCACGCCGAAGCGGAAGCCGCCTTTGCCCGAGGGGGCGGTCAGGGATCCGATGCGGGAGAAGCCGGTGGCGTGGTGCCGGTCCGCGGCGGGGGCGGCGGAGGTGGTGTCGGCCGCTGCGACGGGTGCCAGCAGGCTCAGTGCCACGGCGGCGCCGGCGGTCTTCAGAAGTCGCTTCACGGTGCCTTCCAGGTGAGTGGTGGGATGAGGCACGGGTCGCACCGCGTGAGGTGTGAGGGCGGTCCCCCGCACGCGCCACCGTGGCGGCGGCCGCTCGACGGCTGCTCGAACCGGCCTCCAGCGGTCCTGGAGAGGGGGCGCGCACCGTTGGTGGGGTATCCGAGGACGAGGCGAGGGGACGGGCGGGGCGATGGGTGCTGTGCGCAGGGCGGTCGTGGTCACCGGCGGAGGTTCGGGCATCGGGCGGGCCACCGCTGAGGCGTTCGCCGAGGCCGGTGACCGGGTGCTGGTGGTGGGGCGCTCGGCTGCCGCGCTGGAGGCGACGGCGGCGGCTTCGGAGCGCATCAGGGTGCTGGTGGCCGATCTGCGGGACGAGGGCGCGCCGCGGGCGGTGGTGGGGGCGGCGCTGAGCGCGTTCGGGCGGCTGGACGTGCTGGTGAACAACGCCGCGCAGCAGCGGTTCGGTGCGCTGGGCACGCTCGACCGGGCGGCTGTCGCCGCGCAGTTGGAGACGAACCTGCTGGCGCCGCTCTTCCTCGTGCGGGAGGCGCTGGACGCCCTGGAGGCCTGTGGGGGGACGGTGGTCAACGTCGGTTCGGCCGGTTCGCTGGGGCGGCGGGCGTGGCCGCACAACGCCGTCTACGGGCTGAGCAAGGCGGCGCTGGACTTCCTCACCCGGACGTGGGCGGTCGAGCTGGCGCCGCGCGGGATCCGGTGTGTGGGGGTGGCGCCCGGTGTCGTCGACACCGGTTTCGCGGTCCGTTCGGGCATGCCGGAGGAGGGCTACGAGGAGTTCTTGGCGTCGGTGGCGGGGCATGTGCCGTGCCGCCGGGTGGGCGGGGCGCGGGACATCGCGTGGTGGATCGTGCGGCTGTGCCGGGCGGAGGGAGCGTACGCGAACGGTGTCGTGCAGGCCGTGGACGGTGGGCTGTCGGTGACGTGAGGCGTCTCCGGTCGCCCTCCTTCTCAGGTTTCTCAGGCTTCGAGGAGGGCGCAGGCCCAGCTCATTCCGCGGCCGACCGCGGCGAGCGCGATGTGGTCGCCGGGGTGGAGCGTGCCGGTCTCGGCCTCGCGGGCCAGGGCGAACAGCGGGTCGGCGGCGCCGAGATGGCCGTAGTCCTCGGCGAGGGCGAGGTTGGTGCGGTCGGGCGGGAAGCCCAGCGCGGTGATGAGGCCGCTCATGGCGGGCTGGTTGTCGAAGGGCAGCAGGAGCCGGTGCAGGTCGGTGAAGCCGATCCCGGCGCGTTTGCAGGCGCGTTCGATCACCAGCCGGTACTGGTCGCGGGCGTGTGCGCCGAAGGCGGCGATCTTCTGGGTGTCGTGGGCGAAGTGGGCCTTGACGTCCTCGATGCCGGCCACGCGCGGGGGCGCGGCGGCGGCTGCGGGGGTGCCGAAGGGCAGGGCGGCGCCGCCGGCTTCGAGGCGGAAGAAGTCGGCGTGGGTTCCGTCGGTGGTGATCTCGCCGGCGCGCCAGCGCAGTTCGTGGTGGCCGCGCTGGAGGACCGCGGCCGCGGCTCCGTCGGAGAAGCAGCCGGCGCCCGTCTCCAGCCGGTTCCAGTAGGGTTCGGCGACGCGGCTGGCCGCGACGACGACGGCGGTGCGGTATTCGGGGTGGGTGGCGAACTTCCCGGCCACCAGGTCGAACGCGGCGACGCCGGACGAGCACGCCTGGGTCAGCAGGACCGCTTCGGCGCCGTCGGCTCCCAGGCGGTGCAGCAGGGCGGCCGCCGCGTCCCAGTACAGGTGCTCGGTGAGGTCGGTCACCGCCAGGACGAGCAGGTCGATCCGGCGGGGCGGCAGGTGCGCGGCGTCCAGTGCCTTGCGGGCGGCTTCGTGGGACAGGTCGGTCAGGCCGACGCCGGGCGGGCAGCGGTGCATGTAGCGGCTGGCGTAGGTGCGTACGCGTTCGATGTCGTCGGTGTACTCGGCTGCCACGTCCAGGACGGGCACTTGTTCGCCGAGCTGGTAGCCGAGGGCGCTCACTCCGAAGGTCATGTCGTCTCCTTGCCGTGGGGTTCTTCGGTGCCGGCCGGCGGGGGCGGCTACCAGGTGACGGGCAGGCTGTGCACGCCGTAGATGGCCATGTCGTCGCGCAGGGGCACCTCGTCGGCGGTGACGGCCAGGCGCAGTCGGGGGAAGCGGCGCAGCAGGCCGGTGTAGGCGATCTGGAGTTCGACGCGGGCCAGTTGGTGGCCCAGGCACTGGTGCACGCCGTGTCCGAAGGCGAGGTGTCCGACGGATTTGCGCCGCAGGTCGAGGCGGTCGAGGTCGCCGTCGAAGCGGGCGGGGTCGCGGTTGGCGGCGGCCAGGTGCACCACCATGCAGTCGCCGGCCTTGATCGGGCGGCCTTCGAGTTCGAGGTCGACCAGCGCGGTGCGCATCAGGCCGGAGCGGAAGAGCGGCAGGTAGCGCAGCATCTCCTCGACCGCGCCTTCGGCGAGCGAGGGGTCGGTGCGCAGCGCGGCCATCTGGTCGGGGTTGCTGAGGAGGGTGAAGGCGCCGAGGCCGAGCATGTTGGCGGTGGTCTCGTGGCCGGCGATGAGGACCACGAGGGCGACGACGGCGATCTCCTCGTCGGACAGTCCGCCGCTTTCGAGGAGGCCGCTGAGCACGTCGTCGCCGGCGGGTTCGGCGCGTTTGCGGGGGATGAGGCCGCCGAGGTAGCGCAGCATGCGGGCGTAGGCGCCCTCGGCCTGTTCCTGGGTGGAGTCCAGGCGGAAGAAGGTCGCCGCGTCGTGGCGGAACATGTCCCGTTCGGTGTAGGGGACGCCGAGCAGTTCGCAGATCATCATCGTGGGGATGGGCACCGCGAAGTGCTCCACCAGGTCGGAGCCCGGGCCGGCGGTCTGGAGGGCGTCGAGGCGGTCGTCGACGATCTCCTCGATCCTGGGGACGAGCTGCTTCACGCGGTGTGCGGTGAACTGTCCGGTGAGCAGCTTGCGGTAGCGGCTGTGGTCCGGGGGGTCCATGCCGATGAAGAAGCCGGGTGCGGCGGGGGCGATGGGCTCGCTGCCGAAGGGGTGGTCGAAGGGGGCGTGGTGGTGCAGTTCCTGGCGGGCGCTGAAGCGGGGGTCGGCCAGGACGGTGCGTGCGGCGGAGAAGTTGGTGACCAGCCAGCCGACGTGGCCGTCGGGGAAGGCCAGGGGGGTGACGGGGTCGTCCTGGCGGAGTCGTCCGAGTGCGGCGGGCGGGTCGAAGGCGGAGGGGCGTCGGGTGGGGAGTTCGATCGGGGGGGACTGCGTGTGGGGCACCTGTCGCTCCGTCTCTTCCGGGTTCCGGCATGGGGGGCCGCTCGTCCACTGTCGTGCTCGTCCACTGTCGTGCTCGTCCACTGTCGTGACGGGGGCTGGAGGCAGGCTCGAGCGGGCCTGTCGCCGGGTGCACGCGCGCGGGCCCGCGTCCTCGGCGGTGGGGCCGGGGACGCGGGCCCTGGGGAGGGGGCGGCGGCCGGGGAGGGTGCGGGGTGGTGGGTCAGCCGGCGGGCGTCAGGCAGGATTCGACGGCGTCCGCGGCCACCCGGGGGCCGTCGACGGCGCGCAGGGCGCTCTGCATCCGCTGGACGGCGGCGGCCGTCTCGTCGGAGCCGGCCACCTCGCGGACGGCCCGGCGCAGGGCGTCGGCGGTGGTGTCGTCGGCGGCCAGGTGGCGGCCGAGGCCGAGTTCCTGGACCCGCATGCCGTTGGCCTTCTGCTCGTTCATCTGCGGGATGACCACCATCGGCACGCCGTGGTAGAGCGACTCCATGGTGCTGTTCATGCCGCCGTGGGTGACGAACAGGCTCGCGTGGCGGAGCACGTCGAGCTGGGGGACGTGCCGGCTCACGCTGAAGTTGGGCGGGACGTCGCCCAGTTCGGCGAGGTCGAGGTGGTCGCCGACGGCCATGACGACGTCCCATTCGGAGCCGGTGAAGGCCTCGATCGCGGTCCGGAAGAACTCCGGCCATCCGGTGGCGGCGGTGCCCAGGGAGATCAGCAGGACCGGGCGGTCCGGGGAGGCGGGCTGCCAGCTGCCCTGGTAGGCGCTGCGGTCGGCGAGGCTGGGCCCGGCGAACACGAAGCGCTCGTCGAAGCTGTCGCCCTCGTAGTGGAAGTCGCGGGGCAGGAAGACGATGTTGTGCGGTGCGACGTCCTGGAAGAAGGCCATCGGGTCGGGTGAGAGGCCGAATGCGGGAAGGACCTCGGCGAGCTTCCCGATCATTTCCATGACCTTGGCGTCGGTGAATTTCGCCAGCGGGTACTTCTCGGTGATGTTGAATTTCTCGTGGACGCCGTAGGTGGGAAAGAGCCGGACGGTCGGAATGTCGTGCCGGGAGGCGTAGAACCGGGCGCCCCAGGCCATGAAATCGTGGACGATCAGGTCGGGCTTGTCGTCCTGATAGTGCTTCTCCACGAAGTCGGCCAGGGAAGTGGCTTCGGCGAGACACCTCAGGCCTTCGCCTTCGAGTGCCTCGGCGGTGTAGGGGCTGCGGTAGAAATCGCCGAAGACGGACTCGTAGCGCACCGCTTCCGCGCCGGCCGCCTCGACCGCGGGAACGAAGTGGTCGGTGACGGTGCTGGTCACCCGGTGTCCCCGCGCGACCAGTTCGTTCAGCAGACCCAGGGTCGGGTTGACATGGCCGACCGCCGGGAAGTTGAAGAATGCGATGTGCGCCATAGAGTCTCCTTCGACTGAACTCGTTTCACATGGAGCAAGGCCCCGAAAAGTATCCCGCTCGGAACTTCCGCGTCCACTCGAACCCATTCGTTCCGGCTGTTTTCGGCCGATGTCGGGGCCCTCTCTCAGCGATAACTGTAGAATCCCCTTCCGTTCTTCTTCCCGTGCAGTCCGCTCTCGACCATCCGGGAGAGCAGGGCGGGCGCGGAGAAAAGCTGTTCCTTCGTCTCCTCGTAAAGTCCGGCGGCCACTGCCGCGAGGGTGTCGAGGCCGACCAGGTCGGCCAGCCGCAGCGGCCCCATGGGGTGGGCGCAGCCGAGCACCATGCCTTTGTCGATGTCCTCGGCGCGGGCATGGCCGGATTCCAGCATTCTGATCGCGGACAGCAGGTAGGGCACGAGGAGCGCGTTGACGACGAAGCCGGCCCGGTCCCTGCTGCGGATGACCTCTTTGCCGAGGACGTCCCGTACGAACAGTTCGGCGCGGGCGAGGGTGTGCTCCTCGCTGAGGAGCGAGCCGGTGATCTCCACGAGGGGGAGGGTGGGGACCGGGTTGAAGAAGTGCATGCCGATGACCCGTTGGGGGCGGGCGGTGGCCATGGCCAGTTTGGCGACGGGCAGCGAGGAGGTGTTCGAGGCGAGCACGGTGGCGGGGTCGCGGGCGATGCCGTCGAGTTCGCTGAACAGTTTCAGTTTGGTCTGCTCGTCCTCGGAGACGGCTTCGATGACGAGGTCGCGGTCGGCGAGGTCGGTGAGGCGCAGGGTGAAGGAGATCCGGTCCAGGATCGCTTCGCGTTCGAGGCCGGTGAGTCTTCCCTTGGCGACGGCCCGGTCGAGGGAGCCGGTCAGCCGTGCCCGTCCGGCGGTCAGGGAGCGGTGCGAGGCGACGGCGACGAGGACCTCGCGGCCGGGGCGGGCGCACACTTCGGCCAGGCCCGCCCCCATCACTCCGCAACCCACCACGCCGACCCGGGTGACGGGCGCGGGGCGGTCCGCGGCGTTCACGAGGGGCCTTCGGCGTGCCAGCGCACCAGGCTGGTGCCGACCGCCATGCCGCCGCCGAAGCCGCACAGCAGCACCAGGTCGCCGGTGTGCAGCCGCCCGGCCCGCGCGGCGTGGTCCAGGGTCACGGGCAGGGACGCGGCGCCCGAGTTCCCGAACCGCTCCAGGGTGGTGTGCACCTGCGCGCGGTGCAGGCCGGTCTCCTGGGCGAGGGTGGCGAGCAGGACGCCGTTGGCCTGGTGCGGCACGAAGTGGTCGATCCGGTCCGGCTGGACGCCCGTGCGGCCGAGGAGTTCCTTCACGGAAGGGGGCACCTGGCCGAGCACGAACTCGCTGACGCCGCGCCCGTTCATGCGCAGGTAGTGCTGCCGGGCGTCGACGCTCTCGTGGGAGGCGGGCAGGGCGCTGCCGCCGGCCTCGATGACGAGGAGGTCGGCCTGGTCGCCGTGGCCGATCAGGTCGCAGTCCAGGATGCCGTAGGGCTCCTGCACGGTCCCGAGCACGGCCGCGCCGGCGGCGTCGGCGAGCAGGACCGCGGTGCTGCGGTCCAGCGGGTCGGTGAAGCGGGACCAGGCGTCGGCGCCGATCACCAGGGCGTGGCCCTGGGGGCGGGCGGACAGCAGGGCCCGGGCGACGGCGAGGCCGTGGACGAAGCCGCTGCATCCGATGTTGAGGTCGAAGCAGGCCGCCCGGTGTGCGCCGAGAGCGGCCTGCACCCGGCAGGACACCGGCGGCATGGGGCTGTCGCCGGTGGTGGTGGTGACGATGAGGAAGTCGACGCGGTCGGCGGGCAGGCCGGCGGCTTCCAGGGCGCGGCGGGCGGCGGTCAGGGCGAGGTCGGACGGTTTCTGGCCGTCGGCGGCGTGGCGGCGGGTCCGGATGCGGGTCTTGTGCTCGATCCAGTCGGTGGTCACGCCGAAGCGCGCGGCGAGTTCGGCGTTGCCCAGTTCGGTGCCGGGCACCTCGGAGCCGGTGCCGAGGATCCCGATGGGGCGGCCCGTCATCGCTGGTCCCTGAGCGGGTTGAGCCGGTCCTCGCCGATCCGTGCGCGTTTTGCGGGGTCGGTGACGCCGAGGCCCGCCGCCGGGGCCAGGCACAGCACGCCGATCTTGCCGACGTGCTGGTTGTCCTGCACCAGCCGGGCCGCCTCGCCGGTCTGAGCCAGCGGGTAGGTGCGCGAGACCATCGGCATGACGCGGCCCATGTCGATCAGCCGGTTGCTCTCCCACTGCTCCTGGAGGTTGGCGGCGTGGCAGCCGATCACGCGCTTGAGCTTCATCCACAGGTAGCGGTTGTCGTAGCGGTGGTGGTAGCCGGTGCTGGAGCCGCAGGTGACGATGGCGCCGCCGCGGCGCAGGACGAACATCGAGATGCCGAAGGTGGCCTGGCCCACGTAGTCGAAGACGATGTGCGGGTCCTCGCCGGTCTCCCGGCGGATGATGCGGCCCAGTCGTTTGCCGGCCTCGACGACCTGGGCGGGGTCGGTTCCGTCGTCGTCGCCGATGCCCAGTTCGGAGCGGTTGATCACGACGTCGCAGCCGATCTTGCGCAGCAGGTCGGCCTTCTCCTCGGAGCCCACCACGCCGACGGCGATGCCGCCGCCGTGCTTGACCAGCTGCACGGCGTAGACGCCGAGGCCGCCGGCGGCGCCCCAGATGAGGACGACGTCGCCCTGTTTCATGCGGGCGCCGCGGTCGCTGACGAGCATGCGGTAGGCGGTGCCCGCGCAGGCGGTGGTGGAGGCGGCTTCCTCCCAGGTCAGGTGGGCGGGTTTGGGCACGAGCTGGCTGGCCCGTACGACCGCGTAGTGCGCCAGTCCGCCGAAGTTGGTCTCGTATCCCCAGGCTTTCTGGCCTTCGCCGAGCATGCCGTCGTCGTGGGTGGCGGGCTCCTGGTCGTCGACCTGGATGGGGCTCACGCCGACGTGGTCGCCGACGCGCCAGCGCCGCACGCCCTCGCCGATGCGGACGATGACGCCCGCGGCGTCGGAGCCGAGCACGTGGTAGGGCTGGTCGTGGCGCGCCTCCCAGCGGCCTCGTCTGCCGTAGGCCTTGAGGAAGTCGAACGTCGGCAGGGGCTCGAAGGTCGCGGACCAGACGGTGTTGTAGTTGATGGAGCTGGCCATGACGGCCACCAGCACCTCGTCCGGCGCGAGTTGCGGCATCGGCACCTCGCCGACGTGCAGCGACTTGCGTACGTCCTTGTCCTGCACGCCGTGGAACATGCCGGTGTCCTCGACGCGCGTGTGTGCGGCCAGGTAGGTCTCGGGGACCGGCAGGCCCGCCAGTTCGTCGGCGGGTGCCCCCCGCCTGACGGCCTCGGACAGAGCGTCCATGACAACCATCCTTCGTCGGTTCGGTGGTGTCGGTCAGACCGGGGATTCCATGCCGAGCGCGAGGCGCAGGTGCGCCATCTGGCCGGCGTGGAAGGAGTCGTGCATCTGGGTCAGGGCGAGCGCCTTGCCGAGGGTGGCGAACTGCTCGGCGTACTCCCCCATGTTCTCGTCGGGGAACAGGGCGGAGCGGCGGGAGAAGTCCTGCGGGGCGAGGCCGGTGACGAAGTCGCGGATGCGCTGGTGGGCCGAACGGTAGATCGCGATCATCTCGGTCAGCGGCGGCACGTGGGTGAAGTCGGTGTCGGCGCCGTCGGCGAAGTTGTCGGAGAACTCCTCGGTCACGGCCTTCGGGGTGCCCTGGTGGAGGGTGGAGAAGTAGTCCTTGGCGCAGGCGAGATGGCCCAGGAACCACACCAGGGGCTTGTGCCCGTCGGGCGCCTGGAGCGCGCTGTCGTCGTCGAAGCCCTCGGTGAGGGCGAGCACCAGGTCGTAGCCCACGTCGAGCGCCTGGACGAGGTGGCGGCCCACGGCCTGCGGTACCGGGGTGAGGGTGCTCTGCGTCATGTGCCGGCGGTCCTTTCTGGGTGGTCGTGCGCGGCCGGGGTCAGCCGGGTGAGTGGTAGTGGCTGCGGCCGGCGGCGCGCACCGCGTCGAGGCGGGCCCTGGCCTCGGCGAAGGTGGGCAGCTCGGTGGCGGATGTGCCGGTCCAGTTGGTGCCTTCCCAGTCGTACATCAGCCCCTTGGTGCGCCGGGCGGCGGCAAGGTGGGCCTGCGAGTAGAGGAAGCCGTCGAGGGCTTCCTTGTCGCGCCACACCACCAGGTTGCGGGCGGCGTTCCACGACTGCGGCGAGATGGCGAGGGTGGCCGCGAGGAGGCCGTCGCGCTGCCAGAGTTCGTCCAGGATGGCCGCGTTGAGCTGTCCGCCGACCTCCTCGTGGCCGGGCTTGGGCCAGCCCACGGAGGTGGCCACCAGGTAGGAGCCGGGCAGCGGCTCGCGCAGCCCGCCGGTCTCGGGGTCGATGGCCGGGCCCGTCCAGGGCACGACGATCTGGAGGTCGGATTCGTCGCCGGCGGCGAACTCATGCAGGGAGGTGGGAAGGTTCGGCACGGTGTCTCCGGATTCGCGGCGGTGGCGTCTCTCGCGGCGTGGGGCGTCGTCTCACTTCTTGCGTCGCACGACCAGTCGTTTGATTTCAGCGACCTGGAGATGAAGAACGCTCGAGTCCGGCTTGCGTACGAGTTCGAGGTCGGCGAGCAGGGGCAGGACCGCGCGCAGCACGGCCCGCAGTTCCAGGCGGGCGAGGTGGGAGCCGAGGCAGACGTGCTCGCCGTGGCCGCCGAAGGCGATCTGCGGGTTGTGCGGCCGGGTGATGTCGAAGCGGTAGGGGTCGTCGAAGACGTCCTCGTCGCGGTTGCCGGAGGGGTACCACAGGGCGACGGTCTCGCCCTTGCGGATGCGCCGGCCCCGGATCTCGGTGTCCTGGGTGCAGGTCCGCACGAAGTGCACGGCGATGGTGGTCCAGCGCAGGATCTCCTCCACGGCGCGGTCCGTCAGCGACGGGTCGTCGAGGAGCAGGCGCAGCTGGTCGGGGTGTTCCAGCAGGGCCTGGACGCC
Organism: Streptomyces sp. NPDC002328; assembly: GCF_042890065.1. Taxonomy (NCBI): domain Bacteria; kingdom Bacillati; phylum Actinomycetota; class Actinomycetes; order Kitasatosporales; family Streptomycetaceae; genus Streptomyces; species Streptomyces sp. NPDC002328. The sequence continues at coordinate 251,053 of NZ_JBIARQ010000008.1, read as the reverse complement.
GCCGGTGGTCGCGTTGCGGGTGGTGCCGATGCCGGCGACGAGCAGGTTGAAGACGGCGTAGAGGATCTCGTGGAAGGCCAGCGGCGCGCCGTCGATCCGGCCGACGGCGAGCCGGCTGAGCACGTCGGTCCCGGTGCCGTCCGCCTCGGCCATGCGCTGCTGGACCAGCTGGGCGACGTAGCCGTTGAGCGCGGTGATGTTGCGGCGGAAGGCGGCCTCGGCGTCCTCGCCTTCGAGCCGGTACTCGGGGTCGGCGGCGGCGGTGGTGCCCTCGGTCCAGTCGAAGATGTCGTCCCGGTCCTCGACCGGCGCGCCGACGAGTTCGCAGACGGCGGCGACGGGCAGCCGTGCGGCCAGGTGCCGTGCGACGTCGGCGCTGCCGTGCTGCTCGATGCGGTCGGCGAACTCCCGCACGAAGGTCTCGGCGAGGGCGGTGAAGCGTTCCTCCAGGGCGTTGACGGCCTTGGGGGTGAAGCACGGCGCCATGATCTGGCGCAGATGGCGGTGGCGGGGGGAGTCCATGTAGGACAGGGCCGGCGGGTCGGTGGGGCTGTGGCTGAACATCTGGGCGCGCTGCTCCAGTTCGGCCTCCAGCATCTCCACGGCGTCGGGGGTGTCGACGGTGACGCGCTGGGCGCTGGAGAAGAGCCTGGTGTTGCGGGAGACCCAGGCGATGTCCTCGTGCTTGGTCAGTACCCAGAAGGGTTCGAAGCCGGGGCGCACGTACCAGAAGACGGGTTCCTCGCGGCGGAGCAGGTCCCACTGCGCGTAGGGGTAGCCGTGGCGGGCGTAGGACTGTTCGTCGGTGATGTCGAGGGTGTCGGGCGACAGCATGGTTCGGTGCCCTTCGTCAGCGCGGGGTGTGGGTGGTCAGGAAGGAGACGACGGCGTCGACCGTGCGCGCGCGCCGGCGGGGCGAGGCGTGGTCGGTGTCCAGCAGGGTCGCCCGGGGGGCTTCGTCGGCGATCCGCTTGGCGAGGAGTTCGGGGTGGGCGCTGTCGCTGCCGGGCAGGACCAGCAGCGGCACGGGGCAGCGGGCCATCCACTGCTCGGGCACGGAGAAGTACGCCGAGCCGGCGGGCCACAGGCCGTCGCGGAAGCGCACGAGGCGGACGATGTAGCGTTCGCGGCGCTGGGCGAGGATCTCCTCGCGGAACGCGGCGTCGGCGCGCAGCCGGCCGGCGAAGGGGCCCGCCGCGGGGTTGTGGGCGAACCGGTCGTCGCGCTGGGCGGCGGCGACGACGGCGGGGAGGCCTTCGGCGCGGGGGAAGCGCATGGCCTCGTCGAACTGGCGCAGGTAGGTGCTCAGGGTGTTGACGGACGGGTCGATGCCGACGGGTTCCTGCGCGACGACGCTGCGCACCCGGTCGGGGGCGTCGTGCGCCAGCCGCCAGGCCTGTGCCGTGCCGCCGCCGGCGCTGACGACGTGGGCCTGGCCGATGCCGAGCGCGTCGAGGACGGCGACCTGGTCGGCCGCCTGGCGTTCGTAGGAGAACGGCAGGGCGGGGGCGTGGGCGCTGCGGCCGGCGTGCCGCTGGTCCATGGCGATCACCCGGAAGTGCCGGGACAGTTCGGTGACCGGGTGGTAGAAGTTCGCCTCCCACATGCCGGTGCGGCTGTCCGCGCCGCCGGGGGCCAGCAGCAGGACGGGGAATCCGTCGCCGTGCACCTCGTAGTGCAGGCGTGCGCCGTCCGGGCGCTCGATCTCAGGCATGGTTCTCCTCAGCGGTGGCGGCGGCCCGTGGGACCGCCTTGAGCAGTTCGCCGGCCATGGCGCCGGCGTTGACGATCGGTGCCGCGTGCGAGCCGTCGATGTGCGCGAGCGTGAAAGCTCCCGTGGTCAGCTCGCGCCACACCCGCATCGCGCCGGGGGGCAGGACGGGGTCGCCGGTGGCCTCGACGGCGAGGACCGGCAGGGCGAGCGGGGGGCGGCGGACGCCGTCGAGGGCGGCCCGGTGGCTGTCGGCGAGAGCGGTGTCGGCGCGCAGCCGGTCGACGTAGCCGGCGAGCAGTTCCCGGTCGTGGAGGATCTCCTCGGGCAGCAGGCCCTGGAAGGTCTCGGCGAACTCCTCGGCCGCGGCGGTGTGCAGGTCGCCGGTCCGCTCGGCGAGCCGGCGCAGTCCGTCGGTGGGTTCGGCCAGGGGCGGCAGGGCGCAGGCCACGACGAGGGCGGCGGCGGGCACGGCGGGCCGGTGGGCGAGGCGGTGGGCGACCTCCCAGCACAGCCAGGAGCCCTGGCTGTGTCCGAACAGCACGAAGGGGAGGTCGAGCCGGGCCGACAGGGCCGCCATGACCTGGTCGGCCAGGGCCATCATGTCGCTCGCCGGGGCCTCCTGGGCGCGTGCCTCGCGGCCGGGCAGCTGGATCCCGACGAGTTCGACGTCGTCGGGCAGGTGGCGCACGAGCGGCAGGAACGCGCCCGTCGTGCCTCCCATGCCGGCCACGCAGAAGACGCGCGCCCGGGGGGTGCTCGACCGTTTCAGGACGCGGAGCCAGGGGTCGTCGGCGCTGTGGCGGCCCGGCGCGGGCGCGTCCTGTGCGCGGTCCTGCGTGGGGTCCTGCGCGGGGTCGGGCAGCAGGTCGGCGAGCAGGCGGGCGGCGATGGCGGCGCAGCTGGCGTGGCGCAGGATCATCTCGGTGGTCACGGGCAGGCCGGTGCGGCGCGCCAGTTCCCTGCGCAGGGTCACGGCCATCAGCGAGTCCAGGCCCAGTTCCTGGAGCGGCCGCTGGTCGGGCAGCGCGTGCGGGGGCAGACCGAGGACGGGCGCGGCCTGTGATCTGACGAGGTCGGTCAGGGTGTCCAGCCGCTGTCCCGCGCTCTGCGCGGTGAGCGCCGCGCGCAGTTCCCGGCCGGCCGACGGGTCGGCGGGTTCGCTCTCGGCCGGGGGCGCGGCCTGCGGGATCTCGTCGATGAGGGGCCGGGGGCGGGCCGCGCGGTAGGCGGGGGCGAAGCGCGTCCAGTCGAGGTCGGCCACGCCGAGGACCACGGCGTCCGAGCGCAGGGCGGCTTCGAGGGCGTCCAGCGCCAGCGCGGGGGCCATGGAGCGCAGGCCCCGGGAGCGTGCCGTGCGTTCCGTCCCGGCGTCGACCATGCCGCCGCCCGCCCAGCCGCCCCAGTGGAGCACCGTGGCCGGCAGGCCGGCGGCGCGCCGGTGCCGGGCCAGCGCCTCCAGGGCGGTGTTGGCGGCGCCGTAGACGGCCTGGCCGGCGCCGCCCCACAGGCTCGCGCCGCTGCCGTACAGCACGAAGGCGTCCAGCGGGTGCCCGGCGAGCGCCTCGTGCAGGTGGCGGGCTCCCAGGACCTTCGCGGCGGCTTCGCGGGCCGCGTCCTCGGCGGTGACGGCGGGGATCGGGGTCATCCGGGAGAGGCCCGCCAGGTGGGCGACGAACGTCAGGGGGACGGCGTCGTCGTGGATCCGTGCGAGGAGGGCGTCGACCTGGGTGCGGTCGGTGACGTCGCACGGCTCGACCAGGAGCCGCACGCCCTGGTCGGCGAGTTCGGCGCGCAGCCGGCGGGTCTCGGGGGCGGGGTCGGCGCGGCGTGAGGCCAGCACGACGCGCCGGGCGCCGCGGGCGGCGAGCCGGCGGGCCAGGTGCCTGCCGAGCGCGCCCTGGCCGCCGGTGATCAGGGCGGTGCCGCGGGTCTGCCACGGGGCGGCGGGGCCAAGGTGCGGTGCGGCGGGGCGCAGGCGGCGCACGAACCGGCCCGCCGGGCGCAGCGCGATCTGGTCCTCGTGGTCGTGGGCGAGGAGCGCCGCGACGAGCTGGTCCGCCCAGCCGTCGTGCGGCCGGCCGGGGAGGTCGACGGTTCCGCCCCAGCGCAGCGGGTCCTCCAGGGCCGCGACCCGTCCGAGCCCGGTGACCAGGGCGCGCGCGGGGTGCGGGACGCCCTCGGTGCCGTCGGTGTCGACGGCGCCGCAGGTGAGCGCCCACAGGGGGGCGGTGGTGGCGCTGTCGGCGGCGCCCTGGAGCAGGGCGAGGGTGCTGTGGAGTCCCCGGGTCAGTCCGCCGGCGGCGGGGGTGTCGTCGAGGGGGCCGAGGGTGAGGATGCCCGCAGGTTCGCGCTCCAGCGCGGTCAGGGCTTCGGCGACGGCGTGCCGGTCGCCGGTGGCGCGCAGGCGGCGCACGTCGGCGCCCGCCGTGCGCAGGGCTTCCTCGGCGGCGTCGGCCAGGGCGGCGTCGGCGTCGCGGCCGGTGTCGGCGAGCAGCCACAGGCCGGACGCGGACGCGGGCGCGAGGGGCGCCGGCCGCCAGGTCTCCTCGTACAGCCAGCCGCTCAGGCGGGTCTCGGACTCGTGCCGGCGCCACCATTCGGTGAGCAGCGGGAGGACCTCCTCGACGCTGTGCCGGAGCCGGTCGGGGGTGCCGAGGAGGTCGGCGAGGCGGGTGCTCTCCCCGCTGCCGACCACGTCCCAGAAGGCGGTGCCGGCGGTCTTCGCGGCGGGCGCGGGGCGGGGCGGGTCGCTCCAGTGGCTGCGGCGTTGGAAGGCGTATCCGGGCAGGTCCACGAGGTCGGCGGGGCCGAGCGGGGCCAGGGCGGCCGGCCAGTCGACGCGGTGGCCGTGGATGTGCAGGTGGCCGAGGTTGCGCAGCAGCCGGTCGCGTCCGCCGTGGCCGCGCTGGAGGGTGCCGGCGACCAGGGCCCGCCCGTCGCCCTCGGTGAGCGGCACGGCCAGCACGGGGTGGGGGCTGACCTCGATGAACACGTCGTGCCCGGTGTCCAGCAGGCGTGCCTGCGCCTGGTCGAGGCGGACCGGTTCGCGCAGGTTGCGCAGCCAGTAGCCGGCGTTCAGCTCGCTGCCGTCCAGGGCGGTTCCGGTGACCGTGGAGTAGAAGGGGACGCGGCCGGGGCGGGGTTCGAGGCCGGCGAGGGCGGTCTCGATGGCGGGCAGCAGGGCGTCCATGTGGTGGCTGTGCGAGGCCACGGGCGCTTCCAGCCTGCCGCACACGACGTCGTCGTCGTCGAGGGCGAGCAGCAGGTCCTCGACGGCGTCGGCGTCGCCGGAGACCGCCACGGACCGGGGGGTGTTCACGGCGGCCACCGAGACGCGCCCGCCGTAGGGGGCGATCCGCTCGCGGACCGCGTCGAGCGGGAGTTCCACGACGGCCATGGCGCCGACCCCGGCGACGCCGTGCAGGGCGCGGCTGCGGACGGCGATGATCCGGGCGCCTTCGTCGAGGGTGAGCGCCCCGGCGACGACGGCGGCGGCGACCTCGCCCTGGCTGTGGCCGACGACGGCGTCCGGGCGCACGCCCAGTTCGTTCCAGGCGGCGGCGAGCGCCACGTACATGGTGAACATCAGCGGCTGGAGCACGTCGAGGCGGTCCTGCGCCGCGGTGTCGGTGTCCTGCGGCGCGGTGTCGGTGTCCTGTCCCGACAGCAGGGCGGCCACCGACCGGCCGATGAGCGGCCGGAACGCCGTGTCGCAGGCGTCGACCGTCTCGGCGAACGCGGGTGAGCCGGCCAGCAGGGCGCGGCCCATGCCGGGCCACTGGGCGCCCTGGCCGGGGAAGACGAAGACGGTGCGGGCGCGGGGGGCGGCGGTGGCGCGGGCCAGGTCGGGGTGGGCGCGGTCCTCGGACAGCGCGCGCAGCGCCTGGGCCGCGTGGGCGGCGGTGGCGGCGTGGACCACGGCCCGTTCGCTGAAGTGGGCGCGCCGCAGGGCGGCGGTGCGGGCGATGCCGGCCGCCGCGGTCTGCGGCCGCTGTTCCAGGCGGTCGGCCCATCGGGCGGCCTGTTCGCGCAGGGCGGCGGCGTCCTTGCCGGAGAGGACGACCGGCGCGGGCGCGGGGGCGGGGGGTGCGGGGGTGCGGTCCGCGGGGGTGCGCGGCGGTTGGGTCGGCCGGGGGGCCTGTTCGATGACGACGTGGGCGTTGGTGCCGCCGATGCCGAAGGAGGAGACGCCCGCCCGGCGCGGTCCGGCGCTGCGCCAGGTCCTGTGTTCGGTGTTGACGAAGAACAGCCGGGGGTCGAGGCCCATCTCGGGGTTGGGGTGCTCGTAGTGGAGGCTGGGGACGAGTTCCCCGTGGTGGACGCAGAGGGCGGCCTTGAGCAGTCCGGCCAGTCCGGCGGTGGCGTCCGCGTGGCCGATGTTGGTCTTCACCGAGCCCAGCGCGCACGGCTCGTCGCGGTCCGCGGCGGCGAACACCTTCTGCAGCGCCTGGACTTCGATGGGGTCGCCGAGCGCCGTCGCGGTGCCGTGGGCCTCCAGGTAGCCGATGTCGCGCGGTCCGACGCCCGCCTCGGCCTGCGCCTGGGCCACGGCGTGCGCCTGGCCGTCGACGCTGGGCGCGGTGAAGCCGGCCTTGTCCGCGCCGTCGTTGTTGACGGCGCTGCCCCGCAGCACGGCGTAGACGCGGTCGCCGTCGGCTTCGGCGTCGCTCAGCCGGCGCAGCACCAGCGCGACGACTCCGCTGCCGAAGACGGTGCCGCTGCCCTTCTCGTCGAAGGCCCGGCATCTGCCGTCCGGGGAGACCACCAGGCCGTCCTGGTGGACGAAGCCCTGGACGAGGGGGATGGTCAGGGAGGAGGCGCCCACCAGGGACACGTCCGACTCGCCGCTGAGCAGGCTCTCGCGGGCCAGGTGGGCGGCGACCAGGCCGGTGGAGCACGCCGTCTGGACGGTGAGGGCGGGGCCGCGCAGGTCGAAGCGGTGGGCGATGCGGGTGGCGAGGTAGTCGGTCCTGTTGCCGATCATCGTGCGGTAGAAGGACGACAGGTCGGTGCTCTCGCCCGGCTCGTAGCCGCCGTAGCCGGAGCCCGCGAAGACCGACACCTTGCCCGGGACGTCCTGCGGGACGATGCCCGCGTTCTCGAAGGCCTGCCAGGACACCTCCAGCAGCAGCCGGTGCTGGGGGTCCATGCTCCGCGCCTCGGCGGGCGAGCAGTCGAAGAACCCGGCGTCGAAGAGGTCGACGCCGTCCACGACGGCACGGGCGCGGACGTAGTCGGGGTGGGTGAGGTCCTGCTGGGTCACGCCCGCCGCGAGGAGTTCCTCGTCGGTGAAGCGGGTGATGGACTCGACGCCGTGGCGCAGGTTGTCCCAGAAGGCGTCCACGTCGGCCGCGCCGGGCAGCCTGCACGCCAGGCCGACGATCGCGACGGCGTCGTCCGATGTCCGCCCGCGCCGCGCCGGCACCGCCGGCACGGGCGCGGGGGCGGGCGTGGGTGTGTGGGTGTGGGTGTGGGTGTCCCGCAGGTGGGCGGCGAGCCGGCGCACCGTCGGGTACCGGAACAGCGCGGACAGGGGGAACTCCCGGTCCAGGGCCGCGCATATCCGCTCGTGGGCCTTCAGGGCCGCCATGGAGTCGGCGCCGAGGTCGAAGATGCCCTTGTCGGGGTCGATGCGGGAGCGGCCGAGGACCGCCGCCCAGGCGTCGGTGACGGCGCGCTCCACCTCGTCGCCGACGGGGGCGGCCCCGGCGGCGGGGCCTTCGGCGGTGTCGTCGGCGGTCTGGGGGCGGGGGGCCGCGAGGCGGGCGAGGGCGGCCTTGTCGATCTTCTTGTTGGGGGTGTGCGGCAGCTCGTCCAGGGCGATCACGTGCGAGGGCGTCATGTAGGCGGGGAGCCGCTCGGCGAGCAGGGCGGCCGGCTGGTCCTGGCCGTGCGGCGCGCCGGGCGCGGCGGTCCAGTACAGGAAGAGCGCGGGCTCGCCGGTGGCGTCGGGGCGCAGCACGGCGGCGCACTGGGCCACCGCCGGGTGCTCGGCGGCGACCGATTCGATCTCCCCCAATTCGATGCGGTGTCCGTGCAGTTTGATCTGCGAGTCGGCGCGGCCGCAGAACTCCAGGGAGCCGTCGGCGCGGTGGCGTACGACGTCGCCGGTGCGGTACATGCGGGCGTCGGGGACGCCGGCGAAGGGGTCGGGGAGGAAGCGTTCGGCGGTGAGGTCGGGGCGGCCCAGGTAGCCGCGGGTGACGGCCCGTCCGCCGATGTGCAGTTCGCCGCGGAAGCCGCGGGGCACGCGCCGGCCCGCCCGGTCCAGCACGTACAGGCGGTTGCCGTGCAGCGGTTCGCCGAGGCTGATCTCGCCCGGGCGCACGGTCCAGGCCGAGGACCACACCGTGGTCTCGGTCGGGCCGTACATGTTGGTCAGTTCGCCGTCGCCGAGGAGTCCGGTGAGTCGGCGGGCCAGGGTGCGGTCGAGGGGTTCGCCGCCGACCAGCATGTGCGTGAGGCCGCGTACGAGGTCGCGGCCTTCGGCGTCGGCGAGCAGCATGCGGGCCAGGGAGGGCGTGCACTGGAGGTGGGTGGGCGTCCAGTGGGCGTGCCGTGCCCAGTGGGCGGTCGAGCCGTCGGCGACGACGACGCGGTAGCCGCGGGTGAGGGTCCACAGCAGTTCGAGCGTCGAGATGTCGAAGGACAGGCTGGTCACCGCGAGCCAGGTGTGTCCCGGTCCGCCGCCGACCCGTTCGTCCATGGCCCGGCAGAAGGTGGCGAACTGGTCGTGCTCGACCATGACGCCCTTGGGCCGGCCGGTGGATCCCGAGGTGTGGATGACGTACGCGAGGTCGCCGGGGGCGAGGCCGGCGGGGGGCTGCGGCAGGGGGGCGCCGGCGGGGGGCGGCGGGCCGTCGGCGACCAGCACGTCGACGCCGTCACCGTCGCCATCGCCGTCACCGTCACCGTCGAAGCGGGCGGCGCCCTCGGCGGTGGAGATGACGGTCTTCAGTGCGCTGTCGCGCCGTACGTGGTCCAGGCGGGCCTGGGGGTAGGCGGGGTCCAGCGGGACGTAGGCGGCGCGGGCGAGCCAGCTCGCCAGGACGGCGACGACGAGGTCCGCCGAGCGGGGCAGGTGGATGCCCACGAGGGAGCGGTGGCCGACTCCCCGTGCGCGCAGGCGGGCGCTGAGGGCGTCGGCGCGCGCGAGCGTCTCCCGGTAGGTGAGGCGGCGGTCGCCGTCGATCAGGGCGACGGCGTCGGGGGTGCGGTGGGCCTGGGCGATGATCCGGTGCAGGGCGCTGTCCTGCACGGCGGCGGGATCGGCGGAACCGGCAGGGTCGGCGGTGGAGGTGGCGGGGGTGGGGGTGGGGGTGGGGGGTGCGGTGTGCTGCTCGAACCAGGTGTGTTCCTCCTCGCCGAGGAGTTCCAGCCGGCTGACCGGGCGGTCGGGGTCGCGGACCAGGTCGGCGAGCAGGGTGCGGAAGTTCTCCGTCATCCGCCGGGCGGCGCCGGCGTCGAGGACCCGCAGCCGGTACTCCAGTTCGCCCGCCAGCGCGGCTCCGTCGGGTGCGAGGGTCAGGCCGAGTTCGGACTTGGCGATGCCGCGCGGGGTGCCGGTGACGCTCGTGTCGGGCGAGGGCCGCCAGGCGTCGTCGCCGTCGCCGAGGACGGGCAGGGCCGTCGCACGGTAGTTGAACAGGGCGCGGAAGAGGGGGTTGTCGTCCTCGGCGCGGTCGCCGGGGACCGCCCGCACGACCTCGGTGAGGGGGACGTCCTGGTGGTCGGCGAGCCGGCGGATCCGGGCCGCGGTGGCGGCCAGGAGTTCCCGGAACGTGGGGTCGCCCGTCAGGTCGCAGCGCAGCGGCAGGGTGTTCGCCAGGAATCCGACCAGGTCCTCGGTGCCGTGCAGCTGGCGGTTGGCCCAGATGGTGCCCAGGGCGAAGTCGTCGCTGCCGGTGCTGCGGGCCAGCAGCAGCGCGAAGGCGGCGGCGTGCACGGCGTAGGGGGTGACCGCCTCGCGGGCCGCGAGGTCCTCCAGTGCGCGGCGCAGCGGGGCGGGCACCGTGAAGGCGACGGTGCCGCCGCCCGCCTCGGTGCTGTGCTGGGGCAGGTCCAGGCGGCTCGTGCCGTCGAGTTCCGTCGTGAAGTACCGCAGCGGGCCGGCGAAGCCGTCCTCGCTCAGGGTGTGTTGCTGGCGCCGGGCGTAGTCGCCGAGGTGGCGGGCGGCGGGCGTGTCGTCGGGTGTGTCCCCGCGGGCCAGGTCCCGGTAGAGGGCGTGCAGCTCCCGCAGCATGAGGGTCAGGGACCAGCCGTCGCCGACGGCGTGGTGCAGGGTCAGGAGCAGGATCTGTTCGCCGTGGGGGGCGTCCGCGCCGTGGGGGGTGTCCAGCAGGAGCAGCCGCAGCAGGGAGCGGCCGGACAGGTCGAAGGGGGCGCGTTCCTCGGCGGCGACGCGTTCGGCGACGGCCTTCTCGCCCGTCGGGGCGGCGGAGAGGTCCTCGTGGGTGAAGGGGGTGTCGAAGTCGTCGTGGACGACCTGGACGAGTTCGCCGTCGCGGGTCTCCAGGCCGGTGCGCAGGGCCTCGTGGCGGCGTATGAGGTGGGTGAGGGCGCGTTCGAGGAGGCGGGGGTCGAGGGGGCGGGTGACGCGCAGGGCGACCGGAGCGTTGTAGCGGGCGCTCGCGGGTTCCATCTGCTCCAGGAACCACAGGCGGCGCTGTCCCTGGGTGGCGGGGTGGACGCCGCGCTGTTCGGCGCGCTCCAGCGGCGGGGTGTCGTCGGCCGGGTCCAGGTCGCCGCGCAGCAGTGCGAGGAGGTGTACGGCGAGCCGGTGGGGGGTGGGGTGGGCGAAGGCGACGTTGGTGGGCAGGGGCAGGTGGGCCAGGGCGGTGAGCCGGTTGCGCAGTTGCAGGCCCATGATCGAGTCCAGGCCGAGTTCGGGGAGGGGGCGGTCGGCGGGGACGGGCTCGGCGGCGCCGAGCAGCACGGCCGTCTCCCGGCGCACCAGGTCGGTGAGGTGGGTGAGGGCCTGCTGTGCGGGCAGGGCGGCGAGCGTGGCGCGCAGGTCGGCGGGGGGTGCGGGGGTCTCCTCGGGGGTGTTCTCGGGCGGTGCCGTCCGGTGGGGGGTGCGGTGGGGGGCGTCGAACCAGTAGCGGCGTCCCTGGAAGGCGTAGGTGGGCAGTTCCGGCGAAGGGCCGCGGTCGCCTGGATTCCAGAGGCGTTCCCAGCGGACCTCGTGGCCCTGGGCGTGCAGGGCGCCCAGGGAGCGCAGGAACTCGGCGGTGCCGCCGTGGCCGCGGCGCAGGGTGCCCGCCACGATGCCGCCGGACTCGGCGGTGGCGCCGGTCAGCGGCATGCCGAGGACGGGGTGGGAGCTGATCTCGACGAAGACGCCGTAGCCGTCGGCGACGAGCCGGTCCAGGGCGCGGTCCATGCGGACGGTCTCGCGCAGGTTGCGGCACCAGTACGTGCCGTCCAGGGCGGCGCCCTGGAGGGTGTCGCCGGTGACCGTGGAGTAGAAGGGGATCGTCCCGTCCTGGGGGCGTATGTCGGCGAAGTGCTCGCTCAGGGCGGGCAGGATCGGGTCGACGTGCGCGCAGTGGCCGGCGGCGTCGGCGTTGACGCGGCGGCAGAAGACGTCGCGGCCGGCCAGTGCGGCGAGCACGGCGTCCACCGCCTGCGGGTCGCCGGAGACGACGGTGGAGGCCGGGGTGTTGACGAGCGCGACGGACAGGGCGTCGCCGTAGGGGGCGATCAGTTCCTGCACCTCGCCCACGGGCAGTTCGAGCAGGGCCATGGCGCCCAGGCCGCTGCATTCGCGCAGCAGGGCCTGGCTGCGCAGGGCGACGATCTTCGCGCCGTCGTCGAGGCGGAGGGCGCCGGAGACGACGGCGGCCGGGACCTCGCCCTGGCTGCTGCCCACCACGGCGGCCGGTTCGAGGCCGAGGCCGCGCCAGACCGCGGTCAGGCCCAGGGCCATGGTGAAGAGCGCCGGCTGGAGGACGTCCAGGCGCTCGAAGGGCGGGCCGAGGGAGTCTTCGGCGGCGAGCAGGTCGCGTACCGACCAGTCGATCCAGGGGCGGAAGGCCTGGTCGCAGGCGTCGACGGTGCGGGCGAACTCGGCCGATTCGGTGAGCAGGGCGCGGCCCATCTCGCGCCACTGGCTGCCGTGGCCGGGGAAGACGAAGACGACCTTGCCGCGTGCGGCGGCCTGGGCCTCGACCAGGTTCTCGTGGGGCAGTCCGTCGGCCAGCGCGCGCAGGGCCCGGGCGGCCTCCTGGCTGTCGTGGGCCAGGACCGAGGCGCGGGCGGGGAAGTGGGTGCGGCCCAGTGCGGCGGTGCGGGCGGCCGGCGCGATCGGCTGGGAGGGGTGGGCGTCGAACCAGTCGGCCCAGCGGCGGGCCTGGGCGCGCAGCGCCCGGGGGTCGCGGGCGGACACCAGGAGGGGATGGGCGCGGGCGACCGGCGGGACGGGACTCGGCTCGGCCGCCGGTACGGGCTCCGGTGCGGACGCGGGGGCCGGGGCGGACGCGGGGGCCGGGGCGGACGCGGGGGCCGGGGCGGACGCGGGGGCCGGGGCGGGCTCCGGTGCGTACGCGGGGGCCGGGGCGGACGCGGGTGCCAGGGCGGACGCGGGGGCCGGGGCGGACGCGGGGGCGGACGCGGGGGCCGGGGCCGGTTCCGGGGCGGACGCGGGGGCCGGTGTGGGTTCCGGGGCGGGGGCTTCTTCGAGGATCAGGTGTGCGTTGGTGCCGCTGATGCCGAAGGAGGACACCCCGGCCCGGCGTGGCCGCTCGCCCCGCGGCCAGGGCCGTGCCTCGTCCAGCAGCCGCAGCCCGCTGTCCTGCCAGGCGATGTGGGGGCTGGGCCGGTCGCAGTGCAGGGACCGGGGCAGCAGTTCGCCGCGCAGGGCGAGGACCATCTTCATGACGCCGGCGACGCCGGCCGCGGCCTGCGTGTGGCCGATGTTCGACTTGGACGAGCCCAGGTGCAGCGGACGGTCGGCGGCGCGGCCCGGCGCGAACACCTCGGCCAGGGCGCCGGCCTCGATCGGGTCGCCGAGGGGGGTGCCGGTGCCGTGGGCGTCGACGGCGTCGATGTCGGCGGGGGCGAGCCGGGCGGATCGCAGGGCGGCGCGGACGACCTGCTGCTGGGCGGGGCCGTTGGGCGCGGTCAGGCCCTGGCTGCGGCCGTCCTGGTTGACCGCCGAGCCGCGGATCACGGCCAGCACGCGGTCGCCGTCGCGCCGCGCCGCCGAGAGGGGCTTGAGGAGGAGCATGCCGCAGCCTTCGGACCAGCCTCCGCCGTCGGCCTGCGCCGAGAAGCTCTTGCAGCGCCCGTCGGGCGACATCGCGCCCAGCCGGCTGGACTCGACGAACAGGGCGGGCGAGCTCATCACCGTGACGCCGCCGGCCAGGGCCGTGTCGCACTCCCCCGCCCGCAGCGCGGCGCAGGCCAGGTGGATGGCGACCAGGGAGGAGGAGCAGGCGGTGTCCACCGTGATCGCGGGGCCCTGGAGGCCCAGCAGGTAGGAGAGCCGGCCGGAGACGACGCTGCCGGAGATGCCGGTGCCCTGGTAGCCGTCCAGCTGCTCCAGGCCGGCCTGGCCGGTTCCGTAGTCGGAGCGCATGGCGCCCAGATAGACGCCGGTGCGGCTGCCGCCGAGGGCGGCGGGGACGACGGCGGCGCGTTCCAGCGCCTCCCAGGCGGTCTGGAGGACCAGGCGCTGCTGCGGGTCCATCGCGACGGCCTCGCGGGGGGTGATGCCGAAGAAGTCCGCGTCGAAGTCCTCCAGGCCGGTGAGGAATCCGCCCTCGCGTGCGTAGCTCTTGCCCGGGGCCCCCGGGTCGGGGTCGTACAGGTCGAGGCCGTCCCAGCGCTCGGGCAGCGGGCCGATGGCGTCCTCGCCGGCCGCCAGGGCGTCCCAGTACTTCTCCGGGGTGTCGATGCCGCCCGGCAGCCGGCAGGCCATGGAGACGACCGCGACGGGCTCGCTGTGCCGGCTCTCCAGCTCCGCGTTGCGCTGCTGGAGCTGGAGGACGGCGGCCATCGCGCGCCGCAGTCGCTCCTCGTTGGCTTGGGCGTTCATCTGTGCCTTCCGTCTCTGTCCGGCAGTGCGGTGGCGGGACGTCCGTGCGGGAGGGTCAGCCGGCGGCGGTGACGTCCATGTAGGGCGGCAGGTCCGGCACCCGGGAGCCGTCGTGTTCGAGCACGTTCACCTCGCCCTGGCGGGCCGTCCGGCGGAAGCCGGCGAACTTGTAGGTGACGAGCATGGTGCGGTTGCGGTCGGTGGGGATGAACTCGGCGCGCAGGGTCACGCCCGCCCGGTGGGCGCTGCGGATCAGGTGGTGGAGCAGGACGGTGCCGACGCCGCGCGACATGACGCGGCAGGACATCAGCAGCAGCTTCACGGTCCATACGGCGTCGTCGCGTTCCACGAGGGCCAGGCCGATCTTGCCGTAGGCGCCGTAGGCGTCCTCGAGGTCGGCGACGAGCAGGTCGTGGCGCGGTGAGCGGCGGAAGGCGTCGAGTTCCTCGTAGGAGTAGGTGTAGCCGGTGGCGTTGAGCTGGTTGGTGCGCACGGTCAGTTCCTCGGCGCGCTGGAGGTCGCGTTCCTGGGCGGGCGCGATGGTGAAGCGCATGCCGAGGGAGGCGAGGAACTCCTCGGCGGTGCCGCCGTGGGAGTCCTCGGCCTGCCGGCGGCGGGCGTCGGCGCGGTAGAGGTGGCGGCGCTCGCGGGAGTCGGCGGTGACGAAGCGGGGCCGGGCGCGGGGCAGTTCGGGGATGCGTGCGGCGTCGGCGGCGTCGATGCACAGCACGTCGGGGTGGGCGAAGCGGACCTCGTCGCGTTCGTAGGGCTGGTCGTCGACGAAGGCGAGGGTGTCGACGCCGATGTTGAGGGCCTCGGCGACGGCCCGGACGGAGTCGGACTTGGCGCCCCAGCCGATCTGGGGGTGGAGGAAGTACTCGGCGATGCCCAGCTCCGTCAGTTTCGCCATGGCCGTGTCGTGGTCGTTGCGGCTGGCGATGGAGTGCAGGATGCCGCGCTCGTCGAGCGTGCGGATCGCCTCGATGACGCCGGGGCGCGGGGTGACGTCGCCGTCCTCCAGCAGCACGCCGTCCCAGACGGTGTCGTCGAGGTCCCAGATCACGCATTTGACGGTCGCGCGGACGGCGGCGGCGTCGGTCGTGGTGGCGGCGGCGTCGGTCGTGGTGGCAGCGTCGGTCGTGGTGGCAGCGGTCGTGGTGGTGGTCATCGCGCACTCCTCGGTGCTCGCTCCTGGAACGCGTATTCGGCAAGGCCCACTTGGTGGAGCTGTGCGCTGCCCTCGATGACCTCCATGACCCGGGAGTCGCCGAGGAGGCGCTGGACGGGGTAGTCGGAGCTGCACCCGTTGGCGCCGTGGAGCTGCACGGCGTCCGCCGCGGCGCGGCCGGCCGCGGCGGCGGCGAAGTACTTGGCGGTGGAGGCCGCGGCCAGGGCGCCGGGGTGGCGTTCGTCGCGCAGCCGGCCGGCCTCCAGGCACAGCAGCCGGGCCGCCCGCGCGGAGGTGTACATGTCGCTGATCATGCGGCGGACCAGCTGGTGCTCCTTGATGAGGGAGCCGAACTGCTCGCGCCGGCCGGCGTAGTCGACGCTGGCGTCCAGGCAGGCGTCGAGGATGCCGGCGCAGCCCCAGCCGACGGTGTAGCGGCCGAGGTCGAGGGCGGCGCCGGCGACGTGGGAGACGCCGAGGCCGGGGCGGGCGAGCAGGTTGGCGCCGGGGATCCGGCAGCCGTCGAGGTAGACGTTCGCGGTCATCGAGGCGCGGATGCCGATCATGTCCTCGATCAGCTCGGTGCGCAGGCCCGGGGTGTCGCGTTCGACGAGGAGGGCGGTGGGGCCTTCCTCGGCGCGGCCGACGAGGAGGAACAGGCCGGCGATCTCGCCGTAGGTGATCCACTTCTTGTGGCCGTGGGCGATCCAGTCGTCGCCGTCGCGGACCAGGCGGGTGGAGACGGCGGCGGCGTCGCTGCCGGCGTTCGGCTCGGAGACGGCGAGGGCGGCGACGCGCTCGCCGCGGGCGAGCCGGGGCAGCCAGGTCCGCTTCAGGTGCGCGCTGCCCCAGCGGGCGATCGCGTGCGCCGTCATCGTGTGGACGGTGAGCAGGCTGCGCACCGAGGAGCAGGCCCGGCCCAGTTCGCCGGCGAGCAGGCCGAGGGTGACCGCGTCGCGGCCGCCTCCGCCGTACTCGCGGGGCACGGGCAGGCCGAGCAGGCCCGCGTCGGCGAGGAGCCGCACGGTCTGCGGCGGGGTGCGCTGGTCGCGGTGCCAGGCGTCGGCATGGGGGGCGATGTGGCGGTCGGCGAAGGCCCTGAACTCGGTGCGGGCCTGTTCCTGTTCCGCGGTGAGCGCTGCGGTCATCGTCGTCGTGTCCGCTCTCGCCTACTGGGGTACGGGGGCGGACAGCTTGCGCGTGACGAAGGCGTCGAGCGCGCCGATGGAGCGGAAGTGCTCCAGCTCCAGGTCCTCGTTCTCGACGGTGATGGCGAACTCGTGCTCCACGAAGGACACCAGCTGCATCGCGAACATCGAGCTGACGAAGCCGAGTTCGAAGATGTCGTCGTCGTCCTTCAGGTCGTGGACCGGGAAGAAGCGGGAGAGGTACTCGGCGATCCTGGTCCTGTTGTCGTTGCTCATGGCGTTCGTCTTCCGTCCTGTCAGCGGTACTTGTGGAAGCCCTCGCCGCTCTTGCGCCCGAGCAGGCCGGCGGCGACCATCTTCTTCAGCAGCGGGGCGGGCCGGTACTTGTCGTCGTTGAAGCTCTCGTACAGCACCTCGACGGATTTCAGGATGGTGTCCAGGCCGATCAGGTCGGCGGTCTCCAGCGGGCCCATCCGGTGCTCGAAGCAGCTGCGGAAGATCCGGTCGATGTCGGCCGGGGGCGCCACCTTGTCCTGGACGAGGAACACGGCCTCGTTGATGGTGAGCATCAGCACGCGGTTGGAGACGAAGCCGGGCACGTCCTCGACGACGACGCAGTCCTTGCCCAGCTCGGCCAGGAAGCGGCGGGCGGTGTCGATGGTCTCGGGGGTGGTGTGGTGGCCGCGGATGACCTCGACCATGGGCTTCATCGGCACCGGGTTCATGAAGTGCATGCCGACGACCCGCTCGGGGCGCCCGGTGACGGAGGCGACGCGGGTGATGGAGATCGCCGAGGTGTTGACGGCGAAGACCGCCTCGGGGCGCACGATGCGGTCGATCCGCTCGTACACCTGCTTCTTGACGTCCCAGTCCTCGGTGACGTTCTCGACGACGAGGTCGGCGTCGGCGAGCAGTTCGTGGTCGGTGGTGAACTCGATCCTGTCGAAGATCTCGGCCGGGTCGGCGGCCGGGCCCCGGTGGAAGAGGGCGTGGGCGCGCAGGCCGGTGCGCAGTTCGCGGCGTGCGGTGTCGAGGATCTCCTCGCGGAGGTCGACGAGGACGACGCGGTGGCCGGTCTGGGCGAGGTTCTGTGCGACGCCGACGCCCATGACGCCGGCGCCGACCACTCCTACGGTCGTGAATTCCATGTCGGGCGGCTCCGTCAGCGTGTGCCGCGTACGGCGTAGATGTTGTGGATGTCGGTGCCGACGTAGAGCTCGTCCTGTTCGGCGGTGACGGTGAAGCCGCGGCCGGTGAGCAGGTCGGCGAGCCGGGCGACCTCGCCGTCGGCGTCGTGCACCTCGAGCACCAGTTGCTGGATCTTGGGCCAGTCCTCGTCGGCGATGCCGTCGATGACCTGGCGCTCGCTCTTCTGCACGTCGATCTTGATGAGGTCGATGCGTTCGATGCGCTGTTCGCGGATGACGGCGCTGAGCGGGCGCAGCGCGGCGGTGAACTCGATCGCCTCGAAGCGGACGTCGAGCAGGTCCTCGGAGGCGGCCAGGCGGGCGGTGTCCTCGTCGGCGGCGCTCTTGTGCTGGTTGGCGATGATGGTGCGCAGGTTGTGCTTCTCCTCTTCCTGGTCGGGGTGGAAGGAGGACATGCCGGAGCTGCGCGGGTAGAAGGTGAGGGCGGCCTGTGTCTCGGTGTCGGAGGCGCCGATGTCGAACAGGGTGGCGTCGACGCCGTGTTCGGCGACGTTGCGGCTGAGCAGGTCGAACATCGGCGGGGCGGGCTCGAAGGCGAAGACCCGTACGTTCTTGGCCTCGTAGTGGCAGAAGAGGGTGAACAGGCCGATGTTGCCGCCGACGTCGAAGACGGTGGCGCCGTCGGGGAGGGTGATGCCGTTCTTGGCGTAGGTGCGGTGTTCGAAGATGTCCTCGTAGAAGTGGCGGGTCTCGGCTTCGTTCTGGTGCCAGACCGTCAGGCCGTTGGGCAGCCGGTGGCGGGCCAGGGAGTTGCCGGTGTGGGAGGAGCCCTGGCCGGTGGCGGCGGGTGTGCCGCCGGCGCGCAGGGTGTCGATGGCGTCGGCCATGCGGGAGAGGGTGGCCTGTTCGTAGATGTCGCACAGTGCCAGGTCGACGCCGAAGGCGCGTTTGACGCGCAGGGCCAGCCGGGTGGCCAGCAGTGAGTTGCCGCCGAGTTCGAAGAAGCTGATGTCGTGCGGGAGTTGTTCGTTCTTCAGCACGCTCGCCCACACGGCGGCGAGTTCGCGTTCGGTGGCGCCGCGTTCGGTGGCGCCGGGCGGGTGGTCGCCGTCGGCTTCGCGGGCGGCGCTCGCGGCGGCGTCGGCGACGATGTCCAGTCCGGCGGCCGGGAAGCCGGTCCAGTCGATGTCGGCGCCGGCCAGCCACAGCCGGCCCAGTGCCTTGAGGGCGACGGCGGAGTCGGAGCGGCGTTCCAGGGGGTGGCGCATGGAGGCGACGATGGTGCCGGCGGCGGTGCCGCGGGCCACGGTGGCCAGGCTGCTGAGGGTCTGGCCGGGGCCGGTCTCCAGGAGCAGCGGGACGCCGGCGAGGTGGCGCAGGCCGCCGGCGAAGCGGACGGTGGCGACCAGGTGGCGGGCCCAGTAGGCGGGGTCGGTGGCCTGCTCGTCGGTGATGGGCTCGCCGGTGACGTTGGAGATGTAGGGGATGCGCGGCGGGTTGAGGGTGAGGGTTCGCGCGAGGTCGGTGAGCCGGTCCGCGACGGGTTCCATCATCGAGGAGTGGAAGGCGTGCGTGGAGCGCACGCGGCGGCTGACGACGCCTCGGCCGGCGAGGGTGCGCTCCAGTGCCTCGACGGCGGCGACGGGGCCGGCCAGCACGCAGAACTCGGGGCCGTTGACGGCGGAGAGCGAGACGTCGTCGCCGAGGAGGCCGGCCGCCTGTTCCTCGGGGAGCATGACGGCGAGCATGGCGCCCTGCGGCAGCTGTTCGATGAGCGCGGCGCGCCGGGCGACCAGGGTGAGCGCGTCGGGGAGGCTGAGCACGCCGGCGAGGGTGGCCGCGACGTACTCGCCGAGGCTGTAGCCGATCATGACGGAGGGGCGGGCGCCCCAGGACTGCCAGAGGCGGGCGAGCGCGTACTCGACGACGAAGAGCGCCGGCTGGGCCAGCCGGGTGGTGTTCAGCCGGCGCTCGCTCTCGCTCTGCGGGCCGTCGTCGCGGCCGAGCATGCGCCGCAGGTCCATGGCGGGGGCGTCGGGGCGGGGTGCGCCGGGCCGCGGGGCGGGGAAGACGATCTCGCGGATGTCCAGGCCGAGTTCGGGGGTGAGGGCTTCGGCGCAGTCGTCGACCGCGGTGCGGAAGACGGGGAAGTCGCGGTAGAGGTCGCGGCCCATGTCGGCGTAGTGGTCGCCCAGGCCGGGGAACATGAAGGCGACCGGGGCGGTGCTGGCCGTCTCCTGGGCGCCGATCTCGGTGGCGACGCCGTCGCCGGTCAGGACCGCTGCGCGGTGGCCGCCCTCGGTGCTGTTGACGGTGCGGATGCTCACCGGGACGTCCTCGCGGGCCGGGGCCCGGGTGAAGCGGGCCTTGAGAGTGGCCAGTCCCGCGCCGAGGGCGGTGCCGTCGTCTCCGCTGAGCAGCGCCAGGTGCCACGGCACCGGCTGGGACGGTTGGAGGGCCCTGTCGTCGTTCTTCTCCGCCTTCTCCGCGGTGGTGTTCTTGGGGCTCATGCCTCTCCTTGAGGTCGTCGGCCGTCCGAAAGGGTCGAGCGCCCACGACCGCTGCCCCGCTCCCCTTCCGGCCTGTCCGTCGTCAGCCAACTGTCGACGCCCCGGCTAGAGCCGGACCGGAACTGCACTGGACGGCGGGCGGCGGGGCCGGGGGGCCCGGGGTCAGCGGGTGCCGGGGGCCGATTCTGCGTGGGTGCGGGCCCGGTGCAGGAGGGCGGTGGTGTCGCGGCGCAGGGTCTGGCGGACGTGGCGGCGGGCGTGGGCGAGGCCGGCGTCGGGGCCCAGGACCCGCCGCACGGCGTCCTCGCGCAGCACCACGCTGTGCTGGGCGACGGCGGTCACCCCGTGGGCGTCGGAGACGACGTTCCACTCCCCGCTGTGCGCCTCGATCAGCTCCGGTGTGGCGGTCTGCTTGTAGACGATGCGGCCCGCGTGGGGGAAGCAGACCCGTACGGACTCGGTGGTGTGCACCGCCCCGTCCTGCGTGCGTGTGTCCATCGTCATGACCTGCACCCCGGGGGTGTCCTCCGTCAGTTCGAGCCGCGACACGTGCGGGAGGACGCCGGGCCAGTCGGCGGCCCGGTGGAGGAACTCGTAGACGGGCTCGGCGGGGGCGTCGATGCGCAGGGAGTCCTCGAAGGTCAGCACGAGCGAGTCGAAGCGCGCCCAGCGCTGTGCGAGCGAGCGCAGACTGTCCAGCTGGGCGCGGGAGTTGACGGCGAGGGCCCGCTCGACCCAGGCGACGTCCTCGGCCCGGTCGCCGTGCACGGTGAAGGCGTGGCGCAGGGTCAGCAGGCAGGCTTCGCCGGGCAGTTCCTCGACGGCCCAGGTGCCGTCCATCGTCCGCACCGGCGGCTGGACGTGCTGCTGGCGGAACTCCACGCGCCGGGTCTGGGGGTCCTGGACGCGGGTGGAGATCCAGGACCTGATGCGGCCGCCCGCGGTGGCCCACATGCGCAGCCGCTCGTTGGTGCCGTCGAACTCCAGCCGCTCCACATGCACGTTCGAGGGGAAGAACAGCGGCCACTGCACCGCCTCCGAGACCAGCCCGTAGACGACCGCCGCGGGCGCGGCCACCTCCACCGAGTACGCCGTGCGGTGCACGCGCTCCTCCGTCACCCCACACATCCTTTCTTCCGTTTCGTACCCACCGGGACCGCGCTGGCGTCGTGGCCGGGCATCAGTGCTCCTCGGGGCGCCGGCTCGGCGCGTCCAGGACGATGCCGGGTTCTCGCCGCGCCTCCCCGGCCAGCGGGGCGGGGAGGCGCAGCGGGGCGAGGGCCCGGTCCAGCACGGCGCGGGTCAGCCGGGCGCCGCGCGCGGCGACGTAGCCGTCGGGGCGCACCAGCGTCCAGCAGCCCGGGGCCAGGCCGAGCGCGGTGCGCAGCCGGCCGCCGGGGTCGTCGAGCGGGCGGGGCCCGTCGGGGGAGGCGCCGCCGACCGTGCGCACGGACAGCCACTCGGCGTACTGGACGGCGGCCGTCACGGCCACGCCGGCGGGCCCGTCGCCGGGGCCGGTGCCGCCCGCGGCCAGCAGCAGCGTCCAGCGGGGGTCGCGCAGTTCGTCGTGCAGGGCGCGGCAGCCGGGCGCGTGCGGGTCGTGGACCGGGGCGGCCGTGACGCGCTCGCCGGGGACGGGCAGGGGGGTGGGGACGCTCACGGCCATCATCACGGTCCCGGTTCTGGCGACGTGCTCGTAGGACTCCACGGTGGTCAGGGAGGAGTCGCCGTAGCCGATGCGCAGGCCGGACATGCCGCCGAGGACCTTGCGCTGGATGGCGCGGCGCAGCGCCGGCACGGCGCGCACGAGGGCGAAGACGACCGGCAGCGCGGCCGGGGCGAGGGCGTTCTTCAGCTGGACGAGGAAGGTGGCGGTGCGGGTGGAGCCGAGGAGGGCCTCGCCGATGGGGACCCGTTCCTCGCTGTAGGTGTCCAGGAGTTCCGCTCCGGCGTGGCCCTGTTCCACCTGGGCGAGTTTCCAGGCCAGGTTGTGGGCTTCCTGGATGCCGGTGTTCATGCCCTGTCCGGAGGCGGGGCTGTGCACGTGGGCGGCGTCGCCGGCCACGAAGACCCGGCCGTCCTGCATGCGGCGCACCATGCGCTGCTGGAAGGTGAACACGGACGTCCACTCGGCCTCGCCGACCCGGACGGGGCGGCCGAGTCCGGCCGACAGCCGGGCGCTGAGCCGCTCGGCGACGCGGTCCGCACCGGGGGTGCCGGGGGCGTCGGAGGGGCCGGGGGCGCCGGAGGGGCCGGACGGGGCGGGGGCGGGGGCGGTGTCGAGGAGGCGCCAGTGGCCGTCGCGGGCGTAGGGCACCATCATCAGGGCCTGGCCGCCGGTGTGGGTCCAGTAGATGGTGTCGGGCGGCAGGTCGCTCTCCACGGGCGCGTCGGCGAGCATCCAGGTCTCGCTGCTCTCGCCGAGCAGTTCCAGGCCGAGCAGCTTGCGCACGGTGCTGTGCCCGCCGTCGCAGCCGACCAGCCACGAGGTCTCGGCCCGCCGCTCGGTCCCGTCCGCCCCGCTCAGGCGGACGGACACGCCGTCGGCACGCTGTTCGAGGCCCGTCAGGCGCACGCCCCACTCGATCTCGACGCCGAGCCGGGCCACCGCCTCGCGCAGCACGGCCTCGGTCTCGGTCTGGGCGATGACCAGCGTGTAGGGGTGGGAGGTGGGCATGGTGGAGTAGTCGGCCTCCAGGCGCACCAGGCGGCGTCCGCGCGCGTACATGGTGAAGGCGCGGTTCTGGCGGCCCCGCCCGAGCATCGCCTCGACGACGCCCATCTGCGTGAACGTCTCCAGGGTGCGCGGGTGCACGGCCACGGCCCGGCTGGTGCGGGCGGGCCCGGCCGCGGCGTCGACCAGCCGCACCCGCAGCCCTCTGCGGGCGAGTTCGTGGGCGGCGGTCAGGCCGGCGGGGCCCGCGCCCACCACGATCGCCTGGGTCCGGCCGGCGCCGGCCATCACGCGCTCTCCTCGACCGTCTCGTACAGCCCCGGGTCGGGGGTGGCCAGCGGGCGCAGGCCCTGGACCAGGGACTGGAACTCCGGGCTGCGCACGGCCCTGCCGTGGGCGGCGGCGTCCTGCCAGACGGCGAGTTCGAGGAAGACGTCGGGCGCGCCCGTGTGGCGCAGGGTGCGGTGGCTGACGTATCCGGGCTGGGCGGCCATGTAGGCGGTGAGCCTGCCCTTGACGGCGAGGAAGGCGTCGAGGTCGCCGTGCACCGTCAGCTTGTTGACGAAGGTCACCATGGTCTGCTCCTTGCGGGGTCGGTGTGGGTGCGGGCGAACGGTCCGGCGGCGGCCCGGTCCTGGAGCCGGGTGCGGACCAGGCGGCGCTGCGGCTTGCCGGTGGGGGTGCGCGGTACGGCGTCGAGGGCTTCGGTGAGGCGGATCCGCTCGAAGGGGGCGAGCCGTTCGTTGGCCCGCGCCGCGATCGAGTCGAGGACCCCGTCCTCGCCGTCCTCGCCGTCCTCGCCGTTCTCGCCGTTCTCGCCGTGCTGGGGGGTGTCGCTGTCGCGCAGGACGACGCCCGCCCAGACGAGGCCGCCGTGCCGGGGGTCGGGCCAGGGGGCGGCCACGCAGTCGGCGACCCTGGGGTCCTCGGCGAGGATGTGCTCGACGCGGCTGGGCGAGACGATCTCGTTGTCGTACTTGAAGACGTCGTCGACCCGGTCCACCAGGGCCAGGGCGCCGTCGTCGTCGACGTAGCCGACGTCCCCGGTGGAGAACCAGCCGTCCGCGTCGATCCGCGCGCAGGTCTTCTCGCCGAGGTAGCCGGCCATCAGCTGGGGGCCTTTGACCTGCACCTCGCCGGTGGACCAGACGGCGACGGGGCGGCGGGTGGCGAGGTCGACGAGTCGGCACTGCGTGCCGGGGACCGGTGTGCCGACCTTGCCGGGCCGGTGCCGGCCGGGCTGCTGGCTGTGGGTGAGCGGGGACAGCTCGGCCAGGCCGTAGCCCTGGACGACGGGCACGCCCAGCAGTTCGCGCAGGGTGTGCGCGGCCTGCGGGCGCAGCGCGGAGCCGCCGGACAGCACGGCCGTGAGCCGGTGGCCGCCGCGTGCGGCGCGCGGGGTGCGGGCGAGCCGGCCGTCGGCGGCCAGCCGGTGCAGCCGGGCGGGCAGCCCGTAGTAGTGGGTGGCGCCGGCGCCGGCGGCCACGGCCAGCGAGACCAGGGGGTCGGGGTCCTGGCACAGGACCTGGCAGGCGCCCGCGTCGACCGCCGAGTTGAGGTGCATGACGTGGTAGAGCGGCAGGTGGTTGAGGGTGACCGAGTCGGGGCGCAGGCGGTGGGCGAGCGCGGTCTGGCGGGCGTTGGCGACGAGGTTGCGGTGGGTGAGCAGCACGCCCTTGGGGCGTCCGGTGGTGCCGGTGGTGAACTGCACGCAGGCGACGGCGTCCCGGTCGGCGCGGCGGCCTTCGGGGGCGTCCGGCGCGGCGGCCAGGGCGGCGTGCAGGGGCAGGCAGCCGGCGGGCGCCGCGCCGTGGGGCGCGTCGGTGGCAACGACGGTGCGCAGCGCGGGCAGTTCGGCGCGTGTCTTGGCCAGCAGGGCGGCGGTGGCCGAGGGGGCCAGCGCGATCTCGACGCCGGCGGCGGCGCACACGTGCCGCAGGCCGTCCTCGCCGGTGAGCGGGTTGAGGAGGACCAGTGTGGCGCCGGCGCGCAGGACGCCGTAGTAGGCGGCGGCGAAGGCGGGGTCGAGGGCGTTGGCGACGCCGACCCGCGCGCCCGGGCGGCGGCCGGTCTCGCGCTGCACGAACGCGGCGATCCGGTCGGCCCGGTCGTCCAGTTCGCTGAAGGTCAGCGCCTCGTGGGCCGTGCGGACGGCGAGGCCGTCGGGATCGCGCACGGCGGCCGAGCGCAGCAGCCCGTCGACCGGGAGATCGGGGTACGTCAGCTTCGGCACGGCTCGTTCTCCTCCGGATCTCGGCGAGCACCGCACTGCGACTCCCACGCTCTGCCGAAGCACTCGAGAAACATTGGAAGAGCACTCGACCCCCGGGCGGGGGGCGGGGTTGACACCGGCCTTGCGGTGAGGAGTCCGCGGCTTTCCCGGCCGGGGGGCGGAGGAGGGACCGGGCGCGGGTTCGGGGGCGGGTCCCGCCCACTCCCCCGGCGCGGGCCGGGCGCAGATCCCGGCGCGGGTCCGGGGTGCAGGTCCGGGCGCAGGTCTGAGGGCCTGCTCGGATCAGGTACCGGCACGAGTCCGAGAGGCAGGTGCTTGACGCGGTTCCGCTCAGGTGGCGGGGATGACGTAGGCGCCACCGGCTGTTCCGTTGTTCCCCGAGGCCGGAGATGCGGTAGGCCCGCCCACGACCTGCCCCGATCCCATAATCACCGGCTTAGCGTCAACCGCCGTACCGCTGCGCCCCAAGGCCGTGTCATCGCCGAGTTCGATTACCTCATCGTCGAACGCACGAAAATCTATGGTGGCTGGAGTAGACATTGGGTGGTGGTCTGGTTATGGTTTCTCTCGTAACCCAGGAAGTCAGCAGGGCCTGGCAGAGACGAACTGCCGGGCAGCAGTACTCGCAGTTGCAGTTGGCAGGACGGTGCGGTGGCGGAGTTTCGAAGCCAGGGTTGTTGCAGGACGGCGACGGGACTGGCGACCGGACCGGGTGGCCCGCAGTGGTCAGGGGCCGCCGTGCAGTACCGCAGTTGATCGCAGTACCCGTAGGTGCAGGACGCAGTACCCAGCAGTGAAGTCAGTGAGCAGTACCTCGGTGAAGGCGTCGGCTGCGGACGCGCGCACCGGGAAGTTCGGCAGTGGGGTTCTGAGCCGGCTGCCGGAGGGTGGCGCTGTCACAGGCCGCTGAGCAGTTCGCAGTACCACGCACACAGTTGATCATCGAGGGAAGAACGGAGGAGCCAGGCGCCATCAGGATCGCCCGGGCGGAAGTCTTGAGCCCGGGTACCGCAGGACATCGACAGTGAGGTGGTCTCCGGTCAAGCAACCGCGATCCCCGCGCACCCGACAGCATTCCCGTCGGGTCAGCGGAAACAGAACGCCGGCGCAGTACCAGGGCCGGCGGATGGTGTAGTTCCTTCGGGGCCCTGGTGTCGTTCGACACCAGGGCCCCTCGAGCGTGTTCCACAGAGAGGTGCAATGACAGCAGACGACACCTTCGGCCGTCTCGACGACGACGACTACCCCGCCTACACCATGGGCCGGGCCGCCGAGATGCTCGGCACCACCCAGGGTTTCCTCCGCGCCATCGGCGAAGCCAGCCTGATCACCCCGCTTCGCTCCGCGGGCGGGCACCGCCGCTACTCCCGCTACCAACTGCGCATCGCCGCCCGGGCCCGGGAGCTCGTCGACCACGGGACCCCGATCGAGGCCGCCTGCCGCATCATCATCCTCGAAGACCAGCTCGAAGAAGCCCAGCGCATCAACGCCGAATACCGCCGCGCCGCCGAGTCATCCGCTCCGCCGGCCTCAGCCTGAGACGCCGAAGACCCGCAACTGCCCAAGCGGCTTCGCGGCCGGCACCCGCACATACTGCCCGGGACGCTTCAGCGTCCCGGGCAACGCCGTCTTCATCATGGCTCCGGCCCCGCCCAGAGCCCGGCTGTCACGCCGGGGCTGCGGCGGCCCGTCCCTGCGGGGTGCGCGGGCCGCGCACCCCCGTCCAACCCTCGCGGCGGCCCTTGATGCCATAGACGACGCCCCACGCGCCGCCCAGCAAGGGCCCAAGGACATCCCCCACACCCCCGGTTCCGGGCCGGAGCAGGCGCCGGCCTCTCTGATGCTGCTGCGGCAGGTCCGCGAGCAGCTCGCCGGATGGGAGACGGGCCTGATCGAAACAGCCCGCGACGCGGGAGCCAGCCGGGCCGACCTCGCCCACCCCCTCGGCGTCGCCAGCCGCCAGGCCGCGGTGAACCGGCTGCGGGCGGGAGGTTTCGACGTCCGGGACGATGACGTGGCCCGCCTCTCGCCGTTCGTGCGGCACCACATCGACATGCACGGCCGGTACTCCTTCCAGCTCCCTCACCTGCCCGGCGGCCTGCGGCCGCTGCGGGATCGGGACGCCACCGATCAGGAGTGACACGCCATACACCGCGTCGCCACGTTGAGTAGCCAATCAACTGCATATTGTGTCGACTCGGAGCGGGCTCCGTCTGCCAGCAGCTCGGGACAGCCGGGACCAGCCGTGCCAGCCGTTGACCGTCAAGGGAGTGCAGTGAGCGACAACGAACCGAAGCTGATCTACGGCCAGGGAGCCGACGCATGCCCCGAGGGCACTTTCTGCCTCTACCGGGGCAGCGCCTTCAACGCCGGCCAGACCCCGGGACGCGGCGACAAGATCCTCGCCATCCCGGTGGGCACGCACATCAACGACTTCTCCGCGTACGGGTTCGACCACAGCGGCGACGGGGTGAGCGCCGTCGTCAACAACACCATGGAGAACAACACACTGTTCTCCGCCGCCGACCAGCAGGGCCACTCGCTCCCGGTGGACGCGGGTACCTCGATCGCCGACCTGCGGTCCATCCCCATGGCCGGCAGCCCCAACGGCTCCTGGAACGACCAGGCCCAGTCCGCCCTGGCGTCCCCCTTCGAGGGAAACCTCGTCATCGACCAGGAATTCCGGGGCGACTGGTCCGACGGTCAGGGGCACATCTACTCCTACCGGCTCACGATGCACGCCGCGGAAACCCGCGTCATGAAGTGGGCCGTGGGCTTCGGCAGCCTGCCCGAAGGAACCTCGCTGGCCAGGAGCTTCACCGACATCTTCTGGGGCGAGATCATCAAGGACGGCACCAGCGGCGCCGTCCTGCTCGGCTCCAAACCAGGACATGCCGTCGAGCCGGGAACGGCTCTCCTCATCGACGTCCAGGTCCTCTACCCCCACCAGGACCACGCCTACAAACGCCTCATCGGCCTGCACGCCCAGCAACTGGACTGAGCGGAAGGGCATGACCGCGGTCTCGCCCCGATCCGGGGCGAGGCCGCCGAACCGGTCAGCCCATGGCACGGGTTCAGGGGCGGGCCCGGCACGCGACCGGGCGCGGGTCGCGCCCACTCCCCCTGCGCGGGCGCCGTCCACTCCCCGGGTGGGGGCCGGCCTGGGGGTCAGGGATGGTGGTGGGGGGTGGGGGTGAAGAGGTTGGTGTGTACGGGGGTGGGGGTGGGGCCGTAGGCGATGGTGCGGGTGATGCGGTCGCCGAGCGGGGTTCGGGTGATCAGGGCGGCGGCGGCGGAGCGCAGCCGGGTGGTCACGGGGCCGCCGCGGCCGAGCAGCGCTCTGGCCTGGGTCCGCTGCATGCGGTGCACGGCCTCGGCCGCCGGTCTGCGCCGCCGCTCGTAGGGCAGCAGCCGCTCCCGGCTCGCGTCGCCCGCGCGGACCGCGTCGAGCAGCACGGGGTGTGCGGCGGCGGCGTCCTGGAGGGCGAGGTTGATGCCCTGCGCGCCGATCGGGCCGTGCGTATGGGCGCTGTCGCCGACGAGGATCAGCCCGTCGCGGACCCACTCCGTGGCCTGGGCGGCGAACACGTCGAGCGGCTTCAGGTCCGTCACGGCGTGCAGACGGTCGTGGATGAGGTCCGCGAACCGCGGGAGCGCGGCGGCGAGTTCGCGGCGGATGTCGTCGATGCCGCGGGCCGCGGCCAGGTTCCAGGTGCGGTGCGGCAGCGTCCAGCCGACGCGCAGCCGGTCCGGGTGGGAGTCGTGGACCAGCAGGGCGCCGTGCTCGCTGCGGTGCACGCGGACCGTGCCGGTGGCGCGTCCGGCCCCGGGCAGCGCGAACCACACCACGTCCTGGTCGAACGCCTCGGTGCGGCCCGCGTCGATGCCGGCCAGCGTCCGGGTCCTGGAGTGCCGGCCGTCGGCGCCGACCACGACGTGGGCCCGCACCGTCACCTGGCGTCCGCCGCCGTGCCGGGCCCCGACGCCGACGACGCGGCCCCGCTCGCGCAGCAGCGCGCCGAGGCGGTGTCCCTCCAGCAGCGTGAATCCGGGCAGGGCCCGGCAGGCGGCGAGGAGTTCGTGCAGCAGGTGGCGCTGGGGCAGCGCGAGCAGGCAGTCGTAGGGGGCGGGCAGGCGCCGGTAGTCGATGTCGAGCAGCACCCGTTCGTCCTGGAGGACCTGGAAGCCGTCGAGCGGGCAGGCGCCCCGGGCGCGGGCGGCGGCCAGGACGCCCAGCTCGTCGAGGATCCGCTGGCCGCCGGGCTGGAGGATCTCGCCGTGGAAGTCGCGGCGCAGTCCGATGGAGCGCTCCAGCAGGACGACCCGCACGCCGGAGCGCAGCAGCATCAGGCTGAGCGCGAGCCCGGCGGGCCCGGCGCCGATCACGCAGACGTCGGTGCGCAGTTCGTCGGCGTGCCCCGTCCCGGGCACGGGCCCCGTCCCGGGCACCCGCGGCGAGGCCATGACCGGCCGCCCGTCAGCGCGCGCCGCGCACGGACGCGGACGCGGACGCGGGCACGGACGCGGACGCGGGCACGGGCACGGGCGCGGGCACGGACGCGGACGCGGGCACGGACGCGGGCACGGACGCGGACGCGGGCGGGGTCGGCGGCCGGGACGTCTCGGCGGCCGCCGGTGCGGCGGCCCGGCCGGCCCCGGTGCCGGCGGCTGCTCCCGCCGGCCCTTCGTCCCGCCGGTCCCGCCGGTCCTGGTGCGGCCGGCTGCGGCCGGCCGGGGTGCCGCCGCCCGCGGGGCCGCGTGCCCAGGCGGGCGCACCCGGCGCGGGCACGGGCGCGGGGGCCGGGGTGAGGCGGCGGATCGTGCGGCAGGCCCGGCCCAGGAGGTGGGGCAGGTCGGGGCCGCGGAGGAAGAAGTGGTCGCCGGGCAGGGTGCGGGTGATCAGGGGCCCGTCGCTCCAGCGTCCCCAGCCCGCCATCCGGCCGGGCCGCACCAGCGGGTCGTCCTCGCCCGCGACGGCCAGGACCGGCACGGTGAGGGGGCCGCCCGGGACGGGTGTGCGGGCGGCGGCGCGCAGGCTGTCGGCGAGGGCGAGGTCGTCGCGCAGGACCGGCATCACGGAGCGGTGCCAGAAGCCGCCCGGGGCCGCGTCCGGGGGGACGGCGCCCACGGCGTGCAGCCGCCGCAGCAGCCGCTCGTCGGACTCCCGGCAGGCGTCGGAGAGTTCGGACGCGGCGTCGGGGGGCGGACAGGCGCCCACGGCGAGCAGCGCCGGACCGGGCAGCCCGGCCTCGTGCAGGGCCCGGGTGAGGGTGTAGGCCACCAGCGCGCCGAGGCTGTGGCCGTAGAGCACGTATGGGCCGGGCGGGTCGCTGAAGCGGTCCATCAGGTCGGCCAGCAGCGCCCGGCGCCCGGTCACCCGGGGCTCCCGGCGCCGCCCTTCGCGGCCCGGCAGCAGGTGGGGCAGGGGCGTCACGCCGGCGCCGAGGCGGGCGGGCCAGCCGTGGAAGGAGGAGACG
The DNA here is from genome assembly GCF_042890065.1 of Streptomyces sp. NPDC002328. NCBI lineage: Bacteria > Bacillati > Actinomycetota > Actinomycetes > Kitasatosporales > Streptomycetaceae > Streptomyces > Streptomyces sp. NPDC002328. The sequence goes on along the minus strand of NZ_JBIARQ010000008.1, from coordinate 220,944 downwards.
CCGGCTCCGGCGTGGGCGAAGCAGTGCAGCGCCACCGGTGGTCCGTCGGACATGGGCTGTCCCTCCTCGTGGGGTCCGCGCCTCACGAGGGTCGCGCCGGGGTCTGGAGCGCGGCTCGGGTTCAGACCGCGTACAGGTTGAAGGTGGAGGTGCGGCGCGGCCCGCACGCCACATCGAGGGCGGGGTCGACGGTGAGCATCGCCTGGTGCAGCCGCTGGAGCTGCGGGGAGGGCTCCACGCCGAGCTCCTCGATCAGGCGGGTGCGCAGCCGCCGGTAGACGTCCAGCGCCGTGGCCTGGCGGCCGGAGCGGTAGAGCGCCACCATGGCCTGCGAGTGCAGACCCTCGTGCTGGAGGTGACGGGCCGTCAGGTCGGTGAGTTCGGCGATGAGTTCGGTGTGCCGGCCGAGTCTGAGGTCGGCGTCGATGCGCCGTTCGACGGTGACCAGGCGGCTCTCCTCGAGCCGCATGACCTCGATCTCCAGGATGGAGCCGACGCGCACGTCGACGAGGGCGGGACCCTGCCACATGGCCAGCGCGTCCCGGAACAGGTCCGCCGCCCGCGCGTCCTGGCCCTCCTCGAAGGCGGACTGGCCGGCCGACACCAGTTGTTCGTAGCGGTGGACGTCGACGCCGGCGGGCGGGATCTGCAGGACGTAGCCGCCGTGCCGGGTGGCCAGCACCTCCTTGGCGGTGCCGGGCGCGTCGGGGCCCATCGCGGTGCCCAGGCGGCGGCGGAGCTGAAGGATGTACGTCTGCATGGTCGTCATGGCGCTCTGGGGCATGTTGGTGCCCCAGATCTCCTCCATGAGGGTGGGCACCGGCATCACCCGGCTCGGGTAGAAGGCGAGCAGGGCGAGGATCTGCCTCGGCTTGCCCGCGGTCGGAACGATCGACACTCCGTTGACCTCAGCGCTCAACGGTCCCAGAACCTGTATCTCCACGGTTTCCTCCCCGTACCGATCGAGTTCCCTCGATGGCTCGAAAGCCGTCGGCCGTGGTGCACGCTAGCCCGGTTCCCGCCACCGCCCCCGCTGTCTCCAGCCGGGTTCGAGCGACCTTCCACGGCCGCCTTCGCTTCAGGGGGCGGGGGGCTCGAGAACGCTTGCACGGGCGGTGGAGTTGGCCTCGCGGGGGCGGTCCGCGGCCGCGGCCGGGCGGATATCGTCCGTGGGGGGGCGCGGGGCGGCGCCCCCCCCCGCGGGGGGGGGGGGCCCCGCCCCCTCGCCGGGTGGTTTTGCCACAAGGCGGGGGTTGCCCACAGGGCGACCCCCGCCGGGCCGGGCGGGGGCCGGGCCNNNNCGTACGCCCCCCCCCCCCCCCCCCCCCCCCCCCCCCCCCCCCCCCCCCCCCGCCCCCCCCCGCCCCCCCCCCCCCCCCCCCCCCCCCCCCCCCCCCCCCACGACCGTTCGCGAGGGAGTCACGATCGACATGCGCCTTTTCGTGTTCCACCATGCCGGTGGTTCCCATCTGGCCTACCGCGACTGGCCGGGCCGTTTCCCGGCCGGCTGGGAGGTTCGGCCGGTGGACGCCCCCGGCCGCGGGCTGCTGTCCGACCGTCCCGTGCTCGACGACGCCGCGCAGCTCGTGGCGCACTTCCGGCGTGAGCTGGACGGCGAACTGCGCGGCCCGTTCGCGCTGTTCGGGCACAGCATGGGCGCCCTCGTCGCCTGGGAGCTGACCCGCTCGCTGCTCGCCGAGGGGCGCACCCCGCCCGTCTGGCTGGGCCTCTCGGCGCGCGGGACGCCCCGGCCCGACGGCGAGGGGACCCGGCGTCATCTGCTGTCCGACCCCGATCTGCGGCGCGAGCTGGCCGCCATGGGCGGCACGCCCGCCCAGCTCCTGGCCGACCCGGACCTGTGGGAGCTGTTCGCTCCGGCCCTCCGCGGGGACCTGCGGCTGGTGGAGACCTGGCGTCCCGCCCCCGACACCGGCCCGCTGCCGGTGCCGCTGTCGGTGTTCGGGGGCCGGCTCGACGCCGTGGCGCCGCCGCGGCGGCTGGCCGGCTGGGCGCAGCGGGCCACGCCCTTCCTGGGCCTGCACCTGTTCGACGGCGGCCACTTCTACTTCCAGCCCGACCCCACCGCACTGACGCTGCGCATCACCGAGGACGTACACCGCGCCCTCGGTCTGACCGACACGGCCCGGGCCGTCCCGGGGTGAGCACGCGGGCCCGTCCCGGGGTGAGCACGCGGGCCCGTCCCGGGGTGAGCACGCGGGCCCGTCCCGGGGTGAGCACGCGGGCCCGTCCCGGGGTGAGCGCGCGGGCCCGTCCCGGGGTGAGCGCGCAGGCCACGCCCCGGTGACCGGGGCGCGCGATGCCGCGGTGAGCGGGGCCGCGCGATGCCTCGGTGAGCGGCAGGCGCGACGCCTCGGTGGGCGGCGGGTGCCACGCTGCGGTGAGCGGCGGGCGCAACGCCTCGGTGAGCGCGCGGGTGCCACGCTGCGGTGAGCGGCGGGCGCGACGCCTCGGTGAGCGGCGGGTGCCACGCCTCGGTGGGCGGCGGGTGCCACGCTGCGGTGAGCGGCGGGCGCGACGCCTCGGTGAGCGCGCGGGCCACGCCGCGGTGACCGGGGCGCGCGATGCCGCGGTGGGAGGCAGGCGCATGCCTCGGTGACCGGCGGGCGCGACGCCTCGGTGGGCGGCGGGTGCCACGCTGCGGTGGGCGGCGGGCGCAACGCCTCGGTGAGCGCGCGGGTCCCGCCTCGGTGAGCGACGCGGCCCACGCCGCGGTGACCGGGGCGCGCTATGCCGCGGTGGGCGGCGGGCGGGACGCCTTGGTGAGCGGGGCGCGCGATGCCTCGGTGACCGGCGGGCACCACGCCGCGGTGACCGGCGCGCGCCACGCCTCGATGACCGGCAGACGCAACGCCTCGATGACCGGCGGACGCAACGCCTCTGTGGGAGGTGGGTTCAAGCCGTTCTCCAGGTGCGTCGGCGACGCTCGGACCGTCGATGGGGTGGTCGGGTCGCCGACCGGCTGACGCCCGCCCCGCACCGCCGTCGTGACACCTGGAGGACGACTGTGAGGGACAGCCGATGAGACGGGTCGTGATCACCGGTATCGGAGTGGTCGCCCCGGGCGGTGTGGGTACCAAGGAGTTCTGGTCGGTGCTCACCGCGGGCCGGACGGCCACCCGTGGCATCACCCTGTTCGACCCGGCCGGGTTCCGTTCGCGGATCGCCGCGGAGGTGGACTTCGAGCCCGAGGCGCACGGGTTCACCGCGGCCGAGGCCGAACGCCTCGACCGCGCGGCGCAGTTCGCGGTGGTCAGCGCCCGCGAGGCGCTGGCCGACAGCGGGCTGGAGGGGCTGATAGACCCGTCGCGCACCGGGGTCACGCTCGGCAGCGCGGTCGGCTGCACCACCGGTCTGGACGTGGAGTACGCGGCGGTCAGCGAGCACGGCGCGCACTGGCTCGTCGACCACACGCGGGCCGTGGGCCATCTCTTCGACTATTTCGTGCCCAGCTCGCTGGCGGTCGAGGTCGCCCACACGGTCGGCGCGCAGGGGCCGGTCTCGCTGGTGTCCACGGGCTGCACCTCGGGCCTGGACTCCGTCGGCCACGCGGTCGAGCTGATCCGCGAGGGCAGCGCGGAGGTCATGGTCACCGGGGCCACCGAGGCGCCGATCTCCCCCATCACCCTCGCCTGCTTCGACGCGATCAAGGCCACCTCGCCGCGCAACGACGAGCCGGAGACGGCCTCGCGGCCCTTCGACCGCACCCGCAACGGGTTCGTGCTCGGCGAGGGGTCGGCGGTGCTGGTCCTGGAGGAGCTGGAGCACGCCCGCCGCCGCGGCGCGCACGTGTACGCCGAGATCGCGGGCTTCGCCAGCCGCAGCAACGCCTACCACATGACCGGTCTGCGCACGGACGGCAAGGAGATGGCCGAGGCCATCACCGCCGCCCTGGACGAGGCCCGCCTGGACGCCGGCGCCGTGGACTACGTCAACGCCCACGGCTCGGGCACCAAGCAGAACGACCGGCACGAGACGGCCGCGTTCAAGCGCAGTCTCGGCGCCCGCGCCCACGAGATCCCCGTCAGCTCCATCAAGTCGATGATCGGGCACTCGCTCGGCGCGATCGGGTCCCTCGAAGTGGCGGCCAGCGCGCTGGCCGTCGAGTACGGCGTCGTGCCGCCGACGGCCAACCTGCACGAGCCCGACCCCGCCTGCGACCTGGACTACACGCCGCTCGTGGCCCGCGAGCAGCGGACCGACACGGTCCTCACCGTGGGCAGCGGCTTCGGCGGCTTCCAGAGCGCCATGGTCCTGACCCGCCCGCACCTGGGAGTGAGCGCATGACCGGCACGTCCCTCCTCGACCGCCCCGGTGAGCGCCCGGCCGCCGCACCGGGGCGCACCCGCGCCGTGGTCACCGGCATCGGCGTCGCGGCCCCCAACGGGCTCGGCGCGACGGCCTGGTGGGCCGCGGTGCTGCGCGGCGAGAGCGGCATCCGCCCGCTGACCCGTTTCGACGCCTCCGGCTATCCGGCCCGGCTCGCGGGCGAGGTGCCCGGCTTCGTCGCCGAGGACCGTGTGCCCAGCCGGCTGCTGGCGCAGACCGACCAGGTGACCCGGCTGTCGCTGGTGGCCGCCGAGGAGGCCCTTGCCGACGCCGGCGTCGAGGCGTCCGCGCTGCCCGAGTACGCGGCGGGCGCGGTCACCGCGAGTTCCGCGGGCGGCTTCGAGTTCGGGCAGCGCGAGTTGCAGGCGCTGTGGAGCAAGGGCAGCCAGCATGTCAGCGCGTATCAGTCCTTCGCCTGGTTCTACGCGGTCAACACCGGCCAGATCTCCATCCGGCACGGTCTGCGCGGCGCCAGCGGGGTGCTGGTGTCCGAGCAGGCGGGCGGCCTCGACGCGGTGGGCCAGGCCCGCCGCCAGCTGCGCAGGGGCGCCTCGCTCGTCGTCACCGGCGCGGTCGACTCCGCCCTGTGCCCGTGGGCGTGGGCGGCGCACCTGGCCGAGGGGCGCATCAGCGTCAGCGACGACCCCGCCGGCGCCTTCCTGCCGTTCTCCGCGGACGCGGACGGCTACGTCCCCGGCGAGGGCGGTGCCCTGCTGATCCTGGAGGACGCCGGCGCGGCCGCCGCCCGCGGCGCCCGGGTGTACGCGACGGTCGCCGGGTACGCGTCCGCCTTCGATCCGGCCCCGCACACGGGCGGGGGCCCGCGGCTGGCCGCGGCGGCCGAGCTGGCCCTGGCCGACGCCGGGGTGCGGCCCGACCAGGTGGACGTGGTCTTCGCCGACGGCGCCGGCGAACGAGCGGCCGACCGCGCCGAGGCCCGCGCGATCAGCGAGCTGTTCGGGGAGCGCGGGGTGCCGGTGACCGCGCCGAAGAGCATGACGGGCCGGCTCGCCGCCGGCGGCGGCTCGCTGGACCTGGCCGCCGCCCTGCTGTCGCTGCGGGACCAGGTGATCCCGCCCACGACCGGCACCCGCGCCCCGGCGCCGGACTGCCCCCTGGACCTCGTGACCGGCGCGCCGCGCCGCGGTGTCGAGCTGCGGACCGCGCTGGTGCTGGCGCGCGGGCGCGGCGGCTTCAACTCCGCCGTCGTCGTCCGCGCCTGACCGCGCCCGGCGCACCCCTCCCCCACCGAAGAGAACCGAGAACCGAAGAAAGAGGTATGCCGTGAACCGGCTCGAACTGACCGATCTGACGGTCCTGTTGCGCGAGTGCGCCGGCGAGGAGGAAGGCGTCGATCTGGACGGCGACATCCTGGACGTCCCGTTCGCCGAACTCGGTTACGACTCGCTGGCGGTGCTCCAGACCACCGGGCGCATCGAGCGGGACTTCGACGTGCTCCTGGACGAGGAGGCCGTCGACGAGGCCGAGACGCCGCGCAAGTACCTCGAACTGGTCAACCGGGCGCTCTCCGAGCGCACGGCGGTCTGAGCGGGGCGACGATGACTGTCCCGAACCGCAGGCGCTTCGTCACGGGGACCCTCGCCGCCGCAGCCGCCGCCGGCACCGCCGGCACCGCAGCGGCCGCCCCCGCCGCCCCCGCTTCTGCGGCCGCCGCCGAGGCCGCCGCCGGGGCGGGTCCGGTCGAGGTGGGCCCGGCGGACCCGCGCTACGCGGACCTCGCCGTGCGCGGCAGCAACAAGCGGTTCTCCGCCCGCCCCGAGTCCTTCCTGCTGGCGGCCTCCACCGAGCAGGTGGTGCGGGCCGTGCGCGAGGCCGTGCGGGACGGCAAGCGCGTCACGGTGCGCAGCGGCGGCCACTGCTACGAGAACTTCGTGGGCGAGGCGTCCGTGCGCCGGGTCATCGACCTGAGCGCGATGGACACCGTCCGCTGGGACGCGGCGCGCGGCGCCTTCGAGGTCGGGGCCGGCGTCCGTCTCATGGACCTCTACCGCCGGCTGTACTACGGCTGGGGCGTGACCCTGCCGGGCGGCGCCAGCGCGACCGTCGGCGTCGGCGGCCATGTGCAGGGCGGCGGCTACGGCGCCCTGTCGCGCCGGCACGGCGTCTCCAGCGACCATCTGCTGGCCGTCGAGGTGGTCGTCGTCGACGCCTTCGGCCGGGCCCGTGCGGTCGTCGCCACCCGGGACGCCCGCGATCCCCACCGGGAGCTGTGGTGGGCCCACACCGGGGGCGGCGGCGGCAACTTCGGGGTCGTCACCCGCTACTGGTTCCGTTCGCCGTCCGCCCGGGGCGCCGACCCCCGCGCGGCGCTGCCCCGCCCGCACGCCAGTGTGCTCACCGCCGGCGTCATGTTCCCGCGCGAGGGCATGACCAGGAACGCGATGCGCACGCTGGTGGGCAACCACGGGCGCTGGCACGAGCGCCACAGCGGCCCCAGCTCCCCCTACGCCGGGCTGTTCAGCGGTCTGGTGCTGCTGGGCCACCAGGGACACAACGACCAGGGGCTGGCCGCCATCGCCTTCACCCACCTGGACGCGACCCTGCCCGACGCCCCGCGTCTGCTCCAGGACCACATCGACGCCGTCGGCGCCGGGGTGGGCGTCGAGGCCTACGCTCCGCCGCCGCAGACGCTGCCGTGGCTGGCGTCGGTGGAGGAGCTGGCCGCCGCGCAGGACACCGAGACCGGCCGCCAGAAGATCAAGTCGGCGCATCTGCGGCGGGCGTTCACCGACGGGCAGATCGACGTCCTGTACGACTTCCTGGGCAGCACGGAGCACACCAACGAGTCCAGCTCGGTGTCCCTGCAGTCGTACGGCGGGCGGGTCAACACGGTCCGGCCGGGGGCGACGGCGTCCGCGCACCGCGGTTCGGTGATGAAGGCGCTGTTCATGAACACCTGGCAGGACCCCGCCCACGACGCGGCGAACGTGGACTGGCTGCGCCGGCTGTACGCGGGCGTCTACCGGGACACCGGCGGGGTGCCGGCGCCGGGCGAGCGCAGCGAGGGCTGCTTCATCAACTTCCCCGACGTCGACATGGCCGACCCCAGGTGGAACACCTCCGGCGTGCCGTGGCACGAGCTGTACTACGGGGACAACTACCGCCGGCTCCAGGCGGTCAAGGCGACGTGGGATCCGCGTGACGTCTTCCGCCACGCGCTGTCGGTGCGGGCGGCCCGCTGAGCTTGGCGTTTTTAACCTCGGCCGTTCACCTGACCCGCTGATCTTGGTTCGTCTCGGGACAGCAGGGCGGCCGTTCTCCACGCTTCGAGGTGTCGAGCAACGTCGCGTGAAGGAACGGCCGCTGGTGAAGCGTCTCGCCCCTGAACAGCCCGCTGATGCCGCGTTGGGTGTCCTGTCCCACTTTCGTGTCCAGTTCTACGACTGCCTCTACACGCGGGCGGATGCGCTCTTCGAGCTCACCGACGCGGTGCTGTGCTCGGACGGCCCGGTGACGTCGCTGGTCGAGTTGACGCTCACGGCCGAGCACCGGCGAGGGCACGGGGCGATGTACGACGCGGTCAACCACGGCTGGCGTGTTCAGCCAGTTGCCAGCCGTTCTTGCGGCCGACCGGGCCGAGCAGGGCGCGGACGTAGTCACGCATGCGGCGTCGCAGGTCGGCCCGGCCGAAACCGGTGGCCGATGCGCAGGAAGAGGTCGTCGAGTTCACGGTCCCGGTTCGCGTCGGCAAGGTCGTCGATCACGCGGGGAGGCTGCCTTCATCACCGCGCAGACAGTTCTCGGTGTCATTCGTTGGAGGGGCGGTCCGGCAAGACCGCCCCTGACATGACGACGTGAGCACTTGGGGCGGGTGGCAGTACCTGGCGATGCGGACCTGAGAGGGGGCGGCGCTACTTCACCGCTCCGGTGCGGAACGGGTGACCGCCGTCGTCGATCCGTAGCGTGCCCGAGCGGGGGCCCTGGGTCCATCTCAGTTCCAGGTACCAGCGCACCTCGCTCTTCGACGTGTGCGCGGTGACGTCCAGGACCGTGGGGGTCCCGGCGGACGCCTCGTACGGGAAGCCGCGCCTCGGGCTCACGGCCCGGGGCTCGGGGGCGTCCAGGTCCACGGCGAACGGGTGCTGTGCGTCTGTGCCTTGGCAGTCCGCGTAGGTGACTTCGGCGGGCGGGGCTTCGGCGGACAGTACCCGGACGTCCATGGCGGTCATGGTCACGGGGCCCTCTGCCGTGCTTCGCACCTTCAGGCGGAACGTCGTGGGACGGGTCCGAGTGCCGTCCGTCCGGGGGCAGTCGTCGTCGGACGGGACGACGGCCGCCGAGAGGGGGACGTTCCCTCCGGCCGCCCCGACCTCCTCGATCGACGGGTCGGGCACCATGATGGCCGGGACCGTCAGGTCCGGTACCGACTCGGCGCGGAACCGGTCGATGGCCAGCGCTCCGGAGGTGCTGAGGGCGACCACGGCGGCCCCCAGCAGGACGTACCGCGAGACGAGTTGGCGGGCTCGCGGCGTCGGCTCCGCGACAGTCGGCGGACTCTGGACGACCGGTACCGGCGCGGGCACCGGCACCTCCGCACCCTCCGACGGGCTCGCCCCCCTCCCGCGCCGCGCCTCGTCCGCCACCGCCCATCGCCGGTGCAGCTCCAGCAGTTCCTCGGGGTCCGCCCGGCAGATCCGGCCGAAGCGTTCGACCGGGGCGAACTCGGCCGGCACCGAGTCACCGGTGCAATAGCGGTGCAACGTCGAGGTACTCAGGTGCAGCCGGCCCGCGAGAGCGCCGTAGCTGAGGCCCGCGCGCTCCTTCAGCGAGCGCAGCATCTCGCCCAGCCCGGCCGCCGTATCGGCGTCCCTCACCGTCCCCACCCCACCCATACGTCCCACCCCGTGTCCCCTGCGGCCGCATTCCGCCTGGTCAGGGGATGCGGAACGTCCCAGCGTCCCGGGACGGCCGTCCGGGCTGGCCCGGGACGGACGTCCCGGGCAGGCTGCGATCACCAACCGGCGAGCCCGACAAGGGGATCATCACACATCTCGCCGGACGACTCGCGCGCGCACGCGCGGTCCTCCAGTCGACCGACCGATCCGCCCCAGGATGGAAATGATCACCGTCATACGCCAGACCCGCTCGTCCCGAAGAGCCCTGATGCGCCGGCCGGCGATGGTGGCGAGAAGCACCGTGCTCGGTGTGCTCCTCGCCCTGCTGCTGTCCGTCTCCGGCGTCTTCCTCTCCGCCGCCCCCGCCCGGGCGAACGACTACTACAGCAGCATCACCGAAGCCTCCGCGGCCAACGTCGACTGGATGTCACGCGTCCCGGACGGGACCAACCTCGCCTGGCTCTCGGTGCCCGGCACCCATGACAGCCTCGCGCTCTGCGGGAACACACCGGACCCGGGCACGGGCCAGTGCTCGGGCATCGTCACCAGCATCACCCAGACGCAGGAGAACCACGGCTTCAGCGCGAAGACCCTGACCACCCAGTTCGACGCCGGCATCCGGGCGCTCGACATCCGGGTCCGGGTCGACAAGGGGGACGAGGGGCTGAAGTTCACCGTCCACCACGGCGCCACCTATCAGTACGCCAACTTCACCGACGTACTGAAGGCCACCCACGACTTCCTGAGCGACCACCCCGGCGAAACCGTCCTGATGAACCTGAAGGCGGAGTGCACCGGCTCCACCTTCTCCTGCAAGGACGCCGACGGATTCGGGACCGACAAGTGGCGCAAGAAGATCTTCGACTCCTACCTGAACGGCCGCTCATACACCGGGGACGGTAACGAGAGCAACCCGTCGACCGCCTGGCGCGACCTGTTCTGGGGCCCCTCGGTCACCGGCGAGAGCCAGTCGAGCCGCGTCCCGACGCTCGGCGAGGTACGCGGCAAGGTCGTGCTCCTCGGCTACCGGAACACCGGCGGCGGCATCTTCGGCGGCTACGGGCTCGAGCAGCCCTACCCGTCCGGCGGCTCCAACGAGGAGTACGTGCAGGACGACTTCGAGCTGTCCACCATCAGCGACATCGACGACAAGTGGGAGAAGGTCCGCGCGCACCTGCGCCGGACCAACGGCACGTGGGACGGCAGCCGCCCCGGTGAGAAGGACCACGAGTACGAGCAGGACGCGCTGTATCTGAACTACGCCAGCGGCTTCGGAGTCGGCGTCCACCCCTACACGGTGGCGGGCGGCACCCCGACGGCGACCGGTGTGAACAACTTCCTCATCCAGTGTCTGCGCGCCGAGAAGGACCGGTGCCCGGAGTTCTACGCCGGACGCGACGACCGGTTCGGCGGGCGGTCCGACCTGGACCGCATGGGCGTCATGATGATGGACTTCCCCGGCGGCAAGCTCATCGACGAGATCATCGCCCGCAACTCCGTGACGCACACCGACATCCGCGACGTCATGGTGGTCGGCGATTCCCTCAGCCACGGGTACGAGGGCGACCTCACCTGGCGCTACCGGCTGTGGGACTGGGCCAGGAGCAAGAAGTGGCCGGTCACCTTCGTCGGACCGTACCGGGGCACCGTGCAGCAGGCCGACGCGCAGCCGCCGCGGCCGCCGGTGCTGGGCGAGAGCGTCGATGGCCAGCCCGCGGAGCCAGGTCCGGGCGACCCGCGCGTCCAGGGCGAGTACGCCGCCGAAGTGAATGCCGGGTTCTCCGCCGGCGGCTCGGCTCACTACGCCCTCTGGGGCCGTTCACTGACCCGGACCGTGCCGACCATCAAGCCGGTGATGCAGGAGCTGAAGGCCAAGGGCCGGACGCCCGACCTGCTCCTGGTCGAGCTGGGCTTCAACGACATCGGCTGGTACGGGGCGGGCGCCGATCTGGTCGGCACCATGAAGAAGTTCGTGGACAACGCGCGGGCGGTCAACCCGGACGTGCGGATCGTCCTGGCCAACGTCCCCCAGCGGACCACCCTGGGCGACGCGAACCCCGGCCTCCCCCAGCGCATCAGCGACTACAACGCCGCCCTCGCCAAGGCGGCCCCCGGCTGGAGCACCAGCGCCTCGCCGGTGGAGCTGGCCGACCTGGACAAGGCGATGGGCTGCGACCCCAAGGCGACGACCTGCGCCACCACCTACGACGGGCTGCACCCCAACGCCCTCGGCGAGTACCGCATCGCCCAGGCGTTCGGCACCGTGCTGCACAAGGAGTTCGGCATCGGCGCCGCCGCGCCCGACGTACCGGACAGCGCACCCGGCCGGTCGCTCGCCACGCCGTCCGGCATGAAGTTCGACGGCACCCAGCAGGGCGTCACCGCCACCTGGGACAAGGTCTTCGGCGCGCACACCTACGACGTTCAGTGGCGTGACGTCACCACCGACTCGAACGCGGACTGGCAGGACGTGGTGCCCGGCGTGAGCGCCCCGCGCTACGACATGTCATGGCAGTTCACCGACCAGCCCTACGACGGCCACACCTACGAGGTGCGGGTCCGCGCGGTCGCCGGTGACGGCGCGGCCAACCGTTCCTCGTGGTCCTCGGCGGTCCGGGGCAAGGCGGCGCCGACGACGGCGGGGCGGCCGCCGGGGCTCACCGCGACGGCCGGCGCGGGCTCGATCGACGTGCGCTGGTCGGCGCCGACCGACTCGCACAGCGGCTCGATCGTCCGGTACGCGGTGTGGGTGTACGACAAGAGCACCCCGATGAACCACTCCCGGATCATCGGCTACCCGGCCTCCGCCCGCTCCGCCAGGATCACGGGGGTCACGGCGGGTCACGAGTACGTGATCCTGGTCTGCGCCTGGAACGCGTCGGGTGAGGGGAAGCCGAGCATGAGCGACACGGTGGTCCCGGGCTAGCGACCGGGTGCGCCGTCTGTGCCGAGCGCTCCGTTCGGGGATACGTTCCGGGTGGGGCGCTCGGCCGCGCAACGGCAGCTCCACCTATTCCAGCAACATCAACATGTCCAACGTGCCGTTCCCCTATGAGCGCAGCTGGAGCCCCTCCGCGAGCTGCTCTTCGGTTTACGGCAAGCCGCTTCTGACCTACTCTCATTGCTGGCTGTGTCGCCTTTGTTCCGGCGGGTCGCCGGACCTCGCGCGGTCACGCCGCGTTGTACGGCCTGTGGGCGGCTTCAGCTATGGGTCGCATTCCTACGGACTGTTTGCCGCCCTGGCCTCACGGCGCCCTGGGCGATGAGCTTCGGACTGCCTGGTTTCGCATCGTGCCCCCCGGGCGGGATCATGCGGCTCCTGGACGAGTACGACGTCGATCTTGCAGGAACTCCCTGGGTGGGGCGGTCGCGCTGGAACTGGCGCGTATCGGCGCGGTCGGCAGCGCCGTCGCGCTGTCCCCGATCGGGTTGTGGACGCGTGCTGAAGCCGCCTGCGCTCTTGGTTCGCTTCGCGTCGCCCATGCCATGGCGCGGGCCTGCGCCGAACGCCCCGGCTGGATCGCCGGCCACCCGATCGGGCGTACCGTGGCCTTCTGGCAGCTCGTCGCCCGGCCCTGGCGGATCCCGGAGGAGGCGGCGGCAGGCGCGCTGCGCAACCTGGCCCGCTCGCCCGGCTTCGAGCCGACGCGGCGTGCGGTGCGCGCCTACCGGCTGCGGGCCTTCATCCCTGAGGTCCCGGTCCCGGTCACGGTCGGCTGGGGCACACGGGATTTGATGACCCCACCCCACCAGGCCCTCAGGGCAGCCCGACGGCTTCCGGGTGCCCGGCACCTCTCGCTCAAGGGCTGCGGGCACTCGCCGATGTCCGATGACCCCGAGCAGGTCAGCCAGGTGTGCTCGACGCCATCGGCGCCTGAGGCGCGCGGCGCGCCGAACGCCCGAGCGGGCGTGACACGGCCGTGCGCGGCGGCGCGCGGTGTGCGGCGGCGTGCGATGTCTGGTGTGCGGCGGTGTTCAGCCGGTCCGCGGCGGTGTTCAGCGGTCCGCGGTGGTGTTCAGCGGTCCGCGGCGGCGGCCTCGCGTTCGAGGACCGGCGCGTACAGGTGCGGCTCGCTGGTGGCCAGCGTGCGCAGCGCGGCGGCGTGCGGCGCGAAGCCGGGGTGGGCGACGGCCGCGCGGAAGGACTCGGCGTCGGCCCAGTCGGCGATGTTGACGTAGGCGGCGGGCTGCTCGGTGTGGCGCACCAGCCGGTGGCGCAGGAACCCGGGGCGGTCGCGGAAGAAGGCGGAGGTCTCCTCGAAGAGCCGCTCGAACTCGTCGGGGGGACCGGTGAGCGTGAACCGGTTGATGAAGGTGACCACGTGTTCCTCCGGGCCGGTGGACGTGCGCTGACACCGCAGACGCTTGCGCCCGCGGCTCGAGCCGGACTCGAACGCGGAGCGAGCGGGGCGTCCGACACTGCTCAGCACCTGCCGTCCACCCTGGGAAGGACATCCATGGGATCCGAACACGCGATCCTCGCCGAGAACCTGTGCAAGCGCTACGGCGACGCCCCGGCCCTGAGCGGGTTCGACCTGCGGGTGCCCGAGGGCACCGTGCACGGGCTGCTCGGCCACAACGGCGCGGGCAAGACGACCGCGGTGCGCATCCTGGCCACGCTGGCCCGGCTGGACGGGGGGCGGGCCGAGGTCGCCGGTTTCGACGTGGTCCGCGACAGCGCGAAGGTGCGGGCCAGGATCGGGCTGCTCGGGCAGTACGCGGCGGTCGACGAGGTGCTCAGCGGCCGGCAGAACCTGGTGATGTTCGGCCGGCTGTACCACCTGGGCAGGCGGGCGGCGGGCGAGCGCGCGGACGCGCTGCTGGAGCAGTTCGGGCTCGCCGGCACGGGGGCCAAGCAGGTCAAGGACTACTCGGGCGGGATGCGGCGGCGGCTGGACCTCGCGGCCAGCCTGATCCTCGCGCCGCGGGTGCTCTTCCTGGACGAGCCGACCACGGGCCTGGACCCGCGCAGCCGCAACGAGGTGTGGGCCGCGGTGCGTTCGCTGGTCGAGGACGGCACCACCGTCCTGCTGACCACGCAGTACCTGGACGAGGCGGACCAGCTCGCCGACCGGATCTCGGTCATCGCCGCGCCGGCCGGCGCGGGCGGGCGGGTGATCGCCGAGGGCAGCCCGGACGAGCTGAAGTCGGCGATCGGCGGCGACCGGATCGACGTCACGGTCCGCGACAGCGGCGAGCTGGGCACGGCGGCGGCGGTGCTGAGCCGCGTCACCGGCCGGGACTGCGACACCGACCCGGAGACCCGGCGCGTGGGCGCCCCGGTCCAGGACCGGGTCGCCGCCCTGACCGAGACGGTGCGCGCGCTCGGGCAGGCGGGCGTGGCGGCCGAGGACATCCAGCTGCGCCGCCCCACCCTGGACGAGGTGTTCCTGCACCTCACCGGCACCGACGGCGCCCGCGCCGACGCCGACGCCGGGAACGCCGAGGACGTCAAGGACAAGGACGAGGTGACGGTGTGAGCGCCGCGACGACGCAGCAGCCCGCGGCCGGGACGGGCGGCGCCCGCTGGGCCCTGTCCGACTCCTGGGTCCTGACCGGGCGTTCGCTGGCCCACTGGGCCCGCAACCCCGCGCCGGTCGTCATCGGCCTGCTCTTCCCGATCATGATGGTGCTGATGTTCGGGTACCTGTTCGGCGGGGCGATGCAGGTGCCCGGCGGAGGGAACTACCGCGAGTTCCTGGTGCCGGGGATGTTCGCCATGACGATGGTCTTCGGCATCGAGGTGACGATGCTGGCCGTCATCAGCGACGCCGCCAAGGGCGTCACCGACCGGTTCCGTGCGATGCCCACCTCCTCCGCGGCGGTGGTGACCGGGCGCAGCATCGCCGACATGCTCAACTCCGTCCTCGGTCTGACGGTGATGATCCTGTGCGGTCTGGCGGTCGGCTGGCGCGCGGACAACGGGTTCGGTCCGGCGCTCGGCGCCGTCGGCCTGCTTCTGCTGCTGCGCTTCGCCCTGCTGTGGGTGGGCATCTACCTGGGGCTGGTCTTCACGGACACGGCCGCCGTCACCGCCGTGCAGACCCTGGTGTGGCCGCTGGGGTTCCTGTCGAACGCCTTCGTCTCGCCCGACACCATGCCGGGCTGGCTCGCCGCGCTGTCCGAGTGGAACCCGCTGTCGGCGACGGTCACGGCCGCGCGCCGGCTGTTCGGCAACCCCGGCTGGGACACCGGGACTTGGGCGACGGATCAGGCCATTGTGATGGCCGTGGTGTGGCCGGTGATCATTATCGCGGTCTTCTTCCCGCTGTCCGTGCGACGCTACCAGCGGCTCGGCCGCTGAGACCGGCCGCGCCGGTGAACGGAGAGGATCCACAGGGGAGATGGCAGGGATGACGGGCGTGACGGGGGCGCAGGCCGACGGTCTCGCACGGTGCGCGGTGCTCTTCGAGGCGGCCGACCCGCCGCGGGCCGGCACGGTGGTGTTCTGGGACCCGCCGGACGGGCCGCAGCGGCCGCCGGCGGTGGCGGTGGCGGGCGGGCTGACGGACGCCGTGGACGCCGTGGACGTCGTCGCCGTCGAGGACGGCGTCCCCGTCGTCCGCACCGTCGCGGCCGTCCGGCTGCCGGTCGCCGACGCGCTGCGGGTGCTGGCCCGCGCGGCGAGGCCGGGCTCGGGGGCCCATCCGGCCGCCGCGTTCTGGGGCGGGGCGGCGGCGATCGCCCTGCACCTGGCGGCCCGCGAGCGGCTGCTGCCGGGCGTCACGCCGGGCGGCTACGACGCCTGGCGGACCGGCCCGCTGGACCTGGACGACGTGCGGCGGGTGCGTGAACTGGCCGGCGCCGCGCCGCCCGAGGCCTACGCGGGCGCCCTGGCGGGCGGGCGGGGCGCGGCCGTGCGGATGGCCGAACCGGAGGGCCTGGTCCGGCAGTTCCTGGACGCCGTCGCGGACACCCTGCCCCGCACCCCGGCGGCCCACGCGGCCACCGGCCGGGCCGCCTTCGCCGCCGTCGAACCACAGCACGTACCCCAGTTGCGAGCCTGGGCCGAGGAGATCTCAGCAGGACTCGACTCGGGAGTCCGGGTCTGCCTGCGCGTGGAACTCACCCAGACCGGCGACGACGACGGCCCGGGTGCCGGGGGCTCCGGCGGCACGGGCGCCGGGGGCTTCGGCGGCACGGGCGCCGGGGACGGCAGGACGGGCGCCGGGGACGGCGGGCGCGGCCCGCAGGGCCCGGACGGCAGGCGCGGCGGGCACGGCCCGGACGGTGGGCGCGGGCCGGACGCCGGGGGCGGTGGGCGCGGGCCGGACGCCGGTGATGGCGGGCGGGGTCCGGGTGGGGGGCCTGGGGTGCGGGTTGTGCCGCGGGTTGTCAGTCTGGCCGATCCCACGTCGGCGCTCGACGCGGGTGAGCTGTTCGAGAGCGCCGATCACGTGCTGGGGCCGCGTGCGCAGGCCGACACCGTGCTGGCGGTGCGCCGTGCCGCGAGCGTGTGGCCGCCGCTGGAGCGGCTGCTGCCCGTGCCGCGGGCCCTGGAGCTGTCCGACCGGGAGGTCGCCGACCTGCTGGGCGACGGCGCCGGCCGGCTGCGCGCCCACGGCATCGACGTGCTCTGGCCCGAGGACGCCCACCGCTCGCTGACCGCGCACGCCGTCGTCGGCGCGGACCTTGCGCCGCCCGCCGACATGCGTTCCTTCTTCGGCGGCGACGGCACCGTCGACCTGTGCTGGCGGCTCGACCTCGACGGCGAGGCGCTGAGCGACCGGGAGAGGGCCGAGGTCGCCGCCGGGCGGCCCGTCGTACGGCTGCGGGGGAAGTGGACCCTGGTCGGGGCCGGCCTGGCCCGCAAGGCGCGCGAGCCGAAGGTGGGCTCGCTCACCGCGATCGAGGCCCTCGCCGTCGCGCTGACCGGTCAGGCGCGGGCCGGGACCGAGCAGGTGCCGGTGGCACCCACCGCGTGGCTCCTGGCGCTGCGCGCCCGCCTCGCCGACCCGGACGGCGGCAGCGAACCGGTCCGCGCGCCCGCCGCGCTCGCCGCCACGCTGCGCGACTACCAGCTGCGCGGACTGCGCTGGCTGGAGCGGATGACGTCGCTGGGCCTGGGCGGCTGCCTCGCCGACGACATGGGACTGGGCAAGACCGTCCAGCTGATCGCGCTGCATCTGCTGCGCCAGGAGCACAAGGACACCAGCGGTCCCACGCTCGTGGTCTGCCCGGCCTCGCTGATGGGCAACTGGCAGCGGGAGGCGGGCAGGTTCGCCCCCGGCACGGCCGTGCGCCGCTACCACGGCACGGGCCGCGCCCTGGACGGCGCGGACGACGGGTTCGTGCTGACCACGTACGGCACGATGCGGCTCGACGCGGAGCGGCTGGCCGCGCACCGCTGGAGCATGGTCGTCGCCGACGAGGCCCAGCACGTGAAGAACCCGCACTCGGGCACCGCGAAGGCGCTGCGGCTGATCCCCGCCGACGCGAAGATCGCGCTCACCGGCACGCCGGTGGAGAACAGCCTCTCCGAGCTGTGGGCGGTCCTGGACTGGACGACGCCCGGACTGCTCGGCGGATACGGCGAGTTCCGCCGCCGCTGGATGGCCCCGGTGGAGGCGGAGCGCACCGAGAACGCCGAGAGCACCGGAGGCACCGGGGGCGTCGGGGGTACCGGGGGCGTCGGGGGCGTCGGGGAGGAGTCCACGGCGCGGCGGCTGGCCGGCCTCGTGCGTCCCTTCCTGCTGCGCCGCCGCAAGTCGGACCCCGGGATCGCGCCGGAGCTGCCGCCCAAGACCGAGACGGACCGGCCGGTCTCCCTCACCGCCGAGCAGTCCGCCCTGTACCAGGCGCAGGTGCGCAAGGTGATGGCCCAGATCCGCGGCAGCGAGGGCATCGCCCGCAACGGCCTGGTCCTCAAGCTGCTCACCGGCCTGAAGCAGATCTGCAACCACCCCGCCCAGTTCCTCAAGGAGCAGGACACCGCGCTCACCGGACGCTCGGGGAAGCTGGAACTGCTCGACGAGCTCCTGGGCACGATCATCGCCGAGGACGGGGCCGCGCTCGTGTTCACCCAGTACGTCGCCATGGCCCGCCTGCTGGAGCGGCATCTGCGCGAACGCGGCGTCGTCGCCCAGCTGCTGCACGGCGGCACGCCCGTGCCCCGGCGCGAGGAGCTGGTGCAGCGCTTCCAGGACGGCCAGGCGCCCGTCTTCCTGCTGTCGCTGAAGGCCGCGGGCACCGGCCTGAACCTGACCCGCGCCGATCACGTCGTGCACTACGACCGCTGGTGGAACCCGGCGGTGGAGGCCCAGGCCACCGACCGCGCCTACCGCATCGGCCAGACCAAGCCCGTCCAGGTGCACCGGCTGATCGCCGAGGGCACCGTCGAGGACCGTATCGCCGCGCTGCTGGAGTCGAAGAAACAGCTGGCGGACGCGGTGCTCGGCGCCGGCGAGCAGGCGCTGACGGAGCTGACCGACGACGAGCTGGCCACCCTGGTCGAGCTGAGGAGCCCGTGATGGCCGAAGCACAGCACAGCGGGGCCCGGGGCTTTCCCGCGTTCGCCGCCCGCAAGGGAGGCCGCGCCCGCGGCCAGTCGTTCTGGGCCAGGGCCTGGACGGGGGCCGTGGAGGACACCTGGCCGGAGGAGGAACCGCTGAAGAAGGGGCGGGCCTTCGCCCGCACCGGACGGATCGGCCCGATCGCCGTCAGCCCGGGACGGATCTCGGCGGAGGTCTACGGGGGCGAGGACGCGTACACGACCGTGGTGACGCTGCGGGAGCTGGAGGAGCCGCAGTGGGAGCTGCTGTGGGAGAAGACCGCCGACCGGCCGGCCGAGACGCGGGCCCTGCTGGCCGGTGAGCTCCCGCAGGACCTCCTCGAGGCGGCGGAGGACGCCCGGGTGGGGCTGCTGCCCGGCTACGGGGATCTGGACGCGGAGTGCGACTGCGACGCGCTGGACCATCCGTGCCCGCATGCCACGGCCCTGTGCTACCAGGTGTCGTGGCTGCTGGAGACGGACCCGTGGCTGCTGATGCTCGTGCGGGGCAGGGACGCCGCGGCGGCCGTGGAGGAGCTGAAGTCCGAGCTGCTGCTGCGGGCCATGACGGACGCGGCCGACGACGACAGCGACGACGAGGACGAGCAGGAGGACGACGGCGAAGACGGGAACGGAGGCGGGGGCGGGGAGGCGGACGGCCCGCTGCCGGGCGTGGACCCGGTGGCCGCGTGGGCCCGGAGCGCGTCGCCGCTGCCCGCCCCGCCGCCGCTGCCCGCCGCCCCGGCCGGCGCCGGCGAGCCGGTCACCGGCATCGAGGCCGACCCGCTGGAGCAGCTGGTCGCCGACGCGGCCGTACGGGCCCGCTCCCTGCTGGCGTACGCCCTGGGGCTGGCCGCCGAGCCCGCGCCGCCGCTGGGCCTGTGGCAGGACACCGTGCGCATCGCCGCCGTCCACCCCGATCCCAGAGTCGCGGAGCGGCTGCGTGAGAGCTGCGGCAGGCCGGCGCGGGAGCTGGACCGCGCTGCCGCGGCCTGGCGCGCCGGCGGGGCGGCGGGACTTACGGTGCTGGAGCACGCCTGGTCGCCGTCCGCGCAGGAGACGGCCCGGGCGCGGGCGGCGCTGCGCGCGGGCTGGGAGGCGCAGGAACTGATCGGGCTGGAGGTCCGCGACAACCGCTGGACGTCCACCGAGCAGGGCGTCCAGCTGCGCCTGGGACAGGACGGACGGTGGTACCCCTACCGCCTGCGCCCGGAAGGCTGGTGGCCGTCCGGACCGCCCCGCAGCAACCCGTCGGACGCCCTCGTGGAACTGACCGACGACTGACCGACGGCTGAACGACCACGCGTACCGGGGCCCCGTCACCACCGATGGTGACGGGGCCCTCGCGCGTGCGGCGGCAGGAGCCCGCACGCGGGTGCGCGCGGTGGGTGTGCGCGCGGTGGGTGTGCGGTGCAGCGGTAATCCATCGACGCTCCAGGGCGCGCCAGCACGATCGGGACCGACGGTGCGGAACGCGAGTGACGGGGAGGGGACTTGAGCGGCAGCGCAGGCACGGTGTCCGGTACGCCGGGGGGCCTCACGGCGCGTCCTCGTACGCTGCTCGACGGCGTCCTGGCGCAGGCGCGGCGTGCTCCGCGGGCGACGGCGCTGGTGTGGCGGGACGAGGAGATCGGCTACGGGGCGCTGCTGCACCGTGCCGCGCGTGAGCGGGCCCGTCTGACGCGGCTGCCGGGGGACGCGCCGGTGGCCGTTCCCGCCGTGAAGTCGCCCGCGGTCATCGCCCTGGTGCTGGCCTGTCTGCTGGAGCGGCGGCCGGTGCTGCTGCCCGCCGCGACGCTCGGGCAGGACGCCCTGGGCCGGCTGTACGAGCGGGCCGGGGTGGGCGAGGTGCTGCGGCCGTGCGAGGACGCCGGGGACGCCGCCGGGGACGCCGGGCACGCCGCCGGGGACGCCGGGCACGCCGCCGGGGACGCCGGGCCTGCCGCCGGGGACGCCGGGCCTGCCGGCGGGGACACCCCAACAGCTGCCGTCCCGGTGCCTGCCGTGTCGTGCGAGGGGCGGGCGGCGCTGCTGCTCACCACGTCCGGCTCCACCGGGCTGCCGAAGATCGTCCCGCTCGGCGCGGACGCCGTCGACGCGTTCACCGGCTGGGCGGCCGGCGCGTTCGGCATCGGCCCGGACACGGTGGTGCTCAACTACGCGCCGCTCAACTTCGACCTGAGCCTGCTCGACGTGTGGGCGACCCTCGCGCACGGCGGCCGGGTCGTCCTCGTCGACCCCGAGCACGCCCTGGACGGCCCGCGCCTGCTCGGTCTGCTGCTGCGCCACCGGGTGCAGGTGGTGCAGGCCGTGCCCATGTTCTTCCGGCTGCTCGCCGACGCCGCGGACGCCGCCGGGGAGCGCCTGCCCGCCGTGCGGCACGCCCTGTTCACCGGCGACGCCGTCCCCGGGCCGCTGCTGGCCCGGCTGCCCGCTCTGCTGCCCGGCGCCCGGCTGCACAGCGTCTACGGGTGCACCGAGACCAACGACAGCTTCGTGCACGAGGTGTCCGCCGATGAGGCGGCGGGCGGCGGCCCGCTGCCGCTGGGCCGGCCGCTGCCGGGCGCCGACGCGTTCGTCGTCACCGACGGCGGGGCCCTGCTGGACGGCCCCGGCGCCGGCGAGCTGTTCGTCCGCACACCGTTCCAGACGCGCGGCTACCTGGGCGGCGCGCCCGGCGCGCCGGCCTTCGTGCAGCATCCCGCGCACGACGACGGCCGGCGCTACTTCCGCAGCGGCGATCTGGTCCGCCGGCGGGCGGACGGCTCCCTCGTCCTGGAGGGGCGCACGGACTTCCAGGTCAAGGTGCGCGGGGTGCGGGTCAACGCCCAGGAGGTGGAGCACGTCCTGCTCGGCCACGGCGAGGTCGCCGAGGCCGCCGTCCTGGCGCTGCCCGACCCGGTGGCCGGACGGCTGCTGCACGCCCTCGTGCGGCGCGCGCCCGGCTCGAAGCTCACCAGCCTGACGCTGCGCGGGCATCTCGCCCGCCGGCTGCCCCGCGCGGCCGTCCCCTTCGACCTGCGGATCGTCGACGCTCCGCTGCCCAGGACCTCCACCGGCAAGGTCGACCGCGACCGGGTCGCTTCGGCCCACTTCACCAAGGAGAACTGACATGCGTCACACCCAGGCCGTCAAGGAGTTCATCGTCCGGGAGTTCCTGCCGGACGTGCCCGCCGACGAGCTGGCCGACGACCTCGACCTCATGGCGGGCGGCGTCATCGACAGCCTCGGCCTGCTCAAGGTGATCGCCTGGCTGGAGGACCGCTACGGCGTCGACACCGACGCCGTCGACCTCGACCCGGAGTCCTTCACCTCGGTCGCGGCGATCGCCGCGTTCCTCGCGGACGCGCCGCGCGAGCGCGCGGGGGCCGCGTAGCCATGCACGAGGCCGTCGTCTCGCTCATCGGCCGGGAGCGTCCCGTGGAGCTGCCGGTGTGGCGGTCGTTCTGGGACGACCTGCGCGCCGGCGGTCTGCGCCGGGGCGAAGCCACGGCGCTGCTCGCCTCGCTGTCCACCCGGATGCCCGACCGGGTCACCCTGGGCGCGTTCCTGGACTCGCTGGCCGAGCGCCGGCCGGCCCGCCCGGCGGACGCCTTCGCCGGCGCGGTCAACATCGTCGGCACCGGCGGGGGCCCGCCCACCTTCAACATCTCCACGGCGGCCGCCTTCGTGGCCGCGGCGATGGGCGTGCGGGTCGTCAAGACCGGTTCCCGGGCCTGGAGCAGCGGCTGCGGCTCCCTGGACCTGCTCCAGCGGCTCGGCATCGAGCCGGCCGCGTCCTACGAGCGGGCCCAGGAGGACCTGGAGCGCCACGGCATCGCCTTCGCGGGGACGTTCGTGTATCCGGCGGAGATCGCGCTGCTGGCCCGGGCGGTCGTGCCGCTGGACATGCGCGGGCTGGGGCCGGTCGTCAACACGCTGGGCCCGTTCCTGGCCGACGTGCCGGTGCGGGCGCAGGTGACCGGGGTGTCGCGGCCGGGGGCGCTGGAGGCGCTGCGGTACGCGGCCGGGCATGTCTCGCGCGCGACGGGCCGGACGGTGTGGCTGGCCGACAACGACGCCGGCGCGGACGAGCTGCTCGGCTTCGCCGTCAACCGGGTGCGGGCGTACGAGTCGGGCGGGGAGGAGGAGTTCACGCTCTCTCCCGGCGCGCTGGGGCTGGGCGCGGGCCGTGCGGCGGATCTGGCGCCGGCCGGGGGCGGGGTGGAGGGCGCGGCGGGTCTCTTCGTGGAGGTGCTGTCGGGCCGCGGCGGCCCGGCGGCGACGCAGACGGTGTGTCTGAACGCCGCCGCGCTCGCGGTGGCGGGCCGGCTGACCGGCGACTGGCACGAGGCGCTGCGCGCCGCGCACGCCACACTGCACGACGGGACGGCGCTCGCCCTGGTGGACCGCATGCGCACCCGGGAGACCTCCCATGCCTGACCCCACCACCCCCACCCCCGCCCCCACCATCACCCTCGCCCCCACTCCCCCAGCCGCACACCTGCCCGTGCCTCTGCCGGGGCCGGGGGCGGGGTTCTTTGGGTGGCGGGGGGCGGGGCGGGTGGGGCTGGCGGTGTTCGTCAATGCCGGGGATCCGCCGTTGGAGACGTTGCCGGAGCTGGCCGCGATGCTCGACGAGAGCGGCGTGGACTGTCTCGAACTGGCCGTGCCGTTTCCCGGCTCCGTCACCGACGGGCCCGTGATCCGCCGTTCCGCCGACCGGGCGCTGGCCGGCGGGGTCACGTGCGAGGCCGTCCTGGCCGCGGTGGCGGCCGTGCGGCCGGGGCTGCGCCGGCTGCGGATCGCGCTCCTGGCGGACTGGAGCCACACCGTGCGCGAGCGCGGCCTGCCCGGCTTCGCCCGCGCCGTCGCCGGCGCCGGCTGTGACGGGCTGCTGCTGCACGGGCTGCCGCCCCGGCTGCGCAGCGCCCACTACGAGGCCGCCCGCCTGGCCGGGCTGCCCCTGGTCACCACCTGCTACGCCTCCTCCCGGCCGGCCACCGTCGCCGAGGCCGCCGCACACGCCCGCGCCTACGTGTATCTGGTCGCCCACTACGGCCGCAGCGGCACCACCGCCGCACCCGACCGCGACCGGCTCGCCGGGACGCTCGCCGCGCTGCGCCGCGCCGCTCGCGCGCCGGTCGCCGTCGGTTTCGGCGTCCGGTCCCGCGCCGACATCGCCGCGCTGGAGGAGCTGGGCGCGGACGCCGTCGTCGTCGGCAGCGCCGGCGTGGCCCGCATCGAGCAGGCCCTGGCCCAACGGCGCGACCCCGTCGAGGAGTTCGCCTCCTTCGTGGCGGAACTGCGCCGCCCGATCACCCAGCACCGTACGGACGAAGGAATCCAGACATGATCGTTCGCAGGCTCGACAGCGTCCGCTGCGTCGACTGGGGCAACGGCCTCAGCCGCCGCTTCCTCACCGAGTCGGACGGCCTCGGCTACACCGTCACCGACACCCTGGTGCGGGCCGGCACCAAGTCACGGCTGGAGTACCGCCGTCATCTGGAGGCCTGCTACTGCATCGCCGGGAGCGGCGAGATCGTCGACATGAGCGGCAACTCCCACCCCATCGTGCCGGGCACGCTGTACGCGCTCGACCAGCACGACGCGCACTGGCTGGTGGCCGGCCCGGACGAGGACCTGCGGCTGGTGTGCATGTTCACCCCGGCGCTGCGCGGCGACGAGAGCCACAACCTCGACGCGCCCGGCTTCTCCCAGTACTGATGATCACCTGGACGGACGACCAGCGAAGCCTGCGCGACGCTCTGGCGCCCCTGCTGGAGGAGCTCAACGCCGGGCACGTCGAGCGGGACGCCGAGGCCGCCTTCCCCCGTGCGCAGTGGGACCTGCTGCGCGCGACGGGGATCCTGGGCCTGCCCTTCGAGGAACGGTTCGGCGGGCTCGGCCAGGACCTGCTGACCACGATGTACGTGCTGGAGGGGCTGGGCCGGGGCTGCCGTGACGCGGGGCTGAACTTCTCCGTGGGCAGCCACATCGTCAGCACCGGGGTGCCCCTGCACCGCTTCGGCTCGCCGCGGCTGAAGGAGCGCTACCTGCCGGGCCTGTGCTCCGGCGACCTGATCGGGGCCCACGCGATCAGCGAGCCCGACAGCGGTTCGGACGCGCTGGCGATGCGCACCCGCGCCGAACGCGACGGCGACGCCTTCGTCCTCACCGGCGGCAAGTCCTTCGTCAGCAACGGGCCCGTCGCCGATGTGATCACCGTGTACGCCCGCACCAGCGACCGTCCCGGCCCGTTGAGCGTCACCGCGTTCCTCGTGGAGCGCGACACGCCCGGCCTGTCCGTGGGGCGGCCGGTGGCGAAGATGGGGCTGCGCACCTCGCCGCTGTGCGAGCTGCACTTCGACGGGTGCCGGGTGCCGGCCGCGCAGGTCGTCGGCCGGCCCGGCGGGGGCTTCCTCGTCCTGGACCATGTGATGCGCTGGGAGATCCTGTGCTCCTTCGCCGTCAACGCCGGCGAGATGCGCGACCGCGTCGAGCGGTGCGCCCAGTACGCCCGCACCCGTACCCAGTTCGGGCAGCCGATCGGCTCCTACCAGGCCGTGTCCCACAAGATCGTGGACATGGAGATCGGGGTGGAGAGCGCCCGGCACTGGCTGTACTCGGCCGCCCGCAAGATGGCCGCCGGGGAGAACGTCACCCGCGACATCGCGATCGCCAAGCTCGTCACCAGCGAGGCCAACGTCGCCTCCGCGCTGGCCGCCGTGCAGATCTTCGGAGGCAACGGCTACATGGCCGAGTACGGCATCGAGAAGGAGCTGCGCAACTCCGTCGCCGGGACCATCTACTCCGGCACCTCCGAGATCCAGCGCAACCGCCTCGCCTCGATGCTCGGCCTCTGACCCCCGGCGCCCGACCGCCCCCGACACCCGACGCAAGCGGAAAGACACACCATGACCGCCCTGGCAGCAACCGAGTTCCTCGACCACGACAGCCCCGAGGTGCGGGCGTTCGTCCAGCGGGCCCTGACGGCCCGCACCCCCGCCCCCACCGGACAGACCGCGCAGGCCGGGCAGACCGCGCAGGCGGTGGCCCTGTACTACGCCGTACGGGACGGCGTCCGCTACGAGGTCTACGGCGCCGACCTCTCCCGCGAGGGCCTGCGCGCCTCCCGGGTGGCGCGCACCGGCTCGGGGATGTGCCTGCACAAGTCGGTGCTGTACGCCGCCGCGCTGCGCTCGCTGGGCATCCCGGCCCGTCTGGTCCTGGCCGACGTGCGCAACCATCTCGCCTCCGAACGGCTCAAGCGGCTGCTGGGCGGGGACGTGTTCCACCAGCACGCGCTGACCGCGCTGCGGCTGGAGGGACGCTGGGTGAGGGCGACGCCGGTCTTCAACAAGGCGCTGTGCCGGCTGTACCGGATGGCGCCGCTCGACTTCGACGGCACCGCCGACAGCCTGCACCACCCCTTCGACCTGGCGGGCCGGCGGCAGATGGAGTTCCTGCGCGAGCACGGCGAGTTCGACGACCTCCCCTACGAGCGGGTGATCGCCGCCCTGCGGCAGGCGCACCCGCGGCTGTTCGAGGGCGAGGGCGAGGGCGGCGGGGCCCGGTTCACGCGGGGCTCCCTCGAGGGCGAGGCGGCGGCCTAGTGCTGGTCAAGTTCTGCGGGGCGACGACCGCCGCGGAGGTGCGGGGCGTGGCCGAGGCGGGCGCGGACCTGGTGGGGCTGTGGCACGGGGTTCCCGGCGGGCGGGCGGAGCTGTCCGCGCGGCGGGTGGCGGAGCTGGCCGCGCAGGCGCGGGCGACGGGGCGGCTGGAGGCCGTGCTGGTCACCTTCGGCTCCGACGCCGGGGCGCTGGCCGCTCTCACGGGCGGCGCCGGCCCGTCGTGGGTCCAGCTGCACGGCTACCAGCCGCCGTCCGTGGTGCGCGCGCTGCGCGCGCTCGTCCCGGACGGCGTGCGCATCGTCAAGGTCCTGCATGTGCGGGGCGGCCGCTGTGTGGAGGCGGGGCTGATCGGCGCGTACGAGCGGGCCGGCACGGACTGTTTCCTGCTCGACGCGGTCGGCGCGGACGGGCGGGTCGGCAGTACCGGGGTGCGGGTGGAGGACGCCGTGGTGGGGCGGCTGGCCGACCGGACGGCGCGGCCCTTCCTGCTCGCGGGCGGGCTGCGCGCGGACAACCGGGACCGGTTCGCGGGCGCGGTGGCCCACCCCCGCTTCCTCGGCATCGACGTGGACTCCGCGGCGCGGGGCGCGGACGGGCTGCTCGACCCGGCCGGCGCGGCGGCCGTCGTCCGCGCCTGGAGGAGGCCGCCGGGCGGGCCGCGCGAAGGATCCCGTCCAGCGGCGGAGGCGGCGGGGGCGGCGGGGGCCGGGGGGACGCGGTGAGCGGCGGCGGGCGTTTCACGCAGGCGCTGCGCTCGTCCGCCCGCCCGGTGATCATGGAGGTGAAGCGGCGGTCCGCGGGCGGTACGGACCTCATGGCGGGGCGCACGGTGGCCGAGGTCGTCGCCCGCTACGAGGAGGCCGGGGCGCCGTGCATCTCGGTGGTCACCGGCCGCTGGTTCGGCGGCGGCGAGGAGCTGCTGGGCGAGGTCGCCGCGCTCACCGGGCTGCCGCTGCTGCGCAAGGATTTCGTCACCGGCCGGCGGCAGCTGGAGCGCAGCCGTGAACTGGGGGCCTGCGCGGTGCTGTTGACGGTGAAGCTGCTGCCCGCCGAGGTGCTGGCGCGGCTGGTGGACCATGCGCTCGGTCTCGGGCTGACCCCGTTCGTGGAGATCGCCGACGCGGCGGAGGCGGCGGCCGTGCCGCGGGCGCGGGAGTGCGTGGTCGCCGTCAACAACAAGGACATCGCCGTCCGGGAGCGGGGGGCGGGCGACCTCGGCCGCAGCGGCGGCCTGCTGCCCGCGGTGCTGCGTGCCGGGGCGGGCTGCGCGGTCAGCGCGAGCGGCATCAGCGCCCCCGCCGACGCGGCACGCCTGCTCGACTCCGGCTTCGACGGCCTGCTCGTCGGCACGGCCCTGCTCCGGGCGCCGTCCCCCCGCCGGTGGTGCGCGGCCCTGGACGCGGCCCGGACCCCGCCCCCGCCCCCGTCCCCGCCCGAGCACCGCCTGAGCACCGCCTGAGCCCGCCCCCCGGGCGCGCCCCGGGCAGGCCTCCGGGGCGGGCCCCGGGGTGCGGGGCCCGCCCCGGGGCGGGAGAGGGGGGGCTGCTGGAACGTCAGGTGCGGCGGGGGCGGGAGAGGGTGCGGTGGCCTCGGGAGGTGCGGCCCCAGGGTTTGTAGACGGAGATGACCGCCGCGGCGGTGAGCAGGACGAACAGCATCGGCACGCTCCACACCAGGAAGTCGGCGGGCCAGCCGGGGCGGGGCGGGGCGCCGCCCGCCCGGGCGGTGTTCTCGCTGGCCTTCATGACGATCGGATGGATGACGAACCAGGCGAAGATCGTCATGAAGAGGGTGATGACCCACTTGGCGACGATCCACCAGTGCAGCAGCAGCCCCCACACCGTGCCGCAGGACAGCAGGATGCCGGAGACGGCGGCGGCGATGCTGAACACCGTGACGCTGGTGTCGTCGAACACGTACATCGCGTAGTACACGCCCTTGGCGACGGCCGCGTCGTCGGTGGTGTAGCCCATGAGGGCCAGGACGGCCATGGACAGCGACAGGCCGACCCAGCCGACGGAGGTGACGACGTGGATCGCCAGGGTCAGTCTGCGGCCCCGGCGGCTGAGTTCGAACCGCTTCTTCTTCTTTCCGTTCTTTCCGTTCTTTCCCGCCGTTCCCGGCGTTCCTGTCGTTCCTGTCGTTTCTGTCGTTCCCGCGGTCTGCCGGGGGGTGGTCCCGGGCAGGCCGCGGCCCTCGGTGTGCCGGGGCTCGGCGCTCTGGGGAGCGGACAAATCGCTGCCTCGCCTTCCTGGGGAGTGTGGGTGGCCGCACCGATGGTCGCGTGCGCCGCTCGAGGCGGGGTGGAGGCGGTCCAGCGCCTCTCCGGGCATCCTCCAGCGGCGTTCTGGACGCTGGAGGAGCACTTACCGGCCAACGAACTCGTGGAGCAGGCGTGACAGTTCTGGTGACAGGCGCAACAGGATCGGTCGGCCGTCATGTGGTCGAGGGGCTCAGGGCCGCGGGCGTCGCGGTGCGGGCGCTGACGCGTGATGCGGCCGCCGCCGGCCTGCCGGAGGGCGTCGAGGTCGTCGAGGGCGACCTCACCCGCCCCGGCACGCTGCGCGCGGCGCTGCACGGGGTGGAGCGCCTCTATCTCTTCCCCGTCCCGCAGACGGCCCGTGAGGTCGTCGCCGCGGCCAAGGACGCCGGCGTGCGGCGCATCGTGGTCCTGTCGTCGTCCTCGGTGCTGGACGAGTCCGGCGACAACCACAGCGGTGAGCACCACCGTGCGGTGGAGCGGGCCGTGCAGGAGTCCGGTCTGGACTGGACGTTCGTGCGTCCCGACGAGTTCGCCTCCAACGTCCTGTGGAAGTGGGGGGAGACGATCCGCGCCGAGAGCGTGGTGCGCGCCCCCTACGGCGATGCCCGGCGTGTCCTGGTGCACGAGGCGGACGTCGCCGCGGTGGCGGTGGCGGCGCTGCTGGAGGACGGGCACACGGGCCGGGCGTATGTGCTGACCGGTCCGGAGGCGATCTCCCAGGCCGACCAGGTGCGGGCGATCGGCCGGGCGGCGGGGCGCGAGATCGCGTTCGAGGAGGTCACGCCGGACGAGGCGCGGGTGCTGATGGGGCGGGCGATGCCCGCGCCGGTGGTGGAGATGGTGCTGGGGTATCTGGCCGAGGCGGTGCTCGACCCGCCGGCGGTCGTGGACACCGTCGAGCGGGTCACGGGCGTGCCCGCCCGGAGTTTCGCCCGGTGGGCGGCCGACCACGCCGGGGACTTCGCCGCCGCGGCCGCGGAGCGGGCGGCGTGAGCGCCGGGGCGCGGACCGCGCTGCGCGGTGCGCGGGTCAGCATGACGGGCAGCGGCGAGCCGGAGGAGCGGCTGGTCACCGGCCGTGAGGCGGTGCCCCGCGCGGGCCGCGGCAAGGTCGTGGTGCGGGTGGAGGCGGCGGGCGTGTCGTTCGCCGAGGTGCAGATGCTCCAGCATCTGCACCCCTTCCCGCCGCGTTTTCCGTTCGTGCCCGGCTACGACCTGGTGGGGCGGATCACCGAGGTCGGTGAGGGCGTCACCGGCTGGCGGGCGGGCGACCGCGTCGCCGCCATGCCCCGCTACGGGGCCTGGCAGGAGTACGTGCAGACGCCGGCCCGGCATCTGGCGCCGGTGCCCGAGGGGCTGGACGCCGCCGAGGCGGTCGCGCTGGTCACCAACGGGGTGAGCGCCTGCCAGATGCTGGACCGGCTGCCGCTGAAGGCCGGCGACACCGTCCTGGTGCACGGGGCGAGCGGCGGTGTGGGCACCCTGCTCACCCAGCTCGCCGTGCACCGCGGGCTGCGGGTGATCGGCACGGCGTCGCCGGCCAAGCACGCGGCGGTGCGCGAGCTGGGCGCGGAGCCGCTGGACTACCGCGGCGGCGGCCTGCCCTCGGCGGTGCGGCGGCTGGCGCCGGGCGGCGTGCAGGCGGTCTTCGACCACATCGGCGGGCGGGGCCTGGACGACGGCTGGGCGATGCTGGCCAGGGGCGGCACGCTGGTCTCCTTCGACTCCTCGGTCGCCGGATTCCGGCCGGGGCAGTGGTTCCGGCCGCACGTGCCGGCGCTGCTGCGCACCGGCCGGCGCTTCGCGGCCCGTCTGCTGGGGCTGACCGGCGGGCGCCGCATGACGATGTACTACGTCAAGCCGGGTCCCGCCTTCGACGCCGCGCTGAGCCTGCTGTACGGGCTGCTGGCCGAGGGCGTGCTGACGCCGCGGATCGCCGGCCGGCACCCGCTGGAGGAGGCGGCGGCGGCGCTGCGCGCGCTGCTCGAGGGGCGCTCCGTCGGCAAGCACGTGCTCATCCCCTGAAACCCCCCTCTACTCCCCCTCTCTCTCTTCTTCGCCGGCCGTCGTCCGGCCGTCTTTCGACCATCGGAGGAAGTCATCATGTCCAGCACGCTGTCCAGCACGCTGAGCGAGCGGTCCGTCCAGGAGCGCAACAAGGAGATCGCCCTCGACTGCGCCGCCGCCTGGAACCGCTGGGACGTGGACGGCGTCGTCCGGCACTGGGCCCCGGACGTGCGGCACTTCTCCGAGGACCGCGAGGTCGACACCCAGCTGATGGTCGCCGCGATGCGCGGCGGCCTGGCCGCCTTCCCCGACCTGCACCTGGACGTCAAGAGCGCGGTCGCCGAGGGCGACCGGGTGATCCTGCGGATCACCGTGACCGCCACCCACCTGGGCGAGTTCTTCGGCAAGGCCCCCACGGGCCGGAAGGTCGCCTGGTACATGCTGGAGGAGCTGCGCTTCGACGACGCGGGCCGGATCGTCGAGCACTACGACGTGTTCAACTACCTGCCCATGCTCAAGGAGCTGGGGTTCGTCCCCGCGGACGTGCTGTGAGCGCCGGCGCGCCCGCGGGCGGCCTGGCCGAGGTCGCCGACGGGGTGTACGCGTTCGTGCAGCCCGACGGCGGCTGGTGCCTGAACAACGCGGGCCTGGTCGTCGGCGAGGGGGGCGCCGGGGTCCTCGTCGACACCGCGGCGACCGAGGCCCGGGCGCGGCGGCTGCGGGCGGCGGTGCTGCGCCGTGCGGGTACGGCGCCGCGCATGCTGGTGAACACGCATTTCCACGGCGATCACACGTTCGGCAACCGTTTCTTTCCCGAGGCGGTGGTCGTCGCGCACGAGGGGACGCGGCGGGACATGGCGGCGGCGGGGCTGCATCTGACGTCGCTGTGGCCGCAGGTGTGCTGGGGCGACGTGGAGGTGGTGCTGCCCGAGGTCACCTTCCGTGACGCGCTCACCCTGTACGCCGGCGGGGTGCGGGTGGAGCTGCTGCACATGGGGCCGGCCGCGCACACCACCGGCGACGCCGTGGTGTGGCTGCCCGAGCAGCGGGTGCTGTTCACCGGTGATCTGGTGATGTCGGGGGTCACGCCGTTCTGTGTGATGGGGTCGGTGAGCGGTTCGCTGGACGCGCTGGAGCGCCTGCGCGCGCTGGATCCGCTGGTGGTCGTGCCGGGTCACGGGCCGGTCGGCGGCCCGCAGATCCTCGAGGCGGACGCGGCGTACCTGCGCCGGTTGCAGGAGCTGGCCCGGCGGGGGGTGGCGCGGGGGCAGAGCCCGCTGGAGCTGGCCCGCGCCGCGGGGCCGGGTCCCTTCGCGGGGCTGCTGGACGCCGAACGGCTGGTGGCGAACCTGCACCGGGCCTACGCGGAGGAGCACGGCGCGGCCCCGGGCGAGCCGCTGGACGTCCCGGCGCTGTTCCGGGAGATGACCGTCTACCACGGCGGTCTGCCGGCCTGCCGCGCCTAGCCGGAGCCGCCCCGGCGGAGCAGAGCGCGGGGGCATGAGCGAGGGGCGGGGCCGCTGCGGCAGCGGCCCCGCCCCTCATTTTCTTTCTTTTTCTCTTTCATCCCGTGGGGGGAGGCGGTCACACGTCGACGTTCTTCAGGAACGACGCGAGGGTGTGCAGGCCCGGGTGCTCGGCGCGCAGCGCGGCGATGTCCGCGCGGTAGCCGTGCTCCTGGAACCACTCGAACATCAGGGCGATCTCGGGGGCGTTGGGGATGTAGGGGTCGGCGGCCACCGCGTCGAGCGGGAGTTCCTCGAAGCGGGCGGGCAGGCCGCTGCGGGCGGCGAACGCCTCGGCCACCTGGGTGGCGCTCAGTTCGTCGCCGGCCAGTTCGACGGCGCGGCCGAGGTATTCCTGCGGCCGGTCGAAGGCCTGGGCGGCGAAGTGGGCGATGTCGTCCACGGCGATGAACTGCACCCGGGTGTCCGGTTTCAGGGCGAGCTGCACCACCAGCGTCCCGTCGACGTTGCGCGGGCCGTGGGCGCAGAAGTTGTCCATGAAGAACGAGGGGCGCAGCACGGTCGTGGGCACGTCCAGCTGTGCCAGGTAGCGCTCGATGTGCCGCTTGGAGTCGAAGTGCGGGACGCCGCTGTGGCGTTCGGCTCCGCCGACCGAGCTGTACACCACGTGGGCGACGCCGGTGGCCTTGGCCGCCCGGGCGACCGCGCGGCCCTGGCGGACTTCGCCGCCCAGGCCGAGGGGCGTCATGAAGTTCTGCACGGAGAACACTCCGTGCGTGCCGCGCATGGCCGCGCGCAGCGACGCCTCGTCGTCGAGGTCCCCGGTGACCAGCCGTACGCCGAGCGCGGCGAGCTCGCGGGCCTTGTGGGAGCGGGGGTCGCGGACCAGGGCGGCCGTCTCGCGGCCCCGGCGCAGCAGTTCGCGTGCGGTGGCGCCGCCTTGCAGGCCGGTCGCCCCGATCACCAGGACCGGTCCGTTCGTCTCGGTGGTCGTCATGTCGGATAGGCCTTTCTCAGCCGAACAGTGCGGCGTTGGCGGCCGCCCAGGCGCGGTAGGGACGGGGGTCGCGGCCGGTGAGGTCCCGCACGGTGGTGGTGGGCGTGGCCCAGGGCACCTGGGGGCTGTGCAGGGCGGCCACGTTGGCGACGGCCGCCGGGCGGTCGCCGGTGAGGCCGGTGAAGACCTCCACGACTTCTTCCGGGGGGGCGACGGAGAAGCTCAGTTCCCGGCCCAGGACGTCGCCGAGGATGCTCGCCTGCTGCCGGGAGGTGAGGATCTCGCCGCCGGTCAGGAGGTAGGCCCGGCCGCGGTGGCCGTCCTGGGTGAGCGCGGCGACGGCGCAGGAGGCGACGTCGTGCTCGTCGACCGGCGCGCCGGGGTTGTCGCCGATCCAGCAGCGCACCGAGCCGCTCTCGCGGACGGTGGTGGTCCACCAGGAGGTGTTGGCGTGGAAGGGGCCGGGGCGCAGGAACGTGGTGGCGGCGCCGGAGGCGGTGATCGCCTCCTCTGCGGCGCGGTGTTCGTCGGCGATGCCGTGGGGCAGCGGGTGCAGCACGCCGGCCGAGGAGAGGAACACGATGTGCTCGACGCGGGCGGCCGCGGCGGCCGCGGCGACGTTGCGGGCCTGTGCGGCCACGTCGCCGGAGAGCACGACCAGGGCCGCGGTGACGTTCGTGAAGGCGGCGTCCAGCGAGGCGGGGTCGGCGGGGCTGCCGGCGACGACGTCGACGCCGTCGGGCAGGTGCGCCTCCTCGGGGCTGCGGCTGAGGGCCCTGACCTTGCGGCCCAGGCGGGTGAGCTGTTCGACGGCCTCGCGGCCTACCTTGCCGGTCGCTCCGGTGACCAGGATCACGGTCAGTGCCTCCAGCCCTGGGGCTGCGGCCACGGCGAGCCGAGCTGGCGGTAGGTGCCCTGGTAGTCGGGCCAGTCCCGGTGGTCGCGGATCTTGCCGTCGACGAAGCGGATGAGGTGGATCTGCTCGCCGGAGAAGCGGCGGCCGGTCGGCGCCATGCCGACCAGGTCCCCCACGTGCCGCCCGTACAGGACGAGGTGGGCCCGTACCCAGTCGCCGCGCTCCTCCAGGAGCACCTCCTCCAGGTGGGCGTCCTCGGAGAACGTCATGCGCAGCCATTTGACGGCCATCGCGAAGGAGTCGGGGCCGCGCAGGTCCATGTGTTCCATCGTCGCCGGGTTGAGGTATTCCGGGTGAATGTATTCCGCGACGTCGTCGGTGTTTCCGGTGTTGTATGCGTCGATCATTTTGCGTACGGCGGCTGTCTGACTGCTCATCGAATTCCCTCCCGGCGGCCGCCGGCGGCGGCTGCTGCCCTTGATTGTGGGGTTCGGCGGCGGGGGCGGGCAAGGGACGTATTTCCGGCTCGTTTTTCTCTCCAGGAATGCGGGCGGCGGGCGTCCACCGGCGCTCTATCGGTCCTCCATGCGTTCTCCGGCTGCGTGCGTGGCGGGGGCTTCAGCATGTGGCGCATGGACACGGACACAGCGACCTACAAGACCGAAGTCACGGCCGCCTTCAACGGGGCCGCGGCGACCTACGACCGGCTGGGGGTGGAGTTCTTCACGCCGATGGGCGCGCGGCTGGTGGAGCTGGCCGCGCCGCGTCCCGGCCAGCGGCTGCTGGACGTCGGCTGCGGCCTGGGCGCCACCCTGCTGCCGGCGGCGCGGCTGGTCGGGGCGGGCGGCAGCGCGCTCGGCATCGACATCGCCGAGGCCATGGTGCGTGAGGCCGCCGGGGAGGCGGCGCGCCAGGGCATCGGCAACGTCGAGGTGCGGGTGATGGACGGCGAGCACCCGGATCTGCCGGCCGGCTCCTTCGACCTGGTGCTCGGCAGCTACAGCGTGATCTTCCTGCCGGACGCGCGGGCCGCGCTCGCCCGTTACGCGGGGCTGCTGCGCGACGGCGGCCGTATCGCGTTCACCAGCCCGGTGTTCAGCCGGGACACCTTCCCGTTCCTGCCGCCGATGTTCACGCCGCTGATCCCGATGTCCCTGCTGGAGCATCTGCCGCCCGCCTGGCATCCGGAGCGGCTCCACCGGCAGCTGCACTCCTGGCTGGAGGACCCGGCGGATCTGACGGCGGCGCTGCACGGGGCGGGCTTCGAGGAGGTCCGTGTCGTCGACGAGACGGTGGACATGACGGCCCGCTCCGGCGAGGCGTGGGTGGACTGGTCGCACACGCAGGGCATGCGCCTGCTGTGGCGGCACCTGCCGCCCGCGGAGGCGTCCGCCCTGCGCACCCGCCTGACCACGGCCCTGAACGCCCTGCGCGGCCCCGACGGCCTGGTCCACATAGCCGTCCCGGTCCGCTACGTCACGGCCCACGCGGCCCGCTGAACGGGGGGGGTGACGGGGGCGGCCGGTAACGGGGGCGGCCGGTAACGGGGCGGCCGGTGGCCGGGGTGCCGGCCGCTGCCCGGTACCCGGTGCCGGCGGCCCGGCGGCCGGGGGGCCGGGGGGCCGGGGGGCCGGGGGCCCGACGGCCGGGGGCCCGGCAGGACCCGGGGGCCCGACGGCCGGGGCGCTCGGTGGCCGAGGCGGCATCCGGTGGCTGGGGGCCCGACGGCCGAGGTGCCCGGCAGAGCCGAGGGCCGGGGGTCCGAGGGCCGGGATGCCCGGCAGGACCGGGGCCCCGACGGCCGGGATGCCCGACAGCCGAGGGCCCGGCAGAGCCGAGGGCCCGCCCGGGGCCCGGTGGCCGGGATGCCTATCCGGCGGCCCGGTGGCCCGGCGGCCGGGGTGCCCGGCTGCCGGGGGCCCGGCAGAGATGGGGGTCCGACGGCCGGGATGCCGGCGGCCGAGGCGGCACTCGGCGGCCGGGGCGCTCGGCGCCGAGGCGGCATCCGGCGGCCGGGGGCCCGACAGCCGAGGTGCCCAGCAGAGCCGAGGGCCCGGCAGGGCCGGGGGCCCGCCCGGGGCCCGGTGGCCCGGCGGCCCGGCGGCCGGGATGCCCACCCGGTGGCCCGGTGGCCCGGCGGCCCGGTGGCCGGGATGCCCACCCGGTGGCCCGGCGGCCCGGTGGCCGGGGTGCCCGGCGGCCGGCGGCCAGCGGCCAAGGCGCCCGGCAGAGCCGAGGGCCGGGGGCCCGGCAAGGCCGAGGGCCGGGGGCCCGGTGGCTCGGCGGCCGGGGGCCGATGGCCCGGGGGGCACGGCAGGGCGAGGTGCCCGGCGGAGCCGGGGGCGCGATGGCCGGGGTGGCCGGCCGTCGGCCAACGGCCCCGCCGCCGGCGGAGGCCACGGCACCGCAGGCAGCGCGGAGGGCAGCGCGGGCAGCGCGCAGCAACAGCCGGCGCAAGCAGCGCAGGCGGCACAGGCCACGCGGGCGGTGCGGTGGGGGGTGTGGGTGTGGGCGGCGCCACCGTGGGGTCGGTGGGCCGCCCTTTCGCCGGCGGGCTTGGCTGCCGGTTTGGTGTCAGGTCACGGACAGGGCGCCGTCCACGGCGAGGACGGTGCCGTTGGCGTAGGCGGCCTCCGGCCGGGTCAGCTGCACGATCCACCAGGCGATGTCCTGCGGCCGGCCGACCCTGCCCGCCGGGATGCGCTGCGCCATCTCGCCGAGGAACGCCTCGTAGGCCTGCGGCGGCATTCCGGCGCGCACCCCGACGCCGGTGTCGACGACGCCGGGCGCGATCCCGACGGAGCGGATGCCGCGCGGGGCGAGTTCCACGGCCCAGGTGTGGGTGAGGAAGTCGAGGGCGACCTTGGCCATGCCGTAGACGGAGTTCTCCGGCCAGGCCCGGCGGCCGAGGGAGCCGGCGGAGCTGACGTTGACCACGACTCCGCCGGTGGCCTCCAGCGCGTCCAGCGCCTGCTGGGTCAGGAACAGGGGGGCGATCAGGTTGGTGCCGAGCTGGGTGCGCACCGAGGCGCGGTCCAGGGCGTCGAGCGAGGCGAATCCGGTGACGGCCGCGTTGTTCACCAGGACGTCGAGGCGGCCGAATTCCCGGAGCGCGGTGTCGACGATGAGTTCCGGCGCGTCGTGGTCGTGAATGTCCGCCGTGAGAATGCGAATACGGTCATGGCCGTCCGCGGTTTCCTTGAGCGTCGATTCGCTGCGGCCGACGATGAGGACGTGCGCGCCGTCCTCGGCGAATTCACGGGCGGTCGCCGCTCCGATTCCGGTGCCGCCGCCGGTGACGATGACGGCCTTTCCCACGGAGTTTCCCAAGGGGTTTCCCACGGAGTTTTCCACGTAATTCGTCATCGCGGCCTCACGAGCACAGCGCGGTGTTGACGCCGCGGATGACGGCCTGCTCGGCGTCCGGCCCGAAGTCCTTGTCGCCGATCGTGAACGACAGCTGCACCCGGGCGCTGAGGTCGCGGGTGGTGGCCGCGAAGGTGGCGTAGCCGGGGATGCCGGCGCCGTGGCCCCACAGGTCGAGGCCGGCGTCGTTCTCGAGCTTCATGATGCCCAGGCCGTAGCCGATGCCCATCGGCAGGTTCTCGATCATCTCGGGCGGCAGCGGCGTGGTCATCTCGGTGAACTCCGGCTCGTTCAGCAGCCGGCCGCTGAACAGCGCGGTGAAGAACGTGTCCAGGTCGGCGGTGGTGGAGATGATCTCGCCCGCGCAGCCGGCCTCGGAGGGGTTCATGAGCGTGACGTCGACGGGCTCGCCGCCGATCTGCATGTAGCCGCGGGCGTGCGGCTGCGGGAGGTGCGGGTCGTCGCCGGGCAGCACGGTGTCCTCCAGCCCCAGCGGCCGCAGGACCCGCTCGGTGATCTCCTCGCGGTAGGAGCGGCCGGTCGCCTTCTTGATGAGCAGGCCGATGACGAAGTAGTTGGTGTTGCAGTAGGCGAACCTGGTGCCGGGCTCGAACTCCAGCGGCTTGGCGGCGGCGATGGCGATGAGGTCCTCGGGCTCGTAGTGCTTGTAGCGGTCGCGCAGGAAGCGATCGCCGGGCTTTTGGAAGGAGTCCATGTAGTTGTAGAGCCCGCTGGTGTGCTGGAGCAGGTTGCGGACGGTGATCTTCTCGCCGTGGGGCAGCAGGCCCGGCAGGTAGCTCTCGACCGTGCGGTCGAGGTCGATGCTGCCCTCGGCGGCCAGTTGCAGCACCACGACGGCCACGAACGGCTTGGTGATGCAGGAGATGCGGAAGCGGCCGTCGGGGGGGACGGGGCGGTCGGTGCCCAGCTCCGCGATGCCGGAGGTCACCACGAAGGTCTCCTCCCCCCGGGCGACCCGGAACTGGACGCCCGCGGCCCCGGCCTCGACGAGCCGGTCGGCGGCGCCCTGGACGGCCTGCTGGAGAGCCGAGACGCCCGGTCGGGCGATCGTCGTCTGCGTCATGTCGGGAAAACCCCCATCGGGTGGCAGTCGGTTCGTGTGCAGTCGGTTCGTGCGGCGGTGCGCAAAAAAAGGGGGAAGGGGGGTGCGGCGGTGGGCGGCGCCCCGTCCCGTGCGTAGCAGTGGCAGTGCCCGTGCGTGGCAGTGGCAGTGGTGGTATCCGGTGGCGGTGCGGTGGTGGTGCCGAGGCTGGACCGGCCGGGTGGAGGGGCGGCCGGGCGGCGGTGGAGCGGTGCTCAGGCGAGGTCGTCGCGGGTGACCGTGCGGGCGGACACCCGCAGTTCGCCGTCGTCCTGGTGCAGCAGGACGTCCTCGCACACGCACACGCGGTGCACCTGGGAGGCGCCGCCGGTCTGCGAGGCGTAGACGATCGCGTAGGAGCGGACGTCGACGGCGCCGTCGGGGCGGGGGCGGACGTCGAGCATGCCGATGAAGTGCCGGTGGCGCTGTCCGGCCGCGGCGAGTTCGGCCGCGGTCCGCCGCGCGGCGGCGGCGAGGGCGGCCCGGCCGCGGGCCGGCTCGGGCAGGGTGGGCACGGCGAACGTCGCGTCCTCGGTGAAGGTGCGCGCCCACCGCTCGGCCTCGCCGAGGTCGAGCAGCTGCATCTGGCGGGCGTAGAACTGCTGGACCCGCGCGTACAGCGCGGCGCTCCAGGCGGGGCTCTGCTCGAGCCCGGGCGCGGTCGTCGCGGTCGTCATGGTGTCTCCGTTCGTTCGGTTCGGCCGCGGGCCACCCTGCCCGGGACGGGTCGCACGCGGTTGGAAGATGCCTCGATTCCCGCGCGGGGGGGCGTGGTGTGCGGGGCGGGGTGTGTGCCGGGGGCGGCGGGTGGGCGGGGCGGGGGGTCGAGCGGGTTTCTGTTCGACCTCGAGTGGGGTGGGGCACCGTCGGGGGCACTACGCAGCGGGAAGGAAACCGATGACGACACTGACGAAGCCGGTCGCCCTCGTGACGGGCGCGACGAGCGGTATCGGCCTGGAGGTGGCCCGGGAGCTGGGCCGGCGCGGCCACCGTGTCTTCCTGTGCGCACGCGACGGGCAGCGGGTCGAGCAGACGGTGCGGGATCTGCGCGCGGAGGGCCTGGAGGCCGGCGGGATCGCCGCCGACGTCCGCTCGCGCGAGTCGGTCACCGAGCTGGTCGCGGCGGCCGTGGCGGCCTTCGGCCCCATCGGCGTCCTGGTCAACAACGCCGGCCGCAGCGGCGGCGGCCCGACCGCCGGCATCAGCGACGAGCTGTGGCAGGACGTCATCGACACCAACCTCAACAGCGTCTTCCTCGTCACCCGCGAGGTCCTCAACCACGGCGGCCTGACCGGCGTTGCGCACGGCCGGATCATCAGCATCGCCTCCACCGCCGGCAAGCAGGGCGTGCTGCTCGGCGCCCCCTACAGCGCCTCCAAGCACGGCGTCGTCGGGTTCACCAAGGCCCTCGGCAAGGAGCTCGCCCCCGCCGGGATCACCGTCAACGCGGTCTGCCCCGGCTATGTGGAGACGCCCATGGCGCAGCGGGTGCGCCAGGGGTACGCCGCCGCCTGGCAGAGCACCGAGGAGGAGGTGCAGGAGCAGTTCGAGGCGAAGATCCCCCTGGGCCGTTACTCCACCCCCGAGGAGGTCGCCGGGCTGGTCGGCTACCTCTCCTCCGAGAGCGCCGCCTCGATCACGGCGCAGGCCCTCAACGTCTGCGGCGGGCTCGGCAATTTCTGACCCCGGGCTCCCCCTCCCCCCCTTCCAGCGCAGGCCTCCTCGAGGCTTCGTCAGGCTTCCATCACAGAAGGGACACCGAAGGTGTCGGCTGAACAGGTGCACCGCACATCGCACGACGTGGAGATCGCCGCGCCCGCGGCGGTCGTCTACGGGCTGATCTCGGACACGGTGCAGTGGCCGCTGTTCTTCCCGCCGAACGTGCATGTGGAGCGGCTGGAGTTCGACGGGACGAACGAGCGGCTGCGCATGTGGGCGATCGCCAACGGCGAGGTCAGGTCGTGGACCTCGCGCCGCCGGCTGGACCCGGCCGGGCGGCGGGTCGACTTCCGCCAGGAGGTGCCGGCCGCCCCGCTGACGGGCATGGGCGGCGCGTGGATCGTCGAGCAGCGGGGGCCGGGCGCGTGCCGGCTGGTCCTGCTGCACGACTTCACGGTGGCGGACGGCCGGGCCGAGGACGCCGAGTGGGCCGGCCGGGCCACCGACGCCAACAGCCGGGCGGAGCTCGGGCGTCTGAAGGAGCTCGCGCAGCAGTGGGCGCGGCTGGACGAGCTCGTGCTGTCCTTCGAGGACAGCGTGCGGGTCGAGGGCCCGCCCGGGCCGGTCTACGACTTCCTGCACCGGGTCGCGGACTGGCCGCGGCTGGTCCCGCACGTCACCCGGCTGGAGGTGACCGAGGACGCTCCCGGGGTGCAGGTCATGTCGATGGACACCCGTACCGCGGACGGGGCCTGCCACACCACCGAGTCGGTCCGTGTCTGCTTCCCCGAGGCCGGCGTCATCGTCTACAAGCAGACCGCCACGCCGGCGCTGATGCACGCCCACACCGGCCGGTGGTCGGTCGTGGCCGACGGGTCGGGGCTGACCGTCACCTCCCGGCACAGCGTCGTCCTGCGGGAGGAGGCCATCAAGACCGTCCTGGGCGAGGACGCCACCGTGGAGCAGGCCCGCCGCTACATACGCCAGGCACTGGGCCGCAACTCCACCGCCACCCTGAACCTCGCCAAGCAGCACGCGGAATCGGCGCTGCCGACGCGGTGAACGAAGCAGCCGGGGAAGCCCTGGCGGGGCGCTCCGCCCGGCGCCCCCTGGTCCGGTGTCGGTCGGCGTCCTCGGCGGGGAGCGGGTCGTTCACCATTCACCATGCCGTGCGGGGCGGGTGGGCGGCGGGCCGGGCGGGGCCGGCAGCGGGCCGGCGGGGCCGGCGGGGCCGGCGGGGCCGGCGGGGCCGGCGGGGCCGGCGGGCGGGGGTGCGGAGCGTTCGGCGGGGGCGGGCAGGGGCAGCAGCGACGGGGCGGCCCGGCCCCAGGGGAACCCGTGGTGCAGGTGCAGGACGTCCGGCGCGTCGGGGTCGGCCAGGACGGCCACCGCGGCCAGCACGTCGGGCGCCGGCTCCAGTTCCACGAAGCGCCAGCGCGGTTCGCCGTCGTCCTCGGGCGGCCGGAAACCGGTCACCCCGCGCTCGTCGGCCAGGGTGAAGGAGAACGAGTCGAAGGGCAGCGCCAGGCCCAGCCCGCGGGCCTTGGAGTAGGCCTCCTTCAGCGTCCACAGGCGCAGCAGCCTGCGGGCGCGGGCCCGGCCCGGCACCGCCTGCGCCACCCAGCGCCGCTCGTCGCGGGCGAAGGACGCCACGACGGCGTCGAAGCCCTGCTCGCCGCGGTCGAGCCGTTCCACGTCCACGCCGATCCGGTGCCGGCGCACCACGCCGAGCAGGTTGTGGCCGTGGGAGTGGGAGAGGTTGAAGTCCAGGTCGCGGCCGCCGCGCGGCAGTCCCCGGGGCGGCCGGTGCAGAAACGGTCGGCCGCGGGCGGAACGCCAGATGACCGCCTCCGCCTCCGGCACGCCGCTCTCCAGCGCCAGCACGCGCCGCACGAGGGCGTGGGCGACGAGGTACTGGCGGCGGTCGCGTTCGAAGAGGAAACGGCCCGCGATCTCGCGTTCGTGCTCGTCCAGCCAGTGCGCGGCCAGGGTCGCGGCGGTGCCCGGGGCGAGCGCGTCGTTGGGGCAGAACCACAGTTTCACCGGCTCGGGCGGGCCGGTCATCCGGCCCGCTCCGGCGCTCGCGGGGCGGCGGCCGGGCCCGGCTCGTCCAGCCACAGCGGGCGGCGCAGGAACACCGACGGCGGCGGCGCCGCCGGCGGCCGGGCGGGGCGGGGCTCCAGGGCGGCCCAGTCGACGTCGAGCCCGGACAGCCACAGCCGGGCGAGCTGTTCGAGACGTCCGCCGCGGCGCAGCGCGGCCAGGTAGGGGCGGGTCTCCGGCACGGCGCCCAGGGCCAGCGGATCGCCGCCGTGCCCGCGCAGGTCGGCGTAGCGCACACCATCACCGACATCGGTGGTGTCGGTGGCGGTGGCGGTGGTGTCGTCGGGGGTGGGGGTTTCGGTGAACCGGTGCAGGGCGGCGGTCAGCGCGGGCAGGTCGGTGACGAGCAGCGCGAGCCGGCAGGGCTGGGCGGCGCGGCCGGTGCGCAGGGCGCGCGCGACGTCGGCGAGCAGCCGCCCTCCCCCGCCGTCACCGCCCCCGCCCCCGCCGCCGTCATCGCCACCGCCGTGACCGCCCTCGCCGCCGTCATCGCCACCGCCGTGACCGCCCTCGCCGCCGTCGTCGCCGCCGTCGTCGCCGTCGCTGTCGTCGCTGTCGTCGGGGGTTCGTGCGGGCCGGGAGAGCCAGTCGGCGAGGCGGGCGGCGGTGGCGCGGAGGTGGCCGGGCGTGGGGGCGGACAGCAGGACCAGTTCCTCGCGGCCGGCGGTGTCGCCGCCGGCCGGCGCCGGGCGCACCGGGAGGGGCTGGGGCGGGATGTGCTCCTGGAGGAGCGTGTGCGCGGTGAAGCCGGCGCAGGTCACCTCGGCCGTGGCGGTGCGGGGCTGTTCGCGTCCCTGTCCGTCGCGGGGCCTGGGCCAGGGCCGGGCGGCGGCCCCGTCGTGTGCGGGGGCGAGGAAGGCGTGGCCGAGCTGGAGCACGGCGGCGGTGAGCGCGGCGATGCCGGTGGCCGCTCCGGCGTCGCCGATGCGGCGCACGGTCGCCGGGCGGGTCTCGTGCAGGCCGGCCGCAGGCACCGGCACGGGCACCGGGGTGTGGGTGGGGGTGGTGGGGGGCGGGGTGAAGCCGGCCGAGGTGGAGCGGATCACGGCGTGCACCCGGTCGCCGTCGGCGAGCGCCCGGCGCAGCGGTTTGACGACCGCCGCGCCGATGCCCTCGCCGGCCGCGGGGCGGGCCCGTGAGGGGTGCAGCAGCAGTTCGACGCCGCCGACGACGGCTGCGGCGCACTCGCCGCGGCGCAGTGCCTGGACGGCGAGGTGCAGCGCGGTCAGGGCCGAGCACTCGGCGGTGTCGACGGCCTGGCCGGGGCCGCTCAGGCGCAGGAGCGCGGCCAGTCTGGCGGGCAGGCTCCAGTGCCCGCTCCGGGCGATGCCGGGGCCGCCGGAGCGGGAGGCGTCGGCGGTGAGCAGCGCGTAGTCGCGGGCGCTGACCCCGACGAACACCCCGACCGCGCGCGGGACGCCGTCCGGGCCGGTCAGGGCGTCGAGCCGGGCTCCGGTGCAGCCCGCGTCCTCCAGCGCCTCCCAGGCGGTCTCCAGGAAGAGCCGCTCCTGCGGGTCCATCAGGGCGCCCTCGGCGGGAGTGAGCCCGAAGAACTCCGCGTCGAACTCGGCGACGCCGTCCAGGAAATGCCCGCGCTCGGCCGGGGCGAGCACGGGCCGGCCGGGCCGGTCGGCGGGCGGCCCCGGACGGGAGGTGTCACGGCCGGCGCGGAGGTTGTCCCGGTAGGCGTCCAGGTCGGACGCCAGCGGGTAGCGCCCGGCGAGACCGACGACGGCGTAACCGCCGCCGTCGTCGTCGGGGACACCGCCGTCCGACGGGGGGTCGGGAGCGGGGACGGATGCGGGCCCGGGTCCAGGGGCGGGCGCGGGCTCGGGCACCGGTGCGGGTACGGGTGCGGGCGGGGCCGCGGGCTCGGGAGCGGATACGAGTGCGGGGGCAGGGGCGGGCTCGTAGGCGGATGCGGGCGCAGGCCCGGGTGCGGGCTCGGTACGGCGCCCGCAGGTCACGCCGCCGGTGCCCGCGCCGTCGCCCGCAGTGCTGCCGTCGCCCGCACCGCACCGCTCCCCCGCCGGCTGTGTCAGCAGGCGGGTGGCCTGTTCGCGGTCGAGGGTTCCGGCCTTGAAGCGGGTGAGGATCTCGCGTTCGTCCAT
Source organism: Streptomyces sp. NPDC002328 (assembly GCF_042890065.1). Classification (NCBI taxonomy): domain Bacteria; kingdom Bacillati; phylum Actinomycetota; class Actinomycetes; order Kitasatosporales; family Streptomycetaceae; genus Streptomyces; species Streptomyces sp. NPDC002328. The sequence goes on along the minus strand of NZ_JBIARQ010000008.1, from coordinate 176,709 downwards.
CGTCTGCGGCCGTTCAGCTGCGCCGGGGCAGCAGGCCGAGCGCCTCGTCGACGGAGATCCGGCCGTCGCGCACCGCGTCGAGGAGGTCGCCCAGGCCGGCCGCACCGGACGCCGGGACCTGCACGTGACTGTGGGCGGGGGCGGGGGCGGTGGCGGCGATGTGGGCGGCCATCGCGGTGAGGTTCGCGTGGTCGTAGAGCGTGGCGGGCCGTTCGCGCAGGCCGTAGAGGCGGTTGACGGTCGCCACGAACTGCGCGCCCAGGATGGAGTCCACTCCGAGGAGGTGGAAGGCGGCCGTGGTGTCGATGTCCCACGGGTCGCAGCACACGATGCGGGCGAGTTCCTCGCACAGCACGTCCAGGACGGCTCCCGCCGCGCGGCCCGGCGGGCGGGCCGCCGCAGGCGCGGGCGCGGGGGCGGGGGCGGGGGTCGTCGGGGCGGGCGGCGCTTCGCCGGGCGTGCCCCGCTCACGTGCCACGTGCCGGGCGAAGGCGAGGGGGGTGGGGTGGTCGAAGAGGGCGTCGGCCTTGATCGCCGTCGTGTGGCGGGCGTTGACGGCGGCGACGAACTCGACGGTGGGCAGGGAGTCCAGGCCCAGCGACCGGAACGTCTGCTCGGGGTCGATCGCGTCGGGCCGCAGCCGCAGCACGGCGGCGAGCGTGTCCACGAGATCGGTCAGGAGGCCGGCGGACGGCGCGGCGGGGCCTGCGGGCGCGGGCGTCGGGCTGTCGAAAAGCATGGCGTGGCTCCGGGAAGGGTCCGTGGCCGACGGTCCGGCGCGGCGGACGGGCAGGAAGAAGGTGCACGGCGGGGCAGCACGGGCCGCGGGAGGCGGACTGCGGGGTACGGAATGCGGGGTGCGGGCGGGCCCCGGGCACGGGACCGTCACCGCCCAGGCCGTCAGGCAGCTCAGGCCGTCAAACCGTCGTGGCTGTCGTGGTCGTTGAGGTCTGGGGCGGGGGCAGGGTGAGGGCGTGGACGTCGTAGCGGGCGGTGTGGTCCTGCGGGACGAGGGCGGGCAGCAGGCAGTGCCACAGCGCGCCGATCGTCTCCCGCAGCCGGGGGCAGTGGGCGCCGTCGCCGCAGAGCGCTCCGATGCCGGTGAGGGCGGCGGAGAGCAGGGTGCCGGGGCCGTGCGCGGCGGTGTGGTGCTCGCGCAGGTCTCCGGTGGCGCGGGCGCGGTCGATGAGGCGCAGCGCCTCGTCGGTCCAGGCCTGGCGGAAGTCGGCGGCGGGCGGGCGGCGGCGGGTGCTGTCGCGGCTGATGCGGAAGGCGGCCCGGACGACCGGGTCCTCGCACAGGGTCCGTGCCAGCCAGTGGGTCAGGTCGATGAGCGCCTGCACCGGCGGTGTCCGGGCGTGGTGCTGGCGGCGGACGAAGGCGCGCAGCGCGTCGTGTCCTTGTTGCTGCACGGCGTCGGCGAGGCCGTCCTTGGAGGCGAAGTGGAAGTAGAGGGCTCCCTTGGTCATGCCCGCGGCCTGGGCGATCTGTCCGAGGGTCGCGCTGGAGTAGCCGTTCTGGTTGAACATGTGCGCGCCCGCCTGCATGAGTCTGCGCCGCGTCTTCTCCGACCTGGCCTGCATCTGCGGCCTCCCTCCTGGGGTGTTGGGGAGTGTGTCCCGCGCCTGGTGCGGCGGGCGGGTCAGCCGACGCGGGTGAGGCGTCCGCCGTCGCCGGCGGGGGTGTCGGGGGTCTCGGGGCCGGCCACCAGGATCGAGCGCTGGAGCCGGCGCAGTCCGGCGCTGGGCTCGAGGCCGAGTTCGCGGACCAGGGCGGTGCGCAGCCGCTGGTAGACGTCGAGGGCTTCGCTGCGGCGGCCGCAGCGGTGCAGGGCCAGCATGAACTGGCCGTGCAGGTTCTCGTGGGTGCGGTAGCGGCTGACCAGGACGGTGAGCTCGCCCAGCAGCTCGCGGTCGCGGCCGAGCCGCAGGTCGGCCTCGATGCGCTGGTCGAGGGCGCACAGCCGGGTCTCCTCCAGCCGTCGGCTCTCCATCTCCAGCAGCGTCCCGGTCTGCACGTCGGCGAACGCGGAGCCGGTCCACAGGGCGAGGGCGTCGCGCAGCCGGCGGGCGGCGCCCGCGAAGTCGCCGGCGTCCATGGCCCGGTAGCCCAGGCCGGCCAGCCGCTCGAACTCGCGGACGTCGCTGGCGCCGCCCGAGGCGGCGAGCAGGTATCCGCCCGGGGAGGTGACGAGCACGTCCTTGGCGGTGCGCGCCGGGGCGCCGTGCGCGTCCCGCTCCAGCGCGGCGGAGATGTGCTCGCGCAGTTGCAGCACATAGGTCTGCAAGGTGGTGCGGGCGCTGCGCGGCGGGCGCTCGCCCCAGAGTTCCTCGATCAGCGCGGCGACCGGTAACACCTGGTCGGCGTGCAGGGCGAGCAGCGCGAGGACCTGGCGCGGCTTCGGCGCCGTCGGCGTCACCGACACCCCGTTCTCCCTGACGTCCAGCGCGCCCAGTACTGCGATGTCCATGCCGTCTCCCCTATCCGTGCATGAGGTGGGTCGTGAGCCGTCTGACGTCTGGTCCTGGCGGAGCCGTGGTCGGCATGAACCCCAGTAAAAAACAGGCCAGGCGGTTTGTCAATATGAAACCGTCTCCGCTGTTTTTTCTGGGCGAGAGCCTCCCCCGGCCGCACCCCGAGTACTCCCGGGCACTCCCGGGCGCTCTCGGACGGCTCCCCCGGGTGCCCCGACTGCGCCCGGTTTCCCGGGGTTTCGTCCAGGCCGGGGCCGGGCGGGAGAGGGAGGGGCGGCCCCGGAGGGGAGCCGCAGGCGCCGTGGGCGGGAAGGGGAAAGAGACCGGGCGGTACGGTCTGTTTCGGTGGTCCGGCGGTTTCCGCGGGTCCTCTCCCCCCTTTCCTCTCCCCCTCCCCCGTGCGGGCCGTGCGGGTGGTGCGGCTGTGTCACGTCGTGGTGCGGGCCTGGGGGGTCAGCAGGGTGTGGCGTCGGGTCAGCCGTGGGAGCAGGAGGTTCCACAGGGCGGTGACCTTGTGTTCGGACAGCCAGGTGCGGTCCTGGCCGCCCAGGGTTTCGAGTCCGACGACGGCGGCCACGACGGCGCAGGCGGCGGTGTCGGGGGAGATCCCGGGGGCGAGCCAGCCGTCGGCGTCGGCGTGCCGCAGCGTCTGTTCGACCCAGCGCTGCCATTCGCCGCGCAGCGAGGGGGCGGGGTCGCGGCCGGGGGCGCCGCCGAGGGCGAAGCCGGCGCGGACGACGACGTCGTCGGCGAGGGCTGCGGTCAGGGCGTGGGTGGCGTCGACGAGGGCCTGGAGGGGGCCGCCGTCCGCGGTGCGGGCGTCGTCGACGATCTGGCGCACGGTGTGGAGGGCCTGTGCCTCGACGGCGAGGGCCAGTGCTTTCTTGCTCTCGAAGTGGAAGTGCAGGGCGCCGTTGCTGACGCCCGCGCGGGCGCTGATCCTGGACAGCGAGGAGGGGGCGAAGCCCTCCTGGGCGAACGTCTGCGCCCCGGCGCGGATCAGCGCCTGCCGGGTACGGGCCGCGCGCTCCTGCTTGACCATCGCTCGTCTCCTGGCCGCTCCCGCTCCCGTGGCGCTCCCGGGCCGGGGGTGCGTGCGGCGGGGCGCGGGGGGCCGGTCGGTGTCGTTCACTGCGGGGGGTTGCCGTGTTTGCGGGAGGGGCGGGCGGCGTGCTTGGACCGGAGCATCGCCAGCGAGCGGATGAGTGTCTCGCGGGTCTCGGCGGGGTCGATGACGTCGTCGACCAGGCCGCGTTCGGCCGCGTAGTAGGGGTGCATCAGCTCGGCGCGGTATTCCTCGACCATGCGGGCGCGCATGGCCTCAGGGTTCTCGGCGGCGGCGATCTGACGGCGGAAGACGACGTCGGCGGCGCCTTCGGCGCCCATGACGGCGACTTCGTTGGCGGGCCAGGCGTAGGCGAGGTCGGCGCCGACGGAGCGGCTGTCCATGACGATGTAGGCGCCGCCGTAGGCCTTGCGCAGGATCAGGGAGATGCGGGGCACGCTGGCGTCGCAGTAGGCGTAGAGGAGTTTCGCGCCGTGGCGGATGATGCCGCCGTGTTCCTGGGCGACGCCGGGCAGGAAGCCGGGGACGTCCAGCAGGGTCACCAGCGGGATGCTGAACGCGTCGCACGTCTGCACGAAGCGGGCGGCTTTCTGGGCGGCCTCGGTGTCGAGGACGCCGGCCAGGACCCGGGGCTGGCTGGCGACGATGCCGACGACCTCGCCGTCCAGGCGGGCCAGGGCGCAGACGATGTTGCGGGCCCAGCGTTCGTGGACCTCCAGGTACTCGCCGTCGTCGACGATCTCCTCGATGACGGCGGTGATGTCGTAGGGGAGGCTGCCGTCGGCCGGGACCAGGTCGAGCAAGGCCTCGCCGCGCCGGGTGGCGGGGTCGGCGCAGTCGGCGCGCGGCGGCCTCTCGCGGTTGTTCTGCGGCAGGAGGGTGAGCAGGTAGCGGACCTCGGCGAGGCAGGTCTCCTCGTCGTCGTAGGCGAAGTGGCACACGCCGGAGGTCTCGGCGTGCACGTCGGCGCCGCCGAGGCCGTTGTGGGTGATCTCCTCGCCGGTGACGGCCCTGACGACGTCGGGGCCGGTGATGAACATCTGCGAGGTGTCGCGGACCATGAAGACGAAGTCGGTCAGGGCGGGGCTGTAGGCCGCGCCGCCGGCGCACGGGCCGAGCATCACGCTGATCTGCGGGATGACGCCGGAGGCCTGGGTGTTGCGCTGGAAGATGCCGCCGTAGCCGGCCAGCGCGGAGACGCCTTCCTGGATGCGGGCGCCGGCGCCGTCGTTGAGGGAGACCAGCGGGGCGCCGGCCGCGATGGCCATGTCCATGATCTTGTGGATCTTCGTGGCGTGGGCCTCGCCCAGCGCGCCGCCGAAGATGCGGAAGTCGTGGGCGTAGACGAAGACGGTGCGGCCCTCGACCGTGCCCCAGCCGGTGACGACGCCGTCGGTGTAGGGCTTCTTGGCCTCCAGGCCGAAGCCGGTCGCCCGGTGCCGGCGCAGCTGCTCGACCTCGCGGAAGGACCCGGAGTCCAGGAGCAGTCCGATGCGCTCCCGCACGGTCAGCTTGCCCCGGGCGTGCTGCGCCGCGCTCGCCTTCGCGTCCGGTCCGGCCAGCGCCTGCGCACGGATCGCATGCAGCTGCGCCACCCGCCCGCGCAGACCGGACGATCCCGGCGGGCGGGGGGCGGACGCCGCTCCCGGCGGGCGGGGGGCGGACGCCGCTCCCGGCGGGCGGGGGGCGGACCCTGCTCCTGCCGGGCGGGGGGCGGGAGCTTCTGCCGGGCGGGGGGCGGACGTTGCTCCTGCCGGGCGGGGGGCGGACGCTGCCGGTGCTTGCGGCGCGTCCGGTGTTTGCGGCGCGCCCGGTATCTCGGGCGCCCCCGGTGTTTCCGGCGCGCCCGTCGCTTTCGTCGCGTCCGGTGCGTCGGGTGTTTCCGTCGGCCCCGGCGCGTCCGGCGCGGGGGCGGTCACACCCGCCGTGGCGGGGGCGGTCGTTCTCGCCGGCGCGGGGGCGGGCGTCCCGGTCGGCGCAGGGACCGCCGTCTCGGCCCGTACGGGGGCCGCCGCCTCGGCCCGTACAGGGGCGGCCGTCCCGGTCGGCACGAGGGCCACCGTCTCGGCCCGTACGGGGGCGGCCGTCCCGGTCGGCACGGGGGCGATGGTCTCGGCCCGTGCGGGGGCCGCCGCCTCGGCCCGTGCGGGGGCGGCCGTCTCGGCCGGCACAGGGGCGGTCGTCTGGGTCCGTGCGGGGGTGGTCGTCTTGGCCGGCGTGGGGGCCGTCGTCCTCGCCATGTGTGGTCCCTTCCTGGGACGGGACGGGGGCCGGAGAAGGGGTCCCGCCGCGGCCATGGAGATCATGTTAACAAACCGCTGGCGCGGTTTACAGGTGTGGGGTGGGGCGGGCGGGCCGGGGTCCGCCGTTCAGCGCCAGCTGCCGGGGGCGGCGTAGTCGTCGGGCCGGCTCCACCAGCGCGGGGCGGCGGCCGGCGGCCGGGTGCCTTCCGCGGCCGGGGCGCGGCTCCGCAGGGCGAGCAGCACCGCCGTGAGTGCGGCCAGTTCCTCTTCGCGGGCCTGCCCGCGCTCCACGCGCAGCAGGGCTCGTGCGTGTTCCATCGGTCCGGTCCTTTCCGTCGTTGGCCTGGGGAAACGGTGGGCCAGGGGGCTCAAGGACGGCTTTGGGCGCGCTCGACGCGGCGCCCGTCCGGCCCGCCCCGGGGCCCGCCCGGGGTGCGGCCGGGACCCGTCCGGGGCGTGGCCCGCATCCCGTCCTGGTCCCGGCCGGGGGCCGTGCTCGGCTGCTGTGGGGCGGCAAAGGCCGAGGTCGGCCCGCCGGTGCGGCGGGGCGGGCGGGGGCGGCGGCGGAGCGGAACGGTTCTCTCCGCAAACGGGGGCAGCCGGAATGATTCCTACCGCTGGAAATTTAAACCGGATGGTATGTATCTTCACTGGCCTGAGCGACCCACACGTCGACTTCACGCCCCATGCGGGCTCAGGGGGAACAGCCATGTCTGCGAGCACTTTCCGTGCCGAGCGTCCGGCGCCCGGCACACCGCACCGCGAGAACGGCCACGAGGCGCCGGCGTTCGTCACGGCGCCGCGCGGTCCGTCCCTGACCACCACGGTGCCCAGGGAGTTCGTCCACCGCGCCAGTGTGGCGGAGGTGATGCTGACCGGCTGGGAGCGTCTGGAGGAGTCCCGTTTCGCGGTGGCGGCGCAGTGGCCCCGGCGGCACGGGTTCTTCGCCGCCGTCGAGGGCTGCCACGACCCGCTTTTGGTGGCCGAGACGATCCGGCAGGCCGGGATCCTGCTGGCGCACACGGAGTTCGGCGTCCCGCTCGGCCACCAGTTCCTGATGTTCGACCTCACGGTCGGGGTGCGGCCCGAGCAGCTGCGCGTGGCGGCCACGCCGGCGGCGCTGGACATCACGGTGGTGTGCACGGACGTCCGGCGGCGGGGCGGGCGGCTGGCGGGGCTGCACTACGAGGCGGTGATCCGCCGCGACGGGGAGGTCGCCGCGACCGGCGGGGCGACCTTCAGCTGCACCGCTCCGGCCGTCTACCGGCGCCTGCGCGCCCGCGCCGGGGACGGCCTCGTCCCGCTGGCGCCGGCGATCCCGGTGGCGCCGGGCGAGGTCGGGCGGGTCTGCGCCAGCGACGTCGTGCTGTCCCCCGCCGCGGGCGGGCCGGGCCGCTGGCAGCTGCGGGTGGACACCCGCCACCCCGTGCTCTTCGACCACCCCTGCGACCACGTGCCGGGCATGGTCCTGCTGGAGGCCGCCCGCCAGGCCGCGGCCGCGTTCCTGGGCCGCCCCTGCCTGCCGGTCGCCGTCACCGGCGAGTTCGCCCGCTACGCCGAACTCGACGCCCCCTGCACCATCGAGGCCTGCTCCCTGCCCCCGCACCCCGACGGCGCCCCCCGCCTCCTGGTGACCGCCCGCCAGAACGACACCCTCGTCTTCACCTCCACCCTCACCCTCACCCCCGCCCCCGCACCGGCGCAGGCGCCCGCCCCCGCCCCCGCCTCCGCCTCCGCACCGGCGCAGGCGCCCGCCCCGGCCTGAGCAGCACGACCGCCCGCCGGCGGCCCTCGCCCCCCCCGGCCCTCTGGCCTTCAGTCCCCCGGCCACGAAAGCCGGGCCCCGGCCGGGAAACCGGGTGCGCGGGTGCCAGGGGGCCGGGCGCCCCGGAGCCGAAGGCCGAGGCCGAAGGCCAGGGGGCCGGGGCCCAAAAGGACCGGGGCCAGGGCCCGGACCGGGGCCAGAGGACCGGGTGCCAGAGGACCGGGTGCCAGAGGACCGGGTGCCAGAGACCAAGGGACCGGGGGCCAGGGCCAGAAAACCAAGGGGCCGGGGCCAAGGCCCACGGGGCCGGGGCCGGGGCCGGGGCCGGGGACCGAGGGACCGAGGGACCGAGGACCAGGGGCCGAAGGGCCAGGCCAGGCCGGGGCCGGGGGCGAGGGCCCGGGGGGCCGAGAGCCGGGGCGAGGGGCCGGGGGCCGGTCAACCCATCCGCCAGCCCCGACGCCCCGGCGGGAGCCGGACCCGCCGGACACCGCACGGGCACCGCCCCCGGGATGAGGTCCGTCCGCGCCAGAGGCGGCACGGACGGACCCGGACAAGGGCCGGCCACGTCAGACCGACGCAGGCAGGAGCGGACCTCTGCAAAGGCCCGCGTGCCAGACCGGAGCGCGGGGCTGACTCCGGCGGGGACCGACGTGCCTGACCGGCGCACGCGCACACCGGAGCGGACCGGCGAGGACGCCACACCAGCGCGGACCGGCCGTGCCAGACCCGGCGCAGGCGGACACCGGCGGCAGCCGACGTGTCAGACCGGCACGGACACCGGCGAGGACCGGCACGGGCGGGGGGGGCGACATGCCAGAGCGGCGCGGGCGGGAACCGGCCGCGTCAGACCAGGCGTGGGCAGGGGCGGACATCTACCGGGGCCAACGTGCCAGACCGGCACAAGCGGACAACGGTGGAGGCCGGCCGTATCAGACCGGCACGGACACCAGGCGGGGCCCGACGCGAGCGGCGAACGTCGGCGCGTGCGGGACCGGCCGTGTCGGACCGGCCGGCTCAGGACCGGCGCAGGCAGAGGCGAACAGACCTCTACGCAGGCCCACCTGCCGGACCGGCGCAGCAGGCAGGGGCGGACTCGGACTCCACGGAGACCGACGTGCCAGACCGACGTACGGGCGGACAGCGGCGGGGGGCGGACACCAGCGCGGACCGGCCGCGTCAGACCCGGCGCAGACGGACACCGGCGGCAGCCGACGTGTCAGACCGGCACGGACACCGGCGAGCGCCGGCACGGGCGGGAACCGGCGCGGGCGGACACCGGCCGTGTCAGACCGGGCGGAGGCAGGAGCGGACATCCACGGGGGCCAACGTGTCAGACCGGCGCAGACACCGGCGAGCGCCGGCACGGGCGGGAACCGGCGCGGGCGGACACCGGCGCGGGCGGACACCGGCGGTGTCAGACCGGGCGGGGGCAGGAGCGGACATCCACGGAGGCCGACGTGTCAGACCGGCGCAGACACCGGCAAAGGCCGACGCGGGCGCACACCCGCGCAGGCGGGGGCGTGCCGGACCAGCTCGGACAGGGGCGGACGTCCACGGAGGCCGACGTGTCAGACCGGCGCAGACACCGGCAAAGGCCGACGCGGGCGCACACCGGCGCAGGCGGGGGCGTGCCGGACCAGCTCGGACAGGGGCGGACGTCCACGGAGGCCGACGTGTCAGACCGGCGCAGACACCGGCAAAGGCCGACGCGGGCGCACACCG